>NZ_JALDTZ010000002.1:0-104956 GCF_023109105.1 Streptococcus mitis
TATCAAAAAAGAAAGGACGAAATTTGTCCTTTCTCGATCTTAGCTTTTCTTCAACCCACTACAGTTGACAAAGAGCCTCAATTTCTTATAGGTAAAGGAATTTGAAGATAGCTACTGCCGCAATTGCTGCTGCGATAGGTGCTACTACTGGTACCCAAGAATACCACCATTTTGAATCACCTTTGTGCTCACCAAGAACTGATTTTGGAAGGAAAGCATGAAGGAGACGTGGTCCCAAGTCACGGGCTGGGTTCAAGGCAGGTCCTGTAGGTCCACCAAGTGATGTTACCAAGGCCATAACAAGGAATCCAAGTGCCAAGTGAGCAATTCCAAGACCAGATGTCATAAATGGTGCTACTTGTTCTTTAGCTTGGTCAAGTGCTGCTGTTACTTGCTCTTGAGGAATTGTTTGACCTTGAGTAGTTGCTTGTGCAACTTGAGCATTAATAGCTGCTTGTGCTTTTGATACTAGTTCAGCACCAAAGAAGTTTTTAGTCATTCCAAGCGCTGCAAAGAAAAGAACAAATGAACCAACAAACTCGTTTACAAAACCATTAACACTTGCTGCAAAACGTGATTCTTTTGTACCATTATCCAAACTTGAAATTGTTGAGAAAGTACCCAAGATATTGTTAGGATTTTCAGTTTTCAAGTAATATGGGCGGTGTGTTGCCACAACCAAGGCTTGACCAAAGATAGCACCCAAAACTTGTGCAAGGATATAAGGAGCTACTTGTGCCCAAGGGAAGAGACCGCTGATTGCAAGTCCAAGAGTGAAGGCTGGGTTGATGTGGTTCCCAGATACGTTACCAAACATCAAGGCTGGGATCATAACACCCATACCATAACCAACAGCGATAACGATCCAGCCACTTTGGTGACCTTTCGTACCTTTAAGTTCAACGTTAGCAACTGCACCATTACCAAGAATGATCAAAATAGCAGTAGCCAAAAATTCAGTGGCATATTTAATTGCCCATGTGAAATCCATTTGATAGATTCTCCTTAAAATTTTTTAGACAATCCTTATTCTATCAATTTTTATATCTTTTAGCAACAAGTTTTCTAAAAGAATATATAAGAAAGCGATTTCGTTTATTATAATACTCAATGAAAATCAAAGAGCAAACTAGGAAGCTAGCCGCAGGCTGCTCAAAACACCGTTTTGAGGTTGTAGATAAGACTGACGAAGTCAGTAACCATACCTACGATAAGGCGACGCTGACGTAGTTTGAAGAGATTTTCGAAGAGTATAAAAAAGCAAAAGGATTAAGGGAGTGAATTTCCTTAATCCGAGAGTTCTTATTATTGACGTTGTCCGAAATCAGCAATCATCTGCTCCATTTCTTGTCGGCTCGGAGTTGTCAGCATATACAGGTAATCTCCTTGAAGTTCCGCGAAGGCCTCTGGCATGATTTTTTTAACCTTGAACTGCTGACTGTATTTGGCAAGCAAGTCCTCCTCAGAATAGACATAATGAGCATTTGCACGTCGAGAAGTAGCCAAACAATACTGAGGTTCAAACTCTGACACTGGGAACTCCTCTCCTGCAACAATGGCTGCATAGCCACGATAGAGGTCCAAGGAATGAGCAAAGTTATAAACATCGATAGTGAAACCACCTGCAGGACGGTTATTGTACTCGATGGCAATATAATCATCCCCCTCGCGGAAGAACTCTATATGGAAGAAACGTTCTTTCATCCCAAATTCCTTGACAATCGCTTCCCCATACTTGCGCAGTTTAGGATCCATATCCTTGAGCACATAGTAGGAATTGTCCATCTTGTAAATCATGAGATCAAGCGGTGTATAGGCGTAGTCAAAGGTTGTTGAAAAGACGATTTTTCCATCCTTGTCCACTAGTCCATCAAAGGTGCAAATTTCACTGGAAGTGACAAATTTCTCAAAGAAATAAACGGTCGAATGGTCCCACTCAGCCTTGAAGTGATTGATATCGTCTGCTGTCTCAAGTTTAAAGGTTGCGGCTGCTCCCACTCCATTATCAGGTTTGGCAATTATTGGCAGGCCAATTTCTTTCACTGCTTGATCTACATCTGCTTCCGTCTTGATAACAGCTCCAGGAACCACAGGGACACCTGCTTTTTTGAAAAGTTTCTTCATTTCAGACTTATATTTAGTCTTTTTGAGATCCTCTGGTTTGGCACCAAAGATATTGAATTGTTCTCTGAGTGCTGCGTCCAGCTCCAGCCAGTATTCATTGTGAGACTCAATGCGGTCAATTGGGCCATGTTTATAAAAGAGAAAAGCAACTGCACGTTTAACTTCGTCTATGTTCTCAAGATTATCAACACGGAAATACTCAGTCAGGCTATTGCGCAAGGGCTCATCCAATTGCTCATAGGGTTCTTGACCAATTCCCAATACTGTGATTCCTTTATTGGCTAGTTCAATCGTAAACTGTTGAAAATTTTGCGGATAGTAGGGAGAAATAACAAGGTAATTCATAGGTAACTCCTTTTATAGATACAGGTGTCCAAGAAAATAGGGCATTTGTTTACGCCACCATTCCCAGTCGTGGGCGACATCGTGTCCCCATTCAGCAAACCAGGCTGGAATTTGTTTTTGATCAAAGGCTTCTTTGAGCTTGTAGAAAGATGGTAGACCGTCTTGTTCCCAGGCACCAAGGCCCGTACAAAGCACAATCTCTGCCTGACGGTAACGGTCAATAAACCAGCCGTCGTTCTGATTCCAGATATAATCTACTGGCGAGTTTTGGTAAATAGCATCATCATTGTAGTAATCGCCTACAAAGAAACGTGCATCGTAAACACCACTAAGAGCAATCACCTTGGTAAAGACATCTGGATGCTGGAGGAAAAAGTTGACTGCATGGTAGGCACCCATCGAGCAACCTGTCGTCATCATGCCATCAAACCAACCTGTCTTATGCTTGATAAAAGGAATAGCCTCCTCAATCACATAGCGTTCGTAGGCACGGTGCATCTCTGCTTGGTCGTGACCATTTTTCCAAGTGGCCAACCAGCTCTCACTATCTACACTGGATAGGGTAAAGAACTGAACACGGCCTTCCTCGATAAAGGAAGCACAGGCATCAATCATGCCAAAATCATAGTATTCGTTGTGACTACCACCTGATGAAGCAAAGACCACAACTGGAATCCCAGCATGCCCATAACGGTTGAGGTACATTTCACGGTTAAGATGGCCACTCCAGTGGCTAAGGTTTTCAATATGCATCGGCTTTCTCTTTTTCTAACTTACCATTTTTCTGCAAAAAATCTCAAACAATCTGGTAAATTTTCCGACCAAGGAATTTCACTATGGATAGCACCAGACTGAACTTTCAAGACAAGATTATCCAGATGAACTCCCCCTGCTATCAAGTCATGGTAATAGCGAAGCGACGAGTCGATATAGGCCTGCTTTATATTGCCAGCCATAAGCGTCTTGTCTGTATCATCAGCTTCTTCCGTCCCCACATAGATGAAGATGCGCTGGTCAGGCGATAGTTTCTTGCGCTCAATATAGCGGTTAAAAGCTTCTTGGTGAAGCCAGTTTGCAGATGAAAAGACTCCTAGACATCCAATTTGGTCTTGGAATTCCAAACCGATAAACTGGGTAATATTGCCTCCTAATGAGGAACCAATCATAGCCGTATGTTGGCGATCAGCTTTGGTACGGTAGGTCTCGTCTATAAAAGGTTTGACCACCTCCATGACAAACTCGGCATACTCCACACCCTTACCGCCAAACTGCTGCCCCGGGATAGGAGATTCTTGGAACTTCCAAGCCGCATACTCATTCATCCGACCCATGCCATCATTGTCAATAGCAACGACAATCATGCGACTGATATCGGGATTTCGTTTAATTGCTGGGATAATCTTCCATGAATGACCAATAAAAGATTCCTTACTATAAAAGACATTTTGCCCGTCATGAAAGTAAACCACAGGATAGGAACGGTCTGTATCTTTCTCATAATCTTTGGGAAGAAGAACACGTACACGGCGCTCCTTACCAGTATAAGGAACCTTGAGTTTGTGTTCTTTCATTTTTAAATAAAAGTAGGATTGATTCATTGTCAGAAAACTCTCTATATTCAAAATTTTATCTCATTATATCATAAAAATAGAAAAAAAGTCAGTTTTGCTTCCATTTTTGGATTAAAAACTAACTTTTTAATTTATTTTCCTAAATTCTTTTGGATTTTCTGATTAAAGCAGATTGTCAATTAAGTCATCTACTTCATCTTTTTCAACTTGAGGTGTAATCTCAGTAATCATAATCCCTGCCACTGCTCGCTCAACTAATCCTTCAACGTCCATACGTGTCTCATACTGCTCCGCGTTCTTAATCTTTGGATTTGTTTTCGGACGATCAGGTGCAAAAATCGTACAGCAGTCTTCAAAAGGCTGGATAGAAATATCAAAGGTATCGATTGCTTGGGCGATGTCAATAATTTCCAACTTATCCATAGTAGCCACAGGACGAATGACTGGAGTGCTGGTCACAGCGTTGATAGTCTGCATGCTTTCCAAGGTCTGGCTAGCTACTTGACCAAGACTTTCCCCATTGATGATAACTAAACCATTTCGTACCTCACGGATACGGTCGGTAATTCTCATCATAAAACGGCGTGTCAAGGTCATGAGGTAGGCTTCTGGCGCTTTGGCCTTAATTTCCTCTTGAATCTCTGTGAAAGGTACTTCGATAAACTGAATATTGCCCCCAAACCTGGTTAATTTACGAGTCAAATCTTGGGCTTTTTTAAGTGCACCAGGACTCGTGTAAGGTGGACTAGCAAAGTGAACTGCCTCAATATCAACCCCTCGTTTAAGAGCTAAATAACCTGCCACAGGTGAATCAATTCCTCCTGATAACATGAGCATACCTTTACCAGAACTTCCCACAGGTAATCCTCCTGCTCCACGAAAGGTTTCATAAGAAATATAAGCCGCTTCCTCACGAATCTCCACCTGAAGATTAATATCTGGATTTTTCATCTGAGCCTGTACGTTTGGAATGGCTTCGAATACAGCTCCTCCAAGTGTTTGGTTGAGTTCACGACTGTCAAGTTCAAAGGTGTGGTCGCTACGTTTACTAGAGATTTTAAAAGTCATGCCTTCTTTGTATATATCTTTCATAATCTCTTGGACAACAGACTTAAGAACTTCCACAGACTTTTCGACTTTATAAACGGGAGAAAAGTTTTGAATCCCGAATACTTGTTTGAGGGATTCTGCTACTGCGGTGTAATCAGCACCATTGAGGTAAGCGTGGGCACGGTCGCGATCTGCGGTTACCTTAACTTGAGGATAGATAGACAAAACGTCTGAAATATTATTACGAAGTTTATTGATGAAACGCATACGATTTTTGTGTTTAGTTGACAATTCTCCATAGCGGATCATAATTTCTGAATACTGCATAAATGCTCCTATCTTACTTTTCTAGTTTGATTGTAAATTAATTTTAGCTTGGTCAAAAACTGCTCGACCTGACTCATATCATTTTCAAGGTCTAGACTTAGACGCACAGCTGACTGGGCCTTATCCTTGTCCACTCCCATGGCAATCAAGGTGCCTGCGGGTTTTCCAGCCTTGGACGAACAAGCAGAGGTCGTAGAAATAAAAATATCGTAGTCTTCAAAGGCGTGAACGATAACTTCTCCACGAACACCCTTGATTCCAAAAGTCAGAATATGAGGGGCAAAGTCTTCCTCAGCTGAGAAAACAAAAATATCTGGATAATCCAGAAGGGCTTGACGAATCACTGTCTTCATCTGCCCAGTCTTGCTAGTAAAGAAATCTAGCTTTTCCATAGACAAACGGAGAGCCTTGGCTGTCGCTGCAATCCCTGCCACATTTTCAGTTGTTGAACGATAATCGCGCTCCTGACCACCACCTGTTAAAAGAGGCGTAATCTTCTTGCCAGACTTGATATAGACAAAGCCAACACCACGAACTCCGTGGAACTTGTGACTAGAGAAAGTCGCGAAATCCACTCGTTCTGTCAGGTACTTGTCAGTCGGAATCTTGGCAAGCGCCTGAACCGCATCAACATGGAAGGAAATAGTTGGCTTGTCTGCCAACAGTTCTGAAATAGCCTCAATAGGCTGGATAGATCCGATTTCATTGTTCACAGCCATGATGGAAACGAGGGTCGTATCAGGTCGTATTAAACCTGCTAGCGCTTCAACATCCACAAATCCTTTCTCATCAACTGGAGCAAAATCCACTTCAAACCCTTGACTTTTCAGCCAGAGGGCTGACTCCTTGACTGCCGGATGCTCAATGGCTGATACGATGATGTGCTTGCCAAACTGGGCTTTTTCAAAGGCCACACCCTTGATGACCCAGTTATCTCCTTCTGTCCCACCAGAAGTAAAGAAGATTTCATCGCTTTTCTTACCGATTAAATCTGCAATCTGTTGGCGAGAAGCATCTAAGATTCGTGTTGCCTGTTCTCCTAAACGATGGAGACTAGATGGATTTCCTAAAATTTTTGAAGCGACCTGCATATAGGTTTCAAGGGCTTCAGAATAGGGCTTGGTCGTCGCCGAATTATCAAAGTAAATCATGTTTTCTCACACTTTCTAAAATCACTCCTTCTATTGTATCATGAAACGGAGCTTGCGACAAGAAAGGGCAATTCCTCTTTTTTTAAGATTTTTTTAAAGAAATGAGGTATAATAAATTTTAGTTAAAGGAGAGAATGCATGTCTAATTATCGTAGAACTTCAAAACCAAAAACAGAACACATCAAAAAAGGCTTTACAGTCTTTCAAAAAACCATTGCTACTATCGGTAGTATCCTTGGCTTAATTACCGCGAGTATCACTATCATGAACGCCTTGGATAATAACAAAAATACTAAAAAAGAACCTACGACAACCCAGACGACAACCATTGTCAAAGAAATTCAAAAGGAATCCCCTCAGGAAAACACTAGTCCCAATAAGGAAAATAACACTTCTCAAGAAAAAACACAACAAGAAGAAACGCCAAAATCCAGCATCAAGGAAGAGAAAAAAGAAGAGCAGAAAACAGCAACTCAAGACTCTTCTACTCCTACTCCAAGTAAACCTGCCACTGAAACTGAAAAGCAGTCCAATAATACTCCAACTTCGGAAAATAATACTCAATGAAAATCAAAGAGCAAACTAGGAAGCTAGCCGTAGGCAGTACTTGAGTACGGCAAGGCGAAGCTGACGTGGTTTGAATTTGATTTGCGAAGAGTATAAAAGTAATCAATAGCCAGTAAAATAGCTCCCCTCCAAATTTGGAAAGAAGCTATTTTTTATTGTTGTAAAACTTTTCTTGGTTTAGTACCTTCAGCTGGACCGATGACACCTGCCATCTCAAGTTCTTCCATGAGGCGGGTCGCACGGTTAAATCCAACAGACAAACGACGCTGAATCATGGATGCACTGGCTTTCTGAGTTTCGATTACCAAAGCCTTGGCCTCTTCAAAGAGAGGATCACCTCCAGATTCGCCATCAGAAAATTCACCTTCATTTTCAGAAACTTCTCCCGGATCAAAACTCTCATCGTAGTCTGCATCCGCCTGAGCCTTGATATAGTTTACGATGCGTTCGACATCGTCATCTGAGATAAAGGAGCCTTGGAGACGAACAGGATGATTTTCATCAATCGGTTTAAAGAGCATATCACCTCGACCAAGCAGTTTTTCAGCTCCATTTTCATCCAAAATCGTACGGGAGTCTGTCCCTGATGAAACTGCAAATGCCACACGAGAAGGAACATTGGCCTTGATCAGACCAGAAATGACGTCAACGGATGGACGCTGAGTTGCAAGAATCATGTGAATACCTGCAGCACGTGCCTTCTGTCCAAGACGGATGATAGCATCTTCTACTTCCTTACTGGCCACCATCATGAGGTCCGCCAACTCATCCACAATCACGACAATGAGTGGTAGTGGAATCTGCTTATACTCAGACTGGGCATTGAACTCTTCTACCTTGGCATTAAAGCCTGCAATATTCCGAACTCCCACCTTAGCAAAGAGTTCATAACGATTTTCCATCTCATCCACAACCTTTTGAAGAGCCTTGCTAGCCTTACGTGGATTTGTCACGACTGGAATCAAGAGGTGGGGAATATCATTGTAAACAGATAACTCAACCATCTTGGGATCCACCATCATAAATTTAACTTGGTCCGGTCTCGCCTTCATGAGAATGCTAGCGATAATACCGTTAACTGCTACTGACTTCCCTGAACCCGTTGAACCTGCGACTAGCAAGTGGGGCATTTTAGAAAGGTCAAAAGCTCTTGCGGTACCATTAACAGCCTTTCCTAAAGGAATTTCCAAGAGATTTTCTGCTTTCGTTTGAGATTGTTCCCATAGTTCTCGGAAAGAAACTGTCGCAATCTCGGTGTTAGGTACTTCGATTCCGACTAAGGATTTCCCAGGAATTGGAGCTTCAATCCGGACATCCTTAGCTGCCAAGGCAAGAGCGAGGTCGTCGGCTAGATTGGAAATGCGGTTGACCCTTACACCTACTGCTGGCTTGACTTCATACTTGGTTACTGAAGGTCCAATTTCAGCCCGTTCAACCGTTACCTTGATACCAAAGCTAGCAAAGGTTTCTTCTAAGATTTTGATATTTTCTCGAACAATTTTCTTCTCTTTAGACTGGTCTTTGGGTTTATCAGGTGCAAAGAGTTGTAAGCTTGGAAGTTTGTATTCAAGAGCCTCCTTGGCTGAAAAATCGACCTGAACATCTTCAGCATCAGAGCCATCTTCCTGTTCAGGGAATTCAAGTTCAGCTTGAGGCAGGATAATTTCTGGTTCCACCCACTCTTCTTCTGGAACAGGAGGAACGTCAAGCACACCATCATCAGTCAGAATTTCACCCGTTTCCATATCAACAGGAGGCAAATCGAGTAAGGCTTTTTCAGCTTCTTCTTGTTCTAATCTAGCCTCTTCCTCAGCCTTTTGGCGAGCTTTTTCTTCTTGTTTGACAAAGCGTTCCTCTTTTCGTCGCTCATGCCCTTCTCGCCATTTGGCAAAGCCTCTACTGAAAAATTCAGCAACATCATAGACAGACCAAGAACTGACTAGGAGAGTCCCCACTAAAATCAAGATAACTCCAATAAAGTAAGTACCGATATTTGAAAAAAGAAAGGCGGTTGGCATATAAAGAGCGACCCCAATCAAGCCCCCTCCAGCAAAACTGGTCGTTCGAAAACCAGTCAAATCCGTCACAACCTGAGCCATGGTTCCTTTTAGGACCGACTTATCCAAACCATATTTCCAAACTAAGTAGGCCTCAAAAATCAAGAGTAAGCCAGCAAATATGGTGAAAAATCCAGATAGGAGCCCTTCCTGTTTTCGTATCCACTTGAAAAAGAAGAGATAGAGTAGGATACCAAATATTGCCAGATAAGCTAGGCTACCCACCAGCAAGCGAATTAAATTGTAAAGAGTTATACCCGCAGCCCCTAATTTGAAGGCTGCGAAAATCAATAAAATCGCGATTCCTAATGAAATCAACATTCGTTGAATCGCTTCTTTTCTTTCGAGTTCTGCTTTAGACGGTCTCCGTCTTGTTTTACTTGTATTCTTGTTTGCCATTCTTCTATTATACCATATTTCACAGGCATTTCGGAAAGAGAAAAAGACTGCACCAAATGGTACAATCTTTCATTCTCTATCTAAGTTTTATGCTTGTGGTTTGCGTAGGTAACCATAGACCACACCACTTACGATTGCTCCTACCAAGACAGAAACTAGGTAAAGGAGGGCATTTGAAGTAAGGGCGATCACGAAGATTCCTCCGTGTGGCGCCATGAGTTTGATACCAGTAAGACCAACGAGGCCACCTGCTACTGCTGAACCAAGGATGAAGCTTGGAATAGCACGAGCTGGGTCAGCTGCACCAAATGGAATCGCTCCCTCAGTGATAAATGACAAGCCCATGATGATGTTTGTCAAACCAGAGTTGCGTTCTTCCTTAGTAAATTTATCTTTGAAAAGAAGAGTTGCGATAAAGATGGCAAGTGGTGGCACCATTCCTCCAGCCATAACTGCTGCCATAGCTACAGAACCACCTGAAGAAACAGTCGCTGCAAGCGTACCTGTACCAAAGACATAAGCTGCTTTATTGACTGGTCCACCCATGTCAACAGCCATCATTCCACCAAGGACGATACCAAGAAGGACAGCTGAACCTCCTCCAAGACCCCCTAGGAAGTCATTCATAGCAGTGTTTATTGCTGCCATTGGGATATTAACAGCTAGCATGACAAATCCAGTCAAGATTGTTCCAAGAAGTGGCAAGAGAAGGATTGATTTTGCACCTTCAAGTGAACGAGGAACTTTAACGTATTTCTTGATAGCAAGAACCAGGGCACCAGCAATAAATCCACCAACAAGGGCACCTAGGAAACCAGATGAAACACCTGCAAGAGTTGAAGTGGATTCACCACCTGCGGCATAAGGAATTTTACCAAAGGCAAACCCTTCTTTGGCAATAGCACCAGCCACGAAACCTGCTACCAAACCTGGTTTTTCAGCGATAGAGTAGGCAACATAACCTGCAAAGACTGGAAGCATCAAACCAAAGGCTGCACCACCAATTTTCATAAACATAGAAGCTAGCTCATGGTAGGAACCAAGATTTCCAAGGTTTTCATTTGGCACACCCAAAGCACCATCAATCAAGAAGGCAAGGGCAATCATGATACCACCACCGATAACGAATGGCAACATTTGCGATACACCACTCATCAAGTGTTTGTAGAAGGCACTACCAAGGCTTTGTTTTTCGTTAGAGGCTGTTGCAGTTTTTGCTCCATTAGCAGCACGATAAACTTCAGCATCTCCAGAAAGAGCCAAGTTGATCAACTCTTCTGTCTTACGGATACCGTCAGCAACTGGACGATTGATCAAAGGTTTGCCATCGAAACGATCCATTTCAACGGCCTTGTCTGCTGCTATGATAACAGCTTTAGCCTTACGAATGTCTTCCGCAGTTAGTTGGTTTCCAACACCGCTAGCACCGTTGGTTTCGACCTTAATTCCAACACCCATTTCAGCAGCAACTTTTTGAAGGGCTTCTTGAGCCATGTAAGTGTGGGCAATACCTGTTGTACAAGCTGTAACAGCTACGATAAAGTCATCAGAGTCATTGGTAGGTGCTTGAACCGGCTCCTCAGCTTTTTCTGAAGCTTGGTTAAAAAGTTCGATAACTTGGTCAGCTGATGTTACTTGGCGAAGTTTGTCAGCAAAACCGTCTTTCATCAAGTATTGAGACAATTCTGCCAAGGCAGCCAAGTGGGTATCATTGGCACCTTCTGGAGCCGCAATCATAAAGAATAAATCAGTTGCTTGTCCATCCAAACTCTCATAGTCAACACCCTTGTTCGACTTAGCAAAAAGAACAGTCGCTTCTTTGACAGCAGCATTTTTGCTGTGAGGCATTGCGATTCCGTCACCCAAACCTGTAGAAGTCAAGGATTCACGCGCCAAAATGCCTTCTTTAAAGGTTTCAAAATCTGTCACATAACCGTGCTCTGTCAAACTTTTAATCATCTCTTCAATGACAGCTGTTTTTTCAGTTGCCTGCAAATCCAGCAACATGATATCTTTTCTCAATAAGTCTTGAATTCTCATCGTTTTTCTACCTCAACTTTTTCATATGTTTCTTTAATAAATTCTGCCGTTGCCAAGTCATCTGAGAAGGTCGTTGCTGTTCCGCAAGCCACTCCCCATTTGAAGGCTTCTACTGCGTCTTTTGATTTGACAAATTCACCTGTGAATCCGGCAACCATAGAATCACCAGCCCCAACTGAATTTTTGACTGTTCCCTTGATAGGTTTAGCAAAGTAAGCTCCCTCAGATGTAACAAGGAGGGCACCGTCACCAGCCATAGAAATAATGACGTTTTGGGCACCTTTAGTCAGTAACTCACGAGCATATTTCTCGATTTCATCTAAACTTTCGAGTTTAACTCCAAAGATCGCTCCCAGTTCGTGATTGTTTGGTTTGACAAGAAGTGGCTGGTAGTCCAAACTATCAATCAAGGTCTGTCCTTCAAAGTCACAAACCACTTGCGCACCCGTCTGACGCGTCAAGGCAATCAAATCCTTATAGATAACATTGCCTAGATTTTTAGTACTTGAACCAGCAAAGACAACTGTATCTGCTGCTGTTAAACTTGAAAGAATAGCTTTCAATTCTTCTAACTGAGCTGGTTCAACAGTTGGACCCCTTCCGTTGATTTCTGTTTCTTGGTCTGCTTTGATTTTAACATTGATACGAGTATCTTCTGCTACTTGGACAAAACTCGTCTCGATTTCTTCTTCTTCTAAAGTATCTGTAATAAATTTACCAGTAAAGCCACCGATAAATCCAGTCGCTGTATTTGGAATATCCAAGCGTTTCAAGACACGACTGACATTGATTCCTTTCCCACCAGCAAACTTATCATCACTGTCCATACGATTGACACTACCAACTTGGACTTGGTCCAAACGAACGATATAGTCAATGGATGGATTGAGTGTGACTGTATAAATCATACTTCTATTACCTCCGTTTTCTCCTTAATAGCCTGCAAGAGCTCATGCCCTTGACTTGTGATAACAATAGCTCGTTTGAGTGGTGCTACCTTGGCAAAGCAAGTTTGTCCTATTTTTGATGAATCGACCAAGACATAGGTCTGTTTGGCATTCTCTAAAATAGCACGCTTCACAGCTCCCTCCTCCATATCAGGAGTCGTATAATAGCCATCGTCCACACCATTCATCCCGATAAAGGCACGGTCAAAGTGCAATTGGTTAATCTGGTTAAGAGCAACGCCCCCGATGCTAGCATCTGTCGCCATCTTGACACTTCCTCCAACCATGACAGTTGGAATCTGCTTTTCAACCAACTGAGCAGCATGGTGAATCGAGTTGGTCACGACTGTAACATTCTTATTGACCAATTCATGAATCAAAAAAGCAGTTGTTGTTCCAGCATCGATAAATATGACATCTTTTTCTTTAATGAGAGAAGCTGCTTTCTGAGCCAGCAACTTCTTTTCTTGAAGGTTTTTGACAGATTTTTCTTGAATGGTTTCTTCTTCCTGCAAGGAGTGGGGTAATTCTGCTCCACCATGCACGCGACGAAGCTTGTTTTCCGCTTCCAACTCATCCAAATCTCTTCGAACCGTTGATTCTGAGGTCTCTAGCAAACTAACTAATTTTTCTAGAGAAACTACATGATGTTGATTTAATTCCTCTAAAATCAGTTGCTTCCGCTCTGTTTTTAACACTGAATCACCTCCTGTTATCGTTTACACTATTCATTCTATCACACTTTCTTTCAAAGTCAAGCATATTTTATCACTTTCTTCCAAATTCTATCATTTTCCTTATTTCCAGAATTTTTATTGCAAGATAAGAGCCTTTATGGTAGACTATTTGAGTAAGTATTGGAAGATTACTCAAGAGGCTTAAGAGGCCGTGTTGGAAACGCGGTAGGCGTGTAACAGCGTGCGTGGGTTCGAATCCCATGTCTTCCGTTAAATATATAAGACTGCATCTTATGATGGAGTCTTTTCAATATATATAATAAATATTGATGAAAGATGTCATTGAGTATGAGAAGAATAGAATTTATCCAATATAGAAAACTTAAAAACCTTAAAATAGACTTTGATGATAATATTAACATCTTAGCAGGAACAAATGGAACTTGTAAATCATCCATACTTCATTTGATAAGTAACTCTCATCAAAAAGTTTCTAATTCGTCAGATAATCCTGTTTTATCAACTATTCAAAAAATTAATAAAATATTCAATCCTAAGATTGAGGCATTAGCCCGAGGGGATAAAAAATATAATGATCCCGCTCCTGGAGTAGCTGGTACTCTCTATACCGCAGTTTTTGAAAACTATTCTTTAGATTTCAGAAGACATAATAGTAAAACTATAAATAATCATGATCGCTTTGCAATTAAACCTAAATACAAGAGAGGTACTTCTGATAGACTTCCTGAAATTCCAATTATCTATTTAGGAACATTCAGACTATTTTCCTATGGTGAATGGGATGGTGAAAGTAAGTTTAAAAATATTATTAATAAGTTACCAGAAAAATATCTTAATAAACTAAGTGAGCTCTACAAGAAGTTTACTGGATATGAAATTCATTTTGATGGGAAATTGAATAATTTCGGAGGAATTCGATCTAAGACAGAGTTTTCGACAACTACCGAGGGAATTGATTCAAATACAATTTCTGCGGGCGAAGATAATTTACTTACAATTTTAACATCATTAGTTTCATTGAAAGCATACTATGAAAGTATAAATCCTAATGAAAATAATTCTATAGAAAGTATATTACTAATTGATGAACTAGATGCCTCTTTACATCCTGAATTTCAGATCAAATTGATAAATGAGTTTAAAGAGTTTTCAAATGAATACAAAATTCAAATTTTTTTTACTACTCATAGTTTTTCACTAATTGACTATTCCCTTGATAAAAAAATTGGTAAATTGATTTATCTAACTGATCAAGTTGACCATGTTGATTTATTATCTAATATTAATAAGTACTCAATTAATGCACTTTTACAAAATAATCTAGTGCAAAATATTTATGAAAATACTCGGATTCCAGTATTATTGGAAGATGATGAGGCAAAAGATTTCTTCAACAATCTAATTCAATCATATCAAGAGAGTCATAATATTATAATAGAGTCCTTCTTTCATATAGTAGACGCAAAGTTGTCCTCTGAAGCAATAAAAGCTTTGGCAACGGATAAATTTGCTAAACAGTCAAGTATTAGAACTATATCCATAGTTGATGGAGACCAGACTTTAAAGACTGAATCTTTAAATCATAACTTACTAAGCCTTCCTGGGAAATCATCACCCGAAGAACTCATTTTTGATTATCTGAAAGTGAACCTGGTAAATGATGATGAATTTTGGAAAAAAGCTGACCTTGTTGCAAGTGGTTACACTAAAAAGTATGTTCAAGATCAATTCCTTTCACAATTAGCTGAATTAGAAACCAAACTCAAATTACCTGGTTCACATCATGGCGATAGACGAGAAGGAAATAAGAAAATTTATCAAAGTGATGCTGTTTTTTGGAACTATGTTATGAAATATTGGATTGATAATAATGAACAAGAAGTGAATAAATTCTTTCAAAAATTACACATATCTTTCTATAAAACTGCTCCATTTTATAACATTGATCAATCAAAATGGCCATTAAAACCCAATCCAAAATAGAATCATGATTACTTTAGAAAGAGAGTGACGAAACAAATGAGAAACATTAGTCCGTTACGATATCCTGGTGGAAAAACACAAGTATATGATTTTGTTAGAGAACTTATTGAATTGAATGAATCAACAACATATATTGAACCTTATATGGGGGGAATGGGGATTGCTTTAAAGTTGCTCTTGAATAACAACGTAAAGAAAATTATGGTAAATGATTATGATAAAGCTATTTATGCATTCTGGTACTCTGTTTTAAATTATACAGATCACCTTATTAACTTAATTGAGACAACTTCTATTACGATTGAAGAATGGAAAAAACAGAGAATTATACAACAAAATAAAGATGTATCTGAAGACCTACTTGAATTAGGATTTTCAACTTTATTTCTTAATCGAACAAATCGCTCAGGAATCATGAAAGCTGGTGTTATAGGCGGTCTCCAACAGAATGGTGATTACAAACTTGATTGTCGTTTTGATAAAGATAAAATTATTGAAAAAATTAAATTAATAGCTTCTATGAAAAGTAGAATTAAGCTATATAATATGGATGCTGAAAAATTTATTCGACTAAATATTACTAAAACAAAAGATTCCTTCACATTTTTTGATCCTCCTTATTACACCAAAGGTCCTGGTCTTTACACAAATTTTTATAACCACGAGAATCATCTTAATTTATCTTATACCATTAAGAAATATTTAAAAAATAAAAAATGGATTCTCACATATGATGTTGCACCTGAAATTTTTCAAATGTATAACACTTTTCGCAACGAAAAATATTATTTAAATTATTCAGTAACCAAACCTAGTAAGGGAATAGAATATATCTTCTATTCAAACAATTTAATCATTCCACAAGATACAAGACATTTGAAGAAGGCTTAGAAAACTCATATTTCTAAGCCTTTTATAATAGAGCTGGAGAACGCTTTGCGAAGTACATAGATTTCTAGGATTCAACAAATGTTGTGTCCTTTTTTATCGCTTTTTTAAAAATAAGGTCTGTTTTAGGGTCTATATGTGACTCCTTTGTTGTATCCTTTTTTCGCAAAAGAATGCAAAGGAATATCAAAGACAAAAATAAAAAACGTTGATTTAACAACGTTTTAGTAATTAATAATGGAGCCGGTGGGAGTCGAACCCACGTCCAAACACCTGCCAACATATTTGTCTACAACCATAGGTTATGTATTAGTTTAACAGTCCCTCGACACATAACTCAAGCCTAGAAACTGCGAGTCTATTAATCTCTTATCAAGCCGCTAGACGAGACTTAATCGTATCTCGCTAATAATAAGACCTGTCATTGAACACGAGCAATCCAAATCGGGTCACGCCTGCTGGTTTTTAGGCAGCTAGAGCGTAAGAAGTGTTATTTTTTGCAGTTATATTTAACTGAGCGTTTACGTCGCCACACGAGTCGCAAAATATGCCTCATAATGCCTGTCGAATCCGTAACGACCCCAAAAGACAATAAAACCATTATACCTTATCTAACAAAAAAATGCAAAAAGGAAATCGACTAACTATAAAAGATAGTCTTTCAAAGCTTTGGTCAAAACCTGATAACCAGTAACACTAAGGTGCAACCCATCAGTTGTATAATCTTTTTTGAGTTGGCCTGCCTGGTCTGTCAAACTATCAAAAACTGACACAAATTCCACCTGTATATAGGCAGAAGCAAGCCCTTGATAGGCTTGATTCCATTTCTGAATTTTTTCATTCGTGCGGATATAGACTGTCTGCTTGTACTCCTCGCCCTCATTGACTGGCAAAATGGAAAGCAATTTAATCTCAGTCAATGGATAATCGCGAGCAATAGATTGTATGATAGCTTCGAGATTATTGAGAGTCTCATTCACAGGCACATCTTTTCCGATATCATTTGTCCCAATCAAAAGGACAATTTTATCTACTGCTCCACCGTAAAGATGCGCATCTAGATTCTCTCGTAACAGCCCTGTCTGATAACCTCGAATGCCTCGATTGACAATCGTCTTCGACGTCCCAAATAATTCCTGTAGAGGATAATATTCGACAATGGAATCCCCAATAAAAAGAATGTCTGGCTCTAGAACAGAAACTTGATTTAAGTGACGATACTTGGTTTGAATTTTTTCTTGTTCCTTTAGTAACCAATTTTCTAATAACTGTACTGCCACTTCATTCTCCTTTTTCTAACCAGTTTTCCAAGACTTGATAAACTCCTCCTTGGCTGTTGGCTGGCGCTAGAGCAGTCGCCACAGCTTTGGCCTTGTCATCAGCATTTTCCATCGCATAGGCAATTCCAGCCATTTCAAGCATTTCAACATCATTTTCACTGTCACCGAAAGCCATGATTTGTTGAGGGTTCAATTCCCAAAGCTTGAGTAATTCTTCCAAGCCCCACGCTTTATGAATCCCAGATTGGAGGATATCAATGCAACCATAGCCACTCGATACAGCCCGAACACGGCCATCAAAGAGGTTATTGATTTCTTCCAAGACCGAACTCAAACGTTCCTCACCAACAACCATACTCATCTTAAGAACACCACCAAAGAGGTCAGAGGTTAATGTATCCACAAAATGCATCCGTTGATAGAATTTTTCAATCATTTCTGGAGTCATAAAACTTTCAAGATCTGTAAAAATCGTACCTTCTTTGACGAAACCACCCTTCATCCCCGTTACAACAAACTGATCCTGACACGCTCGATCCTCGAAATGAGCCAAGGCCTTATCAACAATGGCATCATCCCAAGTCTGGGCCTGAATCAGTTCATTGTTTTCAAAAATACGAGCGCCGTTAGCAACAACCAGAACCACTCGATCGACCAAGTGCTCCAGTAGTTGCCTCATGCGGTGAATTTCATTGCCCGTCGCGATGACAAAACGAATACCCCTTTGATCCAACTGATCTAAAATCTTTTCCAAGCGTGGGATATCAAGCTGGCCTCTAGCATCCAGCAAGGTCCCATCCATATCTGTCGCAATTACTTTAATCGTCATTTACTTCCCTCTGGATTCAAGCTAGTCCCACTTCAATCCCACATGTTCATTCATTTCTTTATAGGCTGTATCAATTCGTTCCTTAGTCGCTTCATCTAATTGATCACGATGACTGCCACCTTCGATAAAATCTTCTAAGATATAGGTTTGGTAAAGGAAGAGTGGATAACCTTCTGGAGAATAGGTTCCTTTCGGTGTACGATTTACCCAAGAAGGATGCGCTTTGGCAGTTTCGATTGTCGTCTTACCTGATTTTTTCTTAATGGTCACGTCCATGAGCACACCACGCTCTGTCCACTTAGCATTCTCTTCATCTTGCATGGTTTCAATTCGTTGATTAGAAATGAAGTTCCCCATTGAATAGATAATGAGTTTTTTGTCTCCATCTTTTTCAACCGTTTCAGATGGTTCAACTACGTGAGGGTGCCCTCCAAAGATAATATCCGCTCCCCAATCGATCATCTTGTGATAAAGAGCCTTTTGTTCTTCAGTTGGTTCCAAGCGATACTCCACACCCATCTGAGGCATGATAATGGTGATATCCGCTTCCTTCTCTGCTCGTTCAATTTCAACCTTCATCTTGTCTTCATTTAGGTCTGAAAGATAGCGGTTATAGTCTTCTTGAGAAATACTTTGCTCAATTCCATTAAATCCATAAGAATAGGCTAAAAGTGCAACTTTGATGCCATTCACTTCCTTGATAACCAGTGGAGCTTGGTCACGGGACTCATGCGTATATACTCCAATAGGTGTCATTCCTGCCTTCTCAATAGCATCTGCTGTTGAAACCACACCTTCTATTTGTGAATCTAGGATATGGTTATGCGCCAAGTCTAGCACTTGATAACCTGCATCCTTGATGGCATCCATGACTTCGCCAGGTGCATTAAAAAGAGGATAACCAGCCAAATAGTGGTCCTTGTTTACCGTACCTTCAAAGTCGCCTATAATCAGGTCTGCTTGTTTGAGCCATGGTTTCACATAATCAAAATTTTCATGAAAATCATAGGTTCCATCTTCTTTTAAGGCAGAACGATAGATAGGAATGTGATAGAGGAGGTCCCCGTTAGCCATAATTCTTGCAGTTTTTTCCTCGTCCTGATCTTTAGCATTTTGATTGGTCTTATTTGCTTCTTGAGAAATGGTATCCTTTTTTTGACTGGTTAAGGGGATTCCTTGGAAGCTTTCAAACAACAAGACCAAGCCCATTGATAAAACAACTGCTAGCAAGAGTATCGCCACAAATCCCTTATTGCTCCACTTGCGATAACTCCTAAAAAAGTTTACAAAGCCTCTCACAAAATGAAAAACTGGTCCACGTTTATTTCTATCCTGTCTTCTTTGCATTTTCATTCTCCCTACTTTCTAATGCAAGCCTTTTCTTTTTATTATATCACAGATAAGTAATTCTTTCACAATTGAATCGAACCTACTAGACATTTTCTATAAAAGCTCGATGCCGTAATACTTTCAATCCTTGTCATTTTGTGTTATCATGTAGAGGTAATGAAAGGAGAGAAAATGTCTGCAATAGAACGTATTACAAAAGCTGCTCACTTAATTGATATGAACGATATTATCCGTGAAGGGAATCCTACTCTACGCGCGGTTGCTGAGGAAGTTACTTTCCCCCTATCTGATCAGGAAATCATCCTTGGCGAAAAAATGATGCAATTCCTCAAACATTCCCAAGATCCTGTCATGGCTGAAAAAATGGGGCTCCGAGGTGGTGTTGGACTTGCTGCTCCTCAATTAGATATCTCAAAACGCATTATCGCTGTTTTGGTGCCTAATATTGTTGAAGAAGGCGAAACTCCACAAGAAGCCTACGACTTACAAGCTATTATGTACAATCCCAAAATCGTCTCTCACTCTGTTCAAGACGCTGCTCTTGGTGAAGGAGAAGGTTGCCTGTCTGTTGACCGCAACGTGCCTGGCTATGTTGTTCGCCATGCTCGCGTTACTGTTGACTACTTTGACAAAGATGGAGAAAAACACCGCATCAAACTTAAAGGTTATAACTCCATTGTTGTTCAACATGAAATTGACCACATAAACGGCATCATGTTTTACGATCGTATCAATGAAAAAGACCCATTTGCAGTTAAAGATGGTTTACTAATTCTAGAATAAAGAAAATCCCGTTGCAAGACGGGGTTTTGTGTTATAATAGAGGCATGAAAACAAATGATATTGTCTATGGCGTCCACGCCGTTACCGAAGCCCTCCTTGCAAATACTGGAAACAAACTTTACCTCCAAGAAGACCTACGAGGTAAAAATGTTGAAAAAGTCAAGGAACTAGCTACAGAAAAGAAAGTGTCCATTTCTTGGACTTCAAAAAAATCCCTCTCTGAGATGACTGAAGGTGCTGTTCACCAAGGTTTTGTTCTACGAGTGTCTGAATTTGCCTATAGCGAGTTAGATCACATCCTTGCAAAAACACGTCAAGAAGAAAATCCACTTCTATTGATTCTAGATGGCCTAACTGACCCTCACAACTTAGGCTCCATCTTAAGAACCGCTGATGCGACCAATGTTTCAGGTGTCATCATTCCCAAACACCGTGCTGTCGGTGTTACTCCTGTCGTTGCCAAAACAGCCACAGGTGCTATTGAGCATGTTCCAATCGCCCGAGTAACCAATCTAAGCCAAACTCTAGACAAACTCAAGGATGAAGGATTCTGGACCTTTGGAACAGATATGAATGGGACTCCTTGCCACAAGTGGAATACAAAAGGAAAAATTGCTCTCATCATCGGAAATGAAGGAAAAGGTATCTCTAGCAACATCAAAAAACAGGTCGATGAAATGATTACCATTCCTATGAATGGACATGTTCAAAGCCTTAATGCCAGTGTTGCTGCAGCTATTCTCATGTACGAAGTTTTTCGAAATAGACTATAAAAAAGTTTCCAGTCATCTGATTGGAAACTTTTTTATGATTATACTCAATGAAAATCAAAGAGCAAACTAGGAAACTAGCCGCAGGTTGCTCAAAGCACTGCTTTGAGGTTGTAGATAAGACTGACGAAGTCAGCTAAAAACACTGTTTTGAGGTTGCAGATAAAACCGACGAAGTCAGTTACCTATATCTACGACAAGGCGACGTTGACGTGGTTTGAAGAGATTTTCGAAGAGTATTAACTATGTTCGGTGATAAACTTGTAAGCTTCTTGACCAGCAATAGCTCCATCTCCAACTGCTGTTGTCACTTGACGAAGGTCTTTCAAGCGAACATCACCAACTGCAAAGATACCGTCAACTGCAGTTTTCATGTGGTTATCTGTCACAATCCAGCCTGCCTGATCTTGGATATTCAATTCTTTAACAAAATCGCTAACAGGGTCCAAACCAACATAGATAAAGACGCCACCAAAGGCTTGCTCTGTCACTTGACCTGTTTTCACATTTTCAAATACGACAGATTCTACTCGGTTTTCACCCTTGATTTCCTTCACTACAGAATCCCAGATAAAGCTGACTTTCTCATTAGCGAAGGCACGGTCTTGTAAAACCTTTTGGGCACGGAGTTGATCACGACGGTGAACGATGGTAACAGTCTTAGCAAAACGAGTCAAGAAGAGAGCTTCTTCAACAGCTGAATCTCCACCACCGACTACCAACAAATCTTGGTCACGGAAGAAAGCACCATCACACACAGCACAGTAAGAAACACCACGACTGTTCAGTTCTTCTTCTCCAGGCACTCCCAAAGGACGATGTTTAGAACCAGTTGCTACGATAACTGTACGTGTTTCATATGTTTGGTCATCAGTAATCACTTTCTTAAAATCACCATGGTCTTCTACATTTTCAACATAACCATAAATGTGCTCAACACCAAGATTTTCAAGTGGTTCAAACATCTTTTCAGCCAATTCTGGGCCACTGATATTAGCGTACCCTGGATAATTTTCAATATCAGATGTATTATTCATCTGACCACCTGGCAGACCACCCTCAATCAAGGCTACTTTCAAATTGCTTCGAGCAGCGTATAAGGCCGCAGTCATCCCTGCAGGTCCAGCTCCGATAATAATAGTATCGTACATATAGATTCCTTCTTTCTTATTGTAACTATCTTTATTCTAACTCTTTCTTGTCAATCAAGCAAGGATTATGCCTTGAAAACAAGAATTAAACTCATAACCGCAAAGGATAATACTGGAACAACCAAGACACCAATCATAATCATATCATAGAGATGGGCTTGGCGAGCCTTGGCTGTCTTATCAACTCCCGACATAGCTCTTAGTCCAATCCAAATCCCTAAAAAAATCAGGACAAGGATGGTGGTCAAGATCAAACTCTCGAAATATAAAGAAAATAGTTGCAGTAGCATGATTTCTCTCATTTCTATCTTTTTTAAAGAGTAAACTCAGCTAGTCCAGCTAACTGAGTTTTTCTTTATCTATTATATCAAATATAAGTCCGTTTGTAACTAGCGAAGAATTCTTTTGTTCGCTCTTCTTTTGGATGGTGGATAATCTCATCTGGTGTTCCAGACTCGATGATTTTCCCCTTATCTAAGAAGAGAATCTTATCAGCTACTTGGGCTACAAAGGACATGTCATGACTGACCAAAATCATGGTTTGACCTGACTTAGCAGCATCTGCAATAGACTTTTCTACTTCACCGACCAATTCTGGGTCAAGGGCTGAAGTTGGTTCGTCTAAGAGCAAAACATCTGGTTTCATAGCAAGCGCACGCGCTAGGGCAACCCGTTGCTTTTGTCCACCTGATAAATGGCGAGGATAATGGTTTTCACGGTCAGAAAGCCCAACCTTAGCCAACTCTTCCTTAGCAATCTTAGTCGCTTCTTGGTCAGATAATTTCTTGACAACAACCAAGCCTTCTTTCACATTATCAAGTGCTGTACGGCGTTCAAACAAATTAAACTGTTGGAAAACCATAGACAGCTTACGGCGTAAAGCAAGGATTTCTTCTTGAGTGATTTTAGAAAAATCAACCGAGAAATCATCAATCTGAATAGAGCCACTGTCAGGTGTTTCAAGATAATTGAGGCTACGAAGGAAGGTTGATTTTCCAGCTCCTGAAGAACCAATCAAGGCGACAACTTCCCCTTTTTGAATATCCAAGTCCAGATGATCCAAGACAGTCTGACCTGAAAAGGATTTGCTTAAATTCGAAATCTTAATCATTAACGAAGGTCTCCTTTCACATCTGTTTGCACTGTATCTGGTGCAGAAATAGCCATTTTCCTCTCGATGAAACGACCGAGGCTTTCAATTCCAATATTGACTACCCAATAAACAAGGGCAACGGAGATAAAGCGTTCAAAATAGCGGTAATCAGCTCCACCTAAAATCTGAGCTTGGGCAAAGACTTCCACAACACCCGCACTAAAGGCTAGGGATGTTCCCTTGGTCAAGCCGATTAAAGAATTAATCAAGGTTGGAGTTGCCACAACTGCCGCATTTGGAATAATCACTCGTCGATAAACTTGTGCTCGGGTCATACCTAGACTGCGTGCTGCCTCAATCTCACCAGGATTGACTGAGAGAATGGCTGCACGAATGGTTTCACTAGCATAAGCTGCTTCATTAAAAGCAAAGGCTACAATCGCAAAAGCTGCAGCTGGAATAGCATTGATATTGAGACCAGTTCCCCATTGCTGATTGAGAGCTTTCAAAGCCAAAGGGATTCCGTAGTAGGTCAACATGAGTTGCACCAAAATCGGTGTCCCTTTTAAGAAACTAACAAAGAAAGCCTGCAAGGGATATAAAATCTTGACACGATTGATTTTGACAATGGCAAAAAGAAGTGCTAAAACCAAGCCAAAAAGGGCACCACCAATTGTCAACATAATCGTTATTGGAAGTTGTTGGACAATTCTAGGGATTCCATCAAAGACCGAACGCAAGCTAAAAAGCTTGCCATCCGGAATCAATTGCATCAAGTTTTGGTACCAATCTGATGCTAAAATCGTTGTAACATTCATAAAAACATCCTCTCCTGATAATGATTCATTCTACCATACTTCTGCCGTCAATGAAATTATTTGCTACGGTCAGATACGAACTTTGTCTATCTACTAGTTTATCATACTTTGAAACAGGGAGGTTATATATTTTATCTATCAAAGAGATAAGTAAAAACTATTTCAATCCCAATTCTTCATAAGGTTTTCGATAACCGATTTGTTTAACAGTTCCATTCTCCACTAAAATGGGGCGTTTTAACAACATACCGTCACTTGCTAGCAACTCAGCTGCTTCTTGGTTTGACAGACTTCCTACCTTATCTTTCAGCCCTAATTCACGGTATTTGATTCCACTGGTGTTGAAAAATTGCTTCAACTCAAAACCTGAGGTTTCTAACCAGTTTAAAATAACTTCTTGGCTTGGTGTTTCTTCCACGATATGAACAGCTTTATAGTCCACACTGAGTTGGTTTAATTCTTGTTTTGCTTTTTTACAAGTTGAACATTTTGGGTATTCGATAAATTCTAACATGTCTTTCACTTTCTATTGTTTATATCTTGAAAATCTGCGCCTTCATGCTCCAAGAGCCAGGCTTTCTTTTCCACTCCTGCAGCATAACCTGTCAGACGCTTGCCTGCGCCCAGCACACGATGACAAGGTACTAGGATAGACCAAGGATTGCGTCCTACCGCTCCACCAATTGCTTGAGCAGAATCCACTTGCAGGTCTTGGGCTATTTGTCCATAGGTCACTGTCTGACCATGAGGAATCCCCTGTAAATAGGACCAAACTCGCTTTTCAAAATTTGTTCCGATTGGAGCCAAGGGCAAGTCGGATAACTCTTGAGACTTGCCTTTAAAGTAAGCATCTAAGCAAGCAATAACTGGGTCTAAAATAGGATGACTAACAACTTCTTCGATTGTTTCATCTCCTAGTCCCCTCTCAAAATTCTTCTGCTCCTGCACCCAAATTCCATACAAATAATGGTCATCAGCTACCAGTGATAGAATACCAATTGGCGAAGAGTAGAGAATTTTTGCGTACTTCTTTTGCATTATTTCTTCAATTTTTGATAGGCCAAGCGTTCCCCATCAACCGGCACCTTACCGACCTGTTTAAAACCCAGTTTTTCAAAAATATGTTGCATAACCTTGTTTTCAGAGTGCGTATCTGAGCGAAAATCTAGATAATCAAAGCCTTCAATCAAGCCCTCTAAAAAGGTTTGAGCAACTCCTTGTCCTTGAAAACCTCTTGCTACGGCGATACGGTGAAAGACTAGATACTCTGACTCTTCAGCTTGCCAGTTTCCTTCATAAATGGCTTCATAGGCTGCCTCTGGACTCTTGGTCACAGCAGCATAAGCTAGTAGTTCTCCCTCTTCTAAGGCTACGTAGGCCTGGCCTGAGATAATATCCTCAATAACAACATCAGCATTTGGATAACCATTTTGCCACTGGTCACTACCAGCATCTGCTAAACATTTTTTAGCATCCTCCATCACCTGCATGATGGCATCTACTTCATTTGGAAAAGCTAAACGAATCTCCATCTTTTCTCCTCATTTCTGACTAGTTTCTCCCATCATAGCATAATTTAAGCCTTTTCACAAGCAGTTAAAACTTGACTTTCTGTTTTTATTTTCTTATAATCTAGTTATTAAAACTAGATAAAAAGGAGTTGAAAATGAAAACTACCTTTTCCTACCCAAAATGGGCAGAAATTCCAAACATTGACCTCTATCTAGATCAGGTTTTGCTTTATGTCAATCAGGTCTGCGCTCCTATCTCTCCTGATAAAGAAAAGGGCCTGACAGCATCTATGGTCAATAATTATGTGAAACATGGTAACCTGACAAAGCCTGATAAGAAAAAATACCAACGCCAACAGATTGCACGTTTGATTGCTATCACAACCCTCAAGTCTGTATTTTCTATTCAAGAAATAGCCCAGACACTTAATACTCTACAAAGTCAAGCAAGTTCAGATCAACTCTACGATGCTTTTGTGGACTACATGAACCAAGGAATTGACCCAGCTAACCCTATTATCCAAACTAGCTGCCAAACCGTTAAACTCTATCATCAAACTCTAGCCTTAATCCACCATACTGAAGAGGAGATAATCCAATGAACACTAGCCTTAAACTCAGCAAACAACTCAGTTTTGGAGAGGAGATCGCTAATAGCGTGACCCATGCTGTGGGTGCAGTCATCATGCTGATCTTACTCCCTATTTCGTCCACCTATAGTTATGAGACACATGGATTTTTATCATCTATCGGCGTTTCCATTTTCGTCATCAGTCTCTTTCTCATGTTTCTATCATCCACCATTTATCACTCTATGGCCTATGGTTCGACCCATAAATATGTCTTGAGAATCATTGACCATTCTATGATTTACGTTGCCATTGCTGGATCTTACACGCCCGTCGTATTAACCTTAATGAATAACTGGTTTGGCTATCTGATTATTACCATCCAGTGGGGAACGACCATCTTTGGTATTCTCTATAAAATCTTTGCTAAAAAGGTCAATGAGAAATTCAGCCTTGCTCTTTACCTGATTATGGGCTGGTTAGTTCTGGCTATCATTCCAGCCATTATCAGTCAAACAACGCCGATTTTCTGGAGTCTCATGGTAACTGGTGGACTCTCTTATACAGTTGGGGCTGGATTTTATGCTAAGAAAAAACCTTATTTCCACATGATTTGGCATCTCTTTATCCTAGCTGCATCTGCACTCCAATACATCGCAATTGTTTATTACATGTAAAAAAGTTGAGAAATTCAATCTCAACTTTTTTCTTTACACATATTGATAAAGTACTGGTGCAAGCGCACATCATCAGTCAATTCTGGATGAAAAGATGTCACCAACATACTTTTTTCTTGGGCTGCAACGATTTGATTATCAACTGTTGCTAGAATTTCTACACCCTCTCCAACACTACTGATAATCGGACCACGAATAAAGGTCATTGGAATTTGACCAACTCCCTTACATTCTGCTTCCGTATAGAAACTCCCTAGTTGGCGCCCATAGGCATTGCGCTCGACCACCATATCCATAGTTCCAAGATGACTCTCGTCCTGAGAAGTAATTTCCTTAGCTAGCAAAATTAAACCTGCACAGGTCCCAAACACTGGTAATCCAGATAGAATGGTTTCTCGAATGGGAATCAGCATGTCCTGGTCACGTAAAAGCTTGCCCATGGTTGTAGACTCACCACCGGGTAATATCAAACCCGACAAGTCACTCTGATCTTGCTGAAAATCTTCTAAATTTCTGATTTCAACACTCTCGACACCTAATTGATTTAGCACTTTTGCATGCTCTGCAAAGGCACCTTGCAAGGCCAATATTCCGATTTTCATCTATTTTCCTCGCTCAGCCATGAGAATTTGGATTTCATTTTCATTAATACCAACCATGGCTTCTCCTAAATCTTCAGAGATTTGTGCTAAGATTTGAGGATTTTGGAAGTTAGTCACAGCCTTAACAATAGCACTCGCTCGTTTAACAGGATCGCCTGACTTGAAAATTCCTGAGCCAACAAAGACGCCTTCAGCACCAAGTTGCATCATCAGCGCAGCATCTGCTGGCGTTGCAACGCCTCCAGCTGCGAAGTTTACAACTGGCAATTTCCCATGTTCATGGACATATTGAACCAATTCTACAGGTACTTGCAAGTCCTTCGCAGCAACATAAAGTTCGTCCTCGCGTAGATTTTGAATGCGGCGAATTTCCTGATTCATCATACGCATATGACGAACGGCTTGGACGATATCCCCCGTACCCGGTTCTCCTTTTGTACGAATCATAGAAGCACCTTCAGCGATACGACGCAAGGCTTCCCCCAAGTCCTTCGCCCCACAGACAAAAGGAACTTGAAATTCTTTCTTGTCCACATGGAAACGGTCATCGGCTGGAGATAGAACTTCACTCTCATCGATATAGTCAATTTCAATAGCCTCTAAAATCTGAGCTTCAACAAAATGGCCAATTCTGACCTTGGCCATCACTGGAATGCTAACCGCTTCTTGGATTTCCTTAATCATCTTTGGGTCACTCATGCGGGAAACCCCACCAGCTGCACGAATATCAGCTGGAATCCGCTCCAAGGCCATAACAGCTGCCGCACCAGCAGCCTCTGCAATACGGGCCTGTTCAGGATTTTGCACATCCATGATAACCCCACCCTTGAGCATCTGCGCCAAGTTTTTATTTAGTTCATAACGATTTTCAGTCATTTGTTTTATCCTCATCATTTGTATTGGTAGCTACCATTTCATTTTAAGTTAGATTAGAATGAAGTACAAGATAAAAAAATCGTAATTGTATGGGTACAGATTAACTAATACTCTTCGAGAATCTCTTCAAACCACGTCAGCTTCACCTTGGATTATATATGTGACTGACTTCGTCAGTTCTATCTGCAACCTCAAAACAGTGTTTTGAGCTGACTTCGTCAGTTCTATCGACAACCTCAAAGCTGTGCTTTGAGCAACCTGTGGCTAGCTTCCCAGTTTGCTTTTTGATTTTCATTGAGTATAAAAAACTATCCGACCTTAACTTAAGGCCAGATAGCTCATTTATTTTTATTTTTCTGCTGTAAGTGCAGCCATTGTGATGTAGTTGTAAGGTTTATTAAAGTGTGGCAAGAAGAATAGGTCTGTCAATGCCAATTTATCAATTGTAACGTGTTCTTGGATAGCAAGTGAGAACATGTGGATTCCCATGCTGATAGCTGAATCACGTGATACCATTTGAGCGCCAAGAATTTCGCGGCTGTCTTTATCAAAGACAATCTTGATAGCTACTTCATAGTTGTCATGCTTCATAAATTCTGGTTTTTGAAGATCGTTGAATCCAGTTTCAGTTGCATTGTAACCTGCAGCTTTTGCTTTTTCAAGTGTCAAACCAGTTGAAACCATGTGAAGACCATAGATAGAAATACCATTTGATCCTTGAACACCGATTCCTTCAAGTTCATGTCCACAAGCGTTGTAGGCACCTACGATACCGGTACGAACAGCGTTTGAAGCAAGCGCGATGTAGCTAGTGTCTTTACGAGCGTTGTCATAAACAGTCGCACAGTCACCCACTGCATAAACACCTGGAATTGATGTTTCTTGTTTCTTGTCAACAAGGAAGGCTCCGTTACGGAAGAGTTCAATCTTACCGTCAGCAAGAGCTGTGTTTGGACGGAATCCAACTGCAAGAACAACCATATCCACATCAAATGTTTCTTTGTCAGTGATCAAGCGTTCAACTTTACCATCACCTTCGATAGCTTTAACAGTTTGTCCAAGAGCCAAACGGATGTTGTGGTCTTCCAAGTTTTTAGCCATCATTTGTGTGAAGTCTTTGTCATAGTATCCGTTCAATACTGTGTCAACGATATCAACAAGGACAACTTCTTTTCCAAGACGTTCGAAAGCCTCAGCAAGCTCAACACCAATGTAACCACCACCAACTACAGCGATACGTTCAAGGTGTTTGCTCTTATCAGCAAGTTTGTTGATAACTTCTTCAGCATTTTGATACAATTTAACGAATTGTACGTTTTCAAGAGTTGCTTTGAACTCACGGTTACCTTTAACAATTTCAACACCTTCAATTGGAGGCAAAATTGGTGTAGAACCAGTAGCAAAGATCAACTTATCGTATGATTCTTTGTGTTCTTTTCCTTCAACTTCTGCAGTAACAACTTTGTTATCGTAGTCGATTGAAAGTACAGGTGAGTTCATGTAAATTTTCGCACCTTTAGCTTCAAGCGTTTCTTTATCAGAGTAGAACAAGCCTTCAGGACCGTCGATTTGCTCACCAATCCAAAGGGCCATTCCACATCCTAGGAAAGAGATGTTAGAGTTTTGGTCAAATACAACGATTTCGTTCTCATTTCCAAAATTATCCAACATAGTATTAATACATGCTGTACCAGCGTGGTTAGCACCAACTACAACGATTTTACTCATAGAAAAATTCCTACCTTCAATTTTATATTTACTCTTCTAGTATAACATTTACTGTTAGCGTTTACAAGAGTTTTGCTGATTTTCCTGATTTTTTTGTAAAAAAATGTAAATAATCTGTATTTTACCATCCTTTCTTACAATTATTCTTTATTTTCTGAGCATATTTCTTGACAACTTTACAAATTTTATTTGTGAAAACGCTGACTTTATGGTATGCTAGTATCATGGAAAGAAAATGTAAGGGGTTAAATTTAATATAAACTCAACATATTTCAGCCTTCTTTTCATAAGAGAAAGGAGTTGGTAGCTTGCCTCTTAGTTCACATTCCGAACGACTAATGGGGACCACTATCACTATTTCATTAGTGGATGAGCGAGCTGATAACTTGCTCCAAAAATCCTTTAATTTGCTCAAAGAGCTTGAATACCGCTTCAATGCCAATAGCCAAGAATCTGAGTTGATGGAAATCAATCATCAAGCTGGAATAGCTCCAGTAAAGGTTCATCCAAACCTGTTTGAGCTAATTTCACTTGGATTAGAACATAGCCTAGCACCCTCTAGCCATCTCAACATCAGTATTGGTCCCTTGATTCAAACCTGGCGCATCGGTTTTTCAGATGCCAAAGTTGCCCAGCCTCAAGAGATTGAATCGGTGCTACCTTTAATCAATCCTCATTATATCGAGTTAGATTCTTCCACTTCCACTGTGTTTTTAAAACAGAAAGGAATGAAGATTGATCTTGGTTGTTTAGCCAAGGGTTATAGTGCGGATAAGGTTGCCCAATTTCTTAGAGAAGAGGGAGTGACTTCTGCCTTGATCAATCTGGGAGGGAATATCCTGACCATTGGAAAAAATCGGGCAAGAGGGGATCAGCCTTGGCAAATCGGGATTCAAGACCCAGCCAATCCGAGGGGAAATCACTTAATGACCATCCCCGTTGTCAATAAATCTGTCGTGACTTCAGGCATTTATGAACGTCACCTGACAGTCGATGGAAAAGATTACCATCATATTTTTGACAGCCAAACAGGATATCCTGTTGAAACGGAACTAGCTAGTCTAACCATCATCTCTGATAAGTCAGTCGATGGCGAAATCTGGACAACTCGTTTATTTGGAGAAAGACCTGCTTCTATCCTCTGGCAAGTCGAAAGTTTGGAGGGCATCGAAGCTATCCTCATCGATAAAGAAGGTCACCTAAGCTGTTCTTCAGGAATTCCTACTCTATAGAAATAGATGTTTCAATGGAGTTTTAAATCGTATTATGTAAAAAGAGAAAGGAAATCTCATGTTAAAACTTATTGCTATTGTAGGAACTAACTCAAAACGTTCCACAAACCGTCAACTGCTTCAATATATGCAAAAACACTTTGCTGATAAAGCAGAAATCGAATTAGTAGAAATTAAAGATCTTCCAGTCTTCAATAAACCAGCCGACAAACAAATTCCGGCTGAAGCTATGGAAATCGTAGCTAAAATCGAAGCAGCTGATGGTGTTATCATCGGTACACCAGAATACGACCACTCAATTCCAGCTGTTCTTATGAGCGCCCTAGCTTGGATTTCTTACGGAGTATTCCCACTTTTGAATAAACCTGTTATGATTACTGGTGCTTCATATGGCACACTTGGTTCTTCACGTGCTCAATTGCAACTTCGTCAAATTTTGAATGCTCCTGAGATTAAAGCAACAGTTCTTCCTGATGAATTCTTACTTTCTCACTCTCTTCAAGCATTTGATAAGAATGGTGACTTGGTAGATCTTGATGTCATCAATAAATTGGATGCCATCTTTGACGACTTCCGTATCTTTGTCAAGATTACTGAAAAATTACGTAGTGCACAAGAATTGCTTCGCAAAGATGCAGAAGAATTTGACTGGGAAAACTTGTAAGATAGGAGACAAAATAGAATGAAATTTGTTGGACTTGTTGGATCAAACTACGATCAATCATATAACCGCAAACTCTTGGAGTTCATCCGCCGTCAGTTTAAAATTAAATTTGAACTAGAGGTTTTGGAAATCGATGAAGTTCCAATGTTTAACCAAGACGAAAAATGGGACGAAAGTTTCCAATTACGTCTTCTTTATAACAGAATTACACGTGCTGATGGTGTCATTATTGCCACTCCTGAGCACAACCACACAATTTCTGCTTCACTTAAATCAGTTCTTGAATGGCTTTCATACGAAGTTCATCCATTTGAAAACAAACCAGTGATGATCGTTGGTGCTTCATATTATGACCAAGGAACTTCACGTGCTCAAGTACACCTTCGTAAGATTCTAGATGCACCAGGAGTAAATGCCTACACATTGCCAGGTAATGAATTCCTTCTTGGAAAAGCTAAGGAAGCTTTTGACGCAGATGGAAACATTATTAACGAAGGCACTATTAAATTCCTTGAAACTTGCTTAGATAACTTTGTCAAATACGTGGGAGTCGTTTCTAAATTGAAAAAACCAAAACCAATTGATCCAGAAGACTTGGATTGTGGAAAACCAATCGCTACAACTATTACAGAAGTTGACCCTGATGATCCAGAATGGGTAGAAAAAGTTGCAGAAATTACAGGCGCTGTATCCGGTGATACATACGTTAAACTTGACCATGGTATCCTTACAGTTAACCAAATTGATATGTTCTTGAAAGCTATGCCTTTTGAATTGACATATGCTGACGATAACAACCAATTCCTCTACTACAACAACGCTCACCAAGACCCTGATACAATGTTTGCAAAACGTGTACCATCTCAATCTGGTAGCCGTATGTCAACAGTTCACGGTTCACTTCCACCAGCACGTATGAAAAACGTTGAGTGGGTTATCGGAACACTTCGCAATGGTAACCAAGATTACGTACGTACAATTGTTCCTGGTTCACCTGCTGGTGTTATCAACACTCACAACTACCAAGCAATGTACTATCCTGATGGTTCATATGCTGGTATTAACGAGATTGTCTTCAACTTCCAACCATGGCTTGACTGGTACTTGAAAGAAACTGGGCAACGTCTAGTTGGTGGAAATGCTGCAGCTCCTGCTGGAGGACATGGCGGAGCAGATGCCACATCTGGAGCTTCTGATGCAGGTGATGCTGGAGGTCACGGTGGTGGCGCAGACGCTACATCTGGTGCAAGTAACTAATAATAGATTTAGGAACCATCCCGGTTCCTTTTTTAGTGATAAAAAGACTAGCAACACAAACTGCTAGTCTTTTGGTTATTATACTCTTCAAAAATCTCTTCAAACCACGTCAGCTTCGTCTTGCCGTAGGTATGATTACTGACTTTGTCAGTCTTATCTACAACCTCAAAGCAGTGCTTTGAGCAACCTGCGGCTCGCTTCCTAGTTTGCTCTTTGATTTTCATTGAGTATTATTTTATCTATCCTTGTTAAAAGGCATAATGCTTATTATGAATTTGGATCATCAAGACTTCGACCATGCAATCCTTTTTCGCGTTGCACTTGACGAAGTTTTTCAGGAGTCACGTCATTTCCTTCCTCATCCACGATTTTAATACCTTCAACATGGTGACGAACTGCACGACGATAACCTTCGATGTACTCCTCACGTAGTTTAGCTTGTTCCACTTTTTCAGCTGGTGTTAAGCCTTCTGTTTTTTTCTTTTTAGCAAGCTCATTGATACGAGCAATTTTTTTCGGATCCATTTCTTCTCCTTTGTGATAAGATAAAGTTCGTTTATCAAATTTTATTTAGTATTAATTTGGTTAAAACGAGCGAGTTTAGTGGCTTTTTGAGTTAAATGAGACAAGATAGCCAAGCGATTTTGACGGACAGCCTGATCTTCTACCATTACCATGGTATTCTCAAAGAAAGCATCAATGACTGGGCTAAGCGCAAAGAGCTGTTTCAATTGCTGACTTGCAGTACCTGATAAAACAAGTGTATCTACTGCTTCCGCCAAGGCTTTTTCTTGGTCATTTTCAAAAAGTGCTGAATCAACTGTAGCAACTCCTTCTGCCTTCTCAGCCAAATTAAAGGCACGAGAAAGTGATTCAACAGATGATTTAAAGTCTTCTTCCTTGCTTGCTTCTACGAGAGCACTTGCCGCTTCCAACATATCCGCCACAACAAAGTTTGATCCTGCAAGAACGGCTTCCTTGATATCTTTTGGAGTAGAACCCATCATCTTATCAACACGAGCCTTGATAAAGTCCATAACTTCCGCCTTATTTTCATAAGTCAAACTATCGAAATTCAAAGCATAAAGGCTATCAATCAGCTCATCCATAGCAATGTACCAACCAAAAGCATCCAAGATACGAACTACACCTTGAGTTGCACGACGAAGGGCATAAGGATCATTAGAACCTGATGGAATCAAGCCTACTGAGAAGAAACTCAAAATCGTATCCAATTTGTCTGCAATGGCTAGAACTGCGCCAACCTTGCTCTCTGGAAGTTCTCCTTCAGCTGATGTAGGCATGTAGTGTTCACGAACAGCAGCTGCCACTGCTGGAGTTTCACCAGCAAGAAGGGCATATTTCTCACCCATAATTCCTTGGAGCTCGTCAAATTCACCAACCATACCTGTCAACAAGTCAAACTTGTAAATGGCTGCTGCACGGGCTAGGTCAACTGTTTCATCCACTGACAAGCCAGCTTTTTCTGCCAAAAGTACCGCGATTTGACCCGTACGAATCATGTGTTCACGAAGAGAACCAATCTTCTCATGGAAGGTTACATTGTTTAATTTTTCAACAAGATCTGAAATCACCAATTTTTGGTCTTCACGCCAGAAGAATTCTCCATCTTCCAAGCGGGCTACCAAGACTTTCTCATTTCCTTTGATGACATTTTCCAAATGCTCTGCGTTTCCATTACGAACTGAAATGAAGTTTGGCAAGAGTTTACCATCTTGATCACGGACAACAAAGTAACGTTGGTGTTCTTTCATCGAAGTCACCAAAACTTCTTCTGGAACGTCAAGGTATTTGGCATCAAAACTTCCCATGAAGGCAGTTGGATATTCAACCAAGTTCAAGACTTCATTTAGCAAGTCGGCATCAATTTCGATACGGACACCATGTTCAGCTTCGATTGCTTTGATTTGGTCCACAATCATCTGCTCACGTTCACGTGGATCTGCAATTACAAACTGTGCACGAAGGTCTTCTTCATAGCTCAAGGCTGACTGAATCTTGGTTTCTTGTCCCAAGAAACGATGACCACGGCTGACACGATCACCCTTTATATCAAGGAAATCCAAATCAAACTCTTGCTCATCCAAGAGAACGGTTAAAGTGTGCACAGGACGGATGTATTCAAAGCTATTACCAGCCCAGTGCATACTGACAGGGAAAGTCAGTGACTTCAAGACATCCACAACACCTGGAACAATGGCTTCAACTGCTTGACCAATTTCTTCCTTAGTGACATAGACGTATTCTTCACCCTTGATTTCACGGAATTCAATATCTTCAACAGTCAAGCCTTTTCCACGGACAAATCCTTGAGCTGCTTTGGTAAAGTTCCCATCACTATCCAAGGCAATTTTCTTTGCTGGACCCTTGAAATCTTCTGTCAAATCAGACTGCTTGTCTGCAAGCCCAGTGACACGAACAGCCAAACGACGTGGTGTTGAGAAGGTTTGAATAGCTTCAAAAGACAGGCGGTTTTCCTTGAGGAAGGTTGCCATTTTTTCGCCTAGTTGTTTTTCACTTGGCGTAACAACATAGGCTGGTAATTCTTCAAGACCGAGTTCTACTAATAAGTTTTTTGTCATGTTTTTTCCTTTACATTTTCTTCAATCTTTTTTGATATGCACCTTAGGTACTGGGGACGTCGCTAACTAACTTTGTGAGTCTGTAGGGAAATCTAATGCTAAATTAATCAAGATTTCCAACAGTCTCATCAAAGTGGATTTAGCTGACTAATTTTTGAACCTAAGGTTTCAAAAATCCCCACATAACAGTACAACGGTGCATATCCCTCTAGCAAGTCTTCGACTTGCCTCTAACGATTTTAGAGCACAGTATTACTCACTATTCTGCGTCTTCTGCTAAGAGTTTAGCTCGTGTTGCTTCATCCAAAAGTGGGTAGCCTAGGCGTTTACGTTCTGCGACAAAGGTTTTGGCTACGACACGGGCCAAGTTACGGATACGAGCGATATAGCCTGCACGCTCTGTTACAGATACGGCACCACGCGCATCAAGCAGGTTAAAGGTGTGTGAACATTTAAGAACATAGTCATAGGCAGGGTGTACCAAGCCTTCTTCCAAGGCATGACCAGCCTCTTTTTCAAACTTATCAAAGTTTTCAAGCAACATTTCTTGGTCCGAAATTTCAAATGAATATTTTGAGTGCTCGTACTCAGGCTGGATGAAGATTTCTCCGTATTTTACACCATCAGCCCATTCGATATCATAGACAGAATCCACTTCCTGAATATAAGAAGCCAAGCGCTCCAAACCATAGGTAACTTCCGCGGTCACAGGGCCAGTTGCCAATCCACCCACTTGTTGGAAGTAAGTGAACTGAGTGATTTCCATCCCATCAAGCCAAACTTCCCAACCAAGACCAGCTGAACCAGTTGATGGGTTTTCCCAGTTGTCCTCAACGAAACGGATATCGTGTTCCAAAGGATTGATTCCCAATTTCTCTAAAGATTCAAGGTAAAGTTCTTGGATATTTGATGGAGAAGGCTTCATGACCACTTGGAATTGATGGTGTTGGTAAAGACGGTTAGGGTTTTCCCCGTAACGACCGTCAGCAGGACGACGTGATGGCTCTACATAAGCCGCATTCCATGGCTCAGGTCCGATGGCACGAAGAAAAGTATAAGGACTCATGGTTCCCGCACCTTTTTCATTGTCATAAGCCTGCATTAGCATACAACCTTGGTCATTCCAAAATTGTTGCAAAGTCAAAATAATTTCTTGAAATGTTAATTTCTTAGACATTGAATACTCCTTAATAAAAAATGATTTCTTGCGATACGAGTCTGCCTAGTCGATTATACGAGGCAAGACGAGTTAGTACTGCGTCTAGCTTAAACACATGAAGCAGTGAGACTGTATAGAAAATCCAGGACTGATTTTCTTGAAAGAAGACTCAGGTTCAAAATCAAAAAGAACCGAATTTCAACACCCAAGCCTTGCGACTAGGGGCGTCAGAAACGCGGTTCCACCCTAATTTATTACTTCATTGCTTTTTTAAATACTACAGAAAGCGCCAGTTCTTTATTTTGTCCTACTTGGCTCCCACTATCCCAAGCTCGCTTGAAGAACGCCATAAGACTTTCTTTCCTGCAGACTATTATATCAAAAATTAGAAGAATGTACAATTCTTTTTATGATTTTCTAGAAATCCATATCATCAACTCGTGGAGCACCCGACTGAACAGCAATCGTTTTTAAGGTTTCTCTTTCCTCATGACTCAGTTCAATTCCAAAGCAATCAAGATTAGCTTGAATACGCGATGCTGTGACAGATTTTGGGAGTGGTAAAAATCCTTCTGCCAAGCTCCAGGCCAAGGCTATTTGAGCAACAGACTTTCCGTGATTTGCCGCAATTTCTTGCACTTGCTTGCTATCAAACAGTTCTCCCTGACCAAAAGGCCCCCAAGCTTCCAATAAAATTCCTTTTTCTCGACAGTAATCTACTACTTCCTCTTGATACACACCTGGTGCCAAACGAACTTGATTAACCGCAGGAACGATTCTTGCTGTTTCAAGCAAGGCATCCAAATGATGGGGAAGGAAATTACTAACTCCGATAGCACGGATTTTACCTTCTAGATAAAGATCCTCCATCGCTCTCCAAATCTCAGCATTGCGAGTTTTCCATGCCTCATTTTCTCTTAAAGGTTTTGGGTTCGGCCAATGAATCAAATACAGATCCAAATAATCCAAGCCCAGCTTCTCTAAAGACTCTTCAAAAGCCTGACGAGCTTGCTCATAGTTATGATTTGTATTCCAAAGTTTACTGGTTACAAAGATTTCCTCCCTCGGAATGCCACTATCTTGAATAGCACGACCAACGCTTTCTTCATTTTTATAAATCGCTGCCGTATCGATATGGCGATAGCCTGCCTTTAAAGCCTCTAGTACAGCTTGATAGGCAATCTCTCCATTTTCAGCTTTCCAGGTTCCAAATCCCAGTACTGGAATTGTAACACCATTGTTTAAAGTATAAGATTTCATTATTTTTCCTTTCAATGAGAAGAAAATCCAAAGAGCCAAATTTCAAGGAAAACTTTTCTCTTTAGATTTTGTGTATTATTGATTGCGGCCGTAATAGAGCTGATGAGCTTTAAGACGAGAGTCTAACAAATCTGGAATTGTCACAAAGTCATAACCTTGCCCTTTCAAATAGTCAATAACCTTCGGTAAAGCATTGACACTCTCAGCATGAATATCATGCATGAGAATAATAGAACCATTCTGCACTTCACGCTGAATCTCTGTCAGAATAGATGCTTCATTATGACTCTTCCAGTCAAGACTATCCACATCCCACAAAATAAAGCTCAAATCGAGGCTATTGCGAATGTCGTCTGTAATGGCTCCATAAGGCGGACGCATAAGTTTAGAACTAGCGCCCAGCACCTTAGTCAACGCATCCTCAGTATCAGTAATCTGTTTCTTAGCTTCATCAAGCGAAAGTTTTGAAAGCACTGGATGGCTCCAACTATGGTTTCCAATGACATGACCATCTGCTTTCATGCGTTTCAAAATCTCTTCATTTCCAGAAACATTCTTACCTAGTACAAAGAAAGTAGCCTTAATTCCATACTTAGAAAGAGTATCTAATGTTTGATTTGTCGTTGTAGGATTAGGTCCATCATCAAAAGTCAAGGCTACTACTTTACGATTTTTCTTTTCATAATAAGCCTTATAAAGTTCCGCATCCTTATCCAGCAGATATGAGGACTGAATAACCTCAAAGAAACTAGATACTGGCAAGGCTATCTCATCTAGATTCTCAACTGCCTGACTAGGATATAGGATTATTTGACTATCCTTATAATCAAAATCCCATAAAGATAAGTCTTGGTCAGAGAAACCTTTAACAAGCTGATCGACCTTTTCTTGCTCCAATTTCTTATCCTGTAAGAAAGAGGTCAGTTCTTTTATCAGCTGCTCTTTGGCTTTACTAGCATCTGAAAACAATTGATCAAGTGTAAAAGGTTTGCCATCTTCTGTCAAATGGACTTTTGCAAGACTAGTTTTTTCAGTCTCTTCAACTTTTGAAGGAGTTAAATCATAGACTTGTTTCATCACACTTCGGTTGACAATCCCTTTTAAAGTCGAATCCTGTTTCTCCGTATAATAGAAAACCAGATTTTCCTTGTCTTCCAGATTTTCCTTGTCTTCCAGATTTTCCTTAATATCCTGTGTCATGATTTCTTTTACAGATGAAATCACTTGCTCCCCTTGGAGAGGATAATAGGCAATTACTTCTGCTTGTCCCTTACGAAAATGATCCTTCTGATTTCCCTCACTCAATTGATCATCTTTCTCTTTTTTGAGAGATTCAATCCTTTGTTCAAAACTTTGCTTTGTATATATTTTGTATCCAATCATTGAACCAAGGACACATATACTTACTGAAAAGATAGCTACCAGGGCTATCAAACCGATTCTCTTTTTATCGTGCTCAACACGTTTTGCTCTACTTTTATCCATAGAAATATCATATCAAATTCAGGCTATAATTTCAATGATTTTAGAGGAAATAGTATATTAAAAAGAGGGAAACTCCCTCTTAAGATTTTATTTTACTGCTTCTTTCAAGGCTTCTACCTTATCCAAGCGTTCCCATGGAAGATCAATATCTGTACGTCCCATATGTCCATAAGCCGCTGTTTGACGGTAGATTGGACGTTTGAGGTCAAGCATTTGGATGATTCCTGCAGGACGAAGGTCAAAGATTTGACGCGCTGCTTTTTCAAGTTTACTTTCAGCTACTGTTCCTGTACCGAAAGTATCGATACGGACAGATACAGGTTGAGCTACACCGATTGCGTAGGCCAATTGAACTTCTGCTTTCTTAGCAAGACCTGCAGCAACAATGTTTTTAGCAATGTAGCGAGCTGCATAAGAAGCGGAACGGTCAACCTTAGTGGCATCCTTACCAGAGAAGGCACCACCACCGTGACGTGAGTAACCACCATAAGTATCTACGATGATCTTACGACCCGTCAAACCTGAGTCCCCTTGAGGTCCTCCGATAACGAAACGACCAGTTGGATTGATGAAGAATTTAGTTTCATCGTCAAGATACGAAGCTGGAATCACTTCTTTGATGACCTTGTTAATCACATCCTCATGGATTTGTTCATTGCTGACTTCTGGATCGTGTTGAGTTGAAATAACGACTGTATCCACGCGCACTGGCTGGTCATTTTCATCATACTCAACCGTAACTTGAGATTTGGCGTCTGGACGAAGATAGCTAATTTCACCAGACTTACGAAGCTCTGCCAAACGACGAACCAACTTGTGACTGAGTGAGATTGGCAATGGCATGAGTTCTTCAGTTTCATCCACTGCAAAACCAAACATGAGACCTTGATCTCCAGCTCCAATCAAGTCAAGTGGATCTTGATCCGCATTTCCACGAACTTCTAAGGCTTCATTAACCCCTTGAGCGATATCTGGTGATTGTTCTACCAAGGATGGGTGAACTCCTACCGTCTCCGCAGAAAAACCGTACTCTGTATTGGTATAACCGATTTCTGCAATAGTATCACGAACCACTCGGTTAATATCGACATAAGCATTGGTTGAAATTTCACCGAAAACATGTACTGAACCAGTATAAACAGCTGTTTCAGCAGCCACGTGCGCCTCTGGATCTTGCTCTAAAATAGCATCCAAAATCGCATCTGAAATTTGGTCTGCAATCTTATCTGGATGCCCCTCAGATACAGATTCAGACGTGAATAATTTACGTTCTGACATAAAAATGTCCCCCCCTTAAAAATAGTGTTATAGAGTTACAAAGTACTGATAGGTATTTCTATAGTCTAAGAGTTACAACGCGTAAGAAATAAAAACATTTATGAAGCTAGTAAGGTGCATAGGGTGACCGCCTATAGCGGCAACCGTAGAATGACGAACGACTTTGGAACCGTCATTCTTTGCGAGTTGCGACTCGAAAGAAAAAATAGAAATTTCTACCATCTTATCGGGACTATATAACTCTACCATTATACCATTTTTAGGTGCAATTTGCAGTCTATAATGTAGTGTTTCTGTATAGATAGTTCGTTCTCATAAATAAAAAAAGTTGGAGCTCAGTACTCCAACAATTACTATTAAAATGTTTGGCGTTTTGCTTTACGCTCTGCACGACCGCGAGCACGACTTTCTGCACGCTTGGTTTTACGGCGTTTTTCATCAACCGCCCACTGGATTTTTTTCTTATAGCCCGGTTTAACTTTTTTCTTTTTCTTTTTGACCAGACCAATCATTTCAATATCAAGCTTATCTTGCTTCTTCTCACGATTGGCACGACGATCACGGTCATAAGTATCTTGAAATTCCCCGTCTTTGACCATCTTAGGAGTAAACTTGATTCCCAATTTCTCCAACTCACGGATATCCGAGTCATCACTTGGCTGGTAAAGGGTAATAGCTGTACCAGCTAGACCATTTCGTCCAGTACGACCAACTCGGTGAACAAAGAAAGATAAATCTTGCGGAATGGCATCATTGATGACATGACTAACACCTTCAATATCAATTCCACGCGCTGCCAAATCTGTTGCTACAATATACTCAAAATCCAGATTTTTCACCTGATTCATGATACGCTTGCGTTCGCGAGGGGCAATATCTCCATGAATCTTTGCCACCTTCAAACCTTGAGCGGTCAGGTATGAATGTAATTCATCAGCGCGTGTTTTAGTGTTCACAAAAATCATTGCCAAATAAGGCTGCATCAACTGAGTCAACTGGTAAATTTGAGCATTCTTATCACGTCCCTTGGTAGAAATCAACCAGTTATCAATGGTGTCAGAGATAACTGTTTTGGTCTTGATTTTCTCCATGACAGGATTTGACAAGTATTTTTTCAAGAATGGTTGCAACTTTTGTGGGATGGTTGCTGAGAAGACCATGAATTGCAAGTCTTTTGGAAGACTTCCTGCAATCTTATCAACAGTTTCTAAAAATCCCATATCCAAGGTCATGTCTGCCTCATCGACCACAAAAGTCTTAGCTTTATGAATAGCTAGGTCTCCAGATTTTACCAAATCATAAATACGACCTGGCGTCCCAATGACAATGTGTGGTTGATTACTTGCTAATTTGTCAATCTGACGGGCCTTGTCTGTTCCACCAACATAGTTAACGACACGTACTTCTACATCTGAATGAGCGGCAATCTGACGAGCTGCTTGGTAAATCTGAGTAGCCAATTCACGGCTCGGTGCCGTAATCACTGCCTGTACACTATCACTAGCTTCATCTAATTGCTGGAAAATCGGCAACAAGAAAGTATGAGTCTTACCTGAACCTGTTTTTGATTCACCGACTAGGTCACGACCTGCTAAAACAATAGGAATCAACTTGTCTTGCACCTCTGTTGGAGTTGTAAATTTTAACTCCTCCAAGGCTTCTCTAATATAGTTTTTAAATTGAAATTTCGTAAATGACATAATATCCTCGATTCTATCTATCTTATCAATTATACCATATTTTGTTCTATTTCAGTACCCTCACTTATTTATACTCTTCGAAAATCTCTTCAAACCACGTCAGCTTCCATCTGCAACCTCAAAGCAGTGCTTTGAGCAACCTGCGGCTAGCTTCCTAGTTTGCTCTTTGATTTTTATTGAGTATTAGTATATTTCCAGTAGCTTCTCTAGTCAGAAAAAGGCTGGAACTTCATAATTCCAACCTCTTTTCAGTCATTATTTCCAGTTTAAAATAGCATTCAAGCCATAGTGATCACTGACTTGCGGACTCTTGTTACCATCAAATACGACATGTAAATTTTCCACCTCTAACTCTTTGGTAGTAAAAACATAGTCGATTCGAAGGGGTTCAGTGTTCCCTTTCCAACCATCAATTTCTGGTGGAACAGTATAGCTACCACTTTTCTCTTGAGCAACTTCAAAGGCGTCTTGTAGGCCTAATGGACTAGCTAAAATAGCTTGGTAACCCTCCTGCCCAGCTGGATTGTTGAAATCTCCAGCTAGTAAAAGTGGCTTATTCAATTCTTTCAAGACAGCTTCAAATCGTGCCCATTCTTCTTGGAACCCTTTATCCCACCAAGAAAGGTGGACACTAGCAATTGCAAGCTCCTTATCATCTACTACAGTTTCTGCCAAGGCAACTCTACGTGTATGATAATCTGTTGGATCATCTACATCTGATACCAAAATCTCACGCGCCTCAATAGGTGTTTTGGACAAGATAGCCACACCTTCATGGTAGCGATCATAACCGATATGGTTATAGGCCCAAGTCCAATAGTAGCTTCTTCCCTTCTCAGACAATTTTTCAACCAAAAGTCTAACATAGTGGTCTTGGTGAATTGGCTCTGCTGCAGGTAAAGCTTGATAGAAATCATTAACCTCCACCTCAGGAGAAGTAATTTCCTGATTGATTTCTTGGAAACAAATCAAATCATAATCTTTATCAAGAATATCTCGGAGCAAGAGCTGGAATTTTTCTTCTGCTTCTTTCTCCATCCAACTGTGGGTATTGAGTGTTAAAAATTTCATGATTTTCTCCTAAAACAAGAGGTTGGAAAACAGCTTCCAACCTCAAGTATATTACAATTCTACTTTTGCAACTGCTGTTTTCGCTGCAAGAGAACCTGTTTGTTCTAATTTAACTGATTTAATAGCTTCAGCATTTGTGAAGACAACCACTGTTGAAGTTTCACGACCTGCTGCACGGATAGCATCCAAGTCAGCTGTGACAAGAAGATCACCTGCTGCAACTTTTTGTCCTTCAGCTACATGAACTATAAATGGTTTTCCTTCAAGACTTACTGTATCCAAACCAATGTGAACCAGTACTTCAAGACCTGCTTCAGTCACAAGACCAAGAGCATGTTTTGTAGGGAAGATGCTTGATACAGTACCTGAAACTGGAGATACAATATTTCCATTTGCAGGTTCTACAGCAAATCCATCACCCATCATTTTTTGAGCAAATACTGGATCTTTTACTTGTTCCAAAGCAACAACTTGGCCATCAGCTACTGAGTAAACTTCCTCAGTAAGACCTTTGAATTGAACAGTGTTTTGTTGCGCTTCTGTCATTTGACTTGGAAGAGTTTCAGGAATGATTTCACCTGAATCAAGGATATCTTGGATATCAGATTTCAATACGTCTGCTTTTGGACCGTAGATAGCTTGAACTCCTTGTCCTTTCATGACAAGACCCATAGCTCCTTCTGCTTTCCATTGCTCTGCATTTCCTACTTTATCTGCATCTTTAACAGTTACACGAAGACGAGTCATACATGCATCAACATCAACGATGTTTGCACGTCCACCAAGAAGGTTGATAATGTTTACAGCTTGAGAACCTGCTGCAACTTTCACTTCACTGCTAGCTCCTTCTGAAGCTCCTTCAGCAGTTTCATAGTTTCCGTTACGTCCTGGAGTTGCGTAGTTGAATTTTTGAATCATGAAGTTTGCGATAAAGTACATGATTACAGCAAAGAGAACAGTTACCCAGATAAAGTTAACGATATCCATACCAATACCAGCATTAATTGCTAGTGGTGTACGAGTCAAGAATTCAATTGAACCGAATGAGTGGACACGTAGGTTTACTACGTCAGCCATAGCGAAGGCAGCACCTTGAACAAGTGAGTAAACAAGATACATAGGTGTTGCTACAAACATGAACATGTATTCGATTGGTTCAGTAACCCCTGTCAAGAATGTTGCAAGAGCTGTTGCAATCATCATACCTTTATATTGATGTTTCTTATCAGCATCGACATTACGGTAGATAGCCACGATCACACCCATCAAGATACCGAATGAACCGATCATTTGTCCAACTTTGAAACGAGCTGGGTGAACAGTATCTAACAATTGTTGGTAGTGACTTGCATCTGTACCTTTAAGGTTAACAAGGTCTGTTACCCATGCAAGCCATAGTGGGTCTTGACCAAATACTTGAGTACCTTTAGCTGCACCAGTTAAAATGTCATAAGTACCACCAAGAGCTGTGTAGTTCATTGGGATAGTCAACATATGGTGAAGACCAAATGGCAAGAGCAAACGTTCCAAAGTACCAAACAAGAATGGTGCAAGGATTGGTGCAGTTTCTTGTGAGTTGGCAATCCAGATACCAAAGCTATTGATACCTGTTTGAACTACTGGCCAGAAAGCAGCAAGTAGAATTGCAGCGATTGCTGAACGAAGAATAACAACAAACGGTACAAAACGTTTTCCGTTAAAGAATGAAAGTGCGTCTGGAAGTTTACGGTAGTTGTAGTATTTGTTATAGGCAGTTGCCCCTACAAAACCTGAGATAATCCCTACGAATACACCCATGTTAAGGGCTGGTGCTTCAAGAACACTGATAAAGTAATCAGCAACTTTGATTGAACCACCAAAGAAAGTAGTTACCATAGCATCTGGATTTTTCAACATATCGCCTGATACACCAAAGATTGTACCAGTGATACGGTTAATCAAGATGAAGGCAAGACCAGCGGCGAAAGCACCACCAGCACGTTCTTTAGCCCAGCTTCCTCCAATTGCTAGGGCAAACAAAATGTGAAGGTTACCGATAACCCCCCAACCAATTTGCTCAAGAATTCCACCTGTAACTACAAGTGGTGCAAAGGTTGGGTTAATCATCACAAGTGACTTACCGATTGAAATCATCAAACCAGCAGCCGGCATAACAGCGATAACCACCATCAAAGCCTTACCGAATTTTTGCCAAAACTCGAAAGACAAGACATTTTTGAATGTATCTTTCATCATTCAAATCTCCTTTATTTTTATTTAGGCAAACGTTTTACGAAAACGTTTGCACTTAACTATGTATTAATTATACCACTTTATTTTTTTTTGTAAAGGCTTTTATAAAAAAAAGTACACTTTTTCTAAAATTTTTGTAGCAAAAAAGGAGATATTAAAATCTCCTCAAATATACTTCTATTTTATTTTAGATTTTCAGGAATCGGCGCATTGAAATTCCTGAACCAAGTGAACCGATACAGATTCCAATGACGAACAAGAGACCAATCATCAATGGGATAAAGGTATCCGGTGTAATCAACGATAGATTTTGTCCAACCAAAGATGGGTTAACAGATTGGAATACTCGGTTATAGACAAAGTAAACCAAAACTGATGGAAGGGTTGCTCCAAACAAACCAATGAAGGCACCTTCAAGCAAGAATGGTCCGCGGATATATCCATTCTTAGCACCTACTAAACGCATAATTTGAATTTCACGACTGCGTGAAATAATGGTGATACGAATAGTATTAGAAATCAAGAACACTGCAATGAAAATCAATAATCCCGCGATAGCTAGTCCCCAGACACGAATAAATGAGGCTAACTTAAACAAGCGTTCTGTATTAGCACCACCATCTTGAACTTCTGACACACCTTCAATTTTTTTAGCTTCTTCCGCTACTGTCTTTACATCACTTGGTGTATTGGTATCAACGATATAGGCATCATAGAGAGGATTGGCATCCCCTTCAAAGATTTTCCAGTTGTCCCCCATTGTCTCGGTTAATTTTTCATATTGTTCTTCTTTACTTGAAAACGTAACACTTTTAACAGTTGACATACCTTTTAAAGCATCGTATACCTTATGGTAGTCGTTATTTGTAACAGTCTGACCTTCTTTTTCAATCGTCTCACTATTATCAGCTACATCCTTACGAATGTATACCATTACTCGGACATTATTTTCAATATCTGTAGCTAGTTTAGCCGTATTAAAGATAACAGATGCAAATATTGCAACCAAGGTCAAAGTAATCATAACTGAACTGACAGCAGCTACTGTCATCCAGCCATTTCGTTTCAAACTTTTTAATGATTCAAATAAATGACGAAAAAATCTACTAATCATCGTATCCATATTCTCCTTTAGCTTCGTCACGAACTACACGACCATTTTCAATGGCAATGACACGGTGGCGCAAGGTATTTACAATCTGACTGTTGTGGGTAGCCATCAAGACAGTTGTACCTTGGAGATTGATGCGTTCCAACAAATTCATGATTTCCCATGAATTATCTGGGTCCAAGTTTCCTGTTGGTTCATCAGCTATTAATACTTTGGGATTGTTTACAATAGCACGCGCAATCGCAATCCGTTGTTGCTCTCCCCCCGAAAGTTCATTTGGGAAAGAACGAACCTTATGCTTCAATCCAACCAAGTCTAAGACTTCCATAACCCGTTTTTTGATATTACGGCGACTTTCTCCAATTACCTCCATTGCATAAGCAATATTTTCATAAACAGTTTTCTTTGGTAACAGTTTATAATCTTGGAAGACAACCCCAACACTACGACGTAGGAGAGGGACATCTTTCTTCTTAATTTTAACCAGATTAAAACCAGCTACAGTTAAGCTTCCTTTTTCGATTTTTACTTCGCGGTATAAAGCTCTAATGAATGTTGACTTCCCTGCTCCTGAAGGACCTACGATATAAGCAAATTCCCCCGGTTGAACGCTGACCGAAACACCGCGTAGGGCAGTCGTTCCATTGTCGTATTTTTTGACGACATCTCTCATTTCAATGATTGACATGTGAGTTCCTTTCTATGTTAGCTGATGCGCCACTTGAGATAGGCATCAATGAAACCATCTAGGTCTCCATCCATAACTTTATCTACCTGAGCAACCTCAAAGCTAGTTCGGTGATCTTTTACCATAGTATATGGCGTGAAAACATAAGAACGGATTTGACTTCCCCATGTGATTTCTTTTTTCTCACCCTTGAGGGAATCTACCTCCGCGGCTTTCTTCTCTTGCTCCATTTGATAGAGCTTGGCCTGCAACATCTTCATAGCTCGATCTCTATTTCCATACTGGGTACGATCCACTGTTGATTGGACAACAATTCCAGTTGGAATGTGAGTTAAACGTACACCTGTTGAAACCTTGTTGACGTTTTGTCCACCGGCACCACCTGAACGGAAGGTATCCATCTTGATGTCATCTTCTCGGATTTCCACTTCAATGGTATCGTCCAACTCAGGCATCACTTCTACAGATGTGAAAGAGGTATGACGACGTTTGGCAGAGTCAAATGGTGAGATTCGCACCAAGCGGTGAACACCCATTTCTGACTTGAGAAGGCCATAGGCATTAGGGCCTTCAAATGATAGAGTTACCGACTTAATACCAGCTTCATCTCCTGCTTGGTAATCCAAAACTTCTACTTTAAAGCCTTTAGCATTTCCATAGCGAGTGTACATACGAAGCAACATATCACCCCAATCCTGAGCCTCTGTACCACCGGAGCCTGGATGGATTTCCAAGATGGCATTATTGTGGTCATAAGGTTCTGACAAGAGAAGGGTCATCTCGTAACTGGTCATCATCTTATCAAGCTCTGACAACTGTTCAACCAGCTCTTCATGCACTGACTCATCTTCAGCTAAAAAGTCTAATAAAATTTCAACTTCATCCTGCAACTCTTCCATTTTGTGGAAGGTGTTATAGGTGTTTTTTAATTCATTTAATTCTTGCGACGTTTTTTGGGCCGCGATATTATCGTTCCAAAAATCAGGTTCTGTCATCTTATTTTCCAAGATGGCAATCTCTTCCTCTAGACCTTCGAGGTCAAAGAGACCCCCTGAAAGAAGCTAATTTTTCACGATTTGCGTCAATTTTCTGACGAATTTCTGAAATGTCCATAAATACTCCTTTTTTGTATCATTTTATTATACCATATTCTATCATTTCTTTCCATCTTTTGCTCTAATCCATTATTAGACATAAAAAGAAGCCTTTCGGCTTCCCTTCTTACAAGACTTTTGCTGAAGTACGAGTGATTTCTTCGACTTGAATATTCTCTGATTCAAATTTTTGCTTTAAGGATGACAAATCAACTGAACCATCAATTTGAACTTCGATAATCACCTTACCATCTTTTCGTGGGATATTGACTGTATGGGAAATATTCAAATTTTCTTCTACAATCAAAGAAACAATCTTTCCGAGTACACCAACTTCATCTTCTGTAACAAAGCGCACACGAATTCCTTCTTCACCGTAACCAGCAATTTCAAGAAAGGCTTGGAAAACGTCACGGTCTGTAATAACACCATAGACTTGATGGTTATCTACGACAGGAAGAATACCAATCTTGTTCTTTAACATCAGATAAGTTGCATCTTCTAGACTAGCATAACCTGAAACAGTAACAACGTCACGAATCATGACATCTTTTACTTTGGTCTTATTTAGAAGATAGTTCATCTCATAGATAGAAAGACTTGTTGCTTTTGATGGACTAGCTTGCGCAATTGTTCCTTCAGTTACCAAACCAACCAATTGATCATTTTCGATAACAGGCAAGCGGTGCAACCCTTGCTCTCTCATCAAATCTGCTGCATGAGATACTGTTGTATCTGGACTAATGTACACTACCTTGCGGGTCATAAAATCTTTAACTGCCATGAGACTTCTCCTTTTCTATTCTTATCCCTATTATACAATCTTTTTGTAAATCTATCAAACGCTTACATTTCTTTTTCAAAATTCAGAAAAGTATGAATAAGCTAGCAAAAAGAGCTCTGAAATCGAGCTCCGTGAATGAAAGTTAGATACCTTTCATTCGATTTTTTCAATTATTAGAAATTAAGCTTTCAATATAGATGCAGATTTGTTTGCAATCTCCATTCGCAACCTAAACTAGTCTCCCAGACTGTCTGAAGATTTCTTGAGCAATCTTTATCTACCGACTAAAAAGGTCCACCGGACTATAATGATGATGATTGCTTCGCAATCTCCATCTGCCGACTAAAACAATCCACTGGATTGTTTTAGCCACCCAGATATGCTTTTCTGACTTCTTCTGATGAGGCGAGTTCTTTTCCTGTTCCTGATAGGACGATTTTTCCTGTTTCCAGTACATAGCCTCGGTCAGAGATTGCGAGTGCTTTATTAGCGTTTTGTTCAATCAAGAGGACAGTTGTCCCTTGTTTCTGGATATCTTGAATGATATCAAAAATCTCTTGGATAAAGATTGGGGCAAGTCCCATTGATGGTTCGTCTAAAAGAAGGAGTTTAGGTGTTGACATGAGGGCACGACCCATAGCAAGCATTTGTTGCTCACCACCTGAAAGAGTTGCTGCATCTTGGTTCTTCCGTTCTTCAAGACGAGGAAAGCGTGAGAAAACCTTCTTCAAGTTAGCTTGATTCTCTTCACGATTTTTCTTTAAGAAAGCTCCCATTTCAAGATTTTCCATAACAGTCAAACCAGGGAAGACGTGGCGTCCTTCTGGTACTTGTGAAAGACCACCTGCTACAATCTTCTGAGCTGGCATTTTTTGGATTTCTTGACCTAAAAATTCAATCTTTCCTGAACTCGGTCTAACCAAACCAGACAAGGTACGGAGAATGGTTGTCTTACCTGCACCATTGGCACCTATAAGGGAAACTACTTCTCCTTCATTCACTTCAAAGCTTACATCACGGACTGCTTGGATCATACCGTAATGTACAGAAAGATTTTCAACTTTTAACATAGACATTAGGCTTCACCTCCTAGATAAGCTTCGATAACGCGTTTATTGGTCTTAATTTCGTCTGGAGTTCCTTGAGCAATTAAACGACCATATTCAAGTACATAGATGCGTTCTGTAACTTCCATGACCAGATTCATATCGTGTTCAATCAGCATGATTGTAATCTTAAATTCATCTTTGATACGACGAATTAACTCAGTCAATTCAGCTGTTTCCTGTGGGTTCATACCTGCTGCTGGTTCATCTAAAAAGAGAATTTTAGGTTCCGTAGCAAGGGCACGAACAATTTCCAAACGACGTTGCTGTCCGTAGGCAAGGTTTTTAGCAAGAGTCTCTGCATCGCCATCTAAATCAAAGATTTTCAGCAATTCCAAAGCTTTATCCTTTAATTCTTTTTCACTCTTATAAAAAGCTGGTAAGCGTAAGAAACTAGCAAAAACATGTTGTTTGTGATGGTTGCCAAAAGCGATCAAAACATTGTCCAAAACTGTTAAATCTTTAAAGAGACGGATATTTTGGAAAGTACGGCCAAGTCCCAAAGAAGCAATCTTATATGGTGCCTTTCCATTCAAAAGGTGACCATCTAGGGTAACTGTCCCCTCACTTGGTTCATAAACACCCGTCAAGAGGTTGAAAAGAGTGGTTTTCCCAGCTCCGTTTGGACCAATTAGTCCAACCAATTCCCCTTCGTTCAATTCAAGAGTCACATCTCCAACAGCTGTTAGACCGCCAAAATGTTTGGTTAACTGTTTTACTTCAAGTAATGCCATTAGTTTTGTTCCTCCTTCTTAGATTTTTTAAAGAAACGTGATAGGCTCAATTCCCATGTTCCAAGGAGTCCACCTGGTCTGAAAATCATTACCAATACCAAGGCTAAAGCGTAAATAATCATACGCACGCTAGCAACATCTTGGAGAAGCATATTCAAAATTCCAAGAACAATAGCCGAAACAATGGCACCTGTAATTGAGCCAAGTCCACCAAATACAACAATGATCAAAACGTTGATTGAGTTGATGAAAGTATAATCTTTCGGTACAACTGAACCGATAAATCCTGCCTGAAGCGACCCTGCAATACTTGCAGTAATAGCACCAAAGACAAAAGCGATGATTTTAATTTTAGTCGTATTAACCCCAACTGACTCAGCAGCGATTTCATCCTCACGAACAGAAAGGGTTGAACGCCCAATTGGACTACGTAAGAAGTTCAAGGTTGCAATGGTTGTAATCACGACAAAGAAGTAAACCATTTGCCAAGTTGTAAAATTAGGAATTCCCAAGATACCTGCCGCACCGTTTGTAAGGCTTCCACCATTGATGATAAAGATACGGATAATTTCAGAAACACCAAGAGTCGCTACCGCAAGATAGTCTCCCTTCAAGCGCAAAGTTGGAATTCCGACAAGTAAGGCAACTGCTCCTGAAACCAAAGCCCCTACAAGCATAGCTCCAAAGAAGGCACCGTAAGTTGGTGATTTAGAACCAATAATAGCAGCAGCATAGGCACCAATCGCCATGAAACCAGCATGCCCAAGTGAAAATTGGCCTGAAAAACCAACGATTAAGTTAAGACCAACAGCCAGAATAATATTAATCCCAATTTGTTGTAAAATCTGTACATAGAATAGATTGAGTACTCCGACTGAAACCAGTACACTAATCAAGCCATAGCCAGCTAACAAAAGGAGTAACCATAGAATATTAACTTTTAAATTTTCTTTCATTGTTTACACCTTCTCTTTCACATTTTTACCAAGGATACCAGCTGGGCGGACAATCAAGATCAACAACAAGATTCCATAAACAATGGCATCACGGAAGTCTGACATTCCAAAGGCTGTCGCAAAGGTTTCCAATAGACCAATTACAAATCCACCAAGAGCCGCACCAGGAATAATTCCGATACCACCAAGTACAGCGGCAACGAAAGACTTAAGACCTGGAGTAACACCCATCAAAGGCTCAAGAGAGTTATAATAGAGGGCAATCAGAACACCAGCCGCACCCGCAAGAGCGGAACCCAAAGCAAAGGTAAAGCTGATAGTACGGTTTACATTGATTCCCATCAATTGTGCTGCATCGCTATCTACGGATACTGCACGCATGGCTTTCCCCATCTTAGTCTTTTGGACAATGACTTGTAACAAAATCATCAAAATCAAGGAAATGGCCAAGATCATTAACTGTACATTTGTTAGGCTAATTGGTCCCAAATCATAGCGAACTGTTTGAATCGCTTGAGGAAAAGCACGAGTATTGGCACCAACCAGATAGACCATTCCATACTCAAGTAGGAAGGAAACCCCAATAGCCGTAATCAAAACAGCAATACGAGTTGAGTGGCGCAAAGGTCGGTAAGCAAGGAACTCAATCACGACACCAAGGATGGCTGTAGCTAGCATAGCTACAATTAGCGCTACAAAGAAATTCATTTGGAAAGAATTAATCAAGAAATAACCAATAAAGGCTCCCATCATATAAATATCACCGTGGGCGAAGTTGATGAGCTTGATAATTCCGTAAACCATGGTATATCCTAGGGCTAACAGTGCGTAAACACTACCTAGAATCAAACCATTTACTAGTTGTTGGAGCATAAGATTCACTCTTTCTATTTATAATTTTGAGGGTTTTCCCTCAATTTTTGATAGGTTCTTATACTCAATGAAAATCAAAGAGCAAACTAGGAAACTAGCCGCAGGCTGTACTTGAGTACGGCAAGGCGACGTTGACGCGGTTTGAATGTGATTTTCGAAGAGTACTAAACATCGAAACAGGGAGTGAGTCAACGGCTCATTCCCTATTTCAACATTTTTCTATTATGGTTTTACAACTTCTGCTGCTTCAACCTTACCATTGTTCATGGTCATCATGTAAGCAGTTTTGACTGTGTTGTGGTCTGCATCGAAGCTTGTTTGACCAGTTACACCTTCAAAGTCTTTTGTTTTAGCAAGGTTGTCCTTGATCTCACCTGAGTTTTTAGCACCTTTTGCTGCGTTTGCTACAAGGTGAACTGAGTCATAAGCAAGAGCTGCAAATGTTGAAGGATCTTCGTTATATTTTGCACGGTAAGCTTCAAGGAAGGCTTTTGCTTTAGGTGAAACTTCTACAGTAGTTGAGAAGCCTGAGATAAAGTAGATGTTTGATGCTTTTTCAGGAGTTGCTTGTTGCACAAACTCTTCACCGTTGAATCCATCACCACCAACGATTGGTTTGTCAATTCCCATACCACGCGCTTGGTTTACAATTTTACCAGCTTCAGTGTAGTAACCTGGTAATACGATCGCATCAAAGTCTTTATCTTTGATTTTTGTCAAAGCTGCTTGGAAGTCTGTGTCACCTGCTACGAAAGTTTCATCTGCAACGATTTCGCCTTTGTAAGCTTCACGGAAAGCTTTGGCAATACCTTTAGCATAGTCACTGGCATTGTCAGTGTAAAGAACAACTTTCTTAGCGTTTAATTTTTCAGAAACATAGTTTGCGATAATCTTTCCTTGGAAGCTATCTTGGAAAGTTCCGATAAAGAGGTAATCTTGGCCTTTAGTCAATCCATCTTGAGTTGCACTTGGTGAAATCAATGGAACACCTGCTTTTGTAGCGTTAGCTACCGCAGCTGCAGTTGCACCAGATGTCGCAGGTCCTACGATTGCTGATACTTTAGATTGAGTTACAAGGTTAGTTGTTACTGAAGCCGCCTCAGCAGTTTCAGACTTGTTATCTTTATCAACTACTTCGATTTTTTTTCCATCGATACCACCTGCGGCATTGATTTCATCAACGGCAAGTTGGGCACCTTTTTGTTCAGATGTACCGTAGGCTGCTACGGCACCAGTTTCCTCGAAGTTAAATCCGATTTTGATTGTCTTTTCATCTACTGAGTTACCAGCAGCGTTTGACGCTCCAGATTTCACTTCTCCACAGGCTGCAAGAAGTGCTACACTTGCAAGCGCCACAAACGATAGGGCAAATTTTTTCTTCATTTTTTATCTCCTTATTTCTTAAATAAATAGCATGTTAAGAATATACCGAATTATCAGAAAATTGTCAACACTTTTTTTATATTTTTTAAATGATTGCGTTTTCCTCTCGATAAAGATTGCCCACAAAGGGTGTTTCCAATTCTTGGATATGACAAACTCTAACTTTTTTGATAAATCTTTCCTTGCTCAAGCGCCCGACCAATTGCTCCACTTCTTGAGTTGGAACATAGAGTTGTAAGTAACGATGTTTCTTGGAATGATAGGTAATATCTCCATAATCCTGCAGTTTTTTTGCATCACGATTATAGTAAAGATAGATAATCAAGCCAGATCGATTGACTTTTTCAAACATGATAAATCCTCTTTCTAAGAAATCTCTCCCTATTATACCAAAAAAAGCAAACCCAGTCGAGTTTGCCTTCTTTAATCATTAGTTCAATGAATTGTTGGCCATGATTTCATCAATGAAGCCATATTCAAGTGTTTCTTGGGCACTCATCCAGTTATCACGTTCTGCATCCGCATGGACTTTTTCGATTGACTGACCTGAATTTTCAGCCAAGATTTTTTCCAAGGTATTACGAGTTTTGAGCAAGTGTTCTGCAGCGATCGCCATATCGGTTTGTTGAGTACCACCACCTGTACCACCCATTGGTTGGTGAATCATATACTCTGCATTTGGAAGCATGAAACGTTTGCCTTTGGCTCCACTTGATGCGATGACTGTTCCCATAGATGCAGCCATTCCCATAACGATGGTTTGGACATCTGCCTTAATAAAGTTCATGGTATCAACGATTGCCAAACCAGCTGAAACAGAACCACCAGGTGTATTGACATAAAGGTAAATATCTTTTGTACTATCTTGAGCATCCAAGAAGAGCAACTGAGCAATAACAGAGTTAGCCATATTGTCTTCAACTGGACCTGTCAGCATAATGATGCGGTCTTTTAAAAGACGTGAGTAAATATCGTATGAACGTTCTCCACGGCTTGTTTGTTCAATAACTACAGGAATCATTTATTTCTCCTTTTGAATTTTAATTTTGTTGGTCAAATGACTGAAGATAAGACTATTATAATATCTTGGTCAAAAAAGGTCAAATTTTTGCTCTGTTTTCATTAGACAGAAACAAAAATTTAACCTCCTTTCGTGACTGGAAATTCTTTTCCAAGTCATTCTTCTTTTCGATCTTATTTCGTACCGAACAAGCGATCTCCAGCATCTCCAAGACCTGGAACGATATAACCGTGTTCGTTCAAGCGTTCATCCAAGGCTGCTGTAAAGATTTCTACATCTGGATAAGCTTCTTGTAGGGCTTTGACACCTTCTGGTGCAGATACAAGGCAGACAAATTTAATATTTGATGCACCACGTTTTTTAAGCGAGTCAACAGCCAAGATTGCTGAGCCACCTGTTGCCAACATTGGGTCTACGACAAAAATTTGACGTTGGTCAATATCTTCAGGCAATTTCACCAAGTACTCAACTGGTTGAAGTGTTTCTTCATCACGGTACATACCGATGTGACCAACCTTAGCAGCTGGAACCAAGCTCAAGAGCCCATCAACCATCCCGATACCTGCACGCAAGATTGGAACGATGGCCAATTTCTTACCTGCCAATTGTTTTTGAACTGTTTTTGTGATTGGTGTTTCGATTTCCACATCTTCTAGTGGAAGATCACGAAGTACTTCATACCCCATCAACATTGCAATCTCATCTACTAGCTCACGAAAAGCTTTTGTAGAAGTATCTGTACGACGCAAGATTGACAATTTGTGTTGAATCAGTGGATGATTAATAACTTCAATTTTTCCCATTTTTTGAGTTCCTTCTTTCAATTTATTCTTCTTATTATACCAAAAAACGGTTTAAAAATCTTTCTAAACCATTTATTTTTGATAATTTTTACATTAAATCTGCCTCTTTAAGAGCGGACTGTACTGTCTCAAGTGGTAAATGGGTCAATTCTGTTCCCTTTTCTTGATAAAGGTATTGGGCATAATCGTCCATTCGGTACTGGTTGATATAAACCACGCGCTTGCAACCTACCTGCAGCAATTGTTTTGTACAGTTGAGACAAGGAAAATGGGTTACATAGGCTGTAAAGCCTTTAGGAACACCACGTTCTGCACCTTGAAGGATAGCATTGACCTCAGCGTGAAGGGTGCGAACACAGTGTCCTTCGATGACCAGACATTCGTGGTCAATACAATGCTCAGTCCCTGACACCGAACCATTGTAACCAGTGGAAATTACCTTATTATCCTTTACCAGAATTGCGCCCACTTTGGCACGTTTACAAGTGGAACGATTGGCAATTAGTAGGGCTTGAGCTGCAAAGTACTCATCCCAGGCTAGTCTTTTTTCAGTCATCTCTTTTCTCCTTTTTCTCTATTTTTTAAAAAATGGTAACCGTAAATCCGCAATCTTTTCAGCAGGTACTTTCATGCCATCCTTGATCCATTTTAGAAGGACAGATACAATGGCTGAGCTCCAGAAGGAATGAAGATAAGAGCTGACACCTTTTGATTTTCCATGGTATTTTTCTAAAAATTCCTGCATGGCCTGGACAAAGATTTTTTCCAAATGGTAATCTAAGGCAAGTTGAATCACTCTGGCTTCTTTTCTAGCCTCTCGGAAAAGATGAACCCAGACCAGATAAAGATCTGTTTTTAAATCATAATGATGCAACTGTTCCATAATATTGTGGACACTCCGTTTAAAGACACTCTCTAAAATTTCCTCTTTGGAATCATAATTACGGTAAAAGGCCGCCCGCGAAACACCTGCCCGTTTGACCAATTCAGAAATACTAATCTTGGTCAAGTCCTTTTTTTCCAAGAGCTGCAAGAGGGCTGTTTCTATGGCTTCTCTGGTTAATAAGTTGGATTCTTGGTTTGATTTTCTTAGATTTTCAAGAGATTTTTCAGAGATTCTACGTTCAGACATAACATTTTCTTTCTACTTGTCACAACAGACGGATTAAGCTTTTGTTTCAAGGGTTTTCATGATATAATTGTAAAAAAAGACAGAACCTTTGTCAATGTATAACTGACAAAGATGGAGAATTTCTATGACTTGGAAGATTATTGCTGACTCTGGTTGTGATTATCGTCAACTGCCAACACCAGCTATTGACACGACATTTGTAAGTGTTCCCTTAACCATTCAAGTAGCTGATCAAATCTTTATTGATGATGCCAGTCTTGATATTGACCAAATGATGGAAACCATGTATGCAACTGCAGAAGCTTCAAAATCAGCTTGTCCAAGCCCAGATGATTATTTACGAGCATTTGAAGGAGCCAAAAACATTTTCTTAGTAACCATCACCGGTACTCTTTCTGGCAGTCACAATAGTGCTCAACTAGCTAAGAATATTTATCTTGAAGAAAATCCTGACACTAAGATTCATGTGATTGATAGTTTGTCTGCTGGTGGAGAAGTTGACTTGCTCGTAGAAAAATTAAATGACTTGATTGACCAAGGCTTATCTTTTGATGAAGTGGTTGAAGCTATCACAGCTTATCAAGAAAAAACTAAGTTGCTCTTTGTCCTAGCTAAAGTCGATAACTTGGTTAAAAACGGCCGTTTGAGCAAGCTTATCGGTACAGTCGTTGGTCTTCTCAACATCCGTATGGTCGGAGAAGCTAGTGAAACTGGAACCCTAGAACTACTACAAAAGGCTCGTGGACCCAAAAAATCCCTTCAAGCAGCCTATGAAGAACTCATCAAAGCTGGCTATGCTGGTGGGCGTATCGTTATGGCTCATCGCAGCAATGAAAAATTCTGTCAACAATTGTCAGAACGCTTGCTAGAAACCTTCCCACAAGCCAATATCAAAATTCTCCCAACCTCTGGTCTCTGCAGTTTTTATGCAGAAGATGGCGGTTTGCTGATGGGATATGAAATTGATTAATTACATTCTTGACAAGAGGTGACTTCATCTCTTGTTTTTTTGTGGTACAATAGAGCTATGAAACATTTTGATACTATTGTCATCGGTGGGGGACCTGCCGGTATGATGGCTACCATTTCCAGTAGCTTTTATGGACAGAAAACCCTCCTCATCGAAAAAAATCGGAAGCTTGGAAAAAAATTAGCTGGAACTGGTGGGGGACGTTGCAATGTAACGAACAACGGAACTCTAGACGACCTACTAGCTGGAATCCCTGGAAATGGTCGCTTTCTATACAGTGTCTTTTCCCAGTTTGATAACCATGATATTATTAACTTCTTTACAGAAAATGGTGTTAAACTTAAGGTAGAAGACCACGGCCGTGTCTTTCCTGCTAGTGACAAGTCTCGGACCATTATCGAGGCCTTGGAAAAGAAAATCACTGAGCTAGGAGGACAAGTTCTCACTCAAACAGAAATTGTTTCGGTTAAAAAGGTAGATGACCAGTTTGTCCTTAAGTCAGCGGACCAAACCTTCACTTGTGAGAAACTCATTGTCACAACTGGCGGAAAATCCTATCCTTCCACTGGTTCGACTGGTTTTGGCCATGAGATTGCCCGCCATTTCAAACATACCATTACGGAGCTTGAGGCAGCTGAAAGTCCTTTATTGACGGATTTTCCACATAAGGCCTTGCAGGGAATTTCACTGGATGATGTGACCTTAAGCTATGGCAAGCATGTTATCACTCATGATTTACTCTTTACCCACTTTGGTCTATCCGGTCCTGCTGCCCTACGTATGTCCAGCTTTGTCAAGGGTGGAGAGGTTCTCTCACTTGATGTTTTGCCTCAACTTTCTGAGGAGGACTTGGTTGTATTTCTAGAAGAAAATCGGGAAAAATCCTTGAAAAATGCCTTAAAAACCATGTTACCAGAACGTTTGGCAGAATTTTTTGTACAAGGATATCCTGATAAAGTTAAACAGCTGACTGAAAAAGAACGAGAACAGCTAATTAAATCCATCAAGGAATTAAAAATCCCTGTAACTGGTAAAATGTCTCTTGCTAAATCCTTTGTTACCAAGGGTGGGGTCAGTCTCAAGGAAATTAATCCTAAAACGCTGGAAAGCAAACTGGTTCCTGGCCTTCACTTTGCAGGTGAAGTACTAGATATCAATGCCCACACAGGTGGCTTCAACATCACTTCTGCTCTCTGTACTGGCTGGGTAGCAGGCTCAAATCAAATATATAAATAATTGAATGACTAAAATACCAAATAAGAAAGGAAGTCCTTTGGAACATATTATTTTACTAAGAGGTGTTACTCCTAATGGAAAAAATGCTATCCCCAAAATGTCTTATTTAGTAGATATTTTAACAGAAGCTGGGTTTCAACAAGTTCGAACTTATATTCAAAGTGGAAATATCATTCTTGAAAGTGACTTGACCCTAGAAGAAATACGAGAACAGGTTCACGCTCTAATAAAGGAAAAAATTGGTGCTGACTTAAAAATGGTAATCAAGAACAAAAGTAATTTTACAAAAATTGTCCAAGAAAACCCGTTTGGAGAACACTATCTTTATGACCGTGTACACGTGATTTTTTATCAAGAACCTATTCAAAGCCTCCCTTTAGAAAAATTAAAAATCGATTACGGTGAAGAAGAAATTTGTATCGGTAACCATTGTCTTTACCTCTATCTCCCTAGAACTGCAAAACAAAAGAAACTTAATACCAACTATCTTGAAAAGCTTTTTAATGTAGATTTGACCATGCGAAAACTGAATGTAGTAGAAAAATTATTAAGCAAGTAGTATTTGAAGTTAGAAAAAATCGGAAGAACACTCCTCCGATTTTATTTTGTCTGAGTTTGGACATAGTGGGCAATGACATCTGATGTGTACTGGGCCGTACCAGGTCCAAACTTATCAATATTTTCTTTAAACTCTGGGTTATATACGTAGCCTTTTCCGATATGACCGAATACCTCAACAGAACAATCAAATCCATAAGTACGGATGGCTTGCAAGAGCTTGGCTGCTTGCTCTTGATTTTCAGTTGCTGTTGCAGGTAAATCAACTTGAAGATTTTGTGCCAAGGTTCGAAAAACTTGGTTGAAGGCAGCCGTAGCTTCGTCTTCGTGACCTTTTTGGCGTTCGAGCGCTTGGTCCATCACTTCTTGTCCATATTTCTCTACCGCCTCTTGGTGGTATTTTTGATTGTCTTGGTAGTTAAATCCTGCGAATTTTTCTTGAATGCTCATTTCTCTTTCTCCTTTTTGTTCTTGAATGGTTTTTTGCAAGGTGGAAATCAAACTATCCAGATGTTGCCTTTCTCGAGTCAAATAGTCCAACTGTCTGGTCAAGTGAGGCAACAAATCTGATCTATCTTCCTTTAGGAGCTCTGCTATTTTTTCTAAAGAAAAACCTAGATATTTGTAGTAAAGAATGACCTGAAGGCGTTCCAAATCCTCTTTACTGTAGATTCGATAGCCGTTTTCCGACTTTATGGGGAACAGAAGACCTATCTTATCGTAGTGGTGCAAGGTCTTAACAGAGACACCTGAAAGTTGCGCAGCTTCTTTTATATGGTACATGATTTCCTCCTTACATTGATAGTATACCCCCTCCCCTTAGGTCAGAGTCAAGCATTTTTGTGAGATTTTTTAAACTTTTTGAGAAAGCTGTGAAAACTTGAAAATGGTTTTCTTGACAGACCTTAGAAAACATGATAGGATAGTCAAGTCTATCAATCAAAAGAAACGCTCAGTTTGAGTACTGATGAGGCTATTTGCCAAGGGCAGTAGCTTTTTCTTTTGTAACATTAATTTTAGGAGTTTAACTATGTCTGAAAAATCACAATGGGGTTCTAAACTGGGCTTTATCCTAGCATCTGCTGGTTCAGCCATCGGGCTTGGTGCCGTTTGGAAATTCCCCTATATGACTGCTGCTAATGGCGGAGGAGGCTTTTTACTGGTCTTTCTCGTTTCTACCATTTTAATCGGTTTCCCTCTTTTGCTAGCTGAATTTGCCCTCGGCCGAAGCGCTGGTGTTTCTGGGATTAAAACCTTTGGAAAACTCGGCAAAAATGGCAAGTATAACTTTATCGGTTGGATTGGTGCCTTTGCTCTCTTTATCCTCTTATCTTTCTACAGTGTTATTGGAGGATGGATTCTAGTCTATCTAGGCATTGAGTTTGGAAAATTGTTCCAACTTGGTGTAACTAGTGATTACGCTCAGTTATTTACTTCCATCATTTCAAATCCAGTCATTGCCCTAGGAGCTCAAGCAGCCTTTATTCTGTTGAATATCTTTATTGTATCACGTGGTGTTCAAAAAGGGATTGAAAGAGCATCTAAGGTTATGATGCCTCTCCTCTTTATCATCTTTGTTGTCATCATCGGGCGCTCTCTCAGTTTGCCAAATGCCATGGAAGGCGTTCTTTACTTCCTCAAACCAGACTTTTCAAAATTGACTAGCTCTGGTCTCCTCTATGCTCTGGGACAATCTTTCTTTGCCCTCTCACTAGGGGTTACAGCCATGCTGACCTATGCTTCTTACTTGGACAAGAAAACCAATCTGGTCCAATCAGGGATTTCCATTGTAGCCATGAACATCTCAGTATCCATCATGGCAGGTCTCGCCATTTTCCCAGCTATGTCAGCCTTCAATATCCAGTCTGAAGGGGGACCGAGTTTGCTCTTTATCGTCTTGCCTCAACTCTTTGACAAGATGCCTTTTGGAACCATTTTCTACATCCTCTTCCTCTTGCTCTTCCTCTTTGCGACGGTCACTTCTTCTGTCGTGATGCTGGAAATCAATGTAGGAAATATCACCAATCAGGATAACAGCAAGCGTGCCAAGTGGAGTGTGATTTTAGGAATCTTGACCTTTGTCTTTGGAATTCCTTCAGCCCTATCTTACGGTGTCATGGCGGATGTTCACATCTTTGGGAAGACCTTCTTTGACGCTATGGACTTCTTAGTTTCCAATCTCCTCATGCCATTTGGAGCTCTCTGCCTTTCACTCTTTACAGGCTACATCTTCAAAAATGCTCTTGCCCTGGAGGAACTCCATCTCGATGAAACAGCATGGAAACAGGGACTTTTCCAAGCCTGGCTCTTCCTTCTTCGCTTTATCATTCCAATTATCATCATTGTGGTCTTTATCGCCCAATTTATGTAATCAAAAAGGACTTGAGTAATGAACTCAGGCCCTTTCTTTTTTATGGATGACTAACAATCAATTCCAACCCTTGCCCTTCTAGAGTCCAAGATTCAACATCACTTGGTAGGATAAAGTGGCTACCTTTTTGGATTGGATAGTTTTTCCCATCAACAGTCAGTTGACCTTGGCCAGCTAAGACACTAAACAAGCTGTAGTCAACTGTCTTTTCGAAGTCAACTTTTCCATCGATTTCCCACTTGTAAACTGCGAAGAAATCATTGGATACAAGGAGAGTGAAACGCAAATCATCTGCTTTGACAGTCACAGGACGGCTGTTTGCAGGCTCGCCAATGTTTAAAACATCAATGGATTTTTCAAGGTGAAGTTCACGCAAGTTACCTTTATCGTCCTTGCGGTCAAAGTCGTAAACACGGTAAGTTGTATCACTAGACTGTTGCGTTTCAAGAATCAAGATGCCTGCCCCGATAGCGTGCATGGTTCCGCTTGGTACATAGAAGAAATCTCCAGCCTTAACAGGAACCTTTGTCAGCAAGGCATCCCAGTTTTTATCTTCGATTTGTTGGCGAAGTTCTTCTTTTGACTTAGCATTGTGACCGTAAATAATCTCTGAACCTTCATCTGCAGCGATGATGTACCAGCACTCTGTTTTTCCAAGTTCGCCTTCATGCTCTAAACCATAAGCATCATCTGGGTGAACTTGCACACTGAGCCAGTCGTTGGCATCGAGGATTTTGGTCAAAAGTGGAAATACAGGCTCTGGACGGTTGCCAAACAATTCACGGTGTTCCGCATACAAAGTAGCTAGGTCTGTTCCCTCAAAACGACCATTGGCTACCTTTGAAACACCATTTGGATGAGCTGAGATGGCCCAGTATTCTCCGATTTTTTCACTTGGGATGTCGTAACCAAACTCATCACGTAGCTTTGTTCCACCCCAAATTTTTTCTTGCATAACTGATTGTAAAAATAATGGTTCTGACATGTCAATCTCCTGTCTGATTTTTCTCCCCTCATTATAGCAAAAAAAGAGTTCCAGTTGAACTCTTTTTTATATCTTATAAAGTAGAGAGAATATTTTATAAAAATAGTAAAGAAATCCCTTCTTATACTATAACTTTTGTTGGCGATCAAACTCTACTATGTCCTACTTCATACGATAAAAATCAATCACTAGACCGGCAGGTCCTTCAACTAGTAGGGATTCTGTCCCCCAATCGGTTACAGTTGGTCCATGTAAAATCTCAGTACCAATTTCTTTCAACCGTTGGTAGTTCTGCTCTATATCCTCAACCTCAATGTGAAGAATGATTCCTGACTGAAAATCTTCCAAAGGAATCAAATGATTTTGCGACAACATGAGGCAGTGACTGCCAATCGTAAACTGAGCAAAGCCTTGATCAACATAATCTGCCTTTTTATCCAAAATATGCTCCAAGTCAGCACAGACTTGGGAAACATTTGAAACGATGATGTCTAATTGATTTAAATTCATTTACTATCCTCCAGAAAAAGACCGGATTGCTCCGATCTTTTCAAGTTTCTCTCTATGCAAATCAAAGAATAAACAAGGCGGAACCAAGTTTGATGGCAATTCTTTGCTCATCAAACTACGAAAAATCCTTTGGGACTTTTTCTAGGCTCCGCACTAGATTCCATCATTGAAAATTAAGGTTTCAATGATGGAATCGTCGGCAGTAACCTAATAAAGAAGTCTATAAATTTATCTTTGATTTTCGACGAGAGGAATTATTTAATTGCGCGTGATTGCAAACCTTCTTCTTCCAAGAAGAGACGGAATGGTACGAGTTCTTCTGCTTCGTATTTTTCCTTGAAGGCTTTGATTGCTTCTTCTGAGTGAAGTTTTGGATCCAATTCAAGTACTTCTACTGGAAGTGGACGGTGTGGAGTGATGCGAGCATCGATAACAACAGTTTTACCTTCTTTGTTCAATTTAACAGCTTCTGCAACAACTGCGTCGATATCTTCGATACGGTTTACTGTAAATCCAACAGCTCCTTGAGCTTCAGCAATTTTAGCGTAGTCAGCGTTTGTGAAGTCACAACCAAACAAGTGTTTGTTTGTGTCTTCGTATTTGTCCTTGATGAAGGCATATTTACCATTTGAGAAGACAACGTTGATAACTGGAAGGTCGTATTGAACGTTTGTGATCACGTCTGGGTAGCACATGTTGAATGCACCGTCACCCATGATGTTCCATACTTGGCGATCTGGATTGTCTTTCTTAGCAGCGATACCACCAGGAAGGGCAATACCCATTGTCGCAAAGAGTGGAGATGTACGCCACATGTTCTTAGGTGTCATGTGAAGGTGACGAGTAGATGTTTGAGTAGTGTCACCTACGTCGATTGAGTAGATAGCGTCTTGATCAGCATGTTTGTTGATTGCATTGTAAACTTGATACAATTGCAATTCACCCTCAGTTTTACCTTCGAGTTTGTTCATGTAATCGCGCCAGTTTTGGTTGTTCTTCACGTTAGCACGCCACCATGGAGTAGACTCAACTGGGTTTACCTTATCAAGGATAGCTTTAGCTGCTTGACCTGCATCACCAAGGATTGAAGCGTCAAGGGCGTGGCGTTTACCAAGTTTGTAAGGGTCGATATCCACTTGGATGAATTTTTCAGTGTTTTTGAATGCTTCGTATACTTCAGCAAATGGGAAGTTTGAACCAAGGAAAAGAACTGTGTCTGCTTCAAAGACCACTTCGTTGGCTGGTTTCCAACCAACACGGTATGCAGAACCTGTCAAACCTTCGTAGTTCCATTCGAAAGCTTCGAAGTTTTTACCAGTTGTGATGATTGGTGCTTTGATTTTACGTGACAATTCAGTAATCACTTCACCAGCTTTAACACCACCGTAACCAGCATAGATAACTGGACGTTCAGCATTGTTCAAGATTTCAACAGCTTTGTCGATTTCAACTTCGTTCAAAGCAGGAGCGATAAATGAACGCTCGTATGAACCTGATCCATAGTAAGAGTTTTCGTCGATTTCTTGGAAACCGAAGTTTACTGGAATTTCAACGACAGCTGGACCTTTTTTAGAAACTGCAGCACGGCAAGCTTCGTCGATTACTTTTGGCAATTGCTCAGCGTAAGCTACACGTTTGTTGTATACAGCGATACCGTTGTACATTGGGTTTTGGTTCAATTCTTGGAAAGCATCCATGTTCAATTCGTTAACTGGACGTGATCCAAGGATAGCAAGGAATGGAGTGTTATCCATAGCTGCATCGTAAACACCGTTGATCAAGTGAGTTGCACCAGGTCCACCTGAACCAACTGCAACACCGATAGAACCGCCAAATTTAGCTTGCATAACCGCTGCAAGAGCACCTGTTTCTTCGTGGCGAACTTGCAAGAAGCGGATATCTTTGTCTTCAGCCAAAGCGTCCATCAATGAGCTGAGTGTTCCTGATGGGATACCGTAGATTGTGTCTACGCCCCATGTTTTCAATACGTTGAGCATTGCTGCAGATGCAGTAATTTTCCCTTGAGTCATAATGATAACTCTCCTTCAAATATTTTTAAATCTACTAAAAAAGGTTTCATACAGTTTTTGAAAACGTTTCAGCAAATTTTTACTCTACTAATTTACCACAATTATTTTGACTTTACTAAGAATCTGCTCAGAAGTTTTTATTCTCTATTACAGTACAGATTGAAAACGTTTTTAGTTTCTGTTTTATAATAATACTCAATGAAAATCAAAGAGCAAACTAGGAAGCTAGTCGCAGGTTGCTCAAAGCACTGCTTTGAGGTTGTAGATAAGACTGACAAAGTCAGTTACATATATCTACGGTAAGGCGACGCTGACGTGGTTTGAAGAGATTTTCGAAGAGTATAAAAAGCGAGCAAGCCCGCTTTTAATCTATTTTACTAAAGTTTAGTAATAGTGAACTTGTCAGAACAGATACAGAACTAAAGGCCATGGCTAGACCTGCCAGTTCTGGGTTGAGAGCCAGTCCAACACCTGAAAAGACTCCTGCTGCAATCGGAATTCCGGCGACATTGTAGATAAAGGCCCAGAAAAGATTGAGCAGAATTCGATTAAAGGTTTTCTTACTCATGTCAAAGGCACGAACCACTCCTAGGAGGTTATTAGTTGTCAACACCAAATCTGCTGACTCGATGGCAATATCTGTTCCAGCTCCCATAGCAATCCCCACATCTGCTACACTGAGGGCAGGAGCGTCATTGATACCATCACCAACAAAGGCTACTTTTCCAGTCGCTTGTAGTTTATGGATTTCATGGGCTTTTTCTTCTGGTAAGACACCTGCAATGACCTCTTCGATTCCGATCTGATCGGCAATAGCACGCGCCACACCTGCATTGTCTCCTGTCAGCATGACTGTTTTAAGACCTCGTTTTTTCAACTGACTGATGGCAAGCTTAGCATTTTCCTTAGGAATATCTTGCAAAGCAAGCAAGCCTTTGATTTCATTCTCAACAGCCAAGAACACAACTGTCTTAGCTTCTTTTTCCAGTTCTTCTAATTTTTCTTGATAAACGCTTGAAATGTTCATGCCATCCAGCATTTTAGCATTTCCAAGCAAAACTTGTTTTCCATTGATTTGCCCTGAGACACCTTTTCCGTGCAAGGCTTGGAAATTTTCAACAGTTTGAAACTCAAGTCCAGCTTCACTAGCTCGTTTCACAACGGCTTCAGCCAGTGGGTGTTGAGAAGCTTCTTCCAAGGAAGCTGCCAATCCAAGCACTTCTACTTCGTCGCCGATGATATCTGTGACCACAGGTTTCCCTTCCGTCAAAGTCCCTGTCTTATCAAAGACGATAGTTTGAACTTTCTGGATTTCCTGTAGAACCGTTCCATTTTTGAGGAGAACTCCCATCTTGGCACTGCGACCTGTCCCCACCATAAGGGCTGTCGGTGTTGCAAGTCCCAATGCACAAGGGCAGGCAATAATCAGAACTGCTACTCCATAGAGAAGCGAAGACACAAAGCTCGCTCCAAGCACAACTACACTATCCCTGAGCAAGACGAACCAAACCCAAAAGGTCACAATCCCTAAAATGACAACTGCTGGGACAAAAATCCCTGAAATTTTATCCGTCAAGTCCTGAATCGGCGCACGACTTGTCTGAGCTTTCTTCACAAAATCCACAATCTGAGCCAAAACAGTCTCTGAACCAACTTTTTCTGCTCTAAAAACAAGTGTTCCACTATTATTGATGGTTGAACCAATGACGGTATCTCCAACTGTCTTGTCCACAGGCAGACTCTCACCTGTCACCATAGACTCATCAATACTAGAGATACCTTCTACTACGACACCATCAACCGCAATCTTTTCACCGGGACGCACTCGAATCAGGTCACCTACCTTGACTTGCTCCAAAGGAACTTGAACATAGTTATCCTCACGCAAGACTTCTGCAGTTTTAGCCTGCAAGTCAAGTAATTTCTCCACAGCTTGGGACGTATTTTTCCGCATTTTTTCCTCAAAAACTGCTCCCAAAAGAACGAAGAAGAGGATAAATCCAGCACTTTCAAAGTAGACAGGGAGACCAGCGGAGAGGGCAACTAAGCTATAGAAATAGGCCACTAGGGTTCCCAGCGCAACCAAGGTATCCATGTTGGCATTGTGCTTTTTAAAACTAGCCCAAGCACTTTGGATATAAGGACCACCTGCTACTAGCATAATCGGTGTTGTGGCTAAAAAGGTGCCCCAACGCATGACTTGGTGACTAATTCCTCCTGTCGACATCCCAATCATGAGGATCACAAGAGGCACAGTAAAGATACTAGTAATCCAAAAACGCTGTAAAAGTGATAGAGATTTTCGAGTCTTCTCAACTACGGTATAACTCCCCTTTTGCATCTTCATGCCACAAGAAAATTCATGTTGGCCTAATTCTTGAGGTGTAAAACGAATGACTTTCTCCTCATCTACGCCGATTGGTTCCAAGATGCCTTCTTCTTCAAACAGAATTTCCTTGTAACAGTTTGAAGGTGTCACACGGTGAAAGGTGATCTCAGCAGGAACTCCTTTTTGCAGTTGAACGTGGGCTGGATGGTAGCCTTTGTCTGCCGTGATACGGATTTTTTGAATGCCATTTTCTAGGCTAGCTTTCACATTTTCTGTCATAGTCTCCTCCTACTCTACAATCATCTTGCCGTGCATCATGTTCATACCACAAGAGAAACCATACTCTCCTGATTCTTCAGGTGTGATTTCCACTACATACTCTTCCCCCATAGGCAGGTCCGCATGCACACCAAAGTCTGGAAAAACAATTTGGTCCAGACAGGGTGAAGGATCCTTGCGGTCAAAGACAATGCGGGCTGGCACTGATTTCTTGAGGATAATCAACTCAGGCGTATAGCCCCCCATGACCTCCACTCGAATCTCTTGGTAGCCCTTTTTTTGCTGGGCCTTTTGTCCAGATTTTTCAGGCTTTTTGAAAAACCAAAACAAGATAAACGCGATAAGGGCAATACAAATAATGGTTACAATACTATTTAACATGACGTCTCCTTTACATACAATTACATTTTACTTCTGTTACAGCGCTTGATTTCTTCTCAGAAATCACAGCTTCCAAGTCTTCCAAGTCAGCCTGAGTAAAATCACATTCAGCAATCAAATCAGCCAACAAGTTCTTAATCCTACGGGAACAAACCTTGTCCTTGATATCTTGGACAAGCAAGTCTCGGCTTTGGTCTAGAGTTAAAAGCGCCGAATAAACAAAGAACTTGCCTTCTTTTTTCCTTGTCAGACACTCTTTCTCAACCAAACGAGCCAAAAGAGTTTGAATGGTTGACTTGGACCAGTCGAACCGCTCCGCCAGAACCCTTATCAAATCCGTACTAGTCTGCTCTCCTTGCATCCAAATAATCTTCATGACCTGCCATTCTGCATCTGAAATCTGCATCATCACACCTCCTAAATCTACATTTGTCAATTTCAATTATCAGTATACCCTTATAATCTACATTTGTCAACTATGAAATTAAGCTTTTCTTTGAAAAATTGAATTTTAACCATTTGATAAAGGATTTGCAGTCAAATCTTACTATATAAACTATAAAAATATGCTATACTAAAGAAAAAAAGAAAACAACCACTAGGGGTGCGTAAAGCTGAGATTAACGACTGTTAGACCCTTTGACTCAATCTAGGTAATGCTAGCTGATGGAAGTGGAAATGATAATGGGGGCTAGCAGTCTTCTATTGCCTTTCTAAAACGGACCAGCTTGTTCTTAAGAATACAAACTTCAGTTGGTTGGGAGGTTTTAGATGACTTATTTACCCGTTGCTTTGACCATTGCAGGGACTGACCCTAGTGGCGGTGCTGGCATTATGGCTGATTTAAAGTCATTCCAAGCTAGAGATGTCTATGGAATGGCCGTTGTGACCAGTCTTGTCGCTCAAAATACCAGAGGCGTTCAATTGATCGAGCACGTTTCTCCTCAAATGTTGAAATCCCAATTGGAGAGTGTCTTTTCGGATATCAAGCCTCAGGCTGTAAAAACTGGCATGTTGGCGACTACTGAAATTATGGAAATCATCCAGCCCTATCTTAAAGAGCTGGATTGTCCCTATGTTCTTGACCCTGTTATGGTCGCTACTAGTGGAGACACTCTGATTGATACCAGTGCCAGAACTTACCTAAAAACAAACCTACTTCCCCTTGCAACCATTATCACTCCGAATCTTCCTGAGGCAGAAGAGATTGTTGGTTTTTCAATCCATGATCCTGAAGACATGCAGCGTGCTGGTCGCCTGATTTTAAAAGAATTTGGTCCTCAGTCTGTTGTTATTAAAGGTGGGCATCTCGAAGGCGGTGCCAAAGATTTCCTCTTTACCAAGGAGGAGCAATTTGTCTGGGAAAGTCCACGAATTCAAACCTGTCATACACATGGTACTGGATGTACCTTTGCTGCAGTCATCACTGCTGAACTAGCCAAGGGGAAAAACCTCTATCAGGCAGTTGATAAGGCCAAGGCCTTTATCACAAAGGCCATCCAAGACGCTCCTCAACTCGGCCATGGTTCTGGCCCAGTCAACCATACAAGTTTTAAAGATTAAAAAAACTCTCTAGTTCCTACTTTAAGGGAATTAGAGAGTTTTTATACTTCTTCAAACCACGTCAACTTTATCTGCAACCTCAAAGCTGTGCTTTGAGCAACCTGCGACTAGCTTCCTAGTTTGCTCTTTGATTTTCATTGAGTATTAATTAGAAAATAATGTCATCCAACTTTGTTAAGAAGGCTTGCGTTTTTGCCTCTATATCTTCTGCCTGCATCAAATCACGCACTACAGCTACACCAGCTATACCCGTGCCGATAAGTTGGTCAATATTCTCTGATGTCAAGCCGCCAATAGCAACTACTGGAATGGCGACCCTTTGGCAAATTGTCTTCAAGGTTGAAATCAGGGTGATAGGCGCATTTTCCTTGGTCGTAGTCGGGAAAATGGCTCCTGTCCCCAAGTAATTCGCCCCTCCATCTTCTGCCTCGAGGGCTCTTTTTACAGTTTTAGCTGTGACACCAAGTATTTTGTCAGGGCCCAAGACTTGTCGAGCAACCGAAACTGGTAGTTCATCGTCTCCGATATGCAGACCAGCAGCATCAACTGCGAGACAGACATCCAAGCGATCATCGATTATCAAGGGTACCTGATAGGAATCTGTTATTTCCTTGACTTGTTTTGCCAGTTGATAATATTGATTGGTTGTAAGATTTTTTTCTCGCAATTGGACTATAGTAACCCCTGAACGGCAAGCCGTCTCAACCTTTTCAAGAAAGCTTTCCAAGGAATCTTGGTAGCGATTGGTTACTAGATACAGTCTAAGCGCCTCTCTATTCATAAACATCTCCTTTGATGGCATCTAGCCAATTTTCATCTCTTTTGAGGAGCGAAAGCTGATTGAGTACTTGGTATCGAAAATCTTCCAATCCCATTCCTTGAACAACTATTCTCTCAGCGGAGATATTGAGATAAGAAACCGCTAGGAAAGAAGCTTCAAAGGCAGTCTTTCCTTGGCTGAGAAAAACAGCTGTTAAAGCTCCAACCAAGTCTCCTGTCCCTGTTATCCAGTCTAATTCAGCACAGCCATTTCCCAGTACAGCGACCTGATTCTTCGAAACGATGAGGTCCTTAGGGCCTGTGACTAAGAATGACATACCTGGATAGATCTGACACCAGTCTTTCAAGACTTGAAGCAAATCCTCAGTTTCTTGATCTTTAGCACTCGCATCTACCCCAACGCCGTGGTGTTTTAAGCCAACAAGACTTCGGATTTCCGACATATTTCCTTTAAGTACCGTAGGTCTATAGTCTAAAAGGTCTTTAACTAAGCTCTTACGAATGGATGAAACTGTTACGCCAACTGCATCTACTACCATTGGAAGACAAACTTGATCTGCATAAGAAGCTGCCATACGGATTGCTTTTTCCTTCTCAGCTGACAAATGCCCCAAATTGATGAAGAGTGCCTGGCTTTGCTTAGTAAAATCAAGAACCTCACGGGGATCATCTGCCATAACTGGTTTACATCCCAGAGCCAAAATCCCATTTGCTAGCATCTCACAAGAAATCTCATTGGTAATACAGTGAATGAGGGAAGTCGTTGCCAGAGGAAAAGGATTTGTAAATGCCTGCATCAGTCTATCCTTTCATCAAAGAAATATCCCTGAACTTTTTTAAAGAATTCCTGCTTGATTAAAAATCGAAAGGCAATAAAGGAAATCGCTGTACCAATCAAGGTTGCTCCGAAAAATCGAGGAGTGTAGATAAACCAGCTAAGCTTAGCGGCCGATCCTGTAAAGAGTACCATAACAGGATAGGAAACAATAGAACCAATAATACCTGTTCCCAAAATTTCTCCCAAGGCAGAAAAGTAAAATTTTCGACCATACTTATAAAAGAGACCTGCTAGAAGGGCTCCAAAAGTCGCTCCTGTTAGAGCTAAAGGCGGAATTCCTTGAGTCGTCATACGGATAAAGGCTGTCACTGTAGCCATAACCAAGGCATAAACAGGTCCCATCATGATTCCTGCTAGAATATTGACTACACTGGACATCGGTGCCATTCCCTCAATCCGAAAGATAGGCGTAAGGACTACATCAAGGGCAATCATCATGGATAAAATGGTTAATTTGTGAACTTGTAATTGGTGCTTTCTCATATTTCTATTCTTCTCCTGTTTCTAAAGACTGTAAATCGCTCTTCCATGTCTGGTGTTGGTAGGCCATTTCCCAAAACTTAGCTTCCATATGAACACTGATGTGGAAGGCATCTAGCATTTTTTTCTTGTCTGTCTCGTCACTTTCTCGATAGAGCTGATTGACCAGAGCCTCTTCCTCTCTGATCTGTTGCTCCAACTCATCCGTAATATAAGTTTCAATCCATTGTTGGTAGAGAGGATTTGGTGATGGTTTAAGATTAAGTGATTTGCCTATATCATGGTATAACCAAGGACAAGGAAGCAAACTTGCAAAAGCGATGGCTAAGTTTGGCTCTGCAAATTGACGATAAATGTGCGAAATGTAATGATAACAAGTTGGAGCGATTGGATGTTGCTCCATTTCCTGATCGCTGATTTCCAATTCCTTGAAAAATTGTTGGCGGATAAATAACTCACCCTCCACTAAACTCTGAGCATTTTGTTTCAAGAGTCTTTTCATCTCTTGGTTTGAAGTCTTATCAGCCAAGAGGTGATAGGCTTCTGAGAAGGCCTTCAAATAGTAGGCATCCTGAATCAAGTAATAGCGAAAGATGGACGGGTCTAAATTACCCTCTTGCAACTGTAAAACAAAGGGGTGATGAAAGGAAGCCTGCCAAGCTTCCTTGGATAATTCCATCGCAATATCTGTAAATTCCATAATAACTCCTTTATAAAAATAGACTGGTTTGAAGCAATAAAAAGAAAAGCAAGTAGATGAATATTGTCCTTTGAGGAATATAAAAAGTCCGATAGCTATTCTCCACCTGTGCATGTTCGTCATATCCATGCGCCGACAGGGCTCTCAGGTAAAGATGGCGCCACCTAAAGACTGTCATCAGAACCTTGCTGTAAATCAAGGGAGACCAAAAATGCAGTTCTTGACCGCGTAATAAGCAAGCTTCCTTGAGGGACTTGATTTCTTGCTGAATAAGGGGGAAGGAATTAAATACCACAATCAAGGCATAGGCCCAAGAGCGTGATAACCCCTTTTGAGCCAAGTACAAGAAAAGCTCTTTTAGGGAAATAGAGGAAACAAAAACAAGGCCTATACAAACTGTCACAAAGGCCCTCGTTCCAAGCATGACTGCCTGCGAAGCATCTCCGTGTAACTGAACTGCCCAGTAGTTGGCAAAGGATGGCAAAATGGCGAGCAGAATCATCCAAGCCAATACTTTAAATCGACGGTAATAGAGCATAAAGAGGATACAAAATGCGACTACCGAAAGATTCAGAGTAATCGAAGGAATGAAAGATGTTTCCAAGGATAAAATCAGCAAGAAGAGACTGATAATCGGTGTCTGGGTTGCTACTTTGACCATACTATCTCACCTCCCCTTGAGTATTGCTACTCTGAGATGTGAGTGGTTTGGTAATTGTCACTGTTTTCACATGACTGAGACCCTGACTAGTCATCTCAATCCAATAATCAACCACAGAGATCAAGGGATCTAAACGATGGCTAATAATCAGAAAACTTCTTCCTTGATTTCTGTCCTCCACAATCCACTGACAAAAATAATGGCAAGCTCTATCATCCAAACCTGCAAAAGGTTCATCTAGCAAGATCACAGAAGCCTTGCTGGTCAAGATGGTCAAGAGCTGAAGAATCTTTTGCTGACCACCACTTAATTGATAGGGACTCTTATCGAGTACCTGCTCCAGATCAAAATATCGTAAAGCTTGGAGAATTCGTTGATTTCTTTCAGAATCAGGTCCATCTAATTGAAGTTCCTCTCGCAGACTGACTCGGATAAACTGCTTCTCAGCTTCCTGAACAACACCCGTCAAGTCACGATACAAACTCTTTTTCTTTTTCAGGACTGTCCCCTTCCAAGTAATTCGTCCTTTATACTTTTGAAATTGAAGAATAGACCGAAAGAGGGTTGATTTCCCGACACCATTGTCACCCAAAATACAGGAAATTCCTTGGTAAAATGTAAAATTCACAATCGAAAAGAGGGGGTAATTACCCAGCTCACAAGTCACACGGTCCATATGGAATAGTTCTGGGCTAGAAGCAACTCCCTTTGAAGAAACCTGTGCCATCTCAGAGGAAGGAATTTGATTTATTTCCCTTAGTTGCCCGTCTCTTAGCTCCACCATATGATCGATATAGGCTTCATAGTCCGTTAAATCATGGTCGCACAAAATAACTGTCTTCCCATTAGAAGCCAACTCTTTTAGAATCTCCAATATCTCTATCCTACTCTTGCGGTCAATGGATGCGAAGGGCTCATCCAAGAGATAGACCCTAGGATTCATAGCAAAGAGAACTGACAGTGCAGCCTTTTGCTTTTCTCCACCTGATAAGTGATGAATTGGACGGTGCAAGATCTTCTCGCAGCGACATTGCTGGACCACCTCTGCTATTTTAGAATCAATTTCCTGAACGGGATGGCCGATATTCTCCAGGGTAAAAATCAGCTCCTCAAACAAGTTCTCCATGGTAAATTGATGATTGGGATTTTGAAAGAGAATACCAACCGTCTGGACACGTTCGATGATAGAAAGCTGACTGACCTCGCTCCCATTTATCAGGACTTGACCGCTATAGGGAAGAGAACTGACTTGGGCAATCATTTGAAAGAGACTAGATTTTCCTGAACCGCTGCTTCCAACTAACAAGGTAAAGGCTTGCGCATGAAAAGTAAAATCAAGCGGCTCAGAGAAGATTGGGGACTGAATCGCTCGTAGTTCCAGCCCCATCTATGCCTTGCCCCCAGCTGCAAACTGATGATAAAGTTTGACAATGGCACGAACCAAGATAGTACAGAAGAAAAAGACAGAAATAAAGCGCACCACAAGCAAGGAAAGGACAAAAGGCACTGAAAAGGCGTAGTAACCTAACTTAATGTATTCATAGACAAAGCTAACAAGCGTAATCCCAATACTATTGGCAGTTAGAGAGAGCCAACTTTCATAGCGATTCTTGGTTACGATAAAACCAAGTTCACTTCCCAAACCTTGAACCAAGCCAGACAAAAGGGCACCTAGACCGAATTGGCTACCATAAAGGACTTCAGCAAGCGCAGCTAGCACTTCTCCAATCGTTGCGCTTCCCACTCTTGGAACAAAGATGGCCGCAATGGGCGCAGCCATACACCAGAGACCAAAGAGGATTTCATTGGCAAAGGCCTGCAAGCCAAGAGGGGCTAAAATCAGAGTGAGGATATCAAACAGATAGCCAGATCCCACAAAAACGCCACCAAAAAAGATAGACAAGAAAGCAAGTAAGATAACATCTTTTAATTGCCATTTTTTCAACATAAAAAACTCCTTTTTTAAAGAAAAGTGGGGCATTCAAGGAGACCTACCTAAATGCTTTGTATCATCTTCATCCAGTTTCGTAAAAGAAAAAACTCTAATTACAGATAGGAATTAGAGTTCAGCTTACAAGATTAGATGGTTAGTTTCTATAAATACAAAACCATTTCACATTTCCCTTCGCCAGTCTTAACTGTATCAGGTTCAATGGGTATCATCTCAGCCTAAAGCACCCCAAATGTCTTTATTATTTAATTATATAAATATTATAACAAACGATTTATTCTAGTTCAAGAAATTGAACTGGGAAACACACTCTTGCACTCACAAAGATAGCAAGTCTTTCTTTTGCAAAAACCAAATGTCTTGTTTGATAGATTAGCTATTTAAACTAAATCTGGACATATCTTTTTAGAAAAGGAAAACTTCCACTTACTTAGAATCCAAGGATAGATACCTATTGTTCACTCATTTCTCGAACAGTTTTTTCTATATTTTTTGCATACGATATTGCTGAAATGATTGAAACACCATCCATATTAGCCTTCATAATGTCTTTAATATGTTGCGTCCGTATCCCACCAATTGCAACTAAGGGCATTTGTGGCAATAGTTTTCTCATCAATTTAAGACCTTCATAACCTATAGCACCACCAGCATCATCCTTTGACTGGGTATCAAATACAGGACCAACACCAACATAATCTACATATTCAACTTTTGATTGTTGAAATTCTTCCTCGTTTTTTATAGAAAGACCAATTATTTTATCTGGCATCAATTTTCTAATTTCATCAACTCCAAGGTCATCTTGTCCTACATGTACGCCATCAGCATCTATTTCCAATGCCAAATCAATATCATCATTAACGATAAATGGAACATTATATTTTTTACAAAGATTCTGTAGTTTTATTGCTAATTCGACTTTTTCTTTACCGTCTAAGTCTCCCTCACCTTTTTCACGGAATTGAAATAAGGTTATACCACCTTTTAAGGCTTCCTCAACGACCGTATATAGATCTTTTCCTTGGCAAGTAGTCGTTCCACAAATAAAATATAGTTTTAGTAATTCTTTATAAAACATCTTACTTCACTCTTTTGAATTCCTTTACATCTTCGTCTGTAATCTCATATAAGGCATTTATAAATTCAACTTTAAATGTTCCAGGAAGATGCCCATTTGGACGTTTTTCTGCCATTTCTCCAGCGATATTGTAAACCAACATTGCTGTTTCTAATGATTTCAATTCTTGACCTTTTTCTAGTCCGATAAAGCTTGCTACTACAGCACCTAATAAGCATCCTGTCCCAATAACTTTTGGCATCATGGCACTACCATTATGAATCGTTACCACTTCTCCATTTACTGCAATAGCATCCACTTCACCTGTTACTACTATTGGAATATTGAACTTCTCATTTGCTGCTAGAGCAATTTCATCAATATTATCTACGCCCGCACTATCTACTCCTTTAGATGCCACATTTATCCCTACTAAAGAAGCAATCTCGCCAGCATTTCCTCTAATTGCAGCTAGTTTATAATTGTTTATTAAATCATCTGCTACTTTTTTTCTATATTCTCCTGCTCCACAGGCTACAGGATCTAAAACTGCTGGGACATTATATTTCTCTGCAATTTTCAGAGCAGCTTGGTATAATTTCCAATTTTCATCTGTTAATGTTCCTATGTTTATTAATAAACCACCAGCATACTTTAACAAATCCTCTAAATCTGCTGGAAACTCACTCATGGCTGGTGATGCACCCAGTGCTACTAATCCATTTGCTGTGAAATTTTTTACTACATCATTGGTGATACAAATGACCAAAGGTGCTTTTTCTTTTAATAATTTTAAACTTGTCATATTGAAATCTTTCCTTTTCACTTTATACGATCTACTGATTTCGATTTATCTCTATCTTTCGTTAAGAAATTTTTCAGTTACATTGAATGATTTACCTCATCAAATTTGTCAATATCCTGAACCTTCTCTAGGCGTCATAACCAATATCAAAAAAGGCTAATTCTAAAGCGACCGCTTGATTCCAGCGTTCCTGAAGTTCTGTCAAATCTTCTCGACCTTGTCCGACACGATTGAGTTCGTCAACCAGAAATTGAACCCACTCTGTAAAGAAAGGACCTCTGTGGAGATTGATCCATTCCGAATGAATATAGGCTTCAGGTAGAGCCAAATCTTTAGAACCCCAGTCTAAATAGAGACCTTCTGCAATGACCAACATGACCAAAAGATGGGCATAATCTGATGATGACACAGCAGAATACATTAAATCCTGAAAGGCTTTTGTTACAGGATGCAAGGTCACTTCCTGGTAATCATTCTCAGATACTTTTAACTCTTTAAAAGCCTTTTGGAAATAACCGTCTTCATCTGCTTCAAGAAAGCCTAGTTGCTTGGCAAAACGAAGTTTGGATTCAAGCTGGTCTGCGTGGGCTACGCAAGCACCCAGCATGGATAAGAAGGCATCAAAGAAGTGATAATCTTGAATCAGGTATTCTTTTAAGACCTTATTCTCAATTGTCCCCGCAAAAAGTTCCTTAACAAAACGATGATTGATTGCAGCTTGCCAATCTTTCTGACTGCTTTTTAATAATTCTCCAACAATCAAACCTGGTTCAAATGCATAGTCTTGTCTTTCCATATTTATTTTTCCTCTCTTTACTCGTTCGTAATCGACAAAACATCAAGAAAATCCTAGTTTTACTTGACCTTTTTAAAGAAAATCAAGGGCGTTCAAGAAGAGCTACCTAAATGCTTTGTATCACCTTCATCCAGCTTATATAAACAAAAAACTCCAATTACAATCAAGAATTAGAGTTTAGCTTACAAGATTAGATCGTTCATTTCGCCATACGAAAAAACGTTTCACATTTCCCTTCGCCAGTCTTAACTGTATCAGGTTCAATGGGTATCATCTCAGCCTAAAGCACCCCAAATGTCTTTATTATTTAATTACTGAACCAGTATAGCAAAAAATGAAAGCCCTAGCAAGATATTTGACTGAAAAATATATTTATATAGATTTCAATGGTGATTTATTCTTCCTATAGACGAAGAAAAACCTCCACATCAAGTGGAGGCAAGCTATTTTATCAATACAATTTTAAGTCACGAGGGTCAACTGGGAAGGTTGGATTGTATGGGTTGTGACGGAGTTTGAAGTGTTTGACATCTTCAATAGTCTGAGTTCCAGACAATTGCATGACTGTCTTCAATTCCGCATTCAAGTGTTCAAAGACTTGACGCACACCAACACTACCACCGAGAGCCAAGCCATAGATAACCGGGCGGCCAATAGCTACCAAGTCTGCTCCTGAAGCCAAGGCTTTAAAGACGTGTTGGCCACGACGAATACCAGAGTCAAAGACAATTGGCACACGTTTATCAACTGCTTCAGCTACTTCTTGAAGTGAATCGAAGGCAGCTGGTCCACCGTCGATTTGACGGCCACCATGGTTGGTCACCCAGATACCAGAAGCACCTGCAGCAAGCGAACGTTCAACGTCCTCACGGCATTGTGGCCCCTTGACATAAACAGGAAGTCCTGAGTATTCAGCGATAAATTCTACATCACGTGGAGACAAGCGTTGTTTAGCTGATTTGTAAACAAAGTCCATTGATTTTCCAGCACCTTCTGGCAGATATTCCTCAACAATCGGCATGCCAACTGGGAAGACAAAACCATTACGCTTATCGACCTCACGATTGCCCCCTACCGTAGCATCAGCCGTCAAGACAATCGCTTTATAACCTTCAGCCTTCACACGGTCCATGATGTGGCGATTGATACCATCATCTTTACTAAAGTAAAACTGGAACCAATGAGGTGTCCCTTGAAGGGCTTCCGTAATTTCTGGAAGGTCGACAGTAGAGTAAGAGCTGGTTGTATAGAGAGAACCAAACTCATGCACACCACGCGCAGTCGCCACTTCACCCTGTTCATTTGCCAATTTATGAGCCGCAACAGGCGCCATAATGATTGGTGAAGACAATTTTTCGCCTGCAAATTCAATCTCTGTACTTGGATTTTCTACATTGCAAAGTGTATGAGGAACGATGAGTTTGTGGTTAAAGGCACGAATATTCTCACGCAAAGTGAAAGTATCCTCCGCCCCACTAGCGATATAGCCAAATGCTGCTTTAGGAATAACTTGTTGCGCCATTGGCTCCAAATCATAGGTATTGATGAAATCTACATGACCTTCTGCATTGCTTGTTTTGTATGACATAAAATGTCCTCCTTGATAAGTAAGCGTTTACTTTGTATATTACAAAAAATATTCTAACTCTTTTTTCAAAATTTTTCAAATATTTTGTTTGGAAATTTCATACTTTCAATCATTTTACAGCGATAATTAAAAATGATGAACTTTCTTAAGTTATGGAAATTCAAATAATCTTTTCATTTTCTAATACTTTATCATCAAATTGTTCAGCTAGTATAGTTGCTGAGTGATAAAGTTCCTTTGCTTTATTTTTATCATTTTCAAAATAAAGATAGCACTTAGCTTCAAATACTGAAATTCCAGGTTTATAGACTTGCAACGTTGTTACTGATAAAATTTCATTCATCTTTTTTACTAGAGATATCATATGTTTATAGTCATTATGAACAACATAAACAACCGCTATGGCACAAAGAACTGATAGTAGCTCTACATTATACATTTCATTACTAACTAATTGCTGTTTCAACAACTTAATCCGAAAATCATCTAATGCTCTCTTCTATAAATCAAGTCTTGACATTGCATAGCAAAATAATCAATTAATAGTAAATCATTGAATGTGTAAACTTGCTTTAGTGTTACTTGCTTAAAATAATCATCAAAAATATCTTCAGCGAAACTACCTGTCCCTGTTCTTATCAAGTCTAATATTCTTTCAATCAAGTCTAGACTCAGCAACTCTTCCTCAGGAAGAGCTAGTTCTTTATTTTCAAGAAAAGTATCTATCGGAACTTCTAATCGCTTAGATAAATATTGTAACTTAGTAATTGTTGGCAAGGATTGCCCAAGCTCAGTACGCATCAGCTGTTTGATTATTAAGTCAGCTTCTGTCCACAAACCTCTTCTCTCGTCAATTTGTGACGTTCACGTTCCTGTCTTACTCTATGACCAATTTCAGTTTTAATATCTGTTGTCATTCTTACCTCTTAACCACAATCCATAAATTAACATACTTTTAATTCTTCGGCTAAAAATTAACAATAATTCTTTTTCAAATCCGTCATATTATTTTCCAAAACTTGGATGTCTTGGCTGACTTTGAGAATGACAATGCTGCCTTGAATACTGGAGATGACTTGACGGGCCTGCAACTGCGACCGTTCTTCTGACCAGTCAGCATGCAGGTCTTGCAAGAGGCTGGCTAACTTCTCTGTCCACTGGGTCATAAAATCATTGAGAGGACAGCGGAAGTTCTCATCTTCTGTGGACAATTCCACAATCAGATTACCAATTGGGCAACCATAAAAGACTGTCTGACTTTCATGAAATTGACAAACCCAGTCAATCATATCCGAAAACTTGTCACTGTCAGACTTGTCTGCTTCAAAAATATCTTCAAAGAGCTCTTTTCGCCAATTTGCTAAAATATCTTGAATGACCGTCAAACCAATTTCCTTCTTAGATTTGAAATAATAATAAAGCTGTCCCTTGCCAACATCAGCTGCCTCCATGATGTCACTGATGGAGGTGGCATCATAACCCTTCTGATAAATCAATTCCTCAGCACTTTGTAAAATACGCTCTTTAACGCTCATCTACTCACCTCTCTTTTTTCCTATTATAGCAGATTCAGAGTCTGAGACCAAACAATTGAAACCACCTCCTTTTGCCACTGTTTTATCATTAAAATTTTTTGTTCTGAGCAAATTAATTTACAAATTCAATTTTAGATGTTATTATAATTGTACCGAACGGTCAGTATGTAACTAAAACTACCATTTGGAAAATCATCAAACTAACAGTCTAAATTCCTATTGGCTGTTAATCAAATCATATTAGGAGGAACCTCATGTTCAATCAGAAAAATGTCGCATTTGTTATCACAGACCCGCAAGTTGAATTCTTAAAATCTACTGGTAAAGGATTCGGAGCAACTAAAGATGTTCTTGAAAAAGTTAATACTATTGAAAATCTGACAAAGCTTTTAGCTCTTGCTAAAGAGCGTGGCTACAAGCGTTTTATCTCACCGCACTACTTCTATCCACACGATCACAAGTGGCAATTTAAAGCTGCTGGTGAAACGATGATGATTGAAAACGAAATGTTTTGGCGTGATAGCCAGTATTCAGCAATTCCAGAAGGCTCTGGAGCAGATATGATTGAAGAGATTAAACCATTTTTGGATGAAGATACTATTGTTGTCAACGGACATAAAATCTTTGGCCCAGAAAGCAACGACCTTAACCTTCAACTCCGCAAAAATGGTATCGACACCGTCATCTTGGCTGGTATGAATGCTAATCTCTGCGTGGATTCACACATGCGTGAACTCATAGAATTAGGCTACAATGTCATTGTTGTTAACGATGCTGTCGGTGCTCCAGGTGAAGAAGCCTACCAAGCTGCACTAACAAACTACGGCTACATTGCCAACCAAGTTTTGACAACTGAGGAAGTTATCGCTCAACTTTAGTATTAAAAACAAAATCAGGTAATCCTAGTGACTACCTGTTTTTCTATGTTTTAAGCATTTTGCCAATTTTCTTGGTCTTCTTTAAATCGTTTTAGAAGGTCGAGTCCTTCTGGTGTGATATAGCCTTCTTCTTGGGCTAGGTGAATGAGTTCACTGTAGTTAGAAAGCGTCACAAGTTTGACACCTGCATCTGAGAAGTTCTTATCTGCTTTTGTCAATTGGTAACTGAAAATCGCTACAACACCAAGCACATCTGCACCTTCGCGTTTAGCTGCTGCTACGGCCTCAAGAACAGAACCACCTGTTGAAATCAGGTCTTCAACCACTACCATTTTTTGACCTTGAGCTACACGGCCTTCGATTTGGTTGCCTGCTCCGTGGTCTTTTGGTTTGCTACGGATGTAGGCAAATGGCAAATTCATCTTGTCAGCGATGATAGCACCGTGTGGGATACCTGCAGTCGCTGTTCCTGCAATCACTTCTACCTCCGGAAATTCTGCCTTGATAGCTTCCACAAAACCATTTTCAATTAGGGTACGAGTTTCTGGATAGGCTAGTGTCACACGATTATCAGTGTAAATCGGTGACTTGATACCAGATGCCCAAGTGAAAGGCTCCTCTGGTTTGAGGTAAACGGCTTGGATTTTCAAGAGGTGGCTAGCGATATCTTTAGCAAGTGTCATGGTATTCTCCTTTTATTTTGTAATCTATTTCTTTAATTCCAGTCCTGTGTCCATTCTTCTTTGATGGCATGGTAGGCTGCGACTGGATCAGCTGCTTGCGTAATCGGACGACCCACTACGATATAGTCACTGCCGATTTGATAGGCATCAGCAGGTGTCATCACACGTTTTTGATCTCCAACTGCAGCTCCTGCCGGACGAATGCCCGGTGTCAGACAGATGAAATCTGGATTGGTGGCCTGCTTGATGACTTGCACTTCCTGAGCTGAGCAGACAACACCATCTAATCCAGCTTCAGCTGTCTTCTTGGCATAGTGGATCACAGACTCTTGCAGACTTGTTTGGATATTTTGAAACTCCTGCATCTGAGCTTCTGATGTTGATGTGAGCTGAGTGACAGCGATCAATTTTGCTTGACTTCCAAGACCTTCACGCGCAGCCTTCATCATCTCTACACCGCCAGCCGCATGAACATTGGTCATATCCACACCAAGCTGAGACAGGACCTTCATGGCTGACTTGACTGTATTAGGAATGTCATGCAGCTTGAGATCCAAAAAGACACTGTGCCCCAAGCCTTTCAAGTAAGACACAATCTCAGGCCCCGTTGCGTAATAAAGCTCCATCCCTACCTTAAGATAAAGGCTTTCTTCTGCTGGAAATAGAGCTAAGAATTCCTTGACCGCCTCAAAACTAGGAAAATCAAGAGCAATAACTGGACGATGTTCTCGCATAGGTTTCTCCTTTTACCTTTGCTAGTGAGAGAGTCTGGCCACAAGAAGCCACGAAAAAAGGAACCTGCCAACAGCAAGGTTCCACGAAAAATGGGTAGTCTCCACCCTTTCACCGTCTAACCTTAGCTGCCTCTCTGGACTGCTTTAAAGGTTTTTTACTATTCTATTATTTCTACTAGCACTTGTCAAGTAAAAACATGGTCACTAAAGAACTATGAGAGAAAAGATAAAGCCTAGCGGCGCGATGAACGTCGGGTCGTTTGGTTTTGATTGCCCTCTTCCTCCAGCTTTTTCCTTTCCTCTTCTAGTTTATTCTGCTGTTCTTCCAGTCTTTTCTTCTCTTCCTCTTTTTGTTTCTTCTCAGCTTCCTTAGCCTCTTGTTTGGCTTTTTCCTCAGCCTCCATAATTAATTTATCCGCCACAGTGTAACTGTAAATTCCAGCTTCCATATCAATCACACTCGGTTCTGATAATTGTGGCTTAATCTTACTGTAATATGGCAGTTTCTTACTCATTTCAGATAGAGGAACCAAGACCTCGTCCGAATCATTCATGGTCAATCGAATTAGATCTGATGTCACCTTACTTGGGGCTAGTTCCACCTTTTGGATAGCCGCCTTGAGTTCTGAACTAATTTGAGAAAGTTCTGAGGTAAAGGTCTTGATTTGTTCGCTGTCATTAAAGAGAACTGATATATAAGTTTCTGGCAGACTCACCAAACTTACCGAACTGGTCTCAAGCTGACCACTTGAAAGGATTGGATAATGACTTTCTCCAGAAACATAGTAGGCTACAATATCATATTCCTTGACCTTGATAGTAAACTTAGTTGGAAATTGATAGACAAGCTGAGCTGATTCAACCCAATAGTTAGACTTGATCTGCTCTTCATATTTTGCCTTATCTAGCAGAAGGTTAATCGTATAATCCGAATCCTGAATGCCTGAAGCCTGTCGAATATCATCATCTGTAGTTTGCACTGTTCCCTCAACACGAATATCCTTCATGGTCGCATAAGGGCTGAGCAAGTAGGCAGAGACAACCAATAAAAGCAGACTTGGAAATAAAATCGTTAAAGCCCGCAAGATATGGATGCCAAGAATCTTTGCTTTGGCTGGTTTTTCCTTTGCAGCCTTTTTCTCTGCCTTTTTATTCCGTTTATCCTCTTTCTCTGTCTTTTTAGACTTTGATTCTTCCTTGGATGCTTCTTTTTTGACGTCTTCTGACTCTTCTACTTTTTCTTTAGCATCTTCCTTAGCTGATTCTGGGTCATTTGGATCAGATTCACTATCTTGGTCCCCAGTTGCATCTGATCTTTCAGATTTCAAAGCCATTCGAGCTTGTCTTTCCTTTTCCTTCTCCTCAGCTAGGGCCGCCTCTTCTTCAGCCTTCTTTTTTAGATATTCTTGGTTTCGTTTCTGCCATTCTGATAACTCTTTAAATTCTTCGAGGATTTCTTTGCCCTCATTTTTCTTATCTTTTGACATTTACTTTCCTTATGATAAATCTTTTTTCAACAATTGGTAAAAATCTACTAGAGATTTCAATTCCTTAGAAGCCTTCATCTTAGCTTGGTATTCTTCCTTGTGACTTAGTAAGTGAGACAGCTTCTCTTCCAAACTATCCAAGGTCAAATCGCTCTCTTGAAGCTCTTCTGCATAGCCTTTCTTAACAAAGTAGGCTGCATTTTCAATCTGGTCACCACGACTAGCTTCACGACCAAGCGGCACAATGACATGTAATTTTGCCATGGCCAAGAGCTCAAAAATCGTATTGGCTCCACCTCGTGTCACAACAATATCAGCCAATTTCATCAAGGGTTGATAGAGATTGGTCACATAGTCAACACGAAAAAGATTTTGGCTCAACTCGTTAAGGCTAGAATCTCCAGTTAAATTGATAATATTGTAGCGCTCTGTCAGTTCTTTCTTATGGTCTGTCACCAATTGGTTAAAGACACGAGCACCTGCAGAACCACCGACAAACAATACCGTAGGCAATTTTGGATTAAAGTGGGTTTGAATATCCACCAATTCATCTGGTTCTGGAGTTTTTTGGTCTGAAACCTTGGTCACTGCTCCCACATGCTCAACCTTAGACAAACTTGAAGCCTGCTCAAAGGTTGAATACATCTTCGTCGCAAATTTATAGGCGATTTTATTGGCCAAGCCCATAGATAGGTCCGATTCGTGAATAAAGACAGGCACTCTAGACACACGCGCAGCGATAACTGGCGGCACAGAGACAAAACCTCCCTTTGAAAAGAGGGCTTGTGGACGAAGTCGCAACATGATAAAGAGCGATTGGACAATTCCCCAACCAACTTTAAAGACGTCCAGCATATTTTGCCAAGAGAAATAACGGCGCAATTTCCCAGTCGCAATAGAATGGAAGGTGACATCTAGACCCGACTTGAGGATTTCTTGGTGTTCGATCCCACGATTATCCCCGATATAGTGGACTTCCCAGCCATCTTCGATGAACTTGGGCATTAACAAAAGGTTGAGGGTCACGTGTCCAACCGTCCCCCCACCTGTAAAGACAATTTTTTTCATATTATTCCTTTAACTCCGCTACTGTGTCGATAAAGAGGTCGCCACGTACTTCAAAGTTAGCATACATATCCCAGCTGGCATTGGCAGGACTGAGGAGAACCACATCTCCTTGAGTCGCTAGTTCATAAGCCTTGCGGGTCGCATCTGCAATATCAGCCGCATCCACATAAGCCACACCTGCCTTATCCGCTGCCCGTTTGACACGTTCTGCAGATTGACCTAGAATGACCATCTTCTTGAGTCCAGTAATATCTGGAACCAATTCGTCAAACTCATTACCACGGTCCAAACCACCTGCAATCAAAATGACCTTGCTGTTGTCAAATCCTGACAAGGCTTTTTGAGTAGCCAAGATATTGGTTGATTTGCTATCATTATAGAATTTGACACCCTTAATTTCATCTACAAATTGGAGACGGTGTTTGACACCACCGAAGGCTGAAAGAGTTTCTTTGATAGTTTGATTGTCTACACCACGGAGCTTGGCTACAGCAATAGTTGCGAGGGCATTTTCCACATTGTGGCTACCTGGAACACCGATTTCACTCGCTTCCATGACCACTTCCCCACGGAAATAAAGTTGACCATCTTCCAGATAGGCTCCATCAACCTTTTCCTGTGTTGAAAATGGTACAACGGTCGCTTGTGTTTTAGTAGCCAATTCTTTTGCCAAGTCTTGGTTAAAGTTCAAGACAAGGAAATCAGCCGCTGTCATCTTGTTCTGGATATTCCACTTGGCTGCTACATATTCCTCAAAAGAACCATGGTAATCGATATGAGTTGGCATGAGGTTGGTAATAACCGCAATCTCTGGATGGAATTCTTGAACGCCCATCAGTTGGAAAGAAGAAAGTTCCATGACAAGCGTGTCCTTATCTGTCGCTGTTTGGGCCACTTGACTGGCAGGATAGCCGATATTTCCTGATAAGAGACCATGTTGACCGGCAGCAGTCAAAACTTCCCCAATCATGGTCGTTGAGGTTGTTTTTCCATTTGAACCTGTGATACCAACAATCGGTGCTTCTGAAATCAAGTAAGCCAATTCCACCTCAGTCAAGACTGGAATTCCCTTGGCCAAAGCCTTTTCAATCATGGGATTGCTGTAAGGGATACCTGGATTTTTCACCATAAGAGCAAACTCTTCATCCAAGAGTTCCAAAGGATGGCCACCTGTGATAACCTTGATCCCTTCTTCCAACAAACTTTGCGCAGCTGGATTGTCCTCGAAGGGTTTCCCGTCATTTACTGTCACAATGGCACCTAGCTTGTCCAATAAACGAGCTGCAGATTCACCAGACTTGGCCAAACCTAAAACAAGGACTTTTTGATTTCTAAATCGATCTATTACTTTCATGTCTCGAACTCCATTTCTACTCTTACTATTTTACCATTTTTATGGAAATAATTCTAAATGAAAATGCTCAGATTCAGCATTCTAACAAGCAAAAAGAGAGCCAAAACTCTCTTTTATCTTCTTTTACTTTTATTGACCGACATGAGGGTAATATCTCGCAAGCTAAAGTATGCTAGGAAGAGCATGGCGATTGCGATAAAGAATTCTGTCGGTAGCTGAAAGATTTGCAGGACAGACAACATGAGCAAAATCAAAAGTGCTACAAAAGCAAAGACGACAAGGACGATATTGACTGTCCCTTTAATGCTTTCTGGTGTCGCAAATACATAGAGTAGTAATAAGAGGAGTCCTATGATTAAATAAACCATCTTTATCTCTTTCTAGCTCTTATTCAGCTGATTTTTTCTTCTTGTTAGCTTTCTCACGCTCTGCCTTGTTAAGGATTTGTTTACGCAAACGGATAGACTCTGGCGTTACTTCCATGTACTCATCGTCGTTCAAGAACTCAAGTGACTCTTCAAGTGTCAAGATACGAGGAGTCTTGATTACAGCTGTTTGGTCCTTAGTAGCTGAACGAACGTTAGTCATTTGTTTAGCCTTAGTGATATTAACTGTCAAGTCATTTTCACGAGAGTTTTCACCAATAATCATACCTTCGTAAACCTCAGTACCTGGATTTACAAAGATCGTACCACGTTCTTCGATAGACATGATTGAGTATGTTGTTGCCTTACCAGCATCTATAGAAACAAGAGCACCACGGTGACGTCCACCAATTTCACCTGGAATCAATGGCAAGTATTGATCAAATGTATGGTTCATGATTCCGTAACCACGAGTCATTGACAAGAACTCAGTTGAGTATCCAATCAAACCACGCGCAGGAACAAGGAAGACCAAACGAGTTTGACCATTACCAGTTGAAATCATATCCAACATTTCACCCTTACGCTCAGAAAGACTTTGAATAACTGAACCTTGGTATTCTTCTGGTGTGTCGATTTGTACGCGTTCAAATGGCTCACATTTAACACCGTCGATTTCTTTTACGATAACTTCTGGACGAGATACTTGAAGTTCATATCCCTCACGACGCATTGTTTCGATAAGGATTGACAAGTGCAATTCTCCACGTCCTGAAACAGTCCATTTATCTGGTGAATCAGTTGGGTCAACACGGAGGGAAACGTCTGTTTGCAACTCAGCTTGAAGGCGCTCTTCTACCTTACGAGAAGTTACCCATTTACCTTCTTTACCAGCAAATGGTGAGTTGTTGACCAAGAAAGTCATTTGAAGAGTTGGTTCATCGATGTGTAGGATTGGAAGAGCTTCAACTGCGTCTGTCGGAGTGATAGTTTCACCGACAAAGATATCTTCCATACCAGAAACGGCAATCAAATCACCAGCTTTGGCTTCTTGAATTTCACGACGTTCTAAACCAAAGAAACCGAAGAGTTTTGTAACACGGAAGTTTTTAGTTGTGCCATCAAGTTTAGAAAGGGTAACTTGGTCCCCAACCTTAACAGTACCACGGAAGACACGACCGATACCGATACGTCCAACGAAGTCATTGTAGTCCAAAAGTGACACTTGGAACTGCAAAGGCTCATCTGAGTTATCTACTGGAGCTGGGATATGGTCGATAATCGTATCAAAGATTGGCGCCATAGTAGCTTCTTGGTCAGCTGGATCATCTGACAATGAAGAAGTTCCGTTGATAGCAGAAGCATAGACCACTGGGAAGTCAAGCTGGTCGTCATCTGCACCAAGCTCGATGAAAAGTTCCAATACTTCGTCCACTACTTCTGCTGGACGAGCTGATGGTTTATCGATTTTGTTAACAACCACGATTGGGACAAGGTCTTGTTCCAAGGCTTTTTTCAATACGAAACGAGTTTGTGGCATTGTTCCCTCGTAGGCATCTACGACCAAGACAACACCATCAACCATTTTCATGATACGCTCAACTTCTCCACCGAAGTCCGCGTGTCCTGGTGTGTCCATGATGTTGATACGAGTTCCGTTGTAGGCAACAGCTGTATTTTTAGCAAGGATGGTAATTCCACGCTCTTTTTCGATATCGTTTGAGTCCATAGCACGCTCTGCCAATTCAGTACGTGCATCTAAGGTTGATGATTGTTTCAATAATTCGTCAACGAGGGTTGTTTTACCGTGGTCAACGTGGGCGATAATCGCAATGTTACGGATATCTTCTCTTAATTTTGTCATGATTTCCTCTATAATATTCAAAATTTATTTTCTAACTGAACGATTATACCATAATTTCAAGTAAATAACATAATTCAAGCAAGTGTAAATGTTTTCACTCCTCTTTTCTTTTCACATCAATCCTTTTCAAAGCAAGCGACTTATGATAAGATAGGCACAGTATGCGTTTAGATAATTTATTAGCCCAAGAAAAAATCAGCCGAAAGGCCATGAAACAAGCCTTACTCAAAGGGGAAATTCTAGTCGATGGTTGCCCAGCCCGCTCCCTATCCCAAAATATTGATACAGGACTACAAGAACTCCTTTTTCAGGGCCGAATCATTCGAGGTTATGAGCACACCTATCTTATGCTTCATAAGCCTGCTGGTGTCGTGACAGCCAACAAAGACAAGAAACTTCCAACCGTCATGGACCTGCTGCCCAAGCATCTCCAGTCAGAGCAACTCTACGCCATTGGTCGTCTGGATCGAGATACGACAGGACTTCTCCTATTAACGGATAATGGTCCTCTAGGTTTTCAACTCCTCCACCCTCAATATCATGTGGATAAAACTTATCAAGTTGAAGTTAATGGACTTCTAACACCTGACCATATCCAAGTCTTTCAAAAGGGAATTGTCTTTTTAGATGGCACTATCTGTAAACCTGCAAGACTAGAGATTCTATCTGCAAGTCTTTCCCACAGCCAAGCCTCTATCACCATTTCAGAAGGAAAATTTCATCAAGTCAAGAAAATGTTCCTCTCGGTTGGTGTCAAGGTGACCTCCCTCAAACGCACCCATTTTGGCCCTTGGGGCTTGGATGAGAATCTCCAAGAAGGAGACTACCGCCCCCTAAACTCCCAAGAGTTGGCAAATATTCGTGACTTTCTCAGAAAAAGTGGTTAAAAAATGAGCTCGGAAACCTCCAAGCTCGTTTTCTTATTTCTCAACTTTGACTTTCCCTTTCCAAGAATCCAAGCCATAAGAAAGGATATAAATCTCAGAAAAACCTTGTTTTTTCAAGTAAAGGGCTGCATTTGTGACACGTTGCGCACGTTGGTTTTCGTAGAGAAGGACAGGTTTATCCTTACGAAGGGCTGCAAGACTAGTCTTCAACTGACTTGAAGGAATATTGCGGGCACCGAGGATATGTTTTCTGTGAAATTCAGCTGGGTCTCGCAAATCAATCAATTGACCTGTACGAATCAAGGCTTCAAACTCCTCATTGTCTACGATTTTAGCCGCACGGCGAATACGAAGATAGTTAAAGCCCATCCATGCCAACATTGCTAGTATAAGTGCCCACAAAATCCAAGTAACCATTAGTTCATTTCTCCATTTTTCTCAATATAATCCAACTCTACTTTGTGCTCTCTGCGAAGAACCGCTTCTGCTTCTAGATAGTCTAATTTGTCCATCAACCCTGCATCATAAATTCGAGAGAGCTCCAACTTCATCAGTTCAATATCATATAAGCGTTTTCCCATGTAAACAATAATACCAAATCGTTTTAGGAATTGCTGCACATCATAGAATGTTTTCATAAGACTCATTCTAGCAAAATTTTGTGTTTTTTTCAAGAAGAGACTCACACAATGTCCCTGATTTTCCTATCTTCTTTGGCGATTCTGACGCAAGTGTGGTACAATAAAAACATGAGAATTCAACAATTACATTATATTATCAAAATCGTCGAAACTGGCTCCATGAATGAGGCAGCCAAGCAACTCTTTATCACCCAGCCGAGTCTTTCCAATGCTGTGAGAGATTTGGAAAATGAAATGGGCATTGAAATCTTTATTCGTAATCCTAAGGGTATCACCTTGACCCGTGATGGGATGGAGTTTCTCTCTTATGCTCGTCAGGTTGTCGAGCAGACCCAGCTTCTGGAGGAACGCTATAAAAATCCTGTCGCCCACCGCGAACTCTTTAGCGTTTCGTCTCAACACTACGCCTTTGTGGTCAATGCCTTTGTCTCTCTGCTCAAGAAAAGTGATATGGAGAAATACGAGCTCTTCCTTCGTGAAACTCGGACTTGGGAAATTATCGACGACGTCAAGAACTTCCGTAGTGAGGTCGGTGTCCTATTTTTGAACAGCTACAACCGTGATGTTTTAACCAAGATGCTGGATGACAATCACCTGCTGGCTCACCATCTCTTTACCGCGCAACCGCATATCTTTGTCAGCAAGACCAATCCTCTGGCAAAAAAAGACAAGGTGAAACTCTCTGATTTGGAGAATTTTCCTTACCTCAGCTATGACCAAGGAACTCACAACTCCTTCTACTTTTCAGAAGAAATTCTTTCCCAAGAACACCACAAAAAATCTATCGTGGTCAGTGACCGTGCCACCCTCTTTAATCTCTTGATTGGTTTGGACGGTTATACCATTGCAACTGGGATTTTGAACAGCAACCTCAACGGAGACAATATTGTTTCTATCCCACTAGATATTGATGATCCTATCGAGCTGGTCTATATCCAGCATGAGAAAACCAGCCTTTCTAAGATGGGCGAACGCTTTATCGACTATCTACTAGAAGAAGTTCAGTTTGATAGTTGAGAAATAATAAGAACCAATATGTAGGCTAGCAACACCTGCACATTGGTTCTTTTTACTTATAATTAAAAGTCTCTCCTGCCAACTTATCAGCTAACTTGGGAAAGAGGGTATAAAACTTATGGGCCAAATTTAACAAAAGAGGGAGATTAAGCTCGCGTTTGTTTTTTCCTATAATCCTGACAATCTTTTTAGCCACTGCATCAGGTTCTAGTAAGAAACGGTCAACCGATTTGAGATAGGTACCATCTGGGTCGGCCTGGTCAAAAAATCCTGTACGGATAGGTCCTGGATTGACTGTTGTCACATAGACTCCATAGGACATGAGTTCGAGGCGAAGAGCATTTGAAAATCCAATGGCCGCAAACTTGGTCGCTGAGTAAAGGCTGGATTTGCCAGTAGCGATCAAACCTGCCATGCTGACGATATTGATGATATGGCCTTTTCGACTATCCTTCATACGAGCTGCAAGCAAACGAGACAGATTCATCAAAGCAAAGGTATTAACCTCAAACATTTGATGAATGTCTTGATTAGAAATCTTGTCAAATTCTTCAAAAATCCCGTAACCAGCGTTGTTAATTAAAACATCAATATTGCCATAACGCTGGTAGAGTTCAGCAACTAGTTCTTCTAAGGCTTGAGCATCGGTAATATCAATCTCAATCAATTCTGCATGGGGATGGCTTCCATAGAGTTGAGCTAATTTTTCCTTATCTCGACCAAGCAAGATGAGTTGGTCATTTGGCAGGAGTTTGACCATTTCTTGGGCTAGACCACCGCTAGCTCCGGTAATGAGAATAGTACGCATACTTATCCTTTCTCAATCTTTTAGATTTCCACTTCTTCCAAGTCTTTGACCACATGAACATTTTCAAAAATCGTTGCCGCATCTTTCTTGAGCTTGCTGATATCTTTTGAGAGGAAACGTGCGCTGATATGGTTGAGTAAGAGTCGTTTGGCACCTGCTTCTACTGCCACCTGCGCTGCCTGCATATTGGTTGAGTGACCATGATTGCGGGCAATTTTTTCATCACCCTTGCCATATGTGGACTCATGAACCAAGACATCGGCATTGACAGCCAGACGCACACTGGCATTGGTTTTTCGGGTATCACCTAGAATTGTGATAATCTTACCTGGACGTGGTGCAGAGATATAATCTGCTGCCTTGATTTCAGTCCCATCTTCGAGCACAACGTCCTGACCGTTTTTGATTTTTCCAAAAAGTGGGCCAAATGGGACACCTGCCGCCTTGAGTTTTTCAGCATCCAACGTTCCTTCAAGGTCCTTTTGCATGACACGATAACCAACACAGAAAATCGTATGGTCCAACTCCTCTGCATACACCGTGAATTTATCGGTCTCAAGGATTTTTCCTAGAGAATCTTGGTCAAACTCATGAAAATGAATGCGGTAGGGTAGGCGAGAACCTGACACACGAAGACTAGTTAAGATAAATGACTTAATCCCTTGAGGTCCATAGATTTCCAAATCCGTCTGCTCTTCATTGGCTTGAAAGGCACGACTAGAGAGAAATCCTGGCAATCCAAAGATATGGTCTCCGTGTAGGTGAGTGATAAAGATTTTGCTGACCTTACGTGGTCGAATCGTGGTTTCTAGAATGCGATTTTGCGTTCCTTCGCCACAGTCAAAAAGCCAAACTTCGTTAATCTCATCCAAGAGTTTCAGGGCGAGACTGGAGACGTTGCGGGCTTTAGAGGGCTGACCTGCCCCCGTTCCTAAAAATTGAATATCCATTCGATACTTTCTAATTAATCAATATATAACATGGCTGTGCGATTTTCCGATCGGAAATAACGTTTGCCAGAAAAAGCAGCAGCTTCTTGCAGTAAATCCTCTTGGCTGTATCCTTTGAGACGTTTGCGACCATCAGTCAAGCTTTCCAAATCAGTCAAAGCTGTAAGACTTTCCACGCTCACAACTTCCTCGTCCCCTACAACCTTCATGTAAATCTTGCCAGACTCTTCAAAGACGAGTTGATGGGGGAAAATTTGTGCAATCTCAAAGAGCAAGTCTTCCGAAATAACCTCTTCATTTTCAGAGAAAATCCGACCCAGACCCTCACTCTCATAACAAAAACCAAAGGATTTGCCAGATAGGTTAAGACGAATAAAGGGTTTATTTTCTAGGGTGAAACTAGGTTCAGCATTGTAAAGATTCAGTTCATGACTGAGTTCCGCAAAATAATCGGTCGCTGCTTCAGGACTCTTTTTCTGGTAGAGTTCTGCAAAATAGGCATTGACGACACTTGGTGGAGGTGTGATGAGGGCTAGTTGCTCCTGCTCTGATTTACCAGCTAAAAGCTGATCTAGATATACCTTGTCAAGGCTAGTATAGCCACCATATTTGAGGGCTAATGATTTGATATCAGTCATAAAATTCCTCTAATCTCCATTTGTTTCTCTCTGCAATGTAGCCTGTGATGACTTCACCATCATCTTGGTAGTCTCGTTCTTCAAGAATCGCAACACTTTCTAAATCATGAATCTTGTAGGACTTGGAAAAAGGCACGCGCAGGGTAAAGGCTTCAAAAATTTCCTTGATTTTATCTAGCAGTATAGCCTGCAAGTTCTCACGACTATCCTTAGACTTTGCCGAAATCAGCACATATGGCGTTTGAGTTGGCGTAAAATCCTCCACCAAATCCGCTTTATTATAAAGGGTCAGGCGAGGAATATCCTCCATATCCAAGTCTTTCATGATGGAAAGAACTGTTTTTTCATGTTCCTCGTGGTAAGGATTGCTGGCATCAATAACATGAACCAGAAGGTCCACATGCTTGCTTTCTTCCAAGGTTGACTTGAAACTGGACACCAACTCTGTCGGCAAATCTTGGATAAAACCAACGGTATCTGTTAAAGTTACTTGGAGATTTCCCCCCAGATGGATACTCTTAGTCGTCGCATCCAGAGTCGCAAACAACTCATCAGCCTCATACTGAGTCTTACTAGTCAATGTATTCATGATAGTTGATTTCCCAGCATTGGTATAACCAATCAAACCAATCTTAAAGGTACTAGACTCCAAACGTTTTTCTCTGACAGTCGCCCGATTTTTTTCAACCACCTTGAGCTGGCGCTCGATATCCGTGATTTGATTGCGAACACTACGACGGTTCAGCTCCAGCTGGCTTTCACCAGGTCCACGGGACCCAATTCCCCCTGCCTGACGGCTGAGCATAATCCCCTGACCAACCAAACGAGGCAAGAGATATTTGAGCTGAGCCAAATGCACTTGAAGCTTTCCTTCATGGCTTCGAGCCCGCATGGCAAAGATATCCAAAATCAACTGCATACGGTCAATGCCCTTGACACCTAAGACTTCCTCAAGATTAACATTTTGGCGAGGTGTCAGACGGTTGTTGACAATGACAGTGGTAATTTCTTCAGCATCCACCATTTGAGCTATTTCTTCCAACTTACCAGAACCGACAAAGGTCTTAGAATCGTATTTTTCGCGTTTTTGTCTGTAGCTATCGACTACGACCGCTCCAGCTGTCTTGGCTAAACTAGCCAGCTCTTCCATGGAGAGGTCAAAATTATCCATACCTTGGAGTTCAACTCCAATAAGCAGGACTCGTTCCTCTTTTTTCTCCGTTTCAATCATTTAAAAACTCCTCAATCTGGTTTAAAATACGGTCTTTTACACCAGATTCTCCTATCTGATAAAAGGTCACCTGCATGCGGTTACGGAACCAGGTCAACTGACGCTTGGCAAAACGACGAGTCGCCTGTTTGAGACTTTCACTAGCTTCCTCCAAGGTCTGCTCCCCACGGAAATACGGAAAGAGCTCCTTGTAACCAATTCCTTTAGCAGCCTGCACATCAGGATAATGCTCAAAAAGCCACTTGGCCTCATCCAAAAGCCCAGCCTCAAACATCAAATCCACTCGATGATTGATTCGTTCATATAATTGACTGCGCTCATCATCCAAGCAGATAATCAGCGGTTCATACAAGGTCTCTTGATTCTCCAAATCTTGACCAAAATGGGCAATTTCCAAGGCACGCATAGCACGACGACGATTAAACTGGGGAATCTCAAGACCTGCTTGCTCCACAAGATGAGCTAGTTCCTCATCTGAAAAGGGCTCTAAACTAGCTCGATAGGCTAAAATCTTCTCGTGAGGTGTCTCCCCACCTAGATGGTAGCCTTCTAGCAAGCTCTGGATATAAAGTCCAGTCCCACCAGCAATAATAGCTAGCTTACCACGACTGTGAATATCCTCAATAGCCATCTTAGCTTCTGAAACAAAATCAAAAGCCGAGTAAGACTCGGTTACCTCTCTAACATCAATTAAATGATGGGGAACAGCTGCCTGTTCTTCTGGACTAGCCTTGGCTGTCCCAATATCTAGCCCTCGGTAAACCTGCTGACTATCACCACTAACCACTTCGCCATTAAAACGCTTGGCCACTTCAATGGCAAGGGCTGTTTTTCCAACAGCAGTCGGTCCAACTATCACAATTATTTTTGTTTTCATCTTTTTTCCTTGAAAAATTCCCATTTTTTCGTTACTATTATTATAACACAAAAAGGTCAGTCAGAAAAATGTGACCTCTTGAGGAGGCTGGCTGATTGAGAATATAAAGGAGGAAGACTCATGGCTAAAGGATTCGCTAAAGGTCTTGTAACAGGTGTCGCAGGAACTGTCGCTGCAGTTGCAGGTGCAGTATACGCATTCAAAAAGAAAGTAATCGAACCAGAAGAGCAAAAAGCAGCTTTCATCGAAGAAAACCGTAAAAAAGCAGCTCGTCGTCGCGTATCACGTTAAGAAACAAAAGAAGTTGGGATTTATTTTCTCAACTTCTTTTTCTATTCTTTTATAATCAATGAAAATCAAAGAGCAAACTAGGAAACTAGCCGCAGGCTACTCAAAGTACAACTTTGAGGTTGCAAAAAGGGCGAAGCTGACGTAGTTTGAAGAGATTTTCGAAGAGTATTAAATAGCTAGGTCAAACTTCAACTGTGGCTTGACAGGGTCATAATCCACCAACTCAAAATCTTCTGCTCTAATATCAAAGAAATTGGTCCCATCTGGTACATTTAAGACCAAACGGGGTTGGCAATTTGAAGGCTCACGACGAAGCAATTCTTCTGCTTGTTCAAATTGATTGTCATAGATATGGAGATTGTTGATAAAGTAGAAGAACTTCCCAACCTTCCAGCCAAAATGCTTGGCAATCATCATTTGAAGAGCTACGTACTGCATAGCATTAATGTGGTGAGCAACCAGCATGTCGTTAGAACGCTGGGTCAAGGTCGCATCCAGATAAATTTCCCCGTCAACTCGACGGACATCAAACATGGTCTGGAAGGCACATGGAAGAAGCCCGTCTGTCTCCTCAAAAGCCTGATAATCCCAAAGAGAGATGATATTACGACGGTTCCAAGGATTAGCTTCCAACTGCTTAAGGATTTTGTTGATGATGTCATGCTTCTTAACAACGGCACCATAGCGCTCACCAATAGTTCCTGTATCTCCCACTTCCCAGTCATTCCAGTAGTGAACATTGTACTTGTCATTAAGCACTTCTAAGCTATTAGACTGGTCTTGGTAAATCCAGAGCACTTCCTTGATAGCTGATTTGATAGCGATAGGGCGCAAGGTCGTGATGGGGAATTCTCCTTTAGATAAGTCATACTCGGCAAAGGCACCCGTTACGTACTTAGAATTGGCAACTGTCCCATCCTTGTACTTAGGACGAGCCTGCTCTGAGAAAACACCGTCTTTGAGGATTCGTTCAATATTCTCTTTAAAAATTGTATCTGCTTTTGTCATTTACTCTCACCTCATTTATTGTCCTAACTAGTATAGCATAAAAAAGAAAAGAGGAACATTACTAACTCTAGGTTAGCATTTTTCCTCTTTTATTATTATTTTATTGCAATACAAGTGATGCTGCTCCGATAACTCCAGCGTCATTTCCTAGAGTTGCAAGAGCTAATTTAGTAGATGTGCGTACTTGTGGGAAGGTATTTTCATCATAGACTTTTTGAACACCTTGTAAAAGGAATTCTCCCGCAGCGGATACACCACCACCGATGACGATTGTTGATGGGTTTAGGATTGAACCGATGTTAGCACAAGCGATTCCCAAGTAACGTGAGAAGTTACGGTAAACAATCAAAGCAAGGTCGTCTCCCTCTTTTGCAAGGTCAAAGACAGTCTTAGCAGTTACTTCTTCTCCATTATCAATCAAGCGTTTCAAAGCTGCATCGCCTTCGTATTCATCCGCATAACGACGAGTCAAGTTGACAATACCTGTTGCTGAAGCCACTGTCTCAAGGCAACCTTTCTTACCGCAAGTACATGCGATTGGTTGATCAAAGTCAACAGTGATATGGCCAAGCTCACCTGCTGCACCAGCAACACCATGAAGCAATTTGCCTTCAGCGACAATACCGCCACCAACACCAGTACCGAGTGTCATAAAGACAACATCTGGTTGGTTATCACCAGCACCCATCCAACGTTCACCAAGAGCAGCTACGTTGGCATCATTATCGATAAAAAATGGAATACCCACGGCTTTTTCAATCTTTTCTTTGATTGGTTGAAGGGTTTTCCAGTTGAGGTTGTAGGCACCGATAACAGTCCCTTTTTCACGGTCAACCACACCTGGTGATCCCATCCCAATACCTTGGAAGTCCGCTGCTGTCAATCCAAGCAAGTCCAAACGATGTTGAATAGACTCAATCATATCATCTACGATATGACTTCCCTCATCCAAAATGTTGGTCTTGATAGACCATTTTTCTTGGATTTCTCCTGCTGTTGTCAAGATTGCAAATTTGATAGAAGTTCCACCAAGGTCAATCCCAATAATCTTTTGACTCATCATATTCTCCTTTTTCATTGTTTAGTAATTGAAAATGCTTACAGATATAGTATAACAAAAACTAATCGTTTATGCAAAGGTTTGCATTAGCTTTCTGGATTTTATCCTGACTTATGGTTTCCAAAGACCTGAAGCATCTACGTAGTAACGTCCGCCATCAACTCGCTCATTCTTAGCCATTTTACCATCTGATTTCAAATAGTAGTTTCCTTGCCATGCATTCTTTGCATAAGAACCATCTGATTTCAAGTAATACCAAGCTTGATAAGAAGAGTCATAAACCCACTCACCTTGTGCCATTTTACCGTTTGGTTTAAGGTAGTAAGCTCCTTGCCATGCATTCTTTGCATAAGAACCATCTGATTTCAAATAATACCAAGCTTGATAGGAAGAATCATAAATCCATTCGCTCTGGGCCATTTTTCCGTCTTCTTTCAGGTAATAGCTTCCCTGCCAAGCATTTTTCACTGGATTTCCATTTCCATCAAAGTAATACCAAGCTCCATCCTGCTTAACCCAACCACTTGTTGTGGATGAAGTTGTATCAGTTTGAGTTGTAGGCGCTTGTTTTGCTTTGAAAGCACCCTTAGGAGCATTCTTCAATTCGCAAGCCACTCCATCATGATCGCGGTCTAACTTGGCAGAATAACCAGGTTCTCCCTCGTGAATATCCGAATATCCATTCGCCCAAGCTTCTTTACAGCTAGAAAAATGAATGTTTTCTTCTGCTAACACAGGTTGTGAAAACAAGGCTAAAACCGGTAAGGTAGCCAGACTCATTTTTAAAAATAGACGTTTGTTCATTTCTTTCTCCTATAACAATGTTATCGATTTCAATATTATTTTATCAAACTTATTTCAGCAATTCAAGAGTCTTTGTAAGCCTATCCTTCGTTTGATTCCGAACTTCTTTCCAACTCTCTGCTGACTGCCCTAACCCGTGTAAAAATATTAGTTTCATTTAGTTCTCCTCAAAGCTTATACTCTTCGAAAATCTCTTCAAACCGTGTCAGCTTAGCCTTGCCGTACTCAAGTACAGTCTGCGGCTAGCTTCCTAGTTTGCTCTTTGATTTTCATTGAGTATTAGTTCATACAAGCCTCTCACTGCATTACAGCCATAAATAGCTTCTGCTTGGACTAAATCTGCCAAGGTCAAGACTTTCTCTTCTATCTGTCCTGTTTCTAGTAAATACTGGCGATAAATTCCTGGTAAGATACCAAATCTGATAGGCGGTGTGTAGAATTTACCAGAGATTTTCAAAACCAAATTTCCGATAGAGGTTTCAAGCAGTTCTCCTGACTTATTGTGGTAAATCTTCTCTTGTTCCCCTAGGTTCAAATGCGGTCTATGAGTTGTTTTAAAGTAGGTAAATGCTTGCTGCAAATTGGATTCCTGAAGGCAGAGTTGTGCTTGACAAAAGCTTGTACTGAGAGGTGTTAGTACTTGACGACTGAGTTTTATCTCTCCAGACTTGCTAAGGCTGATTCGTAAGCGGTAATCTTGATTAATGTCACAAGACTGACACTCCTTCTCTATCTCTTGTCTCAGTTCTTCTGGGTCAAAAGGATAAGCAAAATAACGACTAGCTTTTCTTAATCTTTCCAGATGTTGTTCTTCAAACAGCAAATTCTTCTGGCTGATTTTACCTGTAGTAATCAGTTGGAAACGAGCTTGTTTACGATAGAGAACTGCTGCCTTTTGATGAACCTCGCGGTATTCAGATTCCCAAGTGCTATCCCATGTAATGCCTCCGCCAACTCCATAGATGGCTTTCCCTTGATGCAGTTGAATAGTCCGAATAGCAACATTAAAAATCCGTTGTCCATTTGGAAGCAAGAGACCAATCGTTCCGCAGTAGACCCCACGCGGTTGTAGCTCCAAGTCCTTGATGATTTCCATAGTCGCAATTTTCGGAGCTCCTGTGATGGATCCACATGGAAAGAGAGAGCGAAAGATTTCAACAAGGTCAACATCTGGTCGTAACTGACTCTTGATAGTCGAAGTCATCTGCCAAACAGTCGAATACTGCTCCACTTGACAAAGGCGCTCTACGTGCTCACTTCCAACTTCAGAAATACGGTTCATGTCATTGCGCAAGAGGTCCACAATCATCATATTTTCAGAGCGATTTTTAGGGTCTTGTTCCAACCAACTAGCCTGCCCTAAATCTTCTTGGTCAGTTACCCCACGCTGAGTCGTTCCCTTCATTGGTCGCGTTGTCAACTCGCGGTCATTTTGCTCAAAAAAGAGCTCTGGGCTCATGGAAATCACTGCCATCTCATCATGTTCCACATAGGCATTGTAGCCTGCCTCCTGCTCTACCACCATACGATTGTAGATGGCAAAAGGATTAGCACTTAAGTCTTGCTTGAGTTGGACGGTGTAGTTGACCTGATAGGTGTCTCCCTGCCGCAAATGATGATGTACCTGTGCAATAGCCTTTTCATAGTCCTCTGCAGACGTTACTTCCTGCCAATTTGAAGGCAAATCAATTTCATCATAAATCAGAGGAATAGGGGATGCTTCTACACTATCATGAACCGTAAAGTAGAGCAGGTACTCTGCCAGTAAAGGAGCTTTATGAACTGCTAATTTCTCCTCAAAAGCAGGTGCAGCCTCATAGCTGACATAGCCCACCACATAGTAGCCTTGCTCTTGATAGCTTTCCACTTGTGCCAGCAAATCTGCCACTTCTGCTAAATCTCTCGTTTTTAACTCTTTAATCGGCCGGGTAAAGGTGTATCTCTCCCCCAAAGCCCTAAAATCAATCACTGTTTTTCTATGCATATCTTAAGTATAGCACAAAATAAGAGGCTATATAACATTTGTAGTGGGTAAATCTCCTATGAATATTATGGAGCCTATTTTGTTGTAGAAAAAAAGTCCCATAAAATCTATAATGAAAAGCGACAAAACAACTCATTAGAAAGAATCATATAGAACAATTACATTTTAGAACAAAACTACTCGATATCAAAGATCCTAACATCCAAATTATGGATATTGTTAATAAGGGATACACACAAGGAAATCATAGCTAAACTGGATTATGAGGCCTCATCTTGTCCTGATTGCGGAAGTCAAATGAAGAAATATGACTTTCAAAAAACGTCTGAGATTCCTTACCTTGAAACGACTGGCATGCCTACTAGAATCCTCCTTAGAAAGCGTCGTTTTAAGTGCAATCAGTGCTTGAAAATGATGGTGGCTGAAACTTCTATCGTCAAGAAAAATCACCAAATTCCTCGTATCATCAATCAAAAGATTGCTCAGAAGCTAATTGAAAAGACTTCTATGACCGACATTGCTCATCAACTTTCCATCTCAACCTCAACTGTTATTCGCAAGCTCAATGACTTCCGTTTTGAGCATGATTTTCTCGTCTTCGTGAGATTATTTCTTGGGACGTTGAAATAGTCAGGGGAGTGACTGTTTCAATCGGGAAATGAAGATGAGTTTCATTGCGCAAGATTTTGATAATCTCAATATCATCACTGTTCTTGAAGGTAGACCACAAACTGTTATCCGAAATCACTTTCTTAAATATGATAGAGCCGTCCGATGTCGAATGAAAATCATCACCATGGATATGTTTAGCCCTTATTATGACTTAGCTAGACAACTTCGCTTTCGAATTTCTAGGCTCAGGCTGAAACAGTCTTCCAGACTGTTTCACTCCCGAATGCAAAAATCGTTCTGGATCGCTTTCACCCTTCCTTATTATATTTCTAAACTCAGGCTAAAACAGTCCACTGGACTGTTTTACTCCAACACTTAAGCCGTGCCATGAATCGTGTGCGTGTCCAAATCATGAATTAGTTTCATCGAAAATCTCATGAATACAAGGCTATCAAGCGCTACTGGAAGCTCATTCAACAGGATAGTCGTAAACTCAGTGATAAGCGATTTTATCGCCCTACTTTTCGCATGCACTTGACCAATAAAGAAATCCTAGGCAAACTATTGAGCTATTCAGAAGACTTGAAAGACCACTATCAGCTCCTGCTTTTTCACTTTCAGAATAAAGAGCCTTACAAATTTTTCGGACTCATTGAGGACAATCTAAAGCAGGTTCATCCTCTTTTTCAGACTGTCTTTAAGATATTTCTCAAAGACAAAGAAAAGACTATCAACGCCCTTCAATTACCCTATTCCAACGCAAAATTGGAAGAGATCAATAATCTCATCAAACTTATCTAGCGTAATGCCTTTGGTTTTCGGAACTTTGAAAACTTCAAAAAACGGATTTTTATCGCTCTGAACATCAAAAAAGAAAGGACGAAATTTGTCCTTTCTCGAGATTAGCTTTTTTTCAACCCACTACCGTTGACAAAGAACCTCTCTTTCTTACTTGTTTTAGATGATTGTAGCATAGTTCTATCCTTAAGACAAGCATCAAAAAACTAGTACATCATTAAATGCACTAGTTTTTGATTAGAAAGTTGATTTCCTTACTACTTTACAGAGCTGATTAATCTTCTTTCTTTTTGCGAGCCACAAGCCCGAATCCACTCAAGACACCTAGCAAGCCTAGAGCAGCAAGGCTTGCATTGTCCTCAGTACCAGTGTTTGGCAATTGAGGAGCCGTCTTAACTGTTTCTTCGACTACAGGAGCTGGTTTAACAGGAGTTTCTGGAACTTCTGGTTTCTCTGGTTCTGGAGTTGGCTTTGGATCTGGGGTTGGTTCTGGATCCGGAGTTGGCTCTGGATCTGGAGTTGGTTCTGGATCTGGAGTTGGCTCTGGATCTGGGGTCTTAACTTTTTCGTAGACATGTTCTGTGTCGCCGTTTGGAAGCTTCTTAGTCTCTACGAAGCGGTAGCCTGGAATGTCTTTCTTAGGTTGTTCGCCATCTTCACTTGGATTTCCTGGAATTTCGTTTCCTTCTTTATCCTTGAAT
>NZ_JALDTZ010000002.1:105056-106259 GCF_023109105.1 Streptococcus mitis
GATGTCTTAACTTTTTCGTAGACGTGCTCTGTATCTCCATTTGGAAGTTTCTTAGTCTCTACGAAGCGGTAACCTGGAATGTCTTTCTTAGGTTGTTCACCGTCTTCTGTTGGATTTCCTGGAATCTCGTTTCCTTCTTTATCCTTGAATGATGTCTTAACTTTTTCGTAGACGTGCTCTGTATCTCCATTTGGAAGTTTCTTAGTCTCTACGAAGCGGTAACCTGGGATGTCTTTCTTAGGTTGTTCACCATCTTCTGTTGGATTTCCTGGAATCTCGTTTCCTTCTTTATCCTTGAAGAATGTCTTAACTTTTTCGTAGACATGTTCTGTGTCGCCGTTTGGAAGTTTCTTGGTATCTACGAAGCGGTAGCCTGGAATATCTTTCTTAGGTTGTTCACCGTCTTCACTTGGATTTCCTGAAATCTCGTTTCCTTCTTTATCCTTGAATGATGTCTTAACTTTCTCATAAACGTGTTCTACATCGCCGTTTGGAAGTTTCTTAGTCTCTACGAAGCGGTAGCCTGGAATGTCATTCTTAGGTTGTTCGCCATCTTGACTTGGATTTCCTGGAATCTCGTTTCCTTCTTTATCCTTGAAGAATGTCTTAATTTTTTCGTAGACATGCTCTGTATCTCCATTTGGAAGTTTCTTAGTTTCAACGAAGCGGTATCCTGGAATGTCTTTCTTAGGTTGTTCACCATCTTCTGTTGGATAACCTGGAATTGCTTTACCTTCTTTATCTACAAATGTAGTAACCGGTGTTACTGTTGGTGTGTATGTTGCAGAAGCTTTTGTTCCGTTCATATCTTCACGAACAACTGTAACTGATGGAGCTGTTCCTGTAAATTCAGGTTCTGGTTTGAAGGTAACTGTTCCGTCTGGTGCTACTGTGTATGTACCAACACCTGGAATAGTCTTAGTTGTTGAACCATCGTCAAATGTAGCTGGAACAGCATCATTCATTGGAACACGGCTATCGCCTTCCTTGAATGTTGGTTTACCAGACTGTTCTTGACCTTTAGGACCAATAGTTGTAGCTGGTTCACCTGTTGGTGTTACTGGTGTTACTGTTGGTGTGTACTTAGCTGTAACTGGTGTACCGTTCTTATCTACACGTTTGACAGTCACGCCTGTTCCTGTTCCTGTGAATGATTTTTCTGGTACGAATGTTACAGTTCCGTCTGGTGCTACTGTGTATGTT
>NZ_JALDTZ010000002.1:106359-228239 GCF_023109105.1 Streptococcus mitis
CCTTCACCTGGGATTACCTTAGTTGTTGAACCATCTTCAAATGTTGCAGGAACATCATCATCCATTGGTACACTTGGATCACCTTCTGTAAACTTAGGTTTACCTGTTTGTGTTTGACCTTGTATATCTGTTGATGGAACATCTTCAGCTGTTGGTGTTACTGGTGTTACTGTTGGTGTGTACTTAGCTGTAACTGGTATACCATTCTTATCCACACGTTTAACAGTTACACCTGTTCCGGTTCCTGTGAATGATTTTTCTGGTACAAATGTTACAGTTCCATCTGGTGCTACTGTGTATGTTCCTTCACCTGGGATTACCTTAGTTGTTGAACCATCTTCAAATGTTGCAGGAACATCATCATCCATTGGTACACTTGGGTTACCTTCTGTAAACTTAGGTTTACCTGTTTGTGTTTGACCTTGTTTGTCAGTTGAAGTAACATCTTCACCTGTTGGTTTTACTGGAGTAATCTTAGGTGTGTAAGTTGTTTCTACTGTAGTACCGTTAGCATCTTTCGCTTGAACCTTAACTGAAACGACATCACCTGAATATGATTTATCAGTTGGTGTGAAGGTTACAACACCTGTTTCTTTATCAACTGTGAAGCTACCGATAACCTTGCCTTCTGGTGATTTAGCATCTACTGAAGTAGCTGGTTGACCATTTTCGTCAAGAAGAGTAATGGTATCCTTGTCGATTGGTGCAACTGGATCTCCTTCTGTGAAGGTCACTGTTCCAGTTTGAACCAAGCCTTGAGGTGCTTCTGATGAAGCTGGAGTTGCAGTTGGTGTTACCGGTGTTACTGTTGGTGTGTACTTACCTGTTACTGGTGTACCATTCTTATCTACACGTTTAACAGTTACGCCTGTTCCGGTTCCTGTGAATGATTTTTCTGGTACGAATGTTACAGTTCCGTCTGGTGCTACTGTATATGTTCCTTCTCCTGGAATTACCTTAGTTGTTGAACCATCTTCGAAGGTTGCAGGCGTATCATCATCCATTGGCACACGGCTATTACCTTCAGTAAATTCAGGTTTACCTGTTTGGGTTTGGCCTTGTTTGTCCGTTGAAGTTGCAGGTTCAGCAGTTGGAGTTACTGGTGTCACTGTTGGTGTGTATGTCGCAGAAGCTTTTGTTCCGTTCTTATCTTCACGGACAACTGTCACTGCTGGTGCAGTTCCGACGAATGATTTTTCTGGAACGAATGTTACTGTACCATCTGCTGCAACCGTAAATGTACCAACTCCCTCAACTGTCTTAGTTGTTGAACCGTCGTCAAATGTTGCTGGTACATCTTCGTTGATTTCAACAGTCTTTTCAACGCCGTTAACTTCAACTGTACCACCCTTGAATTCAGGTTTGCCTGTTTGAGTGGCACCTTGGATGTCTTTTGTTTCTGCTGGGGTTGCAGTTGGTTTAACAGGAACAATCTCTGGAGTGTAGGTTGTACCTACAACGATACCGTTTGAACTTTCAGCCACAACTGTAACTGGAGTTACTGTACCAGTGTAAGATTTATCTGTTGGCGTGAAGGTTACAGTACCTGTTGCTGTATCAATTGAGAAGGTACCAATTGGTGTTACTCCATCCTCTGCATAAGCTGGGGTAGTAGTAACCTGATAACCATCAGCATCTAAGAGTATATAGCTATTATCTTTAATAGTAATTTCTTTATCTTCACCATTAACTTGTACAGTTGTACCTGCGAATGTTGGTGTTCCTGTTTGAATCGCACCTTGTACATCAATTGATGTTGCCGGATTCGCAGTTGGCTCTGCAGCTACTACAGTTGGAGTATAAGTCGCATCCGCTGTGATAGTAGATGTTTTTCCGTCTTCATTTGTAATGAGAGCAGTAGCTTGTACAGTTACTCCATTAGCAGTACCAACAAAGTCTTCTTCAGGTGTAAATGTTACAGCACCTGTTGTAGGATCAATTGTATAAGATCCCTCACCTTCTACTGTCACAGTAGTTTCATCCGTAGGTTTACCAGTTGCAGGATCCACTAACTTCTTACTTGTGATTTTAGCTGTCTTATCATTACTCAAATCAAATGTTGGAGTTTGAGTTTGTGGGACATTTTGAATATCTCCAGAAACTTTATTTGTTGGAGTGATAGAAACCGGAGTTACTGTTGGGGTATATGTAGCAGAAGCTTTGTTTCCATTCACATCTTCGCGGACAACTGTTACTGCTGGTGCAGTTCCTACAAAGTTTGGTTCTGGAACGAATGTTACTGTACCATCTGCTGCAACCGTAAATTTACCAACACCTTCTACTGTTTTAGTTGTTGAACCGTCGTCAAATGTTGCTGGAACATCTTCGTTGATTGGTACAGTTTTCTCAACGCCGTTAACTTCAACTGTACCACCCTTGAATTCAGGTTTACCTGTTTGTGTGGCACCTTGGATGTCTGTTGTTTCTGCTGGGGTTGCTGTTGGGGTTACTCCTACAACTGTTGGTGTGTATGACGCAGAAGCTTTTATTCCATTCTTATCTTCGCGGACGACTGTCACTGCTGGTGCAGTTCCTACAAAGTTTGATTCTGGAACGAATGTTACTGTACCATCTGCTGCAACTGTAAATGTACCAACTCCCTTAACTGTCTTAGTTGTTGAACCGTCGTCAAATGTTGCTGGAACATCTTCGTTGATTTCAACAGTCTTTTCAACACCGTTAACTTCAACTGTACCACCCTTGAATTCAGGTTTGCCTGTTTGTGTGGCACCTTGGATGTCTTTTGTTTCTGCTGGGGTTGCAGTTGGGGTTACTCCTACTACAGTTGGTGTGTACTTAGCTGTAGCAGTCTTAACGTACTCTTCTTGAATCTTACCGTCTTTATTTCGACCAACTGGCGCTGACAATGTAACTTCCACACCTTTGGCTGTACCAGTAAAGCTTGGTTCTGGAGTGAAGGTTACTTCACCAGTTGTAGGATTGATGGTGTAAGTCCCTTCTCCAGCTACGGTTACAGATTTCTCATCAGTAGTACGACCTGTTGCTGGGTCTACCAACTTAGCAGGATAGTCCGCGCTTGGAGCAATAGCAATCTTATCACCAGCTGAGTTAGAAGCCGTTGTATTAAAGGTAGGTGTTTCTTTTTGAGTTGCACCTTGAATATCTTTAGAAGTCTTGTCAACCCCTTCAATGTCAATCGGTGATACAGTTGGAACATATTGACCATCCATAGTATTTAATTGGCCATTCACATTAGGTTCGCTGTCTGGGAATTTTGTTGACCAACCAGTATCATAGCCATTATTGTCTGAGCGACGGATAGAGATACCATCAGCAGTTCCTAGGAAATTATCTTCTGGGATAAACTCAACATCTACATCTTTACCATTCGCAGTAATCTTGTACTTACCTTGTCCTTGAACGACGTAGTAACCGTCTGCGTCAAGAGTTGCACGATTGCCATCTTTGTCAACGATGTATGGTGCTACAGTTTCGTCGATGACAGCAGCAGAGTTGCGTTCATACTTGTGTTCTCCACGTGCTGTAAAGGCTACAGTTGCTGTTTGTTTGGCACCTTGGGGAGCACTTGTTTCTTTGAATTCCCCTTTTGGTGGGTGGGTGATTTGAGTCTTGAAGTCTTCTACTTCACCTGAGAAGGCCATGCCAGTTGGGCTTTCGATCTCGTTCGCTTTCTTAGCAATACGAACACGAGCACCTAACTCTTTAACGCTTGGGTCGACGTAAGTCTTGCTGTTTGCAAAGGTCAACTCAACAGTCCCATCTTGTGTGATTGTAGCGAGATTTGAGCGTTCATCTTCATCGAATTTACCATTTTGGTTAAAGTCTACCCAACCATAGATATGTGCTTCTGAAGCTCCATCCGTATGAGCTTGAATTGACATCTTGTAGTTACCTGGTTTGGTACGGTCCATCTTGATCATCTCATTGGTTGTCCCTTTGAGTTCTTCTGGAAGCAATTGGTTAATGCCTTCATCGGCCGTAGTTGAGTTATCATCACCGAACCAGTCAAGAGTCGTGTTTTCATCCATATCTGGGCTAACGTTACCAATATACGGTTGATTTACTTTAGCACCAGTTACGCCATCTACAGTTGCAATAGTATGCATAGCCTTACCGTATGACTCAGGAGCATCCCCTTCATCAATTGGAAAGAATCCCAGCATAGCAGACTGTTTACCACCCGAAGCGATATAAAGTCCCACTTCAGATGCTCCACGCGTCATAACAAGGGGAACAGAGGAATCGGCTGCAGAAATATTTGGCCCAAAGACACCAGTCCCAAGACCACCAGTTACTTGGTCAGGGTTTCCAAAATACTTCCAAGCGACTGGTTTTTTATCTGGGCCAACTTCAGTAGACCCGCGAAGTTGGTCAAGGTTAGTTCTGTAGAATGATTTACCATTAATAGTAGTCTTAGGGTTAGGGCCAAAAAGATTATCCGTATCTTGTATCATGTACGGTACACTAGCAATTCTACTAGCTTTTTTCCATTCTCCAAGATGTTGCCAACCTTGTCCGTTGGTAGTGAACATAACAAATTCACCAGGGTTGGCAGACTCTCCATCAGCCATAACAACAGCTGGTTTAACTTTCTTGCCACGGAAGGTTGCAGAGATTTCAAACTGAACTCCGATATTTCCACCATTTATCGCTGAAGCAATGGTTGTCTTCTTGGCTTTGGTATCAATTCCTTCATGTCTAATTTCGGTATAACCATTTTGAGGCTCTGCGGTAATCATGGCCTCATCACCGTTCTTGAAACGTAACTTAGTAGTGGGTGAACTCGAATTATTGACAAAACCGTTTCGAGCATTTGGATCATAGGTTGCTTTTTCTGCGTCAGTAGCTCCTTGGCTTTCTAGTCGCTTCTTATAGATTTCAGTTGCTTGGAAGGGTTTCAAAGACTTAACTTTGATAGTTACCACATATCCAGGCATGATTTCCTTAGTATAGGTAGCCCCAACTTGAAGAGCCATTTTCTCTTGTAAGTTTTCAGTTGGTTTAACTTCGGAGGCAGGTACTAATGTCGTAGTGGTTCCTGTCCAGTTGGCTACATCTCCAAAGTCCAACCATGTGATCTGGCTAGTCAAAGATTTTGCGTCAAGGTCTGTTGTATATCCTGGTTTTTCAACTTTTGGAGTTGAAGTTGCGTCTACAACGTCTGCACCAATTCCAGTAGCTGTTGCAGTATCTGCACGGAAGGCAGTATTCTTGTCAATCTCTTTACCATTACGAGGGTCGTTCTTCCCTGTATTTGCAATTGCGTTTGTACCTTCAGCTGGCTTTGTGTTTTCAGCAGGTTTTGCTGTAGTTGCTTCTGTTGTAGCAGGAGTTTCAACTACTGGTTTTTCTACTTTAGCTACTTCCTTGTTTTTAAGTTTCGCATTGACAGTCGTTACGAGTGATTGGTAAGCTGCGTCAAGTTCAGCTTGGCTTGTAGCAGAAGTAAGTGCATTTTTAGCATTAGCAAGACCTACCTTAAGAACTTCAACACTCTCGTCTGTCTTGTTGCTGTATTTACCATTTGCCACGTTTGCTTCAATTTCAGCAACGTAAGCTGCCAATTTGTCGCTATTTAGCTCAGGTTTTACTTCAGTAGAAACTGCAGGTGCTGCTTCTGCTTTATAAGTTACTTCTTTAGCAGGTGCTGCTTCTGTTGTTACAGGAGTTTCAGCTTTGTCTACTTCTGTTGTAGCTGCAACTCCGTCAGCTTGTTTTTCTTCAGTTACTTCATCAGCTCCGACACCTGTAGCAGTTCCGAGCATTACCAACGTTCCGAGTAAGACCGAGCAAACTCCTACATTTAACTTACGAATTGAAAATCGACTAATACGATCATTAAAGAGATCATTTTTCACTAATATTACCTCCAAATTGCATAAAATTTAGCTTAGTTTAGAATAAATATGTATTTAATATTTCGCAAACTAATCGCTGTTATATTTTACCATGCTAGCTCTTGAATACCAAGTATTTTGCTCAATTTTTTTTAAAATTTTGCTTTTTTTATAGTTCAACTTATTTGAGGTATCTTAAAAAAATTAACATATGCTCAAGATATTTTTAACATACAAAAAAGAGGGAATTCCCCTCTTTTTGGGCTCTATACTATTTGTAGTGGGTAAATCCCCTATGGATATGATGGAGCCTATTTTGTTGTAGAAAAAAAGTCCCTTAAGATCTATAATGAAAAGCAACCAAACCATCATTAGAAAGAATCATATGGAACCATTACATTTTATCACAAAACTCCTCGCTATTAAAGACTCTAATATCCAGATTCTAGATATCATAAATAGGGATACCCTCAAGGAAATCATCGCTAAACTGGATTACGAGGCGCCATCTTGTCCTGTTTGTGGAAATTTAATGAAGAAGTAAACGTCGAAAATTTCTTACCTTGAAACAACAGGTATGCCTACTAGAATTCTTCTGAAAAAGTGTCGTTTTAAGTGCTATCAGTGCTCAAAAATGGCAGTCGCTGAGACTTCCCTCGTCAAGAAAAATCACCAAATCCCTCGTATCATCCACCAAAAGATTGCTCAAAAGTTGATTGAAAAGACTTCTATGACCGACATTCCCCATCAGCTGTCCATTTCAACTTCAACTGTTATTCGCAAGCTCAATGACTTCCGTTTTAAGCATGATTTTTCTCGTCTTCGTGAGATTATGTCCTGGGATGTTGAAACAGTCAGGGGAGTGACTGTTTCAATCGGGAGATGAAGATGAGCTTCATTGCGCAAGATTTTGACAATCTCAATATCATCGCTGTTCTTGAGGGAAGAACACAAGCTGTCATCCGAAATCACTTTCTGTACAACAATCGAACTGTTAGCTGCCAGGTGAAAATCATTACTATGGATATGTTTAGCCCTTGTTATGAATTGGCTAAGCAACTTCGCTTTCGAATTTCTAGGCTTAGGTTGAAACAGTCTCCCAGACTGTTTCACGCTCAAATGCTAAAATCGTTCTTGATCGCTTTCAACCTTCCTTATTATATTTCTAAACTCAGGCTAAAACAGTCCACTGGACTGTTTTACTCCAACATCTAAGCCGTGCTATGAGTCGTGTCCGCGTCCAAATCATGAATCAGTTTCATCGAAAGTCTCATAAATACAAGGCTATCAAGCGATATTGGAAACTCATCCAACAGGATAGTCCTAAACTCAGCGATAAACGTTTTTATCGCCCTACTTTTCGTATGCACTTGACGAATAAGGAGATTCTAGACAAGCTTTTGAGCTCTTCCGAAGACTTGAAAGACCACTATCAGCTCCTGCTTTTTCACTTTCAGAATAAAGAAGAGCCTGACAAATTTTTCGGACTCATTGAGGACAATCTAAAGCAGGGTCATCCTCTTTTTCAGACTGTCTTTAAAACCTTTCTAAAGGACAAAGAGAAAATAGTCAACGCCCTTCAATTACCCTATTCCAACGCCAAACTAGAAGCGACCAATAATTTAATCAAACTTATCAAGCGTAATTCCTTTGGTTTTCGGAACTTTGAAAACTTCAAAAAACGGATTTTTATCGCTCTGAACATAAAAAAAGAAAGCACGAAATGTGTCCTTTCTCGAGCTCATACTCAATGAGAATAAAAAAGCGGATCAGCATTCGCTGAACCACTTTTTAATCTGGCACATACTCCAATATATCACCAGGTTGGCACCCAAGTTCTTTACAAATGGCTTCTAGCGTTGAAAAACGTATAGCTTTGGCCTTACCTGTTTTCAGTATTGAAAGATTTGCGGGAGTAATACCTACGCGTTCTGCTAAATCTCCTGAACGCATTTTTTTCTTTGCTAATTCGACATCTAGATTAATAACAATCATGTGATAGTCTCCTTTCTCTAAATTGTAAACTCATTTTCTTCTGCAATTTCGTTTGCTTTTTCAAGGACTTTACCAATTGTCCAAACAACGAGAGCAGTAACCATGAAAGTTATATTCAGAAATGAATAACCATTGAGTGTTAAAATACCATCTCCTAGAAATGAGGCAATAAAGAGAGAAAGAGAAATACGATTAGCAAGTTTGACATTATGACTTGTAAAAATCTGTTCATGAATAATATTTTGGAAGAACTGTCTAACACAGAATAGTACAAACAGAATGATAAAGCTATTGATAAAGGACAAAGCACTCACTAGAATTGAAGTATTCACCATATCAGGTTTTAAGGAAATAGTCCCAAGGTTAAATAGGCTAATCTCAGTTACATTGAAAACTGTTAAAAGGATGGATATAACTAAAGACACTCCCAAGATAAAAATTAGGATATTAATAAAACCTAAAGCAAATGGTAAGTAGGAATTTTTCTTAGACATTAATTTCAAAACCTCGTTTCTAATCTCTACTATATTATACAATATTAGTAAGTGTTACGTACATGTATTATGCTACTTTATCTGAAAATTGATTTTTGATTGAAGTAAGCACCAAGCTAGCAAGAAACAAAAATGCTGCAATCGAGAAGTTAAAAATGATGTGGGCAGGATTCAAAATTAGTTCTGTAATACCTTGGATTGCTCCTACTACAGTCATTAAAACTGCACCCTTTTTCAAGAATGAAATGGTTGTATTTTCAAAAAGATCACTTTCTTTAAAGTTCTTAGCAAACTGTTTTAATTTGATAAGGCCATAAGTCAGAAGTGTATTACCAGCAACAAAGGTTAGAACAAAGGCATTAACCCCTCCCCACGCTTCGTAGCCTGACCTTGTTACCTCTCCACCTTCGGGCATTAGTTGGCTGATATCAAATTGACCAAGTAGAAGAACTAAGGAAGCGATACTAAGGAAACTGAGGGTAAAGATTCCCAAATTAGAACCCAATGTAACAAGTGATTTAGCGAAGTTTACGATTTTAGTTGATGTAGTTTTTTTCATGATGATTTCCTCTTTTATAAAATATTTTTAGTTTTAGCAACAAATGAGCTCTTTTTGTTACTAGTCGAAAACTTATTATTGTTTTTCGATATATCTAGTATAACATAATTTTTTTGAGATGCACCACTTTTTTATCGTTTTTTGATAATTTTTTTCTTTTATTTAAAAAATTACTTTATTTAAAGGAAATCAAATATAAAAATAATCTAGTAAACTCTTTTTAATAATCTCAAGATCACTCAACATAATCCAACAAATAACCATAGCCCTTTTCTTCCATTTGATCCTTTGGGATAAAATGGATGGATAGACTATTGATACAATAGCGTAGACCTCCCTTGTCCTGAGGTCCATCTGTAAAGACATGTCCTAGATGAGAATTCCCTGTTCGACTTCTGACTTCTGTTCTGACCATATTGTATGACTTGTCTTCCTTATAGGTCGCAACATCTGGACTGATCGACTGGGTAAAACTTGGCCAACCACAACCCGATTCAAATTTATCTTTCGAAGAAAAGAGAGGTTCTCCAGTTGCTACATCCACATAAATTCCTGCTTCAAATTTATCCCAATAACGATTTGAAAAGGCACGTTCTGTTTGACTGTTTTGAGTCACTGCATACTCCTCTGGTGATAGGAGTCTTTTCAATTCATCGTCACTCGGTTTTGGATACTTACTAGCATCAATGACCGGATAGGCTGCTTGATTGACATTGATATGGCAATAACCATTAGGATTTTTCTGGAGATAATCTTGGTGGTAGTCCTCAGCCACGATAAAATTTCTTAAGGCTTCCTTTTCAACCGCTAGAGGCTGGTCGTACTTCTGAGCAACTTGATCAAAGACTTGATTGATAGCTTCTAAATCTTTCTCATCTGTATAGTAGACTCCCGTTCTGTACTGAGTCCCCATATCATTTTCCTGCTTGTTCTTACTGATTGGATTGATAATGCGGAAATAATGGAGCAAGATTTCTTTTAGAGAAATTTGATTGGCATCGTAGGTCACATGAACAGTCTCAGCATGCCCGGTTTGGCCGATCAATTCATACTGGGTTGTTTCTCCTCTCCCATTAGCATAGCCAGAAACTGCGTCTGTCACACCTGCTACTCTTGAAAAATACTCTTCTACTCCCCAGAAACAGCCTCCAGCTAGATAGATTTCATGCAGGTCAGCATCTTTAGCTGGCTTCGTTTTTTTCTTAACACCTTGACCTTGGCTAACAGCTGCCTTCTCAATTTGAGAGGTATCAGTGTTGATCGAGTTTCTTTTTTCCAAAAGAAACAAAGCTCCTATGGTGATGAAAATGATAACTCCAATTAAGAATACTGTTTTTAATTTATCATTCATAACCTCTAATCTATACTTTCCAAACTCTCTAAAATACTTGCCTTATCCATAAAGCCTGGTTGAGTCTTCACCAATTTTCCTTCTTTATCAATAAAGGCCTGAGTCGGATAAGAACGAACTCCGTAACTCGCTAAGAGTTTTCCTGAAGGATCTAGAAGTACAGGGAGGTTTTTATAATCTAAACCCTGATACCATTTTTGGAAGGCTTCTTCTGCTTGCTCTCCTTTTTGACCAGGAGAAACAACTGTCAAGATTACAAAGTCATCGCCAGCTTCTTTTGCAAGTTCATCGGTATCAGGTAAACTAGCTAGACAGACAGAACACCAAGAAGCCCAAAATTTTAGATAGACCTTTTTGCCTTTATAATCTGATAGGCGATAGGTTTTCCCATCAACTCCCGTAAGCTCAAAATCTGGAACTTCTTCTCCTTTTTTTGCAGTTTGAGAGCTAACTTGTGCATTTTTGTCTCCATTTTGCTTATCAGCTTGACTCTCCATCTGATTGTTACAAGCCGATAGACAGACCAGACTAGCGCAGACCAATACATATGCTTGCCATTTTTTTATCTTTATCATTTTAATCACCTTTCTCTTTCATCATATGAATATAGATATTGTATTTTAGCTCTATTATATACCGACCATACTAAAAATACTTGAAATCTGCTTGGAAAATAAGGCATCTTTTTGGGCACAAAAAACTCCCACCTGCTGAACAGGTGAGAGTCAATTGATTATTTAAAGATAGAAGTTTTAAAACTATCTGTTTGTTGAAGAAGTTTCTTAAAGAGTTTTTCTTTAAGTGATACGGTGTTGTCAAATTTGACAGATCCGTTACTTAGAGTAGTCTTATCTTTATCAACCGCTTCAGCAAATGCACGTTTCAAGTCTTCATAACTATTGTATGTTTTACCATCAATTTCAATAGATTGAATTCCTTTTTTGGCACTTGTTACAACTTCATTGAAGTAAGCTTTCTTCCATTCTTCAAGATTCTTGAATTTTCCTTCAGAAATCTTGCTAATGATGAAGTCATCACCTAGAGTATCTTTACCAGCTTTTTTAGATTCAGCTTTTAGCATGTTAGAAGCATAATTTAGGAAACCTTTTTCGTATCCAAAGTAACCCCACATACGGAAGGTGTTATGTTTGAATGACATTGCTCCTGGGGCCCCTTCACTTGTGTTACCTCCGTAGATACCTGCAGTGATAGGCACAGTTACATAAGCAGAACCGAATCCAGTTGGGTCATACTGACCATTACCAGGACCGTGCTTAGTCATGAAGTTTTTCTCTACTAAGTCGTTAACAGATGTTAAATTATATTCTTTTTCTTCTGCATTTAGATCTCTTACGTTGTCGTATTGGTTCTTGGTATTAGCTCCACGAAGTTGCTTATCTACTTTCTTGAACCAAGCGTTATTTAGTGCTTTATCGTGTTTATCAATTACAGCTTCTCCTTCAAGGTAATCAAGAAGCATAAGCGTATCATTGAAACCTTTCATGTAATGATCGATTTCAGCGCGAGAAGTGAGGTCATTTGGATTTGTATTATACCATTGATTTCCATCATTTGGACGTTCATATGCCATATTTAATCCAAGTGCTTTAAAGTCACCGTTTGGACTTGTTTCAGCAGGAGACTGTAACATACCTTGAGCAAATGCCTCTAAGTCAGTACCTTCACGGTGTCTTGAACCACCTAAGTAAACCATACGGTCATTTACGTGAGTTGTTTCGTGGGTAAAGGCTGAAATACCGAAGTCGCTAATCATGTCAGTAACCATGAAGAAGACAGAATCATCTTTGTAAGGGTTACCGTAAATACGAGCTACAGCTCCCATACGCCAGTCAGTTGCGTGATAACGATCTGTTGGTCCGTATAATTCACGGATTGGTGCAACATCTTCACCACTAGCAGTGTGACCATAACGGTCTGTGCTTATACCTTTATAGTTTTGGTTATCTAGTACTGGTGTAGGTACCATGTTGTTGCTCTTAAGTAGTTGATTACGAACTTTATCTAATGATAGACGAGACCAGAAGTCTAGGTAATTTTGTTGACCTTTAGCGACTTTATCGATTTCAGCTTTGAATTCTTCGCGTTCTGCTGCAGTATTCTTACCATATTTTTCAAATGAACTGTATGCCATAGTGTTATATGTTGAAATTAAGAACATGTGTGCATCTTTCAAGTTCAAGAGTGGCAAGATCATCTTACCGTGCATATCATTGTTTAAGCCTTCATAGGCTCTGTGTTTCTTATCAGCAAACTCAGGAGTTGTTGTTGCTGGTTCAACGATATAAACATTGTCTTTGGTTGCTTTGATAAACCAATCGTTCAAGTTTGTATCACTTGTAAAGAGTTCCATATTATATTTTAAGAACTCATGTAAATTACCTTTACCAGTAGCACCAGCGATGACCTCACGATAGGCGTCGTGAGTACGGTCACCCTTAATATAACTTTCTTTAGAGCCAATATTGATGATTCTATCTAAGACGCTAACATTTTTACCATAGAAGTCAGGTTTGAATAACATTAACTCTTTAATGTTAAAATCATCGAATTTAACTCCGTAGTAACGGTTGAGGTAAGACAAACCAAGGAGAATAGCCGCTTTCTTATCATCAACTTTCTTGATAAGTGCACGTTTAGCCGCTTCATCTGTGTTTAGTTGATGATCTTCATTTTCAAGCAACTGTTTCACAAATTTAGCCAGATTATCCTTGACTTCTTTGAAGGTTTCTTCGAGGTAAAGGTTCTTGATCGCATTTACTTTGTTAGGACCAGTTCTACCTAAGTGTGTGTAGATAGGATCTGATTGCAATTCAACTGGGCTTAATTTTTCAACGATAGCATTGATAAGATCACTACGGTCTTTGTCAACGATATTAGGTGTATAAACAACTTCTCCCAGTTCAGCAATGCTGTACTCTTTCACTTGTTTAACCTTAGATTCTTTCAGCGAAACAGTAAAGATGTCTTTGGTCTTATCCCCATAATGAACCATAATATGGTCAGCATCAGCCAATTCTGTCACAAAGGCATTGCCCTTCATAGTAGTAACAGACAATACTTCCTTGGTCAAGAGAGGACTACCTGCAGCAAGTTTGTTCCCTTGGTCTACGATCCATTCTTTGTTGTAGAATGGTTGTAATTTTTCGATATTACGGTAGGCAAGTTCACGAGAAGCGTCGTAACCATCGATTGTTTTGTATTGATCAGCTTTGTTGACAATGTTATTGAGTTTGTCTTCAACAGGTTTGGTGCTTTCAAATTTATCAGCAGTGATTCCCATTGCTTCAATCTTCTTGTCAGCTTCTTCTTGTGAGATGCTAGGAATCTTGCGAGAATTCTTATAAGATTTATTACCCTCACTTACCCCCTCAACACTGAAGTTACGTTTTGTTCTTGAATAGGTGAAGTAATCATCAGCGTCAATGTCAGAGTGACCGAACACCATTTCACCAGTTTTGACTTTCATCATGGTGATGTTGTCTTCAATAGCACCCAAGGCCCAGTTAGTACCGAGCAAGCCACCTGATTGAACGGCTTCTTTCAGCTCGATAGAACCTTTAGCAACTGAATTTCTGAGGACACCTTCTCTACCTAGTGTATTGTTATCTCCACCATTTTGAGAAGAATAAACTAATCCTGCAGCTTTTGCTTTATTACCAGTAATTTCAGCATCAACGTAAGCTTTTTCTACGATACCTTTCCAATTTTCACCTAGAACACCTGCTAAGTACCAACCTTTGTTTCCAGCAGCGTGAATTTTACCGATAAAGGCAACATTACTTACCTTACCACTACCATCAATTTTATTGATAATACCAGCTACATCGTTGCCCCCGATAACATTACCTGTTACTTTAACATTTTCGACAGTTGCATTATTTTTGATAACACTTGCGATTGGTGCTACTCGATCAAATCCAGGCAAGTCAATGTTGACATTTTCAAGCAAGAGATTCTTAACAGTACCACCTTCGATGTTACCAAACAATGGTCTCGTAATGTTATGGATGGCAAATTTATTACCTTCTGTACTTTCCAATGTTCCCTTGAAGGCATTGGTTACATAAGACTTGCCAGCTGCTTGCACGTTACTTGCATTCATACTGCTACCAAGCTTAAAGGTACCAGTAGGATTGTCCTGCATGGCTTTTACAAGATCACTGAAATCGTAATAAACATCACCTTCATGCGCTTTTGGCTTAGCAAAGTAATGGACATATTCCTCTGCAAACTGATTATCTGCATTGCGTTGGACTAGATCTGGTGCTTTAGCAATGACTTTGAACAAGGCTTTACCATCAACTGTGACTTCTTCAATCTTATCAACAGCAAGTTTTGTCACCTTGTTATCATGAGTAGTCACTTTCAAGTAATAAGGTTTAACATCTGATGGTTTTGCTGACAAGAGACTATTATCAGTTTCTACACCTTGGTCATCAACACTGATAAGGCTTGTTTCCTTAATGTTTTTGACTTCGACTTTTTTGAGATCAAGTCGCAGTGGTTCTCCATTCAGAACTACTTCCTCATCACCTTCACCACGATCATAAACCATCTTAGTTTCAATCTTATAATCTTTGTAGTATTGCAAATCTGTCAGGATAGCTGTCAAGTTGTCAGGTGAAACACTCAATGTTTTCACAATCTCATCACCTTTTTTCAGAGTTAGAGTGATAGATTTAATGGCCGCCTTGCTTGGATTTTCCAAGCTGTATTTAACATCTGAAGTACGTTTCAAATCCTTAGGTTCAACTGCAGTGATGGTCAATACTGGTTTTTCAAAGGTCTCAGTACCACGTTTCAAAATTCGGTCTTGAGGTGCCTCGATGATTTCCTCTGTAACTTTTGGAGCGTCTTCTGTTTTAACTCCTTTGATGGTATTAAAGGTCTTGGTAATTTTTTTCTGACCTTCTTTACCTTCTTGAGCTACAACTTCTACGCCTTTTTTCAGTTGATCATCTTCTTTAATAACTTCCTTAAATGGAATCTTTTCAAGACTTTCTTCTACAAGAGTTCCTGCAATTGGTTTTGTCCCACGACTTACCTCTTGGTTTACAGGTTCCTTGGTAACTTCTGTGCTAGTTAAAAGAACTTGGTCAGTTTTTACACCTTCTAATGTTTTATAAGTTGTTCTAGTAACTTGACTTCCTTTTTCACCATTTCGTAGGACAGTTTCTTCGTCCGTGTACTTGGTTGGGTCCTCAGTCGTTTCAGTTTTGTAGTCTAAGTCTGTAGTTAATGTTTCAACAATGGTTCCCTCAGTTACTTTGTACTCAGGTAACTGATCTTGTACAAGGGCTTGGCCTTCCTTACCTTCCTCTTGTGTACCTTTTACATCTACTTGGGCTTCTGGTAATTCTGGTTGTGTTAGAGCTTGACCTTCTTTGCCTTCCTCTTGGGTACCTTTTGCTTCAACTGGAGCCTCTGGAAGTTCTGGTTGTGTTAGAGCTTGGCCTTCTTTGCCTTCTTCTTGGGTTCCTTTTACTTCGATTGGAGCTTCTGGTAATGTTGGTTGCGTTAGAGCTTGACCCTCTTTACCTTCCTCTTGAGTTCCTTTTACTGCGACTGTAGCTTCTGGCAATTCTGACTGGGTTAGAGCTTGACCCTCTTTACCTTCCTCTTGAGTTCCTTTTACTGCGACTGTAGCTTCTGGTAATGCAGGTTGAGTTAAGGATTGACCTTCCTCTTGAGTTCCTTTTACTTCGATTGGAGCTTCTGGTAAAGTTGGTTGCGTCAGAGATTGACCCTCTTTGCCTTCCTCTTGAGTGCCTTTAAGTGCGACTGTAGCCTCTGGTAATTCTGGCTGGGTTAGGGATTGACCTTCTTTGCCTTCCTCTTGGGTTCCTTTAGCTACTTGATGAGTTAGTACTGGAGTTTGTTCCACAGGTTTTTCGGCAGCAGGTTGGGGAGTGACAGTCGGTGTTTCTTGAACTACTTCTGTCTTCTCGATTTCTTTTGAACTTTGCTTTTCTACTGGTAACTGAGACTTCTCAACTGAAGCTGGTTTTGATGGATGGAGTTCTGCTTCCTTGAAGTAGCCAATGTATTCGTAGCCATCAATGTGGATAATCCCTTCAGCCAAGCCTTCATGGGTAGTGGCCGAAATAGTTTGGTTATAAGAAAGTAATTCTTTATTTTCAAATGCAAATGTCCCGTAAGGTACAAAAGTACTGGCTCCTAAAGAACCAATCAAGAGAACCCCTAGAACCTCTTTACGACCTTTTTTTGATACCAAAAAGACTGCTAGCGAGGCCGTTGCTAAACCAAGGCCTGCTAAGGCTAGTTCCTTACTTCCTGTGTAAGGAAGTTGTTGACTGGTAGTTGCCTTCTTGCGATAAACTACATAAATAATATCATCATCTTGAAATTCTGTAGGAACCTCATGGTGAATCAGGGCTTTTTCAGATTCGGTCAATTCCTGCTCTGCTAAATAACGGTAATGAACGTTATGAGTACCACCAACTTCATTGGCATGCACCTTATCTACTGAAAGGGTACTAGCACCAAAAAGGAAGGCCCCGATCGATGGCTACAGGACCTACCCCAACAGTTAGTTTACGAATCGAATATTTGGTGATTTTTTCTAGTTGTTGTTTTGTTTTTTTCATTCTCACGACTTTCTGATAGAATCTTGTGGATAATGCGCACGCGCACCTCCAATTAATTTTGGACGGCTAGCGAGTGCCGTTACGTGAGCATGACCAATCTCTCTCAAAAGAGGACGAATTGGAACCTGAACATGCTTGACATGCATACCAATTGCAGTGTCTCCGATATCCAATCCAGCATGAGCCTTTATAAATTCAACCTCAACCGGATCTTGCATAAACTTGAAGGCTGCCAACTGACCAGAACCTCCTGCATGGAGAGTAGGAAGGACGCTGACCATTTCCAAATCAAACTGCTCTGCAACCTGACGTTCAACAACGAGGGCCCGATTGACATGTTCACAACCTTGAACGGCTAGATAAATTCCTTTTTCCTCTAGGATATCTAGGATAGTCTTCACAATGATTTCCCCAATTTCTTGGCTGGATTCCTTGCCAATCTGACCACCTATTACTTCACTAGAAGAAAGGCCCAAAACAAAGATAGATCCTTGCTTCAAATTGGCCTTTTCTAATACATCTTTTACAATCTGACTTGTGTCTCTTTGAATGTCTTTTTCCTTCATACTTGATACCTCTTTTGTCATTATCTATCATATCGTTTTTTCTACGTTTTAGCAAGATAGACAGCCTAGAATGCTTGCCCAATTACGCATAAAACTCCCAGAATTGACTGGGAGTTAACTAGTTTCTATTCTATTTATGTATATTTCAACTGTCGTCCCTTTTGAGGGGACAGAATCAATCTTCATTTGGTAATCTTCTCCAAAATGAAGTTTGAGCCGCTGGTCAACGTTTTGAAGACCAACTCCCCCACGTTTGAGTTGACTTTGACTACTATCGCTAGCGTCTTGGAAACCAATCCCATCATCCTCAATGCGGATGACCAATCCCGAATCCTGTTTCTGAACAGAAACTCTAATATGTCCCTGGCCTTCCTTTTCCTTAATGCCATGGTAAAGAGCATTCTCTACAAGAGGTTGTAGCACTAGCTTGGGCAAGACTAGATTATCAAAGGCAGGATTTTCATTAATTTCGTATTCCAGCTTATCGCCATAGCGTTGTTTCTGGATAAATAGATACTGGCGGACATGATTAATTTCATCAGACAGGCAAATCAAATCTTTACCCTGATTGAGCGCCAAGCGGAAATAAGTCGCCAAGGACTTGGTCACTTGCACCACTCTCTGACTATCTTGAAATTCAGCCATCCAGATGATGGTGTCCAAGGTGTTATAGAGGAAATGGGGGTTAATCTGGCTTGATAGAGCTTGAAGTTGGTACTGACGGGTCGTTTCTTCCTGCCTGCGAATATCTACCATCAGCTGATCAACCTGATCCAACATGGCATTGAACTGGCGAGTCACCTCTCTCAATTCATAAGCACCCGCTTCTTTGGCACGAAGATTCTGATTACCAGAAGCAATTTCCAGCATAGTTTCTCTCAAATCCTTCAAAGGGGCAATCCAGCGTTTAAGACTAAACCACACCAAGCAGAGACAAGCAAGAAGAGATGTGAAACTGGCTCCAAGCAAGGTCCACATGAGTTGACTCCGAACCTGGTCTAACTTCTCCAACGAAGACACGCCAAGCACCGTCCAATCAGTTCCAGCAATCTTTTCTTGACTGACATAGGATTGGTGGTCTGGAGTGTAACCCTGCCCTGTCTTAATATAGGGTTTCATGGCCTCCATTTCGCTAGACGAACTATAAACTGTATGTTGAGGATGATAAACAAATTCATGGTTTTCATTGATGATAAAAGCAAAGCCCTGCTGACCCAACTGGAGTTGGTTGAGATAGGCTTCCAGAGTTTCATAGGAAATATCCAAACGAAGCACACCCAGATTGGCTCCCTTTGCATCAAGAAGTTCTTGAGTGACAGAAATGACCCACTGGCTATCTGATTTACGAGCTGGAGTTAAAACTGGTTTAGCTCCCTGATGAATAGCCTTTTGGTACCAATCCTCAGTCATCATATCTGAGGAAGTTTTCATCTGCACACTATCATCCGTAGAAATGACCTGACCAGATTTGGTTACCAGCACAACAGCTTTCAAGTCCTGGTCTGACTTTAAAATGGTCAAAAACAAATCTCGAATTCCCTTGACCTTTTCTTGACTGGGATTCTCAGCATAGGTTAGGACATCTGCCTGCTGGGTCAAACTGGTCGAGGTGGTTTCTAATTTTTTGATATAAGACTGGATAAAGTGGCTAGTCTGACTGATAGTCGTTTGGCTATTGCCCTCAATAGTAGCCTCAATGGCTGAAGAACTAGATTGATAGTAGAAAGTCCCAACCAGAGCTAGGAGAATGAGAAAGACCAGAAAGATGGAAATAACCATTCTGACTAGGAGAGAAGAACGTTTCATCGATCTTCCCCCTTCTTAAACTGGCGAGGTGTCACACCTGCAATCTGTTTAAAACGTTGGGTAAAATAGTTCATATCTTCAAAGCCAACCTTCTCTGCGATCTCGTAAATCTTCAGATCGGTAGTTAAAAGCAAAAGCTTGGCTTGTTTGACACGTTCTCTCACCAGATAATCCTGAAAAGGCAGGCCTAACTCTTTCTTAATCAAAGAACTCAGATAAGTCGGGCTAAAACCCAAGTCACTGGCCAAACTCTTCAAACTAAATTGGCTATCAGCCAGATGGGACTGGATTTTCTGGGCCATATTTCCCTCAAACTTATCAGTCAATAAATCTTGTAACTGCTCTTCCTTTTCTTCCTTGTCTAGTTTTTGCTTGATTTTCCCCAACATTTCCTCAATATCCTGACGGGAAAAGGGCTTGAGCAAGTAGTCATCCACACCGAGTTTAACAGCAGACAAGGCATAATCAAAATCATCGTAGCCTGTCAAAAAAACTAGATGCACCTGAGGAAAGGTTTCTCGGACTAGTCTGGCCAACTGGATGCCATTCAGCTGAGGCATGTTGATATCGGTTAAAATGATATCTGGCACCTGTTTTTGGATCAAGTCCCAAGCCTGCCTTCCATTTTCAGCCTGACCAATAATTTCCATATCGTAGGCTGCTACATTGACCAGCTTGGTCAAACCTTGCCTCACCAGATACTCATCTTCTACGATTAAGATTGTGTAGGTCATGCTTCTCTCCTTTGTCACTTACTAGTATCAGTATAGCAAAATTCTCCTCTAACTGCTTAGGAAAGACTTCTTAATCGACATAATCTAGTAAATAAGCATAGCCTTTTTCTTCCATTTGGTCTTTGGGAATAAAGCGGATAGATAGACTATTGATACAGTAGCGCAAGCCACCCTTGTCCTGTGGTCCATCCGTAAAGACATGACCTAGGTGAGAATCCCCTACTCGGCTTCTCACTTCCATGCGTGTCATATTGTAAGACTTATCTTCCTTGTAGGTGGCAACATCTGGACTGATAGGTTGGGTAAAACTAGGCCAACCACAACCAGACTCAAACTTGTCCTTTGATGAAAAGAGAGGTTCGCCAGTTGCTACATCCACATAGATACCGGATTCAAATTTATCCCAGTAGCGATTTGAAAAAGCTCGTTCTGTTTGATTTTTCTGAGTAACTGCATACTCCTCAGGTGACAAGGTCTTTTTCAATTCCTCATCGCTTGGTTTAGGATATTTGCTGGCATCGATGACGGGATAAGCCGCCTGATTGACATTGATATGACAGTAGCCATTTGGATTTTTCTTGAGATAGTCTTGGTGGTAATCCTCAGCAACTACAAAATTCTGCAGACTCTCCTTTTCAACTGCTAGAGGTTGATCGTATTTCTTAGCCACCTCATCAAAGACTTGGTTAATCACCTCTAAATCCTTGTCATCTGTGTAATAAACACCAGTACGGTACTGGGTTCCCACATCATTTCCTTGTTTATTTTTGCTGGTTGGATTGATAATGCGGAAGTAATGAAGCAGGATTTCCTTGAGGGAAATTTGATTGGCATCATAAGTAACATGGACAGTCTCCGCATGACCTGTTTGGTTAATCAATTCATACTTGGTTGTCTCCCCTCTACCATTTGCATAGCCTGAAACGGCATCTGTCACCCCGGGAACGCGTGAGAAATATTCCTCCACTCCCCAGAAACATCCCCCAGCTAGATAAATTTCGTGCAAGTCTGCATCTTTACTCACTTCTGTTTTTTTCACTGTTTTTCCTCCTTGGCTAACTGATGCTTTCTCAATTTGCGAGCTATCTGTCTGCCCTGTATTTCGCATCAATAGAAAATAGAAACCGGTTATGGCTAGGAAAAAGATTCCTGCCAAAACAAACAATTTTACTTTATCATTCATGGCCTTTCTCTACCCCATTTCTTTCAATGTTTTTAAAATCATATCCTTATCCATAAAACCTGGTTGCGTTTTGACCAGCTTACCTTCCTTGTCTATAAAGGCTTGAGTTGGATAAGAACGAACACCATAACTTTCCAAAAGTTTGCCTGATGGGTCAACTAGAACTGGGAAATTTTTATAATCCAAGCCCTTGTACCAGTTCTTAAAGTCTGCTTCAGCTTGTTCCCCCTTGTGTCCAGGAGACACCACTGTCAAGACCACATAGTCGTCTCCAGCATCCTTAGCAATTTCATCCGTATCTGGAAGACTGGCTAAGCAGATGGAGCACCAAGACGCCCAGAATTTGAGATAGACCTTCTTGCCCTTGTAATCAGACAAGCGATAGGTTTTGCCATCTACTCCCGTCAGTTCAAAATCAGCAACCGCCTGACCCTTGGTGGCAGTTTGCGCACTGACTTGTTCTGTTTTTGTTTGCTCCTTCATAGTAGAGTCGTCTGACATATTTTTAGTCGAACAGGCTGCCAAGCAACAGACTGAGCCTACTCCAAGGAGACATGTTTGCCATTTTTTCATTTCTTTTTCCTCTCTATTCAAATAATCTTGTCAAAATGGAAGCATTTCCCAAAAGCACCAAGATTCCCATCACGATAATGAGGAAACCACCTACTTTTTTGAGGATTCCGAGGTAGGGATGGAGTTTTCGGAAATGTTTCAAAACATAGCTGGAGGCAAGAGCTAGAATCAAAAATGGTAGCGCTAGACCCAGCGTATAGATTAACATGAGACCAGCTCCCTGCAAAGCACCTGAGCCACCTGAAGCCGCCAAGGCTAAAACAGAGCCCAGAACAGGTCCCACACATGGCGTCCAAGCAAAACTAAAGGTCAATCCCAGTAAAAATGCCTGACTATAGCCCTTACCCTTTTGCCCCTGTCTCTGTAATTGTAGCCTTCTTTCCTTGTAGAGTCCATTCAACTGCAAGACTTCCATCTGGTGCAAGCCTAAGAGAATGATAACCACACCCGTCACATACTGAAACCAGGAAGCGTTTAATCCCCCTCCAAGTAAGCCAGCCCCATATCCTAGCAAAATAAAGATAAAGGAAATCCCCGATATAAAGGCCAAAGTTCGCAATAAACTGACAACTGAGATTGAAAATTTGTCACTAGAGGCCTGAGCACCATCTTTATCATCCAACAAGACCCCTGCATAGACCGGTAACAGGGGTAAGATACAAGGAGAAAAGAAGGAAAGAATTCCAGCAATAAAAACACTGATAAAAAAGATAATATTATCCATTACCTTCCTCCATTCTTTGATATGATAGGACTATTATAGCCTCAAAACTCCAGAAAAAACAGGGACAATGATAGGGAAAAATAGGAATTTAATCAGGTTATTTAGAAATCTGGCACAAAAAAGCCAGACACAGTCTGACTTCGATGAAAGCAGAAAAGAAAATTCACTCCTCTTCTCTACTTATCTGATAATAAATAAGGTCCGCAAGATAACCTTTTCTCTCTACACCATTGGTAATAGTCTTTAGATAGGACATTCCAGCCTTCTCCATGACACGACCTGAAGTTGGGTTGAGACTGGCGTAACGAGCTCTGGTCTTTTGAAAACCTGCTTGAGTAAAACAAAAGTCCAAGACAGCTTTCAAGGCCTCCGTCATCATACCACAACCCCAATAGTTTTTTCCTAAAATATACCCAATTTCACAAGAAGAATCGTTCTCATCTATTGCAACGATGCTGATATCACCTATCACTTGCTCTGGTTTTTCTTTGAGGCAAATGGCCCACTTGTAATAGTTGGGATTTGCATAGGAGGCAACCCAGTTACGAATCGAATTTCGAGTCACCTCGACAGCAGAATGGGGATCCCAAGTGACATAGGTCAGATTCTCAGCAGATGAAGCCCAATTTTGAAACATGGCTTCCGCATCACTCTCCACAAATCTTCTCAAGATTAAACGTTCTGTCTGTAACGTTTTCGTACCAATTGCCTTCATGATGCTACCTCACTTTCTGATATATGATTTCTGTTCAATCTCCATTGAAACTTGTTTTGCTTTTGAATTTCAAGGTAATAAGCTAAAAAGGTCCCCCGGACCTTCTTCGCTTACCTGTTTCCATGCTCGGGGTAAAAAACTCCCCCAGACCTCCTCTCACATTCTTATTTCAAGGTGAGAGGCTGAAAACCTCCACTGGAGGTGCCTCGTTTTCCTATTTTTAGACTCGGGGTAAAAAGGTCCCCCGGACCTTCTCTCACTTTCTTATTTCAAGGCGAGAGGCTGAAAACCTCCAGTGGAGGTTTTTCTTTCTTTTTGATTTCAGGGCAAGAATCTAAAAAGGTCCCCCCGGACCTTCCTCGCTTTCTCATTTCTAGGCTCAGGGTAAAAAGGTCCACAGGACCTTTTTACTCCCAAAAGTCATCAAATACGGTGATGGGTAAGTGGCGTTTGTGTTGGCCTTTGTACCACCAGTTTTCGATTCTTGCTTGGGCTTCTGGGCTGATTGTTTTGCCTTCTAGGTAGTCGTCAATCTCTTCATAAGTGACTCCGAGGGCTACTTCGTCAGCTAGACCTGGTTTGTCTTCTTCTAGGTCTGCTGTTGGGATTTTTTCATAAAGTGCTGGGTCTGCACCAAGTTCCTTCAATAGTTGTTTTCCTTGGCGTTTATTGAGGCGGAACAGGGGTAAAATATCCGCACCACCGTCACCAAACTTGGTAAAAAAGCCTGTGATATTTTCCGCAGCATGGTCTGTTCCAATGACCGCTCCACTATGGGCACCAGCAAGGGCATACTGAGCAATCATACGGCAACGAGCCTTGATATTGCCCTTGTTAAAATCTGAAACAGGACTACCTGTCGCTTCAACTGCAGCTGTCATAGCATCTGCAGACTCCTTGATATTCACCACTAAACTGATATCTGGCTGAATGAAGGCTAGGGCTTTTTGAGCATCTGCTTCATCAGCTTGCACTCCATATGGCAGGCGGACTGCGATAAATTTGTAGCTGTCATCTCCCGTTTCTGCTCGCAGTTCTTCCATGGCCAGTTGAGCCAAACGTCCTGCTAAGGTTGAGTCTTGTCCCCCAGAAATCCCTAGTACAAAGGTCTTTAGGAAGGGATGTTTTTTCAAGTATCTTTTTAAGAAATCAATAGAACGACGGATTTCTTCCTGGGCATCAATCACTGGTTTGACACCCAGTTCTTGGATAATCGTTTCTTGCAAACTCATTCTTCTTCTCCTTCGCCGAGGGCTTCCTTGCGCATTTTGTCAATCAAGTCCATCTTGTCTTGCCATACATCACGCGCCAAATCCACTGGATAATGTTGCGGATTGAGTACGCGCTTGTACTCATCCCAAAGCTTGTCAAATTCCTTACGAGCATAATCCTGAATCTCAGTCAAGCTAGGCAGGTTGTAAATCAATTTTCCGTCTTTGAAGATATCCACTAAGAGAGGAACGGCATCAAAATTACGAACCGTCTTCTTGATGTAGGTATAGGTCGGATGGAACATTTTGATTTCCGTCATGTCACTCACATCCACACCGTCATAAGTGATATAATCGCCTTCTGACTTGCCTTTTTCACGACTGGTAATGCGCCACACCTGCTTCTTACCTGGCGTAGACACTTTTTCCGCATTATTAGACAGCTTGATCGTATTGCGCATCTGACCATTTTCATCTTCGATGGCCACAATCTTATAAACTGCCCCAAGAGCTGGCTGGTCATAGGCTGTAATCAGCTTTGTACCCACGCCCCAGACATCAATCTTGGCTTTTTGCATCTTGAGGTTGAGGATGGTATTTTCATCTAGATCATTAGAAGCATAAATCTTAGCCTCTGTAAATCCAGCCTCGTCCAATTGCTGACGAACTTTCTTGGAAATGTAGGCAATATCCCCTGAGTCAATCCGCACACCCATAAAGTTAATCTGGTCACCCAGCTCACGCGCCACTTGAATGGCAGCGGGTACCCCAATGCGAAGGGTGTCATAGGTGTCCACAAGAAAGACACAGTTTTTGTGGGTCGCAGCGTAAGCCTTGAAAGCTTCATAGTCGTTACCATAAACCTGTACCAAGGCATGGGCGTGAGTCCCCAAGACAGGAATATCAAAGAGTTTACCAGCACGCACGTTGCTGGTTCCATTGGCTCCACCAATCACCGCTGCGCGTGTTCCCCAGATAGCCGCATCCATCTCTTGCGCCCGACGTGTCCCAAACTCCATTAAAGGTTCATCTTCAATGACTGAACGAATACGAGCTGCCTTAGTCGCCACCAAGGTCTGGTAGTTGACGATGTTCAAAAGAGCCGTTTCGACCAACTGACATTGTGCTAGAGGGCCTTCCACCTGCACAATCGGTTCATTAGCAAAGACCAAGTCCCCTTCTTGGGCAGAACGAACGGTCAACTCCAACTTGAAATTGCGAAGGTAATCCAAGAATGCCCCATGATAGCCTAGAGACTCCAAATAGGCAATATCACTATCTGAAAAACGCAGGTCTTCAAGATAACTCACAATTCTTTCCAAACCTGCAAAAACCGCATAGCCGTTCTTAAAAGGCTGCTGGCGGAAATAAACCTCAAAGACCGCCTTTTTATTGTGAATCCCTTGGTCAAAGTAAACCTGCATCATGTTAATCTGGTACAAGTCCGTGTGCAATGTCAAACTATCATCTGGATACATACTTTTCCTACTTCCTTAGCTAGAAACCCATAAAAATTTTCAAAAACTTTCATGTATTCCAATAAATTAGTACTATTATATCACATTTTAGCTGGATTGAGAAAAGAGTAACAAGCTATTCTCCACTCTCCAGTTCATCCATGTCTTGTTCAAACTTTTTCTGAGCCCATTCGCCATAACTTTTAAGGCCGAGATTACCGATAAAAACCCAAGGAAGGTAAATCAGATAAGTAATGACCCAAGCAGATAAGTATTTAACGTTCAAAGGATTGTGCTGATAAATTTCTATGTTGAATTGATAATTCTGCAACATCAAAAGAGCCGTAATAGCCAAGGTTAGGAAAAAACAACCCAAAATCGTAAAATGAAAACGACTATAGTAGGTCACTCCCAGATAACGGGCACGGTTAAAAAAGTAAAATATCCCTATGAAGATAACGATGAGCAGCATATTAGAATTAAAAAGACTTGGTGCTAATACTGCAATCATATAAGATAAAAGCAAGAAAGCTATAGAGATATAGAAACTTTCAGCCCCCGCTTTATTGATCAGTTGTTCTTCTCTTTCGTCTAGTAATTGATAATAAAAAAATCTATTTTTCATCTTCTTCCTCCCAAACTTGCTGATTTCTGCGATTCAAGTATAGGATAACTCTATCCATAGAAAAACTCCCAACGAGATAGATGATAACTGCTAGAACCACTTTTAGGGAGTACTTCCAAGTCAATAGACTGACCAGCTCCTCGCGATTGCCTATGATATCAATCAATAAAATCACTATAGAAAATCCCAAAGCAGATAAAATTCTTTCTTTTCCAGTATTCTCAACAATATCTCGAATATCAATTCCTACATACATGCGGCGAATAATGGCATACAAACCTACTCCAATCAATAAAAGTAATTCTGGTGAATAGGATAGAAGCGTTAAATTAAAAATATAAACTTTGGCAAAAATTTCCAGTGCTAAAAATAGGCACATTCCCAAAAGAATTTCTCCTGAAATCTTTCCATCCAATTTTTCTGTACGTTCATCTTTGATCACAAGTTTTTTTCTATTTTTCATCTTCTTCCTCCCAAAATAGTTGGTCTAATGTTTTTCCTAAGCATCTGCAAATGGACTGGCAGAGGGAGAGACTAGGATTGTATTTCCCAGCTTCAATCAAGCCTATAGTCTGCCTAGTAACGCCCACAGCTTCTGCCAAATCCCCTTGTGTTAAATCACGCTCCACCCGAGCTAATTTTAATTTTAAATTTTTAGCCACTAGCGTCCTCCTTCACATTCTTAAAAAGTTGCGCCTCTTTTCAACAACATTATATCATATATCTAACTTAATGCAATATATAAATGTCATTTTGTAAAATTTTATTAACAAAAAACTCTCTACCACAAAATAGAGAGTGTTAAGTTTAAATATAGGATTTCAAAATATCGACGACATCACTTCTTTTCTTAACCTTATAGACCTTGATTACCAATTTCTCAGCTGCGATTGTATTGTCCTCAATATCACCTAGAAAGACACAATTTCTAGATTCTAACTAGTATTTACCGAGAATCTCCTTCATACTTATGTCAAGCCCCCCTCTTTGATTTATGCTTTCATATTCTCCTTACAAATCCTTTTGGTAATAATATCTTTGCCCAATGTAGGGATAGTCTTGTAAGGTAAAGACTTCTTTGTAGCCATGCCTTTTATAAAAATCTGGAGCCTGAAACTGGTAGGTATTGACAAAAGCAAAACGACAATTTCGATTCTTAGCTTCATTTTCTGCTTGTTGCAGTAGTTTCGAACCAATTCCTTGTCCTCGTAGCTCCTCTTTCACAAACAAATATTCGATTTCCAGCCAATTTCCGAAAGTCTCAGCTATCAAACCTGCCAGGAGATTGCCCTTTTCATCTTCGACACAAAGATTAAGTGGCTCACTTTCAGCTTTTTCTCTTTTTGAACGATTATAAACACGAATCAGGTTCCCTATTTCTTGTGATTTATGGGATTCCTTATTTTCCAATCTAAAGTACATCCAAACCTCCTTAAAAACTGATACAGCTTGATTATAGTCTTATTTCAAAAGACTGTCAAACTAGCAAAAACCCACCAAACTAAGTTGATGAGTTTCAAATCTATTTTCTAAATTTCCACTGGCTGTAAATCCCGAAACCGATAATCCAGATAGCTGAGCCGATTGCTCCTACAAATGTAGACTCTTGTAAAAAGAGGGTTACAAAGACAAAGGCAAAGAAGAGCATGGTTAAAGGATTTAAGAAACGATAATGAGGCATGAGGTAGCCATCTGCCATAAAGTCTGGTGACTTGCGATACTTGAGGTGAGCCACCATAATCAAGATATAGATAGCGATATAGACACCTGATGATGATGCTGTAATCAAGGCAAAGGCATCCGAAACTCCTGGCAATACGTTGATAAAGGCTGCTAGGGCAATCAAAACCGCTGAAGCGATGATGGCATTTTGTGGCACATTGTGACGAGAAAGTGTATCTGCCTTGATCGCTTTTAGGAATGGATTTGGCGAATCATGGGCAATCTGATACAAATGACGACCTGTTGAGTAGAGGGTTGAGTTAAGGGCAGATGCTGCTGATGTCAAAACGACGAAGTTAATCAAGGCTGCCGCCCACTTGATACCTGCCAATTCAAATACTGTAACAAAAGGAGAATCAGCAGAAGCAAGCTCACGCCATGGAATGATAGCCATAATGGCTAAGAGGGCACCACCGTAGAAAAAGGCAATACGCAAAGGAATTTCCTTAACGGCTTTTGGCAAGACCTGACGTGGATTTTTAGTTTCAGAAGTTGTGACCCCGATAAACTCAATCATGAGGTAGGCAAAGAACACCATCTGGAAGGCCATGACAAAGTTTACTCCACCATTTGGGAAGAGGGAGAAATTGTCAGCAATATTGGCCAAACTTGCTACTCCATGAGGTGTCTTAAAGCCTGTCAAGACCATAAAGACTCCTGTCGCAATCATGGCTAAAATAGCCACAATCTTGACCATCGCAAACCAAAACTCAACTTCTCCAAAGAGCTTCACCGCAATCAGATTGACCAAGGCTAGAATGGTCAAAAATCCAATCTCAATCATCCAACTTGGCCAGCTAGGGAACCAGAACTGAACATAGTGCGAGATAGCTGTGATTTCCGCCATACCGATAAAGACAACGGATAGCCAGTAAGACCAGACCGAGAAATAACCCCAGCCCTTACCCAAATGGCGCGTAATAAAGTTGATAAAGGTATGTTGCTCAGGGTCTTGGTAGAGCATTTCCCCAACCGCACGCATCATGAGGAACATGAAAGCACCTGTAATCATATAAATCAGTACAATGGAAGGACCTGTTAGGCTGATAGAGCGACCTGCTCCCAAAAAGAGTCCTGTTCCGATTGTTCCAGCAATGGCCATCACCTGCACGTGACGATTGGTCAGACCACGCTCCATCTTATTTTTTTTCTTCTTTGAACTCATAACGTCTCCAATTCAATTTAATTTATACTCAATGAAAATCAAAGAGCAAACTAGGAAGCTAGCCGCAGGCTGTACTTGAGTACGGCAAGGCTACGCTGACGTGGTTTGAATTTGATTTTCGAAGAGTATCAAAATGGAAAAAGGAGTAAGTGAAGCGCATCGCCTCCCCACTCCTTTTTTCTGTTTTTAGGCTGTTTTTTCAACCTTCAAGATTTTTACATCATAGCTACCAACAGGTGTTTCAATGGTTGCTGTGTCACCTGTTTTCTTGCCAATCAAGGCTTGTCCAATTGGGCTTTCATTTGAAACCTTACCTGCAAAGGCATCCGCACCCGCTGAACCTACGATAATATAAACTTCTTCTTCGTCCTCACCAATTTCTTGGATAGTGACTGTTTTACCAATCGCTACTTCATCATCAGCAACTGAGTCGCTATTGACGATTTCAGCATAACGGATTTTTGTTTCCAAGCTAGAGATTTGTCCTTCAACAAAGGCTTGTTCATCCTTAGCTGCCTCATATTCACTGTTTTCAGAAAGGTCACCGTATGAACGGGCAATCTTAATGCGTTCTACCACTTCTGGTCGGCGAACCAATTTCAATTCTTCTAATTCTTTTTCAAGTTTTTCCTTTTCCGCAAGGGTCATAGGATATGTTTTTTCTGCCATTTTTCTCAACTTTCTTTCGATAGTATTGAATCTCTATCTGAGATTCTCATTTTTGTAGTCTTAGTTTGAACTACTATTTTGAGTAAGTTTGCTATTGACGTGCTCAGCAACATTACGATCATGTTCTTCCTGTGTCACTGCGTAATAGACTTTACCATCTGTAACATTGGCTACAAAGTAGAGGTTCTCACTCTTTGTTTGGTTGATACTTGCTTCAATCGCGTCCTGACTTGGACTATCTACTGGACCAGGCATCAAACCAGGTTTTGTATAAACATTGTATGGTGAATTAATCGATGTGTCAATTCCAGCATCGTCTGCTAGGCTAATATTTTGGCCAAGTTTCCCTTGGGCATACAAGATTGCAATATTGCTTTGAAGTGGCATACCAAGGTTCAAACGATTGTAGAAGACACCTGCAATCAACTTACGATCGTCAGTCTTAGCACCTTCTTTTTCGACAAGTGAAGCTATAGTCAACAATTCATTAACTGTCAAATTTTTAGACTTGATCGCACTATAATGAGGTGCCAAAGTTTTATCCATAGCTGCCAACATCTCATCAATCAAGCTTTCAACAGTTGTGCTTTCCTTGATAGAGTAAGTAGCTGGGAAAAGGAAACCTTCCAAACGATAACGAACGCCACTTTCCTTTGTAGGCAAGCTTTCAAGTAGACTAGGATATTTGGCAACTGCTTGGCTGATAAAGTTATCATCTTGAACTTTTGCTAGGAAAGCATCCGCTGTCAAAGGCTCTTTGAAGTCACCTTGCAATTGACCTACTGCTTGTGCCATTTGGTCAATCGTATAACCTTCTGGAATTGTTAAAGTCGCAAGCGCAGGTTCTTGAGCTTCAGCTGTTCCACCTTTTTGTAGTTCGTGGATGATGTCTTCTGTACTCATGCTCTTTTGCAAATTGTAATAGCCAGACTTCAAATCTGAATAATTTTTATATTTCGCATAAAAAGCAAAAATCACTCCATGTTTAATCAAGCCAGCATTTTCAAGTGTCTTACCGATTGTTTGAACATTGGCCCCTTCTGGGATTTGCACTGTCACATATTGTTTCGATGAAGCATCCACAGGCTGCAAAGATGACTGAACATACTGATAACCAAAGTAACCACCTGCTGAAATCAAGCCTAGGAAAATTAGTAGAGAAATAAAGAAGGCCTTGAATCCTGATTTTTTCTTCTTAGTAGGCTGAACTGTCTCACGACGGCTACGACGTGGAGTTGCAGGCATTTCTTCTACAGCTTTCTTTTCCACTACTGGTTGTGAAGCAGGAACTTCTCTTTTTACTACTTCTTTCTGCCCTTCTGTCTTATAAGAAACAGCTACCCTCATTGGGATTTCATTAAATTCTTTTTCTACGTTTCTAGGACTAACAGGTCCTGGAGCTGGTCTTGATACTCCCTCAGCTGATGGAGTAGAAGGTCCTTCTTGACTCGGGTGACTAGGAGCTTGTCTTACAGCCTCTTCTGCGGGAGATGAAGGCACATCTTGACTTGGATGGCTTGGAACAGTAAGAGTTTCTCTTTTTATCTCATCTGCTGGAGAAGCTGGTAAATCTTGACTTGGATGAGTAGGCACGGTAGGAGCGTTTCTCATAATCTCCTCTACAGCTGATAGAGAATCTTCCATCAAATCTTCTATTGACTGGTCATTTTTAGAAGAACGTTGGGGTTTTATTGAAGCTAAATTAACTTCCTCCTGTTCTTCTTCATGTTTTTTTACTCTCTCTAAATCACGTAAAATCTGCTCTTTAAAGCTTAATTTTTCGTCTTCTCTTGGCTTTTCACTCAAAAGTTTATCCTCCTCGTTGACAATCCATAATATTATATCTTAAAAGTTTAGGAAAAGCAACCTATGATGCCTTACCTTGCCTATTTTTTAGCTTCCCAGACCATATCATACCAGATTTCTCCTGCAAAGGTTGACTGGGACTGGCCTTCATTGACAAATCCATGCTTTTCATAATAGGCGATGAGATAGTCATGACAGGTTAGGTTAATGCCATCTCTCTCATCTTCAAGAGCCAGTTCTTTCAAGGCTACCAGTAATTTCTTACCCAATCCGAGTCCTTGTGCGTCCTTGGCAATAGAAAGACAGGTCACAGAAATATAGCCACCCGGCTCATGACTATAATCTTCTATCTCTTCTGTAAAAGACTGGTCCTGCAGATGGCGGTTTGGTCCAACTGGTCCCTCTATATAACCAATAATCTTACCCTCTTTTTCTGCAACCAGAAACGAGGTCTGAATTTCTCGCAAATGCGCCTCAAAAACAGAGCGAGGAATGGCTTCTTCTATAGAGAAATTTTCTAGTTCAATCTCAACGATACGATCCAAATCTTCTAATCTTGCTTTCCTGATTTTCATTGCTCCTCCAGATAAAAGGGATTAAACCAAATCATACTAAAACCTTGACTAGCTACATAAAGCGAAGCTGTCTCTTCTTCATCAATAAAACCGTTCATTTCAAAATAGGAAAGCAGCTCATCAGGGCTCTTCAAACGAATACCTTTGTAATCCAGCTCAACTGCCACCTCTTTCAAAGCTGCAAGAAGAAGCGTTCCCAGTCCCTGTCTCTGATAATTAGCATCAATAACTAAAGAATGTATTTCTAGACATTGCGGGTCGCGTGACTGAGGACTACTTATAATATAGCCCAGAAGCTGATTTTCATCCCTAGCTAGAAGAAAGGTATCCGCACACTTACGGATACTTTCTTCTAAAATATGGGAAGTAAGTTGCTTTTCAGCTGGAAAAGATGAAGCCTGAAGTGCCTCTATCTCAGCCAAATCAGACTTACTTGCCTGAATAATCTTAATTGGAATTTCCATGGGAAGATCCTATTGAACATTGCTTGTCAAATTAGACAAGAGACGTTCAAATGAATACTCATAGGTTTGGATATCTCCTGCTCCCATAAAGACGTAAACAGCATTGTCATGGTCTAGGAGTGGAGAAACATTTTCAACAGTGATCACTTGGTGTTTCTTGTTGATTTTATTAGCTAGATCTTCTACTTTGACATCACCATGGTCCACTTCACGAGCAGATCCATAGATTTGGGCTAGATAAACTGCATCTGCTTGATTCAAAGCGTGGGCAAATTCGTCCAACAAGGCAATGGTTCTTGTAAAAGTATGCGGTTGGAATACTGCTACAATTTCCTTGCTTGGGTATTTCTGACGAGCCGCATCCAAGGTTGCAATGATTTCTGTTGGATGGTGGGCAAAGTCATCGATAATCACCGTATCATTGACAATTTTCTCAGTGAAACGACGCTTAACACCTGCAAATGTTTTCAAGTGTTCACGCACCAAGTTCAAATCAAATCCTGCTGTGTAAAGAAGACCAATAACAGCTGTCGCATTCATGATATTGTGACGACCAAAGGTTGGAATGTGGAATTGCCCCAACTCTTGTCCACGGAAGTGAACTGTGAAGGTTGAACCAGTTGTTGAACGAAGAAGATCGCTAGCTACAAAGTCATTGCCTTCTGCTTCAAAACCATAATAATAAATCGGAGCATTAGATGTAATTTTACGCAATTCAGCATCCTCACCGTAGATAAACAAACCTTTGGTAATTTGTTTAGCATAGTCGTTAAAGGCATTGAAGACATCCTCAAGACTTGTGAAATAGTCTGGATGGTCAAAGTCAATGTTGGTGATAATAGAGTATTCTGGATGGTAAGGCATGAAGTGACGCTCATATTCGTCAGATTCAAAGACAAAATATTTGGCATTGGCTGAACCGCGACCTGTCCCATCTCCAATCAAGAAGCTAGTATCTGTGATGTGCGACAAGACATGAGACAACATACCTGTAGTTGAAGTTTTTCCATGCGCTCCAGCTACTCCCATGCTGACAAAGTCACTCATAAAGCTACCTAGGAACTCATGGTAACGTTTGTAGCTGATGCCATTTTGGTCCGCGTAGGCAATTTCGACGTTGTTATCTGGACGAAAGGCATTCCCAGCGATAATTTCCATATCTCCGTCTAGATTCTTTTCATCAAAAGGAAGAATGGTAATTCCTGCCTGCTCAAGACCACGTTGAGTAAAGTAGTACTTTTCAACATCTGAACCCTGTACCTTATGCCCCATTTGGTGCAACATCAAGGCCAAGGCACTCATCCCTGATCCCTTAATTCCGATAAAATGATATGTCTTTGACATCTTTTCTCCCCTATTCCGTAATTCTTGTCAGATTCAACTCTTGGGCAACCCGACGTTCTTGTTCTGTTTGTTGATTCTTTTTATTGTAGATTTGGCTCTTCTTTAGAAAATCATAGTTGTTTTTCTTTGGGCCTGAAGTTTCTTTTGACTCAGCTTGAGTCGAAATATGGCTCACTTCTTCCGCCAAGATGTAATGAGACTGGGTCAATTTTTGACTATATTTGACAAATTCACCAGGATTTTCCTTTTGGAAAGGCGCGGTAGGTTGATTGCCCTGTCTAACCAGACTTGGCTGAGAATGGCGTCTTGTAGGAGTAATATCCTTGGTCAGATAATTTGCTGAGCGTTTCTTTTTCAAATCCGCACGCGCTTCTTCACGCGCCTGCTCCGCATAGCTCTTTCCTTCTTTTTTAACACCTAAAGGGGCCTTTTTAAGCTTCTCTACTGGCTTTTCAATCTGTTTGACTGGTTTTTCTTCAGTAATAGGAGCCCATTCTAAATAATTTTTATCTCGATACTCACCCTTGATATTACTGATAAAGTCAGATTCATCATAGAGATCCATAACCGGCATCTCAGTCAGCATAACCTCGTCATCTGACACCAATGGAAATCGTTCTTCTCTCATTTTCTATTTCCTTTCAACACTTCATTATAGCGTATTGTCTTGATTTTTCAAGTGCTGGCTTCAGAAATTCCTAAAATTTCTCTAATTTCTGCTAGGGTCAGACTGCCACGTGACTCTGTGCCGTCCAATACTTGTGACACCAGATGTTTCTTCTGTTCTTGGAGTTCCTGAATTTTTTCTTCAATGGTTCCCTTGGTTACCAAGCGATAAACCTCAACCATTTCTTGCTGACCCATCCGGTGGGCACGGCCAATAGCTTGCTCTTCCACCGCAGGATTCCACCAAAGGTCAACCAAGATAACTGTATCAGCACCTGTCAGGTTCAGACCGACACCACCCGCCTTGAGGGAAATCAGAAAGGCATCTCTTTCCCCTTGATTAAAGGCCTTAGTCATGTCTTGTCTTTCCTTGGATGGGGTTGAACCCGTAATTTTAAAGGATGTCATGCCCAAGTCTGGCAGTTCTTGTTCAATTTTCTCCAACATTCCCTTGAACTGCGAGAAAATCAAGACACGGTGTCCGCCGTCTGCCACCTGGACCAGTAGGTCTCGAAGACTATCCAGTTTCCCACTGGCTCCCTGATAATCTTCCATAAAGAGGGCAGGGGTGTCACAGATTTGACGCAAGCGCATTAAACCAGATAAGATCTCCACACGACTTCGCTGAAATTCCTGATCTGACACTTGAGCCAGACGGTCCCGCATCTGTTGCAACTGAGCTAGATAGATAGCCTTTTGCTGGTCTTCTAGTTCATTCTTATAAACTACTTCAATCAAGTCTGGCAATTCAGTCAGAACTTCTTCTTTCTTGCGCCGCATAACGAAAGGCTTGATAAACTGAGCCACTCGCTCTGCTGGCAATTTCATAAATTCTTTCTTGCTTGGCAAAAGCCCAGGCATGACGATTTGGAAAATAGACCACAGCTCACCCAGATGGTTTTCAATAGGAGTCCCTGATAAGGCAAAGACTGCCGGCACCACAAACTGTCTCAAGGTCTGGGCAATCTTGGTCTGGGCATTTTTCATGACCTGAGCCTCATCTAAGAAAAGGAAGTCAAAGGACATCCCCTGATAAAGCTCACTATCCTGACGGAAGGTGGCATAGCTCGTCACATAGATTTGATGGCTCTCGGCAAGAATCTCTTCACGATTAGCTTTCAAACCATGAACAACAGCCACATCCAACTGTGGAGCAAATTTCTGAAACTCATCTGCCCAGTTGTAGATCAAACCTGACGGTGCTAAAATCAAAATCCGACTTTCTTTTGTCACTTGGCTGGTCAAAAAAGCAATGGTCTGTAGGGTTTTACCAAGTCCCATATCATCAGCCAAAATCCCGCCAAAACCATAATGATGCAGCATTTGTAGCCAGCCGATTCCCTTTTCCTGATAATCACGCAAGTCAGCCTTGACCTGAGTTGCTTGTCGAGGAAAGTCCTCTGGATGCGTCAAATCGTGAGCCAGATTCTGGAATTCTTGTGAAAAAGAAACACGGTCTCGCCCTTCAAAGAGATGTGCTAAACTATAAGCCAAAGATTTCCGAGCCTGCAAGGAGCCATCTTTTAATTCAAACTGGCCTAGTTCCTGTAGATTTTGGCGAATTTTCTTGGTTTCGTCATCGAAAAAGTAGACTTGATTGTACGAATTAATGTAAAAATTCTTGTTGGCAACCAAGGCCTGCATGGCTTGGTCAATTTCTTCTTGGGCAATATCTTGAAAATCAAACTGGATTTCCAAGAGACCTCCCTTGGACGCAATCTGCACTTGAGGGCTTGCTATGCTATAAAGTTCTTCTAGCTTGTCTGATAGGTCAACATTCCCGAGTTTTTCAAAGACTGGAATGATTTCATGGAAAAAATGATAGACAGACTCCGCTTTTAAGGCCTGACGCCAAGATTGAAAATCTGCTTCAAAGCCCGCAGCCAAACAGACTTGGAAAATTCTTTCTTCCAAATCAGCAACACTCGAAAATGGTAATTCTTCTAACTCTTGTCGGCTAGACACCTGCCTATCCCCATAATCAAACTGAATTTCTAAACGAATCCGATTATCCTCTTCCCTGTCAAAGTAAAAAGAGGGCGCAAAAGTTTTGATTTGTAAGCGTTCCGGAGCTAAAACGGTGCCCATCTGGCTAAAGAGAATTAAACAAGAAGCCAACTTATCTCGGTCACTGCTATCAAATTGCAGGTATTTCTTTCCATCTTGATCCAAAGGCAAGGCTTTAATTTCCTTGAGAAGACGCATCTGCTGGTCTGTTAGAAAATAAACCTGTCCTTTATGGAAAAGCACAGCCCCCTGATAAAAGGCATTGACCCTTGGACCCTCACTGATTTCCATTTCAAAATAATCCGAGTATTCTGTTACTGTAAAAGCAAATAGATTGGCATCCGCATTCATATCCTGAAAGAGCAGGGTTTGGTAACTATCTACTTGATAGTCAAATTGAAAATGGGATAAGGTCATCAATAAATTCACACCCTGCTCAAAAAAAGTCAGAGGGAAAAAGAGATGCCGACCTTGATTTTGGAAAAAGAGGTCTGGAGTCGTTCCTTCCTCCATTAGTCCGCGCAAGAAAGTCAGAAGTTCTTGACTGGCCTCATCAAAGACTTCCCAAGACAGAGACTCCTCATAAGTTTTTCCAATCATATAAGGTTTTCTCTTCTCGACAACTTTTAAAAAGAGTGGAATATCCCGAATGACATAGTATTTTTGACTATTGATTTGTCCGATTCTAAGTGTCCACAAGATATGATTGGTTCCTGCTTCCACTTGTCCCACAGCCGATAATTCATAGGCTCGGTCTGATTTTGGAGATAAGATTCGGTCCAAAAATTTACCGCCCAAGGTCACCTTAGTTTCAACGGCCTCTTTTTCTTCATGACCTTCTTCCAGACTTTGCAAGATTTCCTGACCACGCTCATCATTTTTCAGAAAATGCTCCAGCGCTGCCAAATGCACACAGTAGCCCCTCTTTTGGAAAAAATCGCAGGCACAAAAAACCAAATCATCCTCTAAACTATAGCGCAGTTCTTCTTCTGCAACGCGAGCGTAGAGCCGATTGTTCTTTTCCTTGATAATGTCAACCTTACCAGTTTCATAAAGGGCAACGCCTTCGATACGGACTTTCCCCGGAATCAATTTAGCCATATTTTTACCTTTACCTTATCTTTTTATTATACCATATCTTCCCCTATGAAAATAGCCTTCTAGAAAGACTTTTCTCCTAGAAGGCTTGATTTTTAAAGTTTGCCAAAAGTCGTCACAATCCGCTGACAAACTTCTTGCAGTAGAGATTTGGGCATGGCTACATTGAGGCGGGCATGAAGACTTCCTTCCTCCCCAAAATCCAAACCACGATTAAGAATAACCTTGGCTTCATTTCTCAACAGCTCTTGCAATGTTTCATCAGTCAGGTCATAGGCTGAAAAATCAAGCCAAATCAAGTAGGTTCCTTGCGGTTTCATAACCTTGATTTTAGTCTCTTTAGCAAATAGTTCCACCACATAATTGATATGGTCTTCAAATACTTGCTTGAGTTCCTCTAGCCAATCCTTCCCATAGCGATAGGCAGCTTCTGTCGCCAAATAACCCAAGCCTGAAATTTCATGCTGGTTATTTGCTAACTGGCGTTTCTGGTAAGCCACTCTCAACTTAGGATTTTCAATGACTGCATAAGAATTTTTTGTCCCAGCAATATTAAAAGTTTTAGTAGCACTGCTCAAGACGATCGCAAAATCTTTGAAGGCAGGATTAATGGTATTGAAAGACTGGTGTTTGTAACCAAAGAGGACCAAATCTTGGTGAATCTCATCTGAAACTAGCAAAACACCGTGTTTTTGGCAGAGTTGACCAATCTTCTCCAACACTTCCTTTTCCCACACACGTCCACCAGGATTGTGAGGGTTGCAGAGGATATAAAGTTTGACATCCTCTTCCACCAAATCCTTCTCCAGTTGGTCAAAGTCAATCTCAAACAGACCATCCTTTTCCACCAAAGAATTAGTAATCAATCTACGATTGTTCAACTTGACACTGCGAGCAAAAGGTGGATAGACAGGCGTGTTAATCAAAACAGCTTCGCCTTCTTTTGTGAAGGCTTGAATAGCTGTTGAGATGGCTGGCACCACACCCTCGATAAAGACAAGAGCTTCTTTGTCAAAGTGATAACCGTGTTGTGTAGCTTCCCACTTTTGAACTTCCTTAATTAACTCTTCACTTGCATAAGTATAGCCATAGACCAATTGATCAGCGTAAGTCTGCACGGCTTGACGGATTTCAGGCAAGACTACAAAGTCCATATCCGCTATCCAAGCTGGCAGGACTTCACTATCCGTTTCCGCCTCTTTCCATTTATAGGTATGGTGCCCTAAACGATTGGGCAGGCTTGTAAAATCATATTTTCCCATATTTTTCTTATCCTTCTAAGGCTTGGCGCAAATCTGCAATCAAATCTCTAGCATCTTCAATCCCAATTGACAAGCGCAAGAGGTCGTCTGTCAAACCATAAGAATGACGCACTTCTGCTGGAATATCAGCATGAGTTTGTGTCGTTGGATAAGTAATGAGACTTTCCACCCCACCCAAACTTTCCGCAAAAGAGAAGACCTTGAGGCTGTTCAAAATATGAGGAATACGCTTCTCGTCTGCTACTTTAAAGGAAATCATCCCTCCACGCCCAGTGTAGAGAACTTCCTTAACTGCTGGAGAATCCTTCAAAAAGGCAACCACTTCTTGGGCATTGGCTGTGGAGCGCTCCATACGAAGTGACAAGGTCTTGAGACCACGAATCAATTGATAGCTGTCAAACGGTGACAAGACTGCCCCTGTCGTATTGAGATTGTAGAAAAGCTTCTCGTATAGTTCTAAACTATTAGTTACAACCACACCAGCCAAGACATCATTGTGACCTGCTAGATACTTGGTTGCTGAATGAAGAACGATATCTGCTCCATCTTCAATTGGACGTTGGTAGATAGGGCTATAGAAGGTATTGTCCACCACCACTTTGGCACCCTTAGCATGAGCCAATTTTGCTAGTTTTTCAATATCAAATTCCAACATCAAAGGGTTGGTTGGTGTTTCGATATAGAGAACATCCACATCCTTCTCTAACTCGGCAATCAACTCTTCTTCTGTATTGGCATAGGTGAAATGGAAACGGCCTTCCTGCTCCACTTGATTGAACCAGCGGAAAGAACCACCGTAAAGGTCACGCACTGCCAAGACCTTACTACCTACCGGAAAGACGCTAAAGGCCAATACAATAGCTGACATCCCTGAGCTAGTAGCTAGGGCATAGTCTGCTGACTCAATAGCTGCCAAGACTTCTTCAGCCTTGCTGCGAGTTGGGTTTTTGGTACGCGTATAGTCAAAACCAGTAGATTGACCAAACTCTGGATGTTGATAGGTCGTTGAAAAATGAAGCGGTGTCACCAAGGCTCCTGTCGCTTCATCTGACTTAATACCCGCCTGGGCCAAAATTGTGTTAATGTGTAATTCCTTGCTCATACAATACCTCCAAATCTATAGTAACTATTGTACCACTTATTTGCATCAACTCATTTTCTTCTTTTCAAGAGCTAGTTATAGTTTCAAACTATATAAAAAAAACGACAATTTCCTTCGAAACCATCGTTTTTCTTGAAAAATCCTTATTTAACATGTTTTGCCAAATCTTCTTGGGCTTTTTTATTAGATTCTTCTTTTTCTTTCAGCCATTTTTCCTTAGCTTTTTCATATTCGTCTTTTGTGACTGTTTTATCTTGTAATTTGAGGTATTTATATGATTCGACACCCTTATTTCCAGCCAATGAATATGGTGTTGAGAAAGGAACAATTTTTCTCAATGTTGGTGTTCCGCCCAGTGAAACATTTGGAATTGCTAGAGAGCTATCTACCAACCAAGCTTGGGCATCAGCATATTTTTCATAACGTTTAGCTGGATCTTGTTCCTTGTTAGCTTCTTCCAGCATTTGAGTATAAACATCCAGCCCAACAGCCTTAGCCTTATCATTGGCTTCACCTGGCTCTAAACCTAGATTTTGCATCAGACCACCAGAATTAACGTTAAAGACATCAAGATAGGTTGAAGGGTCTTGATAGTCTGCACTCCAACCACCGTTGTATAGATCGTAATCTTTCTGAGCTGCAGTCTGAGCCAAATAGCTTGTATTATCAAAGTCTTCAGTAGAGAGTTGGTGAACATCAATCACAACATTATCAGACCCCAAGACAGATTCAATTGATTGTTTCATGGAATTAATTCCTTGAATTTCTGCCTTATTGGTCAAATCTACAGTTTTATCTAAATGGATAGGGAATTGGACTCCTTTAGCTTGGAGTTCTTTCTTAGCCTCTGCAAATTTAGCCTTGGCTTTTTCGGGATTGTAATATGGATCCTGAGCATCGGCAAAATTGATTCCTTGCCATTCCTTGCCATAGTTAACCATCTTAGAGGCTACTACTTCACCAAAGTCTTTTCCATTGATACTTACAAATGTTGGAGGAACGACTAGATTACGCAAAATCTTAGTTGCACCATCCTCTCCTTGAGATTGAGCCCCATAGGCTGTACGGTCATAGGCAAAGTTAATAGCTTGACGGAAGTTTTTATTCAGAACCGCTTCCTGAGTCGATTTCTTTTCAGCATCGCTTGTCTTAGAAGTGAATTTATAAGATTTTCTATCCAGGTTAAAGTTTAAGAAATAAGAAGTGGCATCTTGCATGCTATAGATGATATTATCCTTATTCTTTTCTTTAATTCCTTCAAAGCTTGAACTATTTGGATAAAGTCGAGCATAGCTATAGGCCCCCTCCACAAAGTTACGAGCCAGTGCATCTTGGTCACTACCATCATAATAAGCCAATTTCACATCATCTACAAAGACATTTTTAGCATCCCAGTAGTTAGGATTTTTCTTGTATTCGATAACTGATTTTGAAACAAAGGATTTCATCAAGAAAGGACCATTGTATAAGATACTAGATGGATCCACCTTCCCAAAATCATCCCCTTTTGATTTCAAGAAATCAGCGTTGACTGGGAAGAGAATGGTTGATGTTGTTTTTGAGTTCCAGTAAGATTCTGGTCGTGTCAAGGTATATTGAACTGTTTGGTCATCAAGAGCCTTCACTCCGACAGTTGAAAAGTCGCTTGTTTTACCGTTAATATAGTCATCCAAACCTGCAACGGATTCTTGCACTAGGTACAAGGCTTCTGATTTTTTATCAGCAGCGTATTTCAACCCAGTTACAAAATCTTGGGCAGTAACAGGAGCATATTCATCTCCATCTGCAGTATACCATTTAGCATCTTTACGCAGTTTGTAGGTATAGGTCAAACCGTCTTGAGAAACACTCCAATCCTCTGCCAAGGACGGGACATAGTTCCCATATTGGTCATTTTCCATGAGACCATCTACCAGATTGGTCACAATATCATTGGTTGTTGCACGATTTTCTGCTAGATAGTTCAAACTTGATGGGTCACTTACGTAAACATAGTTATATGTTTTTGACGCTGTACTAGAATTTCCACAGGCACTTAATAAAATACCTGCACTTAACACGACACCTGCAAGCGTTGCATACTTGGCCTTAGACTTTTTCATCTCCAGAACCTCCTGATTTAAATATTTGTCTTATTATACAACTCGTGTTTTATTTAGTCAATAGTTTTTTTGAAAAAATTAATTATTCCATCTACAAACTATAGAAATTATTCTACAAAATAATAAAAAAGAGAATAATTTAATCATTCCTTGATAGAAACGTTCAAATTATTCCCTTTATTTATAAAAATTTATTGAGAAATTTTTAATTTGATTCGTAAGCGATCTGCTTGGGCTTTTCCAATCACCTTATCCAACAAATGGGTACGGAGACTCATCACTCCATAAACACCTACACCCATGGCACCGACAAGAGCTACGTATAGAAAACTCCACAAACGTCCACTTGGTTGGAAGACAAATCCAAGTATCCACTGGATAGTTCCTACAATGATGAACATAACAAAAGTTAACAAACTGATTAAAATGGTTCGCTTCAAAATCACCTTGCGCTTAACACCAGTTACTTGACAAATGTCCCGATACATCAAAACATTAGGAATAATGAGACCGATGGTTGTGGAAATCAAAGGTCCGTAACTGTGGAACAGAGCGATGGTTGGAAGTTGCAAGACCAGCTTGGCAATTGAACCATAGATAAAATAGAGAACTGCCTTGCGATTCCGGAACATGGCTTGAAGCATGGGAGACAAGACCATGTACAAACCTAAAATAGTAGACTGCAAAACTGCGAAGACAAACAAGCCCATGGCCAAACTATCTGGCTTGCCATAGAAGACTGTATAAAGAGGTTCTCCGACCATGACCACTCCAACCGTTGCTGGTAGCAAGAATAAGAAAAGCATGGTAATGCTGTCCTGAACCAGACGAGAAGCCGACTTCAAATCCCCCTTGACATAGTTTTCAGTCAAAAGAGGCAAACCGACACTCCCAATCGAAACCCCAACAGAAATCAATATCATAGTGATTTTATTAGGATTGGCTGAGAAATAAGAAAACATGACAACTAGGTCTTCATTACTATAGTTGGTAAACCATTTCATGCTATTGATAAAAGTCATTTGATCCAAGATTTGGAAAAGCTGGATGGCAGAGCCAGTAAGGATGAAAGGAATAGCTTCCTTAATCGTATCAATCAAAAGACCTTTACTATCAATCTTATCTCGGGATTCAAAAACTTTTTGAAGCAATCCTTCTTTATAAAGGAAATAGATCAAAACTGCAAAACTAGCTACCATTCCCACAAAGGCCGCAAAGGTCGATTGGGTAACTGCTGATAGATAATCTTTCGAACCGAGTTTCATGATGATAAAAGTCGCTAAGAGCATCCAAATTACTCGGATAACTTGTTCAGCAATTTGACTCATAGCATAGGGTTTGAGATTATTCATTCCTTGGAAAAATCCACGGATAACACTCATAGATGGAAAAATCAAGACTGCCCAAGCCAAGCTCTGCATGATTGGGATCAGGTCTTGCCCCACACCCGATAAGTCTGCTAGCCAAGGAGCAAAGACATACAAGACTAGAGCAAAGACCAGACCTAATCCCGTCATAAAGCCTAAAAAGCTCCGAATCAGGGCAAAGCTATGCTCTTCTTCTCGCATGGTATTGTACTTGGCCACTTGCTTGGCCACTGCAACTGGAATTCCCGCTGTTGAAATCAGCAAGAACCAGGCATAGATATTGTAGCCCATAGTAAAGAGACCATTTGCTGTAGCCGCATAAGACCCCATCCATATATACCAAGGGATGATATAAATGGCACCGAGTAGACGACTGATAAAGTTACTAGCCGTTAGCCAAGCAGTCCCCCGTAACATCTGGGCCTGCTGGTGATTGTTTTCGTTAGACATAGATTCCTCATTTAATTTTAATAACTAGGAAAAATTCCTCATCTTCCATTATAAACTTTTCCTTGTCACTTGTAAATTTACGACTTTCGGTTTACAATAGAAAGTATGATTAAGATTGAAACCGTATTAGATATTTTAAAGAAAGATGATCTCTTCCGTGAGATTATCGACCAAGGACATTATCACTACAACTACAGCCATGTCGTATTTGACACCATCTGCTATGATAGCCGCAAGGCCAAAGAGAAGAGCCTCTTTTTCGTCAAGGGTGCTGCCTTTAAAAAGGAATTTCTGATTTCTGCCATCTCTCAAGGCCTCGGTTGGTATGTGGCTGAAGAAGACTATGAAGTTGGTATTCCTGCTATTATCGTCAGCGATATCAAGAAAGCTATGTCTTTGATAGCCATGGAGTTTTATGGGAATCCACAGGAAAAACTCAAACTCCTTGCCTTTACTGGTACTAAGGGTAAGACTACAGCAGCCTATTTCGCTTATAACATATTATCTCAAGGGCATCGACCTGCTATGCTCTCGACCATGAACACAACTTTAGATGGCAAGACTTTCTTTAAGTCTGCATTGACAACTCCTGAGAGCATTGACCTATTTGACATGATGAATCAGGCTGTGCAAAATGACCGTACCCACCTCATCATGGAAGTATCCAGTCAGGCCTATCTGGTCAAACGTGTCTATGGTCTAACCTTTGATGTGGGAGTTTTCCTCAATATCAGTCCAGACCATATCGGCCCGATTGAACACCCTAGCTTTGAAGACTACTTCTACCACAAACGTCTCTTGATGAAAAATAGCCGAGCAGTCATCATTAACAGTGACATGGACCACTTCTCTGTACTAAAAGAACAAGTGGCAGATCAAGACCATGATTTCTATGGTAGCCAATCAAATAATCAAATCGAGAATTCCAAAGCCTTTAGTTTTTCAGCTAGTGGTAAACTCGCTGGTGATTATGATATTCAACTGATTGGACACTTCAACCAAGAAAATGCCGTTGCAGCTGGACTTGCTTGCCTTCGTCTCGGAGCTAGTCTTGAGGATATCAAAAAAGGAATCGCTGCAACCCGAGTTCCTGGTCGTATGGAAGTCCTCACTCAGAAAAACGGCGCCAAGGTCTTCATCGACTACGCCCACAATGGTGATAGTCTGAAAAAACTAATCAATGTTGTTGAAACTCATCAAACTGGAAAGATTGCTCTGGTGTTAGGTTCGACAGGAAACAAGGGAGAAAGCCGTCGTAAGGACTTTGGCCTCCTCCTTAATCAACACCCTGAGATTCAAGTCTTTCTAACTGCTGATGACCCCAACTATGAAGACCCAATGGCCATTGCAGATGAAATTAGTAGCTATATCAACCATCCTGTTGCAAAAATTGCGGATCGCAAAGAAGCCATCAAGACAGCCATGGCTATCACAAGTCAAGAATTAGATGCAGTTATTATTGCTGGTAAGGGTGCCGATTGCTACCAAATCGTCCAAGGCAAGAAAGAAGCCTATCCAGGAGACGCAGCCGTCGCAGAACATTATTTATAAGATAGTAATACTCTTCGAAAATCTCTTCAAACCACGTCAGCTTCACCTTGGATTATATATGTGACTGACTTCGTCAGTCTTATCTGCAACCTCAAAGCAGTGCTTTGAGCAACCTGTGGCTAGTTTCCTAGTTTGCTTTTTGATTTTAATTGAGTATAAAAAATCAAGGGAAATGAAACCCTTGATTTTTTATATCTTTATTTAAAAGCGTTTTTCAAACCTTCAACGGCACCTTCTACAGCACCTTTAGCATCTTCAACTACTTCTTTTGCCTTAGCAACTGTCTTTTCTACTGCGCCTTCTGCTTCAGTCTTGCTATCCCCAGTAACTTTACCAAATCCTTCTTTGATAGCGCCTGTTGCTTGTTCCAATTTGTTTTCAAGTGACATATGATTGTCTCCTTTAGGTTTATTCCGATAAGTGTTATCGTTATTCTAAGTATATACTCATTATATCATCAAGTCAAACAATGTGCTCAGAGATAAAAAATCAGAACAAGTAGAAAGTTAATCTTTCTTTATCAAAATCGACGGCCAACTCATACTTTCCATCTTCATTTTGGACAATATAACCTAGGACAACCAAACTGTCCACAAAGATATCACGGCGTTTCTGCATAAGCTGGTCTTTTTTAAGAAATTTCAACAAAAAAGTTGTCATATATTTGAGAGCATACTCAGGATTGACATCTCCCAAAATGTCATAGAGTTCCTGTTGTTTTTCTGTCAAAGGATACTGATGTTTGACCTTGTAGAAATAATTGGACAGGGTCATTTTTGATCTCGCAAAGTCCGTCTGTTCAACTAAAATAGCTGCATTGGTTTGATTGCTCAATTCCGTATCAAAACTCTGCTCTAACAAGGCTTGATAGGCCGGACTATCTTCGCTGACAAAAATCTCTTGATCCAGTTTCAGACTATCGAGTGATTCAAACGTAGGAAGATTAAGGTAATAGCGCTTATTTTCCCTACGAATCAAGCCTGCCTTTATATACTCTTCCATGAGTTTATCAACTGCTACATCTGGAAATTGAGCCTTAATTTCTCGCAAAATCACATCCTCATGCTGGTCCAGATAGCGGATTAATTCTCCAAAAAATGGCTGTCTCGTCAAACGAGATGGATTAAAAATCTGAATCATGAAGATTCCTTTCTTTACATTCTAACAGAGGCGACGCTGCCAACTGACTTGGATTGGTCCCAGCTTGGTTTAGAGGAACTGGCAGACCTAGTTTTCTATAATACTCCCTCCAAAAATCACTAATCTCCTGCTCCCCATCTCCAAATTTCATAGGAATAGTCTCAAAAATCGGTAGGATTTCTGCCATATACTGGGAACAGTAAAAACCAGCGCCATCTGGATAGAAAGAAGCATTGTAGGGAGCTCCAAGATGCTTACAAGCTCTCTCCTTCACCGACTGGATATCCATTTCTGGGTAGACATAGAGGTCGTACAAGTGATTGGACTCAAAGAAGTCTGCTGGTTCTTGACAGACAACACCAAATTCTCCACTAGCATGGTAAATCATCTCATCCAAATAGATGGCTACATGGCTATAGTTGCCTGTGGAAGTCTGGATAGCCTGTCCCATATCTGACTCATCTCTCACAAAAATCAAATCACCATTTTCTAACATGCTTCACTCCTAGAAAAAAAGGAGCCAAAACTCCTTTCGATATAAGTCAAACTAGACTTTCCTATTTTCAACTGACACCCAAAATCTTAAGCGTTAAAGCTTTCTGTCAACTGAGGCACCACTTGTTTCTTACGTGAAACAGCACCTGGAAGGAAAGCATGGTTGTTTTCAAGTTTGAAGTTAAAGGCTGCTTCAACCTTATCCATGTTTGAACCAAGAGCCAAGATTTCTGAGTTTGAGTTGACGATGTCTGTAATCATCAAGACAAAGTCAGAGTAGCCGTTAGCTGCATTTGCAGCTTGGATAGCTGCTTCGATTTCAGCTTGACGTTCCAATACTTCAGCAATATCAACTGTATTGACTTGAGCCACACGGACATTGTTTCCGTTGAGTTCAAAAGTCTTAGCATCGATGTCGATCAATTCTTCTGCAGATTTACTTGCCAAGTTTGTACCAGCTTTCAACATAGCCAAACCATATTCTTCCAAGTTTACACCAGCCAATTCAGCCAATTCAGGAGCAATCACTTTATCTGTTGGGTGTGTTGTTGGTGATTTCAAAAGAAGGGTATCTGAAATCAAACCTGAAAGCATCAAACCAGCAATTTCTTTAGGAACAGCTACACCATGTTCTTTGAACATACGGTAAACAATTGAAGATGCTGATCCAACTGGCTCCAAACGCATGTAGAGCGGGCTTGCAGTTTCAAAGTTAGCCACACGGTGGTGGTCTACAACACCATAAACTTCTACTTCAGCGATATCTGATACAGATTGTTGGAATTCATTGTGGTCAGTCAAGATAACTTGCTCTGCGCCTTCTGCTTTAGCAGAAGTGATAACACGCGGTGCTTCCACACCAAAATAGTTCAAGACAAAGGCTGTTTCTTCATTTGGAGTTCCAAGGGCAACAGCTTCCGTATCCAAACCGTAAGCTTCTTTTGCAAGGTAGGCAAAGGCTACAGATGACCCGATGGCATCTGAGTCTGGATTTTGGTGACCAAATACTAGAATCTTAGACATGATAATACCTCATTTTGTTTATTCTCTTTATTGTAGCATTTTTTTCGCTTTTTGACAAAAGTAAGAGGAGTCAAAGGAGACTCCCCACGATTCTTCAAAATAACTGATACTCTTCGAAAATCTCTTCAAACCACGTCAGCTTCGCCTTGCCGTAGATATGGTTACTGACTTCGTCAGTTCTATCTGCAACCTCAAAACAGTGTTTTGAGCTGACTTCGTCAGTCTTATCTACAACCTCAAAGCAGTGCTTTGAGCTGACTACGGCTAGCTTCCTAGTTTGCTCTTTAATTTTCATTGAGTATGAGTAAATTCCTATCTTGATTTTCAGATAAAAATATTTCCTTCTGCGGTCGCTTCTTACGCTTGAGAAGGGCTTCAGCTGACATGGCTTCTTCCTTACTGGCAAAACCTTGAGCATAGATAAGTTTGACTGGCAAGCGTGCTCGTGTATATTTGGCTCCCTTCCCACTATTGTGGACAGCGAGGCGTTTTCTCACGTCAGTCGTATAACCCGTATAGTAGGACCCGTCACGGCACTCCAGCACATACATATAAGCCTTATAATCCATAATAAATCTCTTCGAGTTCCGGAGTATAAGAGCCATCCTCATTGTGGACAATGAGAGGTGGCAAGACCTTAAAACCACTTGTCGAGCCATCCTTGATAGCCTCAATCAAGAGCATATTGGCCTCCTTTTCTCTTTTTGGATAAACAAACTGCAGGCGCTTAGGGGCTAGATTATGCCGTTGCAAGCTGTCCAAGATATCTAAAAGTCGATCAGGACGATGAACCATGGCCAAACGCCCATTAGACTTGAGAATACTCTGGGCACTACGACAGATTTCCTGCAAATTGGTCGTGATTTCATGACGCGCCAAGAGATAATGCTCGCTCTCGTTCAGATTAGAATGAGGATCCACCTTGAAATAGGGCGGATTACACAAAATCATATCCACCTTGCTTCCCTGTATACGAGAAGGCATATTTTTCAAATCATCACAGATGACCTCCATCTGCTCCTCCAAACCATTCAAACGGACAGAGCGTTCAGCCATATCTGCCAAACGCTCCTGAATCTCAACAGCCAAAATCTGCGCCTGAGTTCGAGTACTAGCAAATAGCCCCACTGCCCCATTCCCAGCACAGAAATCTACAATCAATCCCTTCTTAGGGAAACGTGGAAAGCGTGACAAGAGAACACTATCCACCGAATAGCTAAACACCTCTCTATTTTGAATGATTTTGATATCTGTCGAAAAGAGCTGGTTAATGCGCTCCCCTGATTTTAATAATTGTTCTTCTTCCATGGTCCTATTATAGCAAATTTATATTAACATTACAAAAGATAGAGGTTTCTAACTAGTGCTTCTGATTCTTCAAATGTTGAAGGGCTTCCTTGGTCCAAATTGGCATCATTCGTTTGAGAGGAGCAAAGCCGTAGTTAAAACGGTCGCTTGAAAAACGTCTCCGTCTCGGAAACTGGTGTTTTTCTTCCTCCAAAGTACGGATAGAAAGACTAGCTTTCCCTGTAAATTCATCTAAATCCACTAACTGAACCAGAACCTCTTCATCGACTTTCAAGGCTTCTTGGATATTTTCAATAAATCCTGTCCGAATCTCTGAAATGTGAATCAGCCCTGTATCACCCGTCTCTAGTTCAACAAAGGCTCCGTAGGGCTGAATCCCTGTAATACGCCCCTTTAGCTTATCACCGATTTTCATCTTAGTCCTCGATTTCAATTGTTTCAATCACAACATCTTCAACTGGTTTGTCCATAGCCCCTGTCTCAACAGCAGCAATGGCATCCAAAACAGCGTAAGAAGCTTCATCAGCTAACTGACCAAAAACTGTATGACGGCGGTCTAAGTGAGGAGTTCCACCTTGGTTAGCATAGATTTCTGCGATCGGTTCTGGCCAACCACCACGAGCAATCTCTTTTTTAGAATAAGGCAGGTGTTGATTTTGCACGATAAAGAACTGGCTGCCGTTGGTATTTGGCCCAGCATTAGCCATAGAAAGAGCACCACGGATATTGTAAAGTTCTTCTGAGAATTCATCCTCAAATGATTCGCCGTAGATTGACTCGCCACCCATACCAGTTCCAGTTGGGTCTCCACCTTGAATCATAAAGTCCTTGATAATACGGTGGAAAATGACACCATCATAGTAGCCATCTTTTGAAAGAGCTACAAAGTTAGCTACTGTTTTAGGAGCATGTTCAGGGAAGAGCTTGATACGCAAGTCTCCGTGATTAGTCTTAATGGTCGCAAGAGGACCTTCTACTGTTTCAATATCTACTTGTGGGAAATGCAATTCTTTTTCTACCATACCAAATCCTTCTAAGGCATCAAAAATGCCATCTTCTTCTAGTGTTTTTGTAATATAATCTGCTTTTTCTTTGATGTTATCATGAGAAATTCCCATAGCAACGCTGATCCCAGCATAATCAAAGAGTTCCAAGTCGTTGAGGCCATCTCCAAAGACCATGACGTTCTCTGGTTTCAAGCCAAGGTGTTCCACAACCTTTTCCACACCCGTCGCTTTGGAGCCTGAAATCGGAACAATATCAGACGAATGTTGATGCCAACGAACCATGCGAAGTTTATCAGAGAGACTGTCAGGCAAGTGCAAGTCATCTCCCTTATCTTCAAAAGTCCACATTTGATAGATGTCTTCTTTTTCATGAAAATCAGGATCCACATCCAAATCAGGGTAAATTGGATTGATAGCTTCACTAATCATATCTGTGCGGGTCGACAACTTAGCATCATGACTCCCAACCAAGCCATACTCAATTCCTTCTTGCTTGGTCCAAGAGATATACTCTTCAACATCTGACTTCTCAATCTGATGTTGGTAAATGACCTGACCTTTTTTGTCTTCGATATAGGCCCCATTTAAGGTTACAAAAAAATCAGGCTTGAGGTCACGAATCTCTGGTACAACACCAAAAATCCCTCGTCCAGAAGCAATACCTGTTAAGATTCCTTTCTCACGTAATTGCTTAAAAACAGTTGGGATTGAAGCTGGAATAAAACCGGTTTTGGAATTTCGTAATGTATCATCAATATCAAAAAAGACAATCTTGATCTTCTTTGCCTTATATCTTAATTTGGCATCCATCTCACTACCTCTTTCAATCTAATACTCAATGAAAATCAAAGAGCAAACTAGGAAACTAGCCGCAGGTTGCTCAAAGCACTGCTTTGAGGTTGTAGATAAGACTGACGAAGTCAGCTCAAAACACTGTTTTGAGGTTGCAGATAGAACTGACGAAGTCAGTAACCATATCTACGGCAAGGCGACGTTGACGTGGTTTGAAGAGATTTTCGAAGAGTATAACTCTTTCTATTATACCATAAAGTAGCTAAATCCCCTATTTTCAAAAAGTTTCCAGTTTTATTGTAAGTCCTTGGATAAGTATAAAACTAAATCATCATTATTTTGAATAGTGGCATTCATTTCCAAAGGTTGGTTTCGATACCAAACGCCTGAACCATCTGGAATATAGCCTCGTTTGATATACAATCTCTGGGCAGGACCATAGCCTGAGTGCAAACCTACACCAAGAGTGACCTTGCTCGAAACAAACTTGACTCGTTTTTCTGCTTCTTCTAGCAGTTGATTCCCAACCCCTTGATTTCGAAAAGGCTCAAACACATTAAAATCTGATAATTCTGGATAGACTCTTGCAAAAGGACCATGTTTAGCAGAGGGCAAAATGGTAACGTAGCCCGCTACAGCACCATCAATTTCCGCAACTAAGACTTCTCTCTCCCCGCTTTCCTGTTCCAGAAAATATCTAGCCAAAATTTCCTCTCTACCAGACCAACCCTGATTGATAAAACCTTGGAACAGGTGTTTGATATCCGATTCAATCATTTTTCTAATAATAGCGTTTTCCTTCATAAGATGCTCCTTTAAAAATTCCTATAAAAATTCCTACTATCATTATAGCACGTTTATAGATCCAGGAAAAAGAACTAGCCGGGTCTTGAATTCCTGAACTCATAAAAAAAGGTCCACCCGGAGCAAACTCGCTCTTTCATTTCAAAGCTCGTGAAAAAGAGGTCCACTGGACCAAACTCGCTCTCTCATTTCAAAGCTCGTGAAAAAAAGACCCGCCGGGGTCTTTTGTTTAATCTTCGTTTACGAAAGGCATCAAAGCCATTACGCGAGCGCGTTTGATAGCTGTTGTTACTTTACGTTGGTTTTTAGCTGAAGTTCCTGTTACACGACGAGGAAGGATTTTCCCACGTTCTGAAACGAAACGGCTAAGAAGCTCAGTATCTTTGTAATCAACATATTCAATTTTGTTTGCTGCGATGTAATCAACTTTTTTACGGCGTTTGAATCCGCCACGACGTTGTTGAGCCATGTTTTTTCTCCTTTATAATTTTAATTGTCCATTAGAATGGTAAATCATCATCTGAAATATCCAATGGATTTGTTGCTCCAAATGGATTTTCATCACGTGAAAAGTCTGGTACTGAATTTGTAGGTGCTGAATAGTTTGAACTTGGTGCAGAGTAAGCTCCACCTGTATGACCCTCACGCACACTACGGCTTTCCAACATTTGGAAATTCTCAGCCACGACCTCTGTCACGTAGACACGTTGTCCTTGCTGGTTATCGTAACTACGAGTCTGGATACGACCTGTCACCCCGATAAGTGAACCTTTTTTAGCCCAGTTAGCAAGATTTTCAGCCTGTTGGCGCCACATAACGACATTGATAAAATCAGCCTCGCGTTCGCCATTTTGACTCTTAAATGTACGGTTTACTGCAAGAGTAAAAGTCGCAACTGCTACATTTGATGGGGTATAACGTAACTCAGCATCACGTGTCATACGCCCTACAAGTACAACATTGTTAATCATAGTTTACCTTCTTACGCGTCAGTTTTGACGATCATGTGACGAAGAATGTCAGCGTTGATTTTTGAAAGACGGTCAAACTCTTTAAGAGCTGCGTCGTCGTTTGCTTCAACGTTAACGATGTGGTAAAGTCCTTCACGGAAATCTTTGATTTCGTATGCAAGACGACGTTTTTCCCAAGATTTTGATTCAACAACAGTTGCACCATTGTCAGTCAAAATAGAGTCAAAACGTGCTACCAAAGCGTTTTTAGCTTCTTCTTCAATGTTTGGACGAATAATATAAAGAATTTCGTATTTAGCCATTGATATGTTCCTCCTTTTGGTCTAATGACCCCAAGACTTTGCAAGGGGTAAGTGAGGTTCGCTCACAATAAACTATTATACTAGAAAATAATTTTTTACGCAAGTAAAAACTCTGGAATTCGAAAAAACGCCACATGGGCGTTTTCCTGTTCTTACGGTTTGATACGGTGCAACATACGTGGGAATGGAATGGCTTCACGGATGTGTTTTGTTCCTGCTGCAAAGGTTACCATACGTTCGATACCGATACCAAATCCACCGTGTGGAACTGTACCGTATTTACGAAGGTCAAGGTAGAATTCGTACTCTGTACGATCCATGCCAAGTTCATCCATCTTAGCGACAAGGGCATCATAGTCTTCTTCACGCATAGACCCACCGATGATTTCTCCATAACCTTCTGGAGCAAGCAAGTCTGCACAGAGCACGCGCTCTGGATTTCCAGGAACTGGTTTCATGTAGAAAGCCTTGATGGCTGCTGGGTAGTTCATGACAAATGTTGGTACACCAAAGTGGTTTGAAATCCAAGTTTCATGTGGTGAACCAAAGTCATCTCCATGCTCAAGATGCTCATAGTCAGCATCTTCATCATTTTCATGCTCTTGCAAGAGGTCAATAGCTTGATCGTAAGTGATGCGTTTGAATGGCTCTGCGATGTAGCGTTTCAATAGTTCTGTATCACGTTCCAAGGTTTCCAGGGCTTGAGGCGCACGGTCAAGAACACCTTGAAGAAGGGCTTTTACATAAGCTTCTTGCAAGTCAAGTGACTCATCATGTGTCAAGTATGAGTACTCTGCGTCCATCATCCAGAACTCAGTCAAATGACGGCGAGTTTTTGATTTTTCAGCACGGAATACGGGACCAAAGTCAAAGACACGACCAAGAGCCATAGCACCTGCTTCTAGGTAAAGCTGACCTGATTGGCTCAAGTAGGCTGGAGTTCCGAAGTAGTCCGTTTCAAAAAGTTCTGTAGAGTCTTCCGCAGCATTTCCTGAAAGAATTGGGCTATCAAACTTCATGAAGCCGTTCTTGTCAAAGAACTCATAAGTTGCATAAATGATTGCGTTACGGATTTGCATAACAGCGACTTGTTTGCGTGAACGCAACCACAAGTGGCGGTTATCCATCAAGAAGTCTGTTCCGTGTTCTTTTGGTGTAATTGGGTAGTCTTGAGATTCACCAATTACTTCAATGTCTGTAATATCCAACTCATAACCAAATTTAGAACGTTCGTCTTCTTTGACAATACCTGTCACATAAACAGAAGTTTCTTGGCTTAAGCGTTTGATCACATCAAACTTCTCAAGTCCCACTTCTTCACCAAATTTTTCTACAAAGTTTGGTTTGAAGGCTACACCTTGGAAGAAGGCCGTTCCATCACGCAATTGCAAGAAAGCGATTTTTCCTTTTCCTGATTTGTTGGCAACCCAAGCGCCAATCGTCACTTCCTGACCAACATAGTCTTTTACATCAATAATCGTTACACGTTTTGTCATTATTTTTCCTTTTCTTTTTCTTTTATTTTTCCATAAATGCTTTCAAGCGTTTAACTGCTTCTTTAAGCGTGTCTAGGTCTGTCGCATAACTGAGGCGTACATTTTCTGGAGCTCCGAAGCCAGCTCCCGTTACCAAGGCCACTTCAGCTTCTTCTAGGATAGCAGTTGTAAATTCTGTCACATCCGTATAACCTTTCATCTCCATTGCCTTTTTGACATTTGGGAAGAGGTAGAAGGCTCCTTGTGGTTTGACCACCTCAAATCCAGGCACCTCGGCAAGAAGGGGATAGATGGTATTTAATCGTTCCTCAAAAGCCTGACGCATGTTTTCTACAGTATCTTGCTCACCTGATAGAGCCTCAACTGCTGCATACTGGGCTACTGCTGAAGAGTTCGAAGTCGTTTGACCTGCAATCTTAGACATGGCAGCGATAATGTCTGCTTCTCCGACGGCATAGCCAATCCGCCAACCAGTCATAGCATAGGTTTTAGACACACCATTGATGACCACTGTTTGCTTGCGAATCGCTTCAGATAAGCTAGAAATCGGTGTGAATTCATGGCCATTATAGACCAAGCGCCCATAGATATCATCTGCAAGGATGAGAATATCATTTTCTACAGCCCAATTTCCTATTGCCAAGAGTTCCTCACGGGTGTAAATCATTCCTGTCGGATTGGATGGCGAATTCAGCACCAAAACCTTGGTCTTGTCTGTGCGAGCTGCTTCCAACTGCTCTACAGTCACCTTAAAATGATTATCTTCCTTAGCAGGAACAAAGACTGGAACACCTTCTGCCATCTTGACCTGGTCGCCATAGCTGACCCAGTAGGGGGTTGGGATGATAACTTCATCACCTGGATTGACCACAGCCATAAAGAAGGTATAGAGAGAATATTTGGCTCCCGCAGCGACTGTCACTTGATTTGGCGCTACAGAATAGCCGTAAAAGCGCTCAAAATAGGCATTGATCGCTGCCTTGAGCTCTGGCAGACCTGAGGTTACTGTATAAAAAGAAGCACGCCCATCTTGAATCGATGCAATGGCGGCATCTTGGATATTTTTTGGAGTAGTGAAATCTGGCTCACCCAAGGTTAGAGACAGGATATCTCTTCCCTCAGCCTTCAGTGCTTTGGCACGGGCTCCAGCAGCCAAGGTCACACTTTCTTCCATTTCTAAAACACGGTTGGATAGTTTCATAGGCCCTCCTTATTGACCAATGCTCCTGTTTCAAAATCTACTAGATAAAAATCAGTTCCTGACTTGACTTCCCAGATTGGCTTTTCTTGATAACGTCCAAAGGTAATCTTGTCAATCTCGCCAGCTCCTTTTTCCTTAGAAACAGCTTCCGCTTTTTCTTGTGAAACACCCTGATTTAGCTGATAAACGTAAATCTTATGGTCATCTTTTCCAATCAGGACAGCAAGTGCTTCTTGCTGTTTATTACGACCAAGAACGCTGTAATAGGATTCCAAGCCATTATACAAATCAACCTGATTAGACTGCTCTAATCCTGCATACTGCTGAGCTAATTTTTCTCCTTCACTTTTAGCTGTTTGATAGGGTTTCATGCTAAGAGAAACCAGATACAGGAAGGAAGCACTGATAACCACAAACAAAATCGTCATCCCTAGACCATACTGCCACAGTAGATTATTTTTTGCTTTTTTTTGTCTTTTTTTCACTCGTCTATTTTACCATCTATTAGGCTTTATTACAAGTGAATATAAGAATACTCTTCGAAAATCAAATTCAAACCACGTCAGTTTCGCCTTGCCGTACTCAAGTACTGTCTACGGCTAGCTTCCTAGTTTGCTCTTTGATTTTCATTGAGTATAAGCAAACAATTTTATTTCTTCCTTCAAAGTAAACCAGAATCCAAAAAACAGTTCTTACTTTTCCAATAGCAAGTGACTAGAGTTTCTGCAATTTTATAATTCTCAAATAAACTCTGAGCAAATCTCTTGCAAGTTGTTTTGTTGTAATATATTTTATAACAACGAGAAAGTTCTCGGAAATTTTAAAAAAAGGAGACACATCATGTCTAAAAAAGTATTATTTATCGTCGGATCACTACGTCAAGATTCTTTCAACCACCAAATGGCTCTCGAGGCTGAAAAAGCACTTGCTGGTAAAGCGGAAGTTAGCTACCTCGATTATTCAGCCCTTCCTCTCTTCAGCCAAGATTTGGAAGTTCCAACACATCCAGCTGTAGCTGCTGCTCGTGAAGCAGTTCTCGCTGCTGATGCTATCTGGATCTTCTCTCCAGTCTACAACTTCTCTATCCCTGGAACAGTGAAAAACTTGCTTGACTGGCTATCTCGTGCCCTTGACTTGTCTGATACACGTGGTGCTTCTGCCATTCAAGACAAGTTTGTCACAGTCTCATCTGTAGCCAATGCAGGTCACGATCAACTCTTCGCTATCTACAAAGACCTCTTGCCATTTATCCGTACACAAGTCGTTGGTGACTTTACTGCTGCACGTGTTAACGACTCTGCTTGGGCAGACGGAAAATTGGTTCTTGAAGAAACAGTCCTAAACTCACTTGAAAAACAAGCTCAAGACTTGGTCAATGCTATCAAGTAACTAAACTAACTAACATAAAAAAAGCGAACAAGACTACTTTTCTGACACTCAGAAGGCTAGCTTGTTCGCTTTTTCTCATTTACAAACTAAAATAGCTGATGATACATATTGTCCAATACAAAATATCTTCTCATACTTCCTTTACAAAAACCAATTCCTGTGGCTGGGACAGGTCTTCTCGGTAGACAAATCCTGCAAAGCTTAAGCAACGAGCTTCCTCCACCGTCTGTACTTGATTTTCTATTAGGGCTGTCAGGAAGGCACCACGCGCTTTCTTTGAAATAGTTGAATGAATCTTCAGCTGCCCACCTCTATCCTCCATGAATTTGAAGGTCACCATCTTTTCTCTGATTTCCTTAGAAAATACAGTCTCAAACTCGGACGACAAGAGGGAGAAAATTAGGTCTTCACCATTCATGGCTTCATCATAGGCTGCCTTCCAATGGCTCTTCAAAGTCTTACCATCGACTTTTAACTTCATCAAAAAGTCCAAACGGTGAGGAGCCATAGGTGACAAGGCTGGAACGACTCCGTACAAAGCCGACGTGATGAAGACATGATTTTCAAGATAGACTTGTTCTACCTCGGTCAGTTTGTCTCTCTTAATGTGACGGTACATAAGCCCATCAAAAAGTTTCAAGGCTGTGTAGTGTTGAGCAGTTTGGTTTTTCAAAGCTTGGATATTCTGAAATTCTTCCGCTGCCTTCTCAGCTGATACCTTGTAAAAGCTCTCCAATTGACTAGCAGAATAGAGGGCCAAGGCATCAAGCACAGCCTGACTTTCTGGTCTTAAAGGAGTTTCCTCGATACTTGGCAAATCTGTGTTCATTTCTTTTGCTGTTGGGATTAAAATTTTCATATGAATAGTGTAGCATATTTTTGAGCCACTACCAAGAAATTCATCTAAAAAACCTCGGTTTGACCGAGGTTTATCTGTTTATTTTGGCCATCCTAACCAGATAGCTACGAGAACAAGGGCTGTGCCAGCTAAACTTGTTAAGATAGAAAAGAATTTATCTTTTTTCTCCTTGAACTGAGAAAAACCTATCTTCAAAGCGAGCAGTCCGAGTAGCATGGAAGCAACCATCAAATAAAACCCCATTTGTTTGTCCTCCATTAGTCTTAATTTACCTTATTATAACTTATATTTTTAAAATAAAGCTGTTTTTACTGCACTTTAAAGGTCTTGAGATAATTGTCTTTTCCTACTTGACCTTCGAAGGTTTTACCATTTTCAAGGTAAGGAAGGTCATCGGATACTGAGGCTTTAACCTTGTAAATCTTGCCATCAACTTTAAAGAAGTAGACGGTGTCGCCCTTGATAACAGCTGATTTGAGGTCTGCTACCACACCCTTGATGCTTTCTGTGGTTTCATTATCAATCTCAAGGTCGTTTTTATTGGCGTACTTGCTGAGCAGTTCTTCTACTGTAGTAGCTACGATAACATTTTGGTACTCGACTGCGTCTACCAGAGCGTACTCTTTGACCAAGCCCGCATTGTCCTTCAAGCCCATGATGTAGAGAGGTTTGTCATTGAGGTTGATGAGAATTGGGAAGGTTGCCTTGTAGGATTTCTCCTGAACAGCACCTTCGGCTGATTCACGGGCTGATTCTTCGGTCGCAGAAGCCAAGCTGTACTTAGTGATTTCCCCTGTTCGCATATTTTCAAGGATGAAGCCAAGGTTACTTTCATCTGCATTGGCCGACGTCACACCTGTGTAGAGATAGATGTCATTGCCGATAGACAAGTAATTATAGCCCTTGGTAGTCTGGGTCACATTTTTCTTGGAAATCATGGCATTCCAGAAACCGTCCTTGTACTTGCCGTTGTAGTTGATTTGCTCAATGGTTTCCTCAGCTGGATAGACCCTGTCCACCCATTCTGGAACATCCGCCAAGCTGTACTCCTTGGTTTCTCCATTTGTGGCATCCAAGATAATGACTGAAACAGGACGGGGAACCGCAAGCCCAAATTGCTTTTGGTAAACCGTTGCTACATAGAAAGGATTGCCCTCATCATCCACCTCAAATGATGGAGTCTTGAAGATTTTTGTTGGGTACTTAAAGCGCAGGTGGCGTTTGACATCACGGTTAAAATACTCCGAGTCCGAATACTTGATTGGTGTCTTCAAGTCCACCAAGTCCGCATTTCCAGTCACCATGTCCACCTTGATATACTCGCCGATTCCCTTGGCCTGATTGTTAAACCATTTAATAGGGTCTGCGTATTCTAGTGGCGTAACCCGATAAGGTTTCCCATCAATTGTCAATTGGGTATAGGTATCTGCCGCTACATACTGCGACACCTTATCCGTCAGGGAACCCAAGTAACGGTCACCAATTTTTTCAGCGGTACTTCTATCTAAGATAGGAACCTTACTGGTGTCAGTCTTAGGAAATTCAGTAAAGTCTTTTTCCGTAACCGTGACTACATTGGCATAATTTTTAGCCTGAAAAATGCTGGAAGTTACCAAGGAAACCAAAGCTGCCAAGAGAAGAATCCCTCCAATAGAAGCAAAAAGAACTTTACCTAACCGATTGATTTTGAAACCTTCAAGATTTAAGGCAGCTTCCGCCTTGCCGTGGCGCACATGAACTGTTTTGACCAGATTGATTCCCTTGCCAAAGCCAAATAAGATTGCCACAAGCAGCAAATGCCCACAGAGAAAAAAGAGAAATTCCCAGCTGGTCAGGTTAAGAGGCGGTAAAAAGATATACCAGGTCGTTGCGATAAAAATAAATTCAAAGACTATTCGTTTCATTTGCTTTCCTCCTAAATGATTCGTCCTTCCAAGTGATCTAGTTCATGCTGGCAAATCTGAGCTGGGAAGCCTGTCAAGGTAATAGTCTGTTCCTGCCACTTGCTGTCACGATAGGAAATCCTTATAGTTTCATAACGCTTAGCAGGTCTCACACCCATCAAGGACAAACAGCCTTCTTCTGTCTCATAAGGTCCTTCAGAGGATAGGAGAACTGGGTTAAACATGACCACGGGAACCAAGCCAAGATTAAAGATAATCACGCGCTTCTGCACCCCAATCATATTGGCAGCTAGACCAACACAGGTCTCACGATTCGCAAGCAGGGTATCCTGCAAATCTCTGGCAAGATACAGGTCTTCCTGACTTGCCGTCTGAGACACCTGGGATAAAAATAAGATATCCTTCACAATTTTCTTTTCCACTTCCTCACACTCCTCTAGATGTTTACTATATTATAGCAATTATAGCACAAAAGCTGATAACTGCAAGCCCTTTCCCTCAACTGTAGCAAAAAGCCATCCGAAGATGACTTTTTTACTATTTAATTTCTTTATAAGTTACTTCCAAGCCACGCTTAACAGCTGGACGATTGGCAATTTTTTCTCCCCATTTTACTAGATTCTGGTAACTTGAGGCATCTAAGAATTTTGCAGAACCTTGATAAAGGTTTCCTTGGACTAACTGTCCATACCAAGACCAAATAGCAATATCTGCAATCGTATAGTCATTGCCTGCAATATAAGGTTTCTGAGCCAATTCCTTATCCAATAAATCCAACTGGCGTTTCACTTCCATCGTAAAACGATTAATTGGATATTCCAATTTTTCAGGGGCATAATTAAAGAAATGTCCAAATCCCCCACCTAGAAAAGGTGCAGCACCTGCTTGCCAGAATAGCCAATTCAAAACTTCTACCTTTTCCACAGGATTGCTTGGTAAAAAGGCTCCAAATTTCTCAGCAAGGTAAAGAAGAATATGAGCAGACTCAAAGACTCTTACTTCTTCAGTCCCAGACTGGTCCAATAAGGCTGGAATCTTGGAATTGGGATTGAGCTTCACAAAGTCTGATCCGAATTGATCCCCATCCATAATAGCAATCTTATATAAGTCGTAAGCTGCTTGCTCAAAACCAGCTTCTAGTAATTCTTCTAATAAGATAGTGACCTTCACACCATTTGGTGTTCCCAGTGAATAAAGCTGAAAAGGTTGTTCTCCTTTTGGCAAGTTTTGTTCGAAACGCGCGCCTGCTGTTGATCTATTTAGTCCTGTAAAGGCTCCTTGATTACTAGCTTCATCCTGCCATACGGTCGGTAATTGATATGCTGACATCAGAAACCTCACTTAAATCGCATTCTTGTCAAAGCCGAGTTTACGTTGGATGAACTTAACAATTTCGACAATAATAATCATTGAGAAGCTTCCAGCCATAACGATTCCCCATTGTGACAAGTCTAGTTTGGTTACATGGAAGATACCTTCAAGTGGTTCTACGACGATTGTTGCCATAAGAAGAATGAAGGATACCAAGATAGACCAGTTAAAGGTCTTAGACTTGAATGGTCCAACTGTTAAGATGGATTGGTAAACAGATTTCACATTATAGGCATGGAAAAGCTGAATCAAACCAAGGGTTGCAAAGGCCATAGTAAGGGCATCTGCGTGAATAGCATGATTGTCACCCACATGAACTGGGTAAGCAATCGCAAGGCCATAAACACTCATAACAATAGCTGCTTGGAGTACACCTTGATAGATGATAGAACTGAAAACACCACCTGAGAAGAAGCTTGCCTTGCGTCCACGTGGTTTATGGTTCATGACACCAGGCTCAGCAGGTTCAACACCAAGAGCAATAGCTGGGAAGGTATCCGTTACCAAGTTAATCCACAAAAGATGAACTGGCTGCAAGACGTCCCAACCAAACAAGGTTGACAGGAAGATGGTTAATACTTCAGCAGTATTGGCAGAAAGTAGGTACTGAATGGTCTTTTGAATGTTTGAAAAGACCTTACGTCCTTCTTCTACTGCGACGATGATGGTCGCAAAGTTATCATCTGCAAGAATCATGTCAGATGCACCCTTAGAAACCTCTGTACCAGTGATTCCCATACCGATACCGATATCTGCTGTTTTCAGAGCTGGCGCATCATTGACACCGTCACCTGTCATGGCAACGACCTTACCTTGTTTTTGCCAAGCTTTCACGATACGAACCTTGTGTTCTGGAGACACACGGGCATAAACAGAATACTGACCAACTACTTTTTCAAATTCTTCATCAGACAGTTCGTTGAGCTCTGCACCAGTTAAAACGTGGCCTTCTGTATCGTTTGCATCAATGATTCCCAAACGTTTGGCAATAGCTTCTGCTGTGTCTTGATGGTCACCCGTAATCATAATTGGACGGATTCCCGCTTCCTTAGCCACACGAACAGCCTCAGCCGCCTCAGGACGTTCAGGGTCAATCATTCCGATCAAACCAGTAAAGATTAAATCATTTTCTAATTCTTCAGAAGTAAGATTTTCTGGAATACTATCAATAATCTTATAAGCACCTGCAAGGACACGCAAGGCTTGGTGGGCCATTTCAGAGTTGTTTGTATGAATAAGGTTTGTAACCTTCTCATCAATCGGAGCAATATCCCCAGCCTTATCACGAAGAACACAACGTTTCAAAAGTTGGTCTGGCGCACCTTTGACTGCCACAAGGAAACGACCATCTGGCAATGGGTGAACCGTTGACATGAGCTTACGGTCAGAGTCAAATGGCAACTCAGCTACACGAGGATATTTCTCTAAGAAACCTTTGACATCGTAACCCTTATCCAAGGCATACTGAATGAAGGCTGTCTCGGTTGGGTCACCAATCAGGTTGCCTTCCACATCGATTTTCGTATCATTGGCTAAGACAACTGAACGAAGAAGAGGCATTTCAAGACCTAGTTCAATGTTATCAGCCGAGTCATGTAGGACTGCATCGTAGAAGACTTTTTCAACTGTCATCTTGTTCATAGTCAGCGTACCAGTCTTATCAGAAGCAATGATTTCAGTTGAACCAAGGGTTTCAACTGCTGGCAACTTCCGAACGATAGAGTTTCGTTTTGCCAAAACTTGAGTACCAAGGGCAAGAACGATAGTTACGATAGCAGGAAGTCCTTCTGGGATGGCTGCAACAGCAAGGGCAACAGAGGTCATCAACTCACCAAGTGGATTTTTCCCTTGAATGAAGACACCCACTACAAAAGTAACAAGGGCAATGACCAAGATAGCATAGGTCAAGACCTTAGAAAGGTTGTTCAAGTTTTGTTTGAGTGGTGTATCCGTCTCATCCGCATCTTGGAGCATGCCAGCGATATGACCAACTTCCGTGTACATACCTGTATTGACAACAACACCAAGACCACGACCATAAGTCACATTTGAGTTTTGGAAGGCCATATTGACACGGTCACCAATACCAGCATCTGCAGCAAGATCAACTGTCAGGTCTTTTTCAACTGGAACAGACTCACCTGTAAGAGCTGCTTCTTCGATTTTAAGAGAATTGGCTTCTAGCAAACGTAGGTCTGCTGGTACCACATCGCCAGCTTCAAGGGCAACGATATCACCTGGTACCAATTCTTTAGAATCAATCTCAGCCATGTGCCCATCACGAAGAACCCGAGCAGCTGGACTAGACATAGATTTGAGAGCTTCGATAGCTTCTTCGGCTTTCCCTTCTTGGTAAACACCAAAGGCAGCGTTGATGATAACCACGGCTAGGATGATAATGGCATCTGCGATATCTTCCCCACCAGAAGTCACGACTGACAAGATTGCTGCCGCAACTAGGATAATAATCATCAAATCCTTAAATTGTTCGATGAATTTGACTAGAATTGATCGTTTCTCGCCTTCTTCGAGTTCATTGTGGCCAAATTCGGCAAGGCGCTTTTCAGCCTCACTTGATGACAAACCTTGCTCGGTCGCATCCACAGCCTTCAAGACCTCTTCAGGACTCTGAGTGTAAAACGCTTGGCGTTTTTGTTCTTTTGACATGTGTCTCCTCCTTGACATTGTGTGCAAAACAGACTCTCTTTTCCCTCATCGCATCTTTTCACGACAAACAAAAAGAGACCTGTTAGTCATAACAAGTCTCGCTGTTTAAGATAGGGCCGGAAAGCATACTTTTCAGTATAAAATTCGGAATGACGACACTATCACAGGTTTCTGCCAGCTACTCCCTTGAGTAGTACTATTATACCAAATTTTGAAAAGTTTTCAAAGAGTAAAAACTGACTTATTTGAATTTTCCCTTGAAAACCAGTATAATGGTAGAATGCTATGTGACTAGAAAGGAAGTTGAATGAAGCAATCTATCTCAAATCTCAAGTTAGCTGAGCGTGGGGCCATTATCAGTATTTCGACCTATTTAATCTTGTCTGCAGCCAAATTAGCGACTGGTCACCTCCTCCATTCATCCAGTTTGGTGGCCGATGGTTTTAACAACGTTTCGGACATCATTGGAAATGTCGCCCTCTTGATTGGGATTCGGATGGCGCGCCAGCCTGCTGACCGTGGCCATCGTTTCGGCCACTGGAAGATTGAAGATTTGGCCAGCTTGATCACTTCTATCATCATGTTCTATGTTGGCTTTGATGTGCTGAGGGATACCATTCAAAAAATTCTCAGTCGGGAAGAAACGGTCATTGATCCTCTTGGTGCAACTCTAGGAATCATTTCTGCAGCGATTATGTTTGTGGTGTATCTCTACAACACTCGCCTCAGTAAGAAATCCAACTCCAAGGCACTCAAGGCCGCCGCCAAGGACAATCTTTCTGACGCTGTTACTTCACTTGGAACTACCATCGCCATCCTGGCCAGCAGTTTCAATTATCCCATTGTGGATAAACTGGTTGCTATTGTCATCACCTTCTTTATCTTGAAAACTGCCTATGATATCTTCATCGAGTCTTCCTTTAGCCTTTCAGATGGCTTCGATGACCGTCTGCTTGAGGACTATCAAAAGGCCATTATGGAAATTCCAAAGATTAGTAAGGTCAAATCCCAAAGAGGTCGCACCTACGGTAGCAACATCTATCTGGATATCACGTTAGAAATGAATCCAGACTTGTCTGTTTACGAAAGTCATGAAATCGCGGATCAGGTCGAGTCTATGCTGGAGGAACGTTTTGGCGTCTTTGATACCGATATCCATATCGAGCCGGCGCCTATCCCTGAGGATGAAATTTTAGACAATGTCTATAAAAAATTGCTCATGCGTGAACAATTGATTGACCAAGGAAATCAATTACAAGAACTCCTAGCCGAAGACTTTGTCTATATCCGCCAAGATGGAAAGCAGATGGATAAAGAGGCTTATAAGGCTGAAAAAGAGTTAAATTCAGCTATCAAGGACATCCAAATCACTTCTATCAGTCAAAAAACCAAACTCATCTGCTATGAGCTAGACGGTATCGTTCATACCAGTATCTGGCGTCGCCATGAGACTTGGCAAAATATCTTCCACCAAGAAACAAAAAAAGAAGACCAACAGTAACCCTATCCAGTGGATAGGGCTTTTTTGATTGATTTTCTTTAACCTAAACTATCTCATAAGTGTTTAGAAGATTTGGTTTTCGAAGCTTGTTTTGTCTGTTTTCTTGCTTGACGATTTTGTTCGATACGCCATTCTCTTTCATAGTACTTCATAGTATCGTATACCCTTTCAGGAAGACCTACATCTAATAGAAAGATAGGGATGATCAAATCTGCTGATTGATGAAAAGGGAAACACCTTCTCTTCATTAGAGCTAGAAGTGATTGAGATTGCACATTTTCCTTGTTTTTAAAATAAACTTCAATCCGATAGGAATCCCTATACTTCCCTCGAATTCGAGAGAAGGAAAATTCCTCTACATCAGTCCAAGCATAGAAATGACTGGGTTTCTTTGGATTCGGTTTGTAGTAAAACCCCTGAACAGTAAATCTCAAATATTCCTTATCCGAGCTTAAAAGTCTGTAAGTCAGATAAACTCCTACTCCAACATAAGAAAGTAAAACTAGCATTAACAAAAGACTTATCGTATAAAATCTGGTCCCTTTTTGCGAATGCGAATGGAAATAATAGAGAGCTAACAACAATAAAAGCACTGAAACCAAGCCAAACAAGGCATTCCAAATGATTTTCTTGGGACTACGTTTAATGACTTCTTCCATCACGCCAACTCACTTAAATATTCATAGCGTTCGTATTTTTCAAAGAGTGCTTCGTTTTTCTCATCCAATTCTTTTTGGAGAGTAGCTAGTTTACCAAAGTCAGAGCCGTTGGCTTGCATTTCCTCTTCAATAGCAGCGATACGGTTTTCCAAGGCTTCAATATCGCCTTCAATGCTTGCCCACTCCTGCTTTTCTTGGTAAGTCATGCGTTTCTTATCTTCACGGACTTTGACGACTTTTTTCTTTTCGGCCTTTTGCACTTGATTGGCCATCTCTGTTTCAAAGGCTTTTTCATCAAGATAGTCGGTGTAATGACCAAAGAAAGGACGAATCTTGCCATCCTCAAAAGCGAGAATCTTGGTCGCTACCTTGTCCAAGAAATAGCGATCATGGCTAACAGTTAAGACAGGCCCTGCAAAACCCTGCAAGAAATTCTCCAAGACTGTCAAAGTAGCAATATCTAGGTCATTGGTTGGCTCGTCTAAAAGAAGAACATTTGGTTTCTCCAAGAGCAATTTGAGGAGATAAAGACGTTTTTTCTCTCCTCCAGATAATTTCTCAATCAAGGTTCCATGCGTCGAACGAGGGAAAAGGAACTGCTCCAGCAACTCTGCAATCGAAGTCGTAGAACCACCGCTGGTCTTGACCTCTTCTGCCACTTCCTGCAAGTAATTGATCACTCGCTTACTTTCATCCAAACCCTCAATTTGCTGAGAGAAATAGGCGATGCGAACAGTTTCCCCAATCACAACTTGACCTGCTGTCGGCTCAAGACTTCCTGCAATCAGATTAAGCAGAGTTGATTTTCCAACACCGTTGTCCCCAACAATTCCAATACGGTCTTTGGCCTGCACCAAGAGGTTAAAATCTTGCAAAATGGGCTTGTGTTCATAGGCAAAGGAAACATCCTGAAACTCGATGACTTTCTTCCCAATCCGACTGGTTTCAAAGTTCATGGTCAAGTCTGTCTCAGCAATGCCACCTGAAATTTCCTTTTTCAGGTCATGGAAACGATTAATACGAGCCTGCTGCTTGGTCGCACGCGCCTGCGGTTGTCTGCGCATCCAGGCCAATTCTTGCTTATAAAGTTGTTCCTTTTTGTGGAGAAGAGCTGCATCGCGCTCGTCTTGTTCCGCCTTAAGGCGAACATAGTCCTGATAATTCCCTTGATACTCTGTCAATCCTGCTCTGTCCAACTCGAAAATCCGTGTTGACAGTGCATCTAGGAAATAACGATCGTGAGTGATAAAGAGAACTGTCTTCTTAGAATTTTTTAAAAAGAGGGTCAGCCACTCAATAGTCGCAATATCTAAGTGGTTGGTCGGTTCATCCAAAAGCAAGAGGTCGTGGTTGCCAAGTAAAACTTGCGCCAACTGGACTCGTCTTCTCAAACCACCTGACAATTCTCCAACTGGAGTGGATAAATCCTGAATGCCTAACTTGCTGAGAACCGTCTTGACCTGACTCTCAATTTCCCAAGCTTGAAGAGAGTCCATTTCAGCCATGACCCGTTCCAAACGGGCCTGCTTGTCCTCACTGTAGTTGAGCATGATCAATTCATACTCACGAATGAGCTGGATTTCCTTGAGGTCGCTGGATAGGACCGTATCCAAAACCGTCTTGCTATCATCAAAATCAGGATCCTGGGTCAAGTAACCAATCTGGTAATCATTCTTAGCTGAAAAGGGACAGACATCCCCATCAAAGCCAGAAACACCAGAAAGGACATCTAAAAGGGTGGTTTTACCCGTGCCATTGACACCGATTAGACCGATTCTGTCTAAATCATGGATAATAAAGGAAATATCCTTAAAAACGGTCTTGTCACCAACGGACTTGCTTAGTTTTTCAACGATAAAATCACTCATTTTTTCTCCCTCAGGTAAACATGGATGGCTTGACGGTCATTTTCCAATTCTCCATCGACAATGGCATACTCAATCTCTGCTAAAATCTCTCCCAAGTCTGGTCCCGGCTGATAGCCATATTCCTTAATCAAAATACCACCGTTGATTTGGATTTCTTTTTTATCATGAATGGTCAAACTCTGGTAGGTTTCTGTTATGACTTGCGGATTGACTGCTTTCCCTTGAGCCTGACGAAGATTCTCAGCCTGTAAAAGTAAATCCAAGTCAAAGCTGTAACAATCACGTTTGCTCAATTCTCCCTTTTCACGCAAAGCCAAAATAGTCAGTAAATCCTGAACTTGCTTGGCAAATTGACGTGAGGTCTTCCAAGCCTTCAAAAAGGGCTGCGCATTTTCAACCTCCAAAACCCACAGTAGAGCCGCCCAGGCTTGTTCAGAGGATTCAAAGGTGAAAGCAGTCCCCAAATCAAACAATCTATTAAGCTTGTCCTTGCTAGATGCCATATCTGGAAGATAGTCATAAGCTTGACTCTCCATCATGGAAACCAAGCCCCTTCTCCAAAATGGAGCCAGCAAGAGTTTATCAAACTCGACAAAGGTACGCTCTACAGAAATTTTCTCCAAAAGTGGCGTCAAGGTCTTCATAGCTTTAAAGGTTTCTGGCTCAAGTTCAAAGCCAAGACTGGCCTGAAAACGGAAACCACGCATAATCCGCAAAGCATCTTCGTTGAAACGCTCACTGGCCACTCCAACTGCTCGCAAGACTTGGTTTTCCAAATCTTCTAAACCATGGAACAAGTCAATGATTCCCCCTGTCTCATCCAAGGCAAAGGCGTTGACTGTGAAATCACGGCGCTTAAGGTCTTCTTCTAATGAGCGGACAAAGGAAACTGCACTCGGTCTACGATAGTCTACATAGACATCTTCGGTCCGAAAGGTGGTTACTTCATACTCCTCGTCACCATCTAAAACCAAGACGGTTCCATGCTCAATTCCGATATCGGCTGTTCGCGGAAAAATCTGCTTGGTTTCCTCAGGATAAGAAGAAGTCGCAATATCCACATCATGGATAGGACGATTGAGGAGGGCATCTCGAACAGAACCCCCAACAAAATAAGCTTCAAAGCCTGCTTCTTTAATTTTTTCTAATACTGGTAAAGCCTTCTGAAATTCAGAAGGCATTTGCGTTAATCTCATAATAAGTGTTCTAATCCATAGACAAGCTCATGACGCTTGACAACTTCTTTAATTCCCAAATTCACCCCTGTCATGAAGGAGCTACGATCATAGGAGTCATGACGGAGGGTCAATCCTTCTCCCTGATTACCAAAGATGACTTCCTGATGGGCTACCAAGCCTGGCAAACGAACTGAGTGAATACGCATACCATCAAAGTCAGCACCACGAGCACCCGCAATCAGTTCTTCCTCATCAGGCGCACCTTGCTGAATAGACTCTCGAACCTCTGCCATCAACTCAGCTGTTTTAATGGCTGTTCCACTCGGGGCATCTTTTTTCTTGTCATGATGGAGTTCGATAATCTCCACATTTGGGAAATATTTGGCAGCCTGCGTCGCAAATTGCATGAGCAAGACAGCACCCAAGGCAAAGTTAGGGGCAATCAAGCCACCCAAGTTTTGGGAACGAGAAAATTCTTTTAGCTCTGCAATTTCTTCACTCGTGAAACCAGTTGTTCCAACTACTGGAGCAAAGCCATTTTCAAGAGCAAAGCGTGTATTTTCATAGGCAACAGCTGGAGTTGTGAAATCTACCCAGACATCCGCTTCAAAGCCTGCTAAATCAACCTTATCCTTGAAAACAGGAATACCCTGCCATTCTAACTCAGACTCAAAAGGATCCAAAACTGCTACCAAGTCCAAGTCTGGATCAGCCAAGACCATCTGACAAGCAGCCTGGCCCATCTTTCCTTTAAAACCGGCAATAATTACTCGAATACTCATCTCTACTCCTGTCTAAGATACAAAGGACCTTAGCTGTCCATGAAAAATAGGAAATGGCGCTGACTTTCCACGAAAGGCAAGACATACATCTTTTTTCAAGAGGCAGGTAGTCCGTGTTCAATTTCTAAGATACAAAGCCTGTAAGAACACAAAGTGAAAATAGGAGCTCTGATCAAGGAGTAGATACTCCTTGGAAGAACTATCTTTTTCACACAGGGTTCCGTGCGTGTTCAATTGCTATGATACAAAATTTCTTAACTAACCGAGAAGCGCTAACTAAATCACTGGAATATAACCTAGAGCAATACTTCCTGCTCCTAGGTGGGTCCCAATGACACTACCAAATGTAGCAAGTGAAATATCCGAACCCAAGCCAGATTCAAGCAAGTTCTGACGCAATTCTTCAGCCTTTTCAGGAGCATTTCCGTGAATGACAATGATACGGTATTGGCCTGAAGCTGTAGCTTCCTTGATAATCTCAATTAAGCGCTTGGTTGCTTTCTTTTCAGTACGAACTTTTTCATACACTTCAATCACACCTTGGTCGTTGAAATAAAGAATCGGCTTGATACTTAGCAGATTGCCCAAAATAGCTGCCCCATTTGAAAGACGTCCACCTTTTACCAAATGATCCAAATCATCTACCATGATAAAAGCTGACGTACGGCTGATTTGAATAGCTAGCTTATCCTGAATAATAGCAAAATCATCGCCTTGATCTCGCCAATTAAAGACGCTTTCAACCATGATACCTAACGGAGCACTTGTAATCAAAGTGTCTGGAAAAGCAATGGTCAAGCCCTCATATTCATCTATCATATACTGGATATTTTGGTAAAAACCTGAAATTCCAGAAGATAAGAAAAGCCCCAAGGCATGGGTATAACCTTGTTCTTTGAGCGAAGTTAGAATCTCATCTAACTTGGCAATGCTTGGTTGACTGGTCTTAGGCAATTCAGAAGCCTGAGCCATTTTTTGGTAAAATTCCTCAGCAGACAGATTGATACCTTCGACATACTCCTCACCATCAATATTGACAGGAATATCCAAGACATACAAATCCTCTCTTTGCAAGGTCTCTGCACTGAGATAAGCCGAAGAATCTGTAATAACAGCTAATTTCATATTAGAACTCCAAATTGATTCCTGGTAAGTCTAATGCAATTTCAGTTACTTCGTAAGTCAAACGGTTGAGCATGTTCAAACTTGGACGAGCCAAAGTTTCCACTTCTTCTTGGCTCAATTCACTTGGTTCATTGACAATACGACCATCGATATGATTCACCTGTGAAATGGTTCCACTGATGACAAACTTATCAAATACAATCATAAAAGTCAAGATAACAATCAAGGAAGTCACTTGATTTTCTTGGTCATGTTGAATCAATTGGAAGTTCACATCCACCTTAGTTTCAGGAGCTCCATTTTCATTTTCCCATTCAAAATTACGCGCATCAAAATGATACTGACTAACAAATTCTTGTTCACGTTTAAGATTCATGTCTTTCTCCCTCGGCTACAATATTATATGCTATTGTACCATAATTTTTTATTTTCATCTAGTTTTCTAGGATTTAGTCAATCCCGATTTCAGCTCGAACTACGTCTGCAATAGTATCAACATAGTAGTCCACTTCTTCTGTTGTAGGCGCTTCTGCCATAACTCGCAAGAGGGGCTCTGTTCCACTTGGGCGAACAAGAATACGGCCATTCCCCGCCATTTCTTCTTCCATCTTCTCGATAATAGCCTTGATAGCTGGCACTTCCATGGCCTTTTCCTTCATAGCATTTTCCACTCGGATATTGACTAATTTTTGTGGATAGATAGTTACTTCTGCTGCCAACTCTGACAAGCTCTTACCAGTTTCCTTCATGATTTTGGTCAATTGGACAGCGGATAATTGACCATCACCAGTTGTATTGTAATCCATCAAGATAACGTGACCAGACTGTTCACCACCGAGGTTGTAGCCTGATTTTCTCATTTCTTCAACAACGTAGCGGTCGCCAACTGCAGTAACTGCCTTGTTAATACCTTCTCGGTCCAAGGCCTTGTGGAAACCAAGGTTAGACATCACAGTTGTCACAATTGTATTTTGAGCCAATTGTCCTTTTTCAGAAAGGTATTTCCCGATGATGTACATAATCTTGTCACCATCAACGATGTCGCCATTTTCATCAACAGCAATCAAGCGGTCACTGTCTCCGTCAAAAGCCAAACCAATAGCTGAGTCGCTTTCTTTGACCACTTCTTGAAGGGTTTCTGGGTGGGTTGAACCAACATTAAGGTTGATATTAAGACCATCTGGTGTTTCCCCGATAACAGTCAATTGAGCGCCAAGATCCGCAAAGATTTGACGGGCACTTGTAGAAGCTGCACCATTGGCTGTATCCAAAGCAACCTTCATTCCTTCAAGAGGAGCTCCAGTTGAAACAAGGTAGCCTTCATACTTACGCAAGCCTTCTGGATAATCTACCAAGGTTCCCAATCCTTCTGCGCTTGGACGAGGAAGAGTGTCTTCCGCAGCATCTAGCAAGGCTTCAATTTCTGCTTCTTTTTCGTCATCTAGTTTGAAACCATCACCACCAAAGAACTTAATGCCATTATCAAGGGCTGGGTTGTGGCTAGCAGAAATCATGACACCGGCACTTGCTCCTTCTGTCTTGACCAAGTAAGCGACTGCTGGTGTTGCCAAAACGCCTAGTTTGTATACGTGAATTCCTACTGAAAGGAGACCTGCCACCAAGGCCGATTCTAGCATTTCTCCTGAAATACGTGTGTCACGCCCTACAAAGACTTTCGGTGCTTCCGTTTCATGTTGGCTAAGAACATAACCTCCGAAACGTCCTAGTTTAAAGGCCAATTCTGGCGTTAGTTCTACGTTAGCTTCTCCACGGACTCCATCAGTCCCAAAATATTTACCCATTTTATAAAATCCTTTTCCTATTTTTAATTCGTTTTTGAACTAGTTGCTTTCGTTGACGAAGATGTCTCTGACAAACTGCTTGTAGTTGAATTTGATGTGCTTGAACTTGGTGCCACAGGTTTTGTCGTCACCTTCATTGTTGTATCAAATGGAGTGATAACTACTGGTAATACAACACCATTTCGGTCGATTGCCTGCAAAGGTACTGAACCACTGTAATGACCTGTTATACGTTCGCTAGTTGGTAAAAGCGCAATAACTTTGTCAATCTTAGCCAATGTTTCTTGGTCAGTTGTGACAGAAACCCTTTCATTTGACACGGTTACACTATCGATTTGTAACTTGGGATCAATCTGGTTTTGATCAACTTGTGGCACAACAATCATCCCATCTCGCTTAACCTTCTTCCCAACTTTCACTGTAATCTTTTGAGGCGTTGCCACAGCAGTCATTCCACTTGGAAGATTTTCAATATTCAAGGGAACTTCAATCGTTCCAACACTGGCATCCGTCAAATCCGCTGTGACCTTAAACTTACGAGTGCTTTCCTGCATTTCGCTGGCCAAGCTTACACGATTAGCTCCGGTTAATATCACTGAAACTTCTGATGCAAATCCGCTAATGAAATACTGGTCATCATCATAGTGAATATCGATAGGAACGTTCGTTATCGTATTGGTGTAGGTTTCTGATTTAACCTGCCTTGCGGTATTGCTATTTTGAAAGTTGGTTGACGTTGCATAGATGAATAAGACACAAGCAAAAAAGAGAGATGAAATGATATATAAACTATTTTTTCTCATATTTCCAACCTCCTAGCAAACGGTCCTTGAAACCGGCTTTTTCCTCAACAGCTGGCAAAAGAATTCTTCTTAGCTCTGCTTCAAATTCTTCAATCGTCAAATCATGCTTGAAGACCCCATTGTAAGTAATAGAAATACCACCTGTTTCCTCTGAGACGATGAAGGTCAAGGCATCAGACACTTCTGATAAGCCAATAGCCGCCCTGTGTCTGGTCCCAAATTCCTTGGAAATCCCTGTGCTTTCTGTTAAAGGCAGGTAGGCAGAGGTTACTGCAATTCGATTTCCTCTAATAATCACAGCACCATCGTGTAGGGGAGTGTTGGGGATAAAGATATTAATGAGGAGTTCTGCTGAAATGTTGGCATCCAAGGGAATCCCTGTCGCAATGTATTCTTGCAAGGTGCGAACTCGTTGAATGGCAACTAGGGCACCAATCTTACGAGGACTCATATATTCAACAGATTTGACAAAGGCACGAATCATTTGCTCCTCTGCACTAATTTGAGTAGTAGAAAAGAAATCTGTCGCCCTTCCCAAGCGTTCCAAACCAGTCCGAATCTCTGGAGAGAAGATAACAACCGCAGCAATAACCCCGTAAGTGATAATCTGATTAATCAACCAAGAAATCGTTGTCAAGCCAAGGATATTGGCCACAACCTGGGCTAATACAAAGATCACGACCCCCCGCACCAAAATCATAATCTTGGTACCAGCTATCGCTTTTGTAAAACGATATAAAATATAGGCCACAATCAAAATATCAAACACATTGATGGCAATACTCCAAGGACTAGAAAACAAGCTAGTCCAATATTGCAGGTTGGATAATTGTTGAAAGTTCATCTGCTGTCTCCTCTCTGTCCAAACACGTTCCTTTCTATTATACCATTTTTCTGGCATTTTTTTCCCTATCCTACTTCATTTTAAATTAAGGAAAAAATATGATAAAATAAACTGACTAGAAAAAACAAAGGAGAAACCATGTCTCAACTCTATGATATTACCATTGTAGGTGGTGGTCCTGTCGGTCTTTTTGCGGCCTTTTACGCCCACCTTCGCCAAGCCAAAGTTCAAATCATCGACTCTCTTCCCCAACTAGGTGGACAACCTGCTATTCTCTATCCTGAAAAGGAAATCCTAGACGTACCAGGTTTCCCAAACCTGACTGGAGAAGAGTTGACTAACCGCTTGATTGAACAGTTAAACGGTTTTGATACCCCAATTCACCTCAATGAAACGGTTCTTGAGATTGAAAAACAAGAAGATGGCTTTGCCATCACAACTTCTAAAGGAAGTCACCTGTCTAAAACAGTTATCATCGCTATGGGTGGCGGTGCCTTCAAACCACGTCCGCTGGAACTTGAAGACGTTGAAGACTATGAAAATATCCACTACCACGTTTCCAACATCCATCAATATGCTGGTAAGAAAGTGACGATTCTTGGTGGGGGAGACTCAGCTGTGGATTGGGCTTTGGCTTTTGAAAAAATCGCACCAACTACCCTTGTTCACCGCAGAGATAATTTCCGTGCCTTAGAGCATAGTGTCCAAGCCTTACAGGAATCATCTGTAGCCATCAAAACACCATTCGTCCCTAGCCAACTCCTTGGAGATGGACAAACGCTTGATAAACTGGAAATCACAAAAGTCAAATCTGATGAAACAGAAACGATTGACCTAGACCACCTCTTTGTCAACTATGGTTTTAAATCTTCTGTTGGTAATCTTAAAAACTGGGGTCTGGACCTCAACCGCCACAAGATTATTGTTAACAGCAAACAGGAATCAAGCCAAGCAGGTATCTATGCTATCGGTGACTGTTGCTACTATGACGGAAAAATTGATCTGATTGCGACAGGTCTCGGAGAAGCTCCAACTGCTGTCAACAATGCCATCAACTACATTGACCCTGAGCAAAAAGTACAACCAAAACACTCTACTAGTTTATAAAAAAGAACCACGAGTCACATAGGATTCGTGGTTTTATAGTTCATCTGCTATCTTATTGATTTTTCTGAGTCTGTGGTTAACACCACTTTTGGTCAGAGGAGTGCTGAGGCTATCTGCTAACTGCTGGATAGAGTAGTCTGGGTGCTGAATCCGCAACTGCGCTACCTCCTGCAAGTCCACTGGCAGATTTTCTAAGCCCATGATGTCTTTGATTTTGCTGATATTGTTGATGGTCTTCATGCTAGCAGAAACTGTCCGAGCAATATTAGCTGTCTCGGCATTATTGGCCCGATTGAGGTCGTTACGGGTTTCTCGTAAAATCTTAACCCTCTCAAAATCGTCACGCGCCTTCATGGCTCCAATTACTATCAAGAAGTCCATAATGTCTTCGGCACGCTGGAGATAGGTCACAGCTCCCTTCTTTCGCTCAAGCACTTTGGCATCCAGTAAAAATTGCTGGAGAAGGGAGGCAATCCCTTGCGCGTGGTCAAGATAAACAGAACTGATTTCCAACTGATACTTGCCTGACTCAGGGTCACGAATGCTCCCATTTGCCAAGAAAGCACCACAGAGATAAGCACGACCCGCTTCCTCATCCGATAAAATCTCCTCATCAATACCTGTTTCCAGGCCAAAGAAGGAGTCTGCCAAGTGCAAATCACTCAACAAGTCCTGCACCTTTTCATCAGTAAAGACAGTATAGACCCGATTCTTGCGGAGATTGCTCCGTTGGTGGTGGCGAATTTCCGATTTGATTTCATAGAAATGGAGAAAGGACTCATAGAGGTGACGAGCCAGCTTGGCATTTTCTGTCACGACAGACAAGGTCAAACCCGAAGTCAAGAGACCGATGCTACCAGACATCTTGATAATGGCAGATAATTCATGACGACTTAGATGGTGCTGACCTAAGATTTCTTCTTTTACTGCTACTGTGAAACTCATTTTCTCACCTGTATAATCCGCATCAATTCGTCCACAATCAAATCCCCATCATGGAAGGCACCCCCATTTTCCAGACGAAGGAAGTTGGATGAAATCACACGCGGAACTTGCTTACAAAGACCAGAAAAATCGTGTTCCACCTGCACCAAGTATTCATCAAAGCGGTTGGAATTCATGTATTCCTGAGGAACTTTTTCGATATTCACCAAGACAGTGTCGATAAAAGGTCGACCAAGATGACAATGCAAGACCTCCACGTGATCACTATCTGTAAAGTGTTCCGTCTCCCCACGTTGGGTCATGATATTGCAGACATAGGCGATTTCTGCCTTGGTTTCCAAAAGCGCCTGCCCGATTTCCTTAATCACGATGTTAGGTAAAATAGAGGTAAATAGAGAACCAGGTCCGAGGACAATCATGTCACTTTCAAGAATGGTCTGCACCACTCGACGACTAGCCAGAGGCGTATCATCGTTTAGGGTATTGGTCACATAGACATGGTCAATCATACCTGGATGGTCTGCAATATGACTCTCTCCAGCGACTTCTGTCCCATCCTGAAAGACTGCATGCAGGGTCAAAGGATGGTCACTGGAAGGATAAATCTTTCCAGTTGTATGGAAAAATTTGCTCAATAACTGCATGGCATTATAGGTCGAACCCTGCATTTCTGACAGACCTGCAATGATGAGATTGCCCAATGGATGGCCAGCAAAGGCTCCTGCATCCTCAGAAAAGCGGTACTGAAAGACCTTCTCATAGAACTTAGGCATATCCGACATGGCCACAAGGACATTACGAAGATCACCTGGCGGTGTCAATTGTTGCATATTTTTTCGGAGTTCACCTGATGAACCACCATCATCCGCCACCGTTACGATAGCAGCGATTTCCACATCTTTTTCACGCAGACTTTTAAGAATGACGGGGATCCCAGTTCCTCCACCAATCACCGTTATCTTTGGTTTTCTCATGAACGGTTTACCGTTTCCTTTCTTCGGTCTTTGTCACGATGTCCTTCATTGACAGGCCAATTCTTGGATAAGTCTTGTGCCAAGCGTTTGGCAAAGGCCACACTACGGTGTTGCCCACCCGTACAACCCATGGCAATGGTCAAAACAGACTTCCCTTCCTTTTGGTAACTTGGCAAAATCGGCTCAATCAAGGCCAACAAATGTTGATAAAAATCTTCTGACTCAGAATGGTTCATAACATATTCATAAACTGGTTCATCTACACCCGTTTGATTTCGTAACTCTGGAAGGTAGTAGGGATTTGGTAAGAAACGAACATCAAAGACCAAGTCCGCATCAATCGGAATTCCATATTTAAAGCCAAAAGACATGACCTCAATACGGAAAGACTGGGCTTGCTCTTGATCTGAAAACTGCTCTGCAATGGTTTTACGCAGCTCACGCGGAGTGAGTTCAGTTGTATCCACCACATTTTGGCTCATGTTTTTCAAAGGTGCCAAGAGTTCACGTTCCAGCTTAATCCCATCCAAAATCCGTCCATCTGCAGCTAGAGGGTGGCTCCGTCTGGTTTCCTTATAACGAGCAACCAATTCCTTATCTGCTGCATCCAAAAAGAGAATTTTAAAGTCCAGTTCTTCCTTGTTTTCCAACTCATCCAAAACAGCTTGAATCTCTGAGAAGAAAGAACGGCTCCGCATATCCACTACCAAGGCCAACTTATGGTCGTCTTCCTTTGTTTCCACCAACTGCAAAAACTTAGGCAAGAGAGCTGGCGGCATATTATCAATAGTGAAATATCCCAAGTCCTCGAAGGACTGAATGGCCACTGTTTTCCCAGCACCACTCATCCCTGTCACAATCACCAAGTGAAGTTGTTTCTTTGTCATCTTTTTCTCCTTATATCAAAAGAAGTTTGGCAACACCAAACTTCAACTAGCTTATCCAATCTCTGCGATGACTTCAATTTCGACTTTTACATCACGAGGAAGACGAGCTACTTCCACAGCTGAACGAGCTGGAAATTCCTCTTTGAAGGCCGTTTGGTAAACCTCGTTAAAAGGAACAAAGTCTTTCATATCGCTCAAGAAGCAAGTTGTTTTGACAACATGGTCAAAATCTGTTCCTGCTTCTGCCAAAATAGCACCGATGTTTTTCAAGACTTGTTCTGTCTGTTCTTGGATTGTTTCTCCAACGATTTCCCCAGTTTCAGGAGATAGGGGAACTTGACCGCTAGCAAACAAAAGATTGCCAACGATTTTTCCTTGAACATAAGGCCCGATAGCCTTTGGAGCTTTATCTGTATGAATTGTTTTTGCCATTTCTTTTCCTCACAATTTTTCTAAGATTGCATCCCAAGCCTCATCCATCCCTGCCTTGCTGACAGATGAAAAGAGGATGAAGTCGTCACTTGGGTCAAAGTTTAATTTCTTTTTGATTGCTGATTCATGCTTGTTCCATTTACCACGAGGAATCTTGTCTGCCTTAGTCGCAACGATGATGACCGGAATCTCATAGTACTTGAGAAATTCGTACATCTGCACATCATCTGCTGACGGGTCATGACGAAGATCCACCAAACTGACTACCACACGGAGATTTTCCCGAGTTGTTAGATACTCTTCAATCATACGCCCCCACTTTTCACGTTCCTTTTTGGAAACGCGGGCATAGCCATAGCCAGGCACATCCACAAAGCGCATCTTGTCGTCAATATTAAAGAAGTTGAGTAACTGGGTTTTCCCAGGCTTCCCTGACGTACGAGCCAGATTCTTACGGTTCAGCATGGTATTGATAAAGCTAGACTTACCAACATTGGAACGCCCTGCTAGGGCAATCTCTGGCAGTTCATCCTGCGGATAGTGGGACTTATTTGCCGCACTGAGTAAGATTTCTGCATTGTGTGTATTAAGTTCCATAGTCACCTCTAGGCTGTCTCTAGAATTGGCTTAGCCGTTCCATCGACAGCTTCTTTTGTGATGCGGACCAATTTCACATTTTCCTGACTCGGTACTTCAAACATAACGTCCAGCATGGTTTCTTCGATAATCGAGCGAAGACCACGCGCCCCTGTCTTGCGTTCAATGGCTTTATTAGCAATTTCTTGAAGGGCTTCGTCGTCAAATTCCAACTCGACATCATCATAAGAAAGCAAGGTTTGGTATTGTTTGACCAAGGCATTTCTTGGTTCTTTTAAGATGCGAACCAAGTCTTCAACCGTCAATTGCTCAAGAGCTGCAAAGACAGGCAAACGTCCAATCAACTCAGGGATAATCCCGAATTTTTGAATATCTTCTGCGATGATTTCTTGCATGTAAGAGCTGTTTTCGTCAATCGCCTTGTTATTTTGACCAAAACCGATAACCTTTTCACCCAGACGTTGTTTGACGATTTCTTCAATACCATCAAAGGCACCACCCACGATGAAGAGGATATTTTTAGTATCCACTTGAATCATTTCTTGTTGCGGATGCTTGCGTCCACCTTGAGGCGGTACGCTGGCAACAGTTCCCTCGATAATCTTAAGAAGGGCTTGTTGCACCCCTTCACCAGAAACGTCACGTGTTATCGATACGTTCTCGCTCTTCTTAGCAATCTTGTCAATTTCATCCACGTAGATAATCCCGCGCTCTGCACGTTCGATGTTAAAGTCAGCAGCCTGCAAGAGTTTGAGGAGGATATTTTCCACGTCCTCACCCACATAACCAGCCTCAGTAAGAGCAGTCGCATCTGCAATAGCAAAAGGCACATTCAAGCTCTTAGCCAAGGTCTGAGCAAGGAATGTTTTCCCTGAACCAGTTGGGCCAATCATCAATATGTTTGACTTCTGCAAATCCACATCTTCTGACTCTTCACGCGTATCGTGGAAATTGATGCGTTTGTAGTGGTTGTAAACCGCCACAGCCAAGGCACGCTTGGCACGATCTTGACCGATTACATAGTGGTTCAAGATATGGAGAAGTTCGATTGGTTTTGGAACTTCTGACAAGTCTGCCAAGACTTCCTCAGCCAACTCCTCCCGAATGATTTCCTGGGCTAACTCTACACATTCATTACAGATAAAGGCGTTGTTGCCTGCGATTATTTTTTGTACTTCTTCTTGGCTTTTGCCACAAAATGAGCAATAAACCATCATATCATTATTCCTAGTTGTAGGCATGATTTCCTTCCGTTCTATTCTATACTATCATTCTATCTAAAATAAGGTCATGTAAAAGGCATGAACACTATTGACCAAATTGGTAAAGGCATTTAACCAGAGCAGGACAGAAAGTCCATAACGCTTTTTACGAAAAGCCTGTGCTCCAGCAAGCAAACAGACCAAACACAACATGGCTGTGAAAAAACCAAATATACTACGTTCCATTAGACTTCCTTTCTCTTGCGGTATTGGATGGTAAAATCATAAGGATTTTTCTCATCTTTGCTATAGGATTTGCTTGAAACTGTCTCAAAAAGAGACAGATCAAACTCTTCAGGAAAATAGGTATCTCCCTCCACCCGAGTATGAATGTGAGTCACAATCACTTCATCCAAATAGGGTTCAAAAGCCTGAAAAATCTGCTTCCCACCGATAATATAGAGATTCTTGTCTTGACCCTGATACCAGTCAAGAACAGACTGGACATCCTGAAAAGTAACAACCTCGTCTATCTTTTCTTCTGGGTTACGAGTCAAAATCAGTGTCTCCCGTTTTGGAAGCAAGCGACGTCCCATCCCATCAAAGGTCACACGCCCCATCAAGATAGCATGATTCAGAGTTGTTTCTTTGAAGTGTTGCAATTCTGCTGGCAAATACCAGGGCAGACGATTGTCCTTACCAATCACACCCTCTTCATCCTGGGCCCAAATAGCTACGATTTTCTTAGTCATGCTTCCATCCTTTTCACTGATAGTACTATTTTATCAAAAAACTCAAAAAAAGACTGGTTTGGAATAGCTTACAGAATAGAAAAAATCTGTAAGAAAATTCCTACAGATTTTTATATGATTATTCTATTTCTTACAAACCAGGTGCTTGTCCAAGTTCTGCAGCAAGCATCCAGACTGTTTTTTCAAGGTCAGCCTTAGCTCCAACAAAGATATCATTGGTTACATCATCGCCTTCTTTATCTGTCACATCCAAAGCTTCTTGGAAAAGAGTGATGAGGTAACGATAAATTTCAAGGACACGTTCCAAACTTTCTTCTACATTGCGGAACTCTCCAACTTCTTCTTCGATTTCACTGTTTTGAAGGAATTCTGTCAATGTAGAGAATGGGCTTCCACCAAGTGTAATCAAGCGTTCGCTGATTTCATCCAAGTGACCATCAAGAGCATCCATGTACTCATCCATTTTTGGATGCCATACAAGGAAACCACGACCACGCATGTACCAGTGTACTTGGTGCAAAGCCACGTGAGCCACGTATAAATCAGCAACAGCTTGATTCAATACTTCCTTTGTTTTTGCCAATGCTACTGGCGCTGATTTTGTTAATGATGCTACATCTTTTACTGCTTCTTTTTTCAATTCTACCATTTTCTTTACCTCGTTCATTATTTTTTGTAACCACTTCTTAATGATTACTACTTTAGTATACCACTAAGAAAAACCAATAGCAAGCCAAATGACCCACATGAGAAAAGTTGCAATAGACTGATAATTTAAGAATTTTTTAAAATAAAACACAGTCACTTTCAAACTCTCTTAACAGAGATAAAATAAAGAAAAGAGCATACAATTGTACACTCTTTTCTCGGTTTTACATCTTAATACCAAACACTAATATCAACACGACCTCGGATTCCTTTTAGGTATTCAGATGAAGAATATTGCCATCCTTTTTCTCCTGAATAATGAGGATTATTCCAATCAAGTGCATCCGTATAGGCTGCAACCCAGTTGACATGTTGTAAAATATCTGGATGATTCAAACGAGTTTGCAAGAGTTGGCGATAGCTATAAACTTTCACATTTTGGTAACCAGCCTGCTTCATGGTTTCCATATACTTATTGATAATCTTGATCCAGATTCCAGTATCACTTGGAGCTCTCTTACTTTTATTGACATATTCCCAGTTCTCAACATCATAGTAGATAGGATATGACAAGTTCATCTTGTATTTTTTCAAGAGTTCAATAGTCTGATTGGCATCATCCTCAGCATCTTTTTCATTTTCGGCATAGGTATAAAGATAGACACCATAAGGAATACCCTGACGATTAAGTTCTTGAATATTGTAAGCCAATTCCTTATCTTCTACACCGCTATATCCCAGACGAACAATAACGCCATCAACCCCATTTTCCTGGATAACCTTTTTCCAATCACTAATGTGGCCATTGTGCTCGCTGACATCGATAACCTTCTTAGCCCGGTCTGTTCCGACCTGTTCTTCACGATGGTTAAAGAAGTAACGGTGTCCGTTTCGATAAACCCAACCAACATTCAAGGCTTTCTTTTCTTTCAGTTCCCCTGAATCAGCAAAAGTATAGCGAGTATCGTCCATAATTAACTCACCTGTTGCCATAGCACCACTTTCAGTAAGGTAGTAATTTCCATGCCACTCATCTTGAGCCATGTATCCCCACTTCTTGAAATAATACCACTTGCCATCAATCTTTTGCCACTGTTCATTAGCGTAAGAACCATCCGCCTTAAGATAGAACTTACTCTTATAATGATGATCGTAAAGCCATTCGTTTTGCATCATGGCACCTTGACCATTCAAGAAATAATTTCCTTGCCACTGACTTTTAGCCATATAGCCCCACTTCTTAAAATAGTACCATTTGCCATTGATTTTCTGCCATTCTTGATCTGCATAAGAACCGTCTGCCTTGAGGTAGAACCAGCTTTTATAATGGTCATCGTAAACCCATTCATTTTTAGCCATGTAACCACCCGCTTTGAGGTAATAGTTCCCATGCCATTCTTTTTGGGCATAACGACCATCTGCTTTTATATAGAACCAAGCCTTGTAGCTAGTATCGAAAATCCACTCGCTCTTAGCTTTTGAACCATCTGCTTTTACATAGAAGTCACCTTCCCAATGTGCTGATGTCGAATTTGGCTTACTTTCTTCTTTCTGACTACTAGCTCGCGTCTCTTTTACTTCTTCCTTTTTCTCTTGACGCTGACTAGAAGAAGTCTCAACTTTTTTCTCTTCTTCTTTTTGACTTGCAGTCGTTTCTGATTTCTTTTCTTCTAACTTACCAGAAGAAGCTTGAACACTGCTTTCTTCCGAAGATGCTTTCACTTCAGCTTCATTTGCAGCGACATGATTAACTGCCAAACCCAGTAAACAGAGACTTGCTAATCCAATTTTACCAATCTTTGTTTTCAATCTTTCCTCTCCTATAAAAAATGGAACAGACACCTGAATGCTGTTCCACCTAGCTTTTGCTGCTTACTAATTATTTTACAAAGTCAAGCAAAGCCAAGAAGCTCTCTGCTTCAAGTGACGCACCACCAACAAGGGCACCGTCAACGTCTGGGCAAGCCATGTATGAAGCAACGTTTTCAGGTTTAACTGAACCACCATATTGAACACGAACTTTGTCCGCAACTTCTTGACCAAAGTCAGCGGCTACAACGTCACGAACAACTTTACACATTTTTTGTGCGTCGTCTTGTGAAGCTGATTTACCAGTACCGATAGCCCAGATTGGCTCATAAGCGATAACTGTTGAAGCTACTTGTTCTGCAGTCAATCCTGCAAGAGCTGCTGAAACTTGAGCACCTACGAATTCAGCAGCTTTACCAGCTTCGTAAGTTTCAAGAGACTCACCACAACAGATGATTGGAAGCATACCGTTTGCAAAGATTGCTTTTGCTTTTTTGTTGATATCTTCGTCAGTTTCATGGAAGTAGTCACGACGTTCTGAGTGACCGATAACAACGTAGTCAGTACCGATTTCTTTCAAAACTTGTGGGCTTGTTTCACCAGTGAAAGCACCTGCATTTTCAAAGTAGCAGTTTTGAGCAGCAACTTTAAGGTTTGAACCTTTTGCAGCAGCAAGAACAGTTGTCAAATCAAGAGCTGGAGCTGCGATACCTGCTTCAACAAGATCTGATGAAGGAAGTTTTGATGCAACTGCTTCAACGAATGCTTTAGCTTCTTCTGGATTTTTGTTCATTTTCCAGTTACCAGCGATAAATGGTTTACGTGACATTTCACATACCTCTTTTTTCATTTTATTTTCTATTTATTTTATCACAATTAGACACAGCTTGCAAATCTTACTCGGATTTCAAGCCTGCTTACAAGGATTAATCCTTCCAGAGATCCATAGCATTTCTAAAATCTGCAGATACCTGTGTCAACTGAGGATTGCTTGCTTCTCTCTCTGCCCGTTTAGCCTCGATTTGAGCCACACTTTTGATACCTTCATGGCGCCAATTTCTCAAAATCGCCTGAATGTACTTCCAGTTTGGTTTGCCATTCAAAACCGCTTCACGAAGAGCTTCCTTAATCAAGTCAGCACTGGTTCCATCTTCCTTTAGCGTCTTGGTCAAATCCTCAATCTCAAAAGGAGTCAATAAGCGCCCTAACTCCTGCTGGAAAGTTTCCACCAAATCCTTAAGCTGGTTTTGGGGTGTCAGCTGGTCTGAACTTGAATGAACTACTCCAAGCAGGTCATCCAAACGTTCTAATGCCAAACTAGCATCAAAAAGCAATTCAATTTCACCATTCAATTCGATAGTTCGATACTGAAGCAGTCCCCTCTCCGTCAGATTGGAAATAGCCTGATTGACATCCGAAATTTCCTTGCCAATCCTTTCAGCAATCTGGCTTGGAGACATCTCTTCCAAACCTGTCGTATTTTGCAAATAGAAAAATTGCCAGACCAGAAAATCGTCGCTAGAAGGAAAGAGTTCCTTAAAATGCAAGAGCAGGGCACTCGGTAAAACCAAGTTCCCTGATTTAAAAGCGTCTAAATATGTCATAATTCCTCTTATAAATACCCAAATGCAGATGCATCATCTTCTATTTTTCTCCAGTCAAAAGGGGTTTCCTGATAGACTGCATAATTCACCCAGTTACTGAAAAAGAGAGCTGCAGATGAAGACCAACAAAGACAAGGTGTCTGGTTGACATCATCATCCTTAAAGTAATTTTCTGGAATATGTGGATCCAAACCTGCATCACGATCTCGGAAATACTCTTTTGCTAAGGTATCACGATCATATTCCAAATGCCCAAAACTATAAATTTCTCGTAAATCACGACTAGCCAAAATCGAAACCCCAACCTGAGGACCCTCTGATAAAATCTCGAGATTGGTTTTGTTTAAGACCTCTTCCTTAGAAATCTCCGTGTGCCGTGAATGAGGAGATACATAGCTATCGTCAAAGCCTCTAAAAAGAAGATGCCCTTCTTTTAAAGTATCTTGAGGATAGATACCCGATAACTTACTGTCCATCTGGTATTTTTCCACTCCATAACGCAGATAAAGCCCAGCCTGAGCACCCCAACAGATATGAAGGGTCGAATAGACATGGGTCTTGGACCACTCAAGCACCTGACTGAATTCCTCCCAATAGTCCACTTCCTCAAATGGTAAATGCTCAATCGGAGCCCCTGTGATAATCATCCCATCAAAATACTCGTCCTTGACTTCAGGAAAAGTTTTATAAAAGGTCTCCATGTGCTCTGCACGAGTCGTCTTGGAACGGTGGCTCTCCATATAGAGAAAGTCTATGTCCAATTGCAAAGGAGTATTTGCTAAATGCCGTAACAACTGGGTCTCTGTGACCACTTTTTTGGGCATTAGGTTTAAAATCAAAATTTTCAAGGGACGGATATCTTGGTGGGCCGCACGTTGATCATCCATGACAAAGATATTCTCTGTCCGTAAAATCTCAACAGCTGGCAATTTTTTATCAATTCTAATCGGCATAACCTTCTCCTAACTGTACTCTTTTAGAAATAATTGAATGTGTTTGAAGTCAAATCTCAAACACTTAGTCCTTTTATTATACTGCAAGAAGATATAGTTTTCAATTATAGTTTTTCTCTAACTAGCTATAGTCTATTTTTATATCCTAATGTAGAGAAAACAGCCCTAGGGACTGTTTTTCATTAATAATGCATGAGAACTTTGTAATCGTAGTCACCGATTTTTTCACGGCCGTTCAATTCATCCAATTCAACAAGGAAAGCACAACCTGCTACAACACCACCAAGTTTTTCAATCATCTCGATAGTTGCCTTAACAGTTCCACCTGTTGCCAAGAGGTCATCCACGATAAGAACTCGTTGACCTGGCTTGATAGCGTCAGCATGCATAGTCAAGGTATCAACACCGTACTCTTTTTCATAGTCAGCAGAAATGACTTCGCGTGGCAATTTACCTGGCTTACGAACAGGCGCGAAACCAATTCCCAACTCAAATGCAACTGGACAGCCCACGATAAAACCACGAGCTTCAGGTCCCACGATCATGTCGATTTTCTTGTCAGTAGCATACTGAACGATTTCACGAACAGCATAGCTATAAGCATTTCCATCAGCCATCAAAGGACTGATATCTCGGAAGGTAATACCCTCCTTTGGATAATTTTCAATTGTTGCAATATAATCTTTTAAATTCATCTTTTTTCTTTCTTTCAAAGTTTTTACTCTCTATTATACCATATTTTCTAGTAAAGAAGGAAGCAAAACTCCATTTCCTTTTTCAAGTCAGATGCAAAATAGTTCAGTTCTCCCTTCTTTGGATGCAAAAGCAAGCAAAAAACGAGCACTTTCGTACTCGTTCTCTGATATAAACTACTGATTAAAGTGAGTTTACGTCAACTTTGATACCAACACCTTGAGTAGTTGTGATAGTCAAGTTTGTTACGTAAGTTCCTTTAGCTGTAGCTGGTTTTGCTTTTTGGATTGTTTCGTTGAAAGCTTTAAAGTTTTCAACCAATTTTTCAGCTTCAAATGATACTTTACCGATGATCGCTTGAACGTTACCTGCACGGTCAGCACGGTAAGTGATTTTACCACCTTTAGACTCTTCAACTGCTTTAGCAACATCCATAGTTACAGTACCAGTTTTAGGGTTTGGCATCAAGTTACGTGGTCCAAGGACACGTCCAAGACGTCCAACAAGAGCCATCATGTCAGGTGTAGCGATAACTACGTCGAAGTCCAACCAACCGTCGTTGATTTTAGCAACAAGGTCATCTTCACCAACAAAGTCTGCACCAGCAGCTTTTGCTTCTTCAGCTTTTGCACCACGTGCGAAAACAAGAACGCGTGAAGTTTTACCAGTACCGTTTGGCAATACCATTGCTCCACGGATTTGTTGGTCAGCTTTTTTAACGTCGATATTCAAGTTGTAAGCAACTTCTACAGTTGCGTCAAATTTTGCAAAGTTAGTTTCTTTTGCAAGTGCTACAGCTTCTTCTACGCTGTATGCTTTTGTGCTGTCGATTTTCTCAAGAGCAGCACGAAGTTGTTTGCTTTTTTTAGCCATTTTCTATTCTCCTTGTAAGTGGTTCAATCGATTTTCATCTCCCACGTCACTTCTCGAAATGATGAAGTCTTGCGGGTTATATTGGGGGTGTTATTGATTAGTCAACAACAGTGAATCCCATAGAACGAGCAGTACCTTCGATCATACGCATTGCAGACTCTACGTTTGCTGCGTTCAAATCTGGCATCTTAGTTTCTGCAATTTCTTGTACTTGCGCACGAGTAACTGTAGCAACTTTAGTTTTGTTAGGTGTACCTGATCCTTTTTCAACACCTGCAGCTTTTTTCAAAAGAACAGCAGCTGGTGGTGTTTTGGTGATGAAAGTAAATGATTTATCTTCATAAACTGAGATAACAACTGGAATGATCATACCAGCTTGGTCAGCTGTACGAGCGTTGAACTCTTTTGTGAATCCCATGATGTTGATACCAGCTTGACCAAGAGCAGGTCCAACCGGTGGAGCTGGTGTAGCTTTACCAGCAGGGATTTGCAATTTTACAAGTTTTTCGACTTTTTTAGCCATTTTTAAATCCTCCTTTGTGGTTTTGGCGGTAATTAGAGATTTTTACCTCCCACAAGTATGCTTTACACATACTCATCTATTATACACTATTTATCTAGAATTGCAAGAGAAAAGTTTATTTTTTAATCTACGTAATCTCCGCCTTCAAAGCCATAGTACTCTTCCAAACTGAGACCACTCTCAGCAATTTCTTTTGCTTCTTTTCCGACATAACGAAGGTGCCATTCTTCAGCCATATAGCCTGTTTCCTTTTCCTTGCCTTTGAGATAACGGACAATAAAACCATAATCAGCCGCATGGTCCAAGAGCCATTGGGCTGCTTTTCCCTCTGTTACCAAATCACCATCAGTCCCAATAACATCAAAGGCCAAACCTGTTTGGTGTTCGCTATAGCCAGGACGGGCAGAGTAACGGTCAGCTGCTGCCTTCCCATCTTGGTTGACATAATCTTGATAGAGCTTGGTCTGAGTTTCATAACTTCTAAAACCACTATAATGGTCGCTAATCGGGAAACCTGCCTCTTGCATAGCTTTGATGAGTTTGACCAACTCAGCCTTGGCTGTTGGATTTTCCCCTGGATTGTAGTCTTTTGACAAGGGATAGTGTTTATTTGCTACAATAATTTCATCGTATTTTCCTTGGATGCTGTAATAGTCTCCTTTATTGACCACCTCTGCTTTTTTCTGGGCAGCCCCTTGAGACTTACTTCCGACTGTTCCATCAGCTTTGGCAGTTTGTTCTGTTTTAGCTGCTCCGTCTTCATTTTTTGCTTTTTCTTGTGAACAAGCTGCTAAACTCAAGGCTAGCAAGGCTGTCAAGACAAGGTATCTTTTTTTCATTTCTACTCCTTTATTTCTAATAGTTTATCTACTTCTGACAACAATCATTTGACTAATTTTTCAATCTCATCCGGTTTTGCTTGGCAGGTTTCTGCTGTCATTTCTTCAAAAGGAACCCACCAGACTGGACCACGTCCCTTGAGGCCGTGACCATTCATGTCACCTGTTCGTCTAGGGAAAATGTGCCAATGAAGATGGGCATCGCCATTGCCTAAAAGCTCGATATTGATTTTCTCAGCAGTAAAGGCCTTAGCAACTGCCTCTTGGACTAAACTCATTTCCTCTAGAAAACGGATTCTAGTTTTCTTCTCTAAATGATGCAATTCGGTGACATGCTCCTTGGCTAGAAAGAGACTATAGCCTTCAAAATACTGGTGGTCTCCAATGACAAGATAGCCTGTTTCCAACTCTTTGACAAAATAGGGATTTTCTCCCTTCTTGATGAATTCAATTCTCTGGCAAATAAGACACATATTAGTCTACCAATCCACTCTTAAGATAAGCATCAACCATACGTTCTGTTGCGACCACTGAGTCAATATGAGTGCGCTCATAAGAATGACTAGACTCGATACCAGCACCGAGAAGGGCATGTTTGACTTCTGCCCCTGCAGACATAGCCGCTGAAGCATCCGAACCATAAAATGGATAGATGTCCAGCTTAAATGGAATATCTTGGGTTTTCGCCAAGGCCACCAAATGTTGACGGAGGTCATAGTGATAAGGACCTGAAGCATCCTTGACACAGATAGATACTGTGTACTCATCTGTCTGCTGGTCATCTCCCATAGCTCCCATATCAACAGCCAGATATTCTACTACCTGAGCAGGAATATTAGAGTTGGCACCGTGTCCCACTTCTTCAAAAACTGAAAAAGCAAAATGGGTTGTTACTGGCAATTCAATCTTCTCTTCCTTATAAATACGAAGCAGATTGAGCAGAATCGCTGCGCTGACCTTATCATCCAAATGACGAGACTTGATAAAACCTGTCTCTGTCACGACAGTTCGTGGATCAAAGCTGATAAAATCACCGACCTCAATCCCCAAGGCACGAGTTTCTTTTTCATTGGTTACTTTTGCGTCTAAACGCACTTCCATATTATCCTGCGTGCGTTCTGCAGTTCCTGCATCCTTGTAGACATGGCAAGAAGTTTGGTGGATGAGGATGGTTCCCGATATCTTTTGACCTGTACTTGCTACATGAACGGTACAGTTTTCTCCTTCAATCATGTTCCAAGGGAAACCACCTATACGATCCAATTTGAGACGGCCATCTGGTTTGACAGCACGGACAATGGCACCTAGGGTATCCACATGAGCAGTCACATAGCGGTGCTCTTCGTCATTTTGACCTTTGATGGTTACATTGACACCGCCCTTGGCTGTGCGAACCGGCTGGTACCCAAAACCTTCTAAAGTTTTGACTAAATAGTCCGCAATCTCACGAGTGAAGCCCGTTGGCGACGCAATGGCTGTTAGTTCTTTGATATATTCTACTGTTTGATTCATTTCTTCACCTCTTTTGCTACCTATTATAACACATTTATCATCGGATAAAAAAAGAAAATCACTCCTGTAGACTTGGCTACAAAAGTGATTTTATACTCTTCAAAAATCTCTTCAAACCACGTCAGCTTCCATCTGCAACCTCAAAACAGTGTTTTGAGCAACCTGCGGCTAGCTTCCTAGTTTGCTCTTTGATTTTCATTGAGTATTATCATTATTCCATTTCAAAAACATCGCTTTCTTGCTTGTTTGGTAGAACCAATGAGAGCAAAATTCCGACGATGGCTGGCACCAACCATGGAAGAGATGCCTTGGCAAAAGGAAGAGCATTGACAAGATTTGCAAGAAACTCAACCTTAAATGAGCTTCCTAGTACGCTTGCAATGGCAATAGCTGTAACAACAGCAATTGTCAACTGCATACCTGGTTTTGAAAGAGCGACAAATTTGTTGACAATAACAATCATAACGATGGCAATCGTGATTGGATACAAGATAACTAGTACTGGAATTGAGTACTTGATAATCGCATCAAGACCCAAATTGGCAATGGCAAATCCAATCAAGGTAAAAGCTGTCGCATAAACCTTGTAGCTGATTTGTGGGAAGCGTTCATTAAAGAACTCAGCTGTTGACACAATCAGTCCAACTGTCGTTGTGAAGCAGGTTACAGTAACCATAGCTGCCAGGAAGAGTTGAGCTGTTGAGCCAAAGATTTCTTGGGTAGCTTGTGACAAGATGTAAACACCTGGTGTTCCACCCTTCATCGCTTCAGCTGGTACTGGGAAATGATTTCCAAGGAAACCTAAACCGATGTAAAGAGCGCTGAAGGCAAGGGCAACAACGATACCAACAACCCAAATGGTTGAAATGTATTCTTTCTTACTTGAAAATCCAAGCTGTTTCAAGGTTTGAACTGCGATTACACTGAAGGCAACTGAGGCAAGGGCATCCAAGGTATTGTAACCTTCTAGGAAACCTGTACCAAAAGCAGAAGCTAGATAAGCAGCTGAGGCAGCTTGAGGGCTTGTTCCACCGTATTTGATAGCTCCTAGAACAACCAAGATAACAATCAAAATCGCAAAAACTGGCGTTAAAATACGGCCGATACGGTCCAAGATTTTTGATGGATTAAGCGAAATTAGATACGCTGCCGCGAAATACAAAACAGTAAAGACAATCAAACCAAGACCTTTATTTGCATCCGACAAAAGTGGGCTAATCCCTACTTCGTAAGCTGTTGTAGCGGTACGTGGGATAGCAAAGAATGGACCAATTGACAAGTAAAGAACTGAGAGGTAAAGAGTCGCAAACCAAGGCGCTATCTTTGTTGAAATCTCGTAGATATATCCTTTAGGATTTAGCGTTCCAATAATAAGAGTCAAGACGGCGATACCGACACCTGAAAAGACAAAACCTGCGATGGCAGGAAGAAAATGTTCTCCAGATAGAGCACCTAGAGAAGGCGGAAAAATCAAGTTCCCCGCACCAAAAAATATTCCAAACAGGAGTAAACCTGTTAGGGCACCTTTTTTAGCCATGTAAATCTCCTTCATATTTATAAAATACTGACCTAGTATATCATGAATAGGAGTATGAAAAAAGCTTCACGAAGTAAATATTGAATGTTTTCAAGATTCAGAAAAACGAGAATTATCTAAAAATAAAACTCTCCTACCCAGATCACACCAAGTAGGAGAAATACGTTTAGAGTTCTTCAAAGGCAGTCATGCCACCTTGGACATTGATAACCTCATAACCTTGTTCTGATAGGAATTGGCAAGCACGCGCCGATCTCATTCCAGATTTGCAAATGACATAATGCAAGTGGTTCTTGTCCAACTGATCATATATATCAGCCAATTGACTCAGCGGTAGGTTGTGGGCACCTTCTAAATGAAGAGTTTCAAACTCTTCCACTTCTCTCACGTCCACTAGAGAAAGTTGGTCGTTTTGGTAAAGCTGGTAAAATGCGTCAAAGGAAATTTCTTTCATTCTTTTTCTCCTAAAATAGTTTTAATTCTTTTTTTCAAATCTGGCACCACTTCTGACTCAAACCAAGGATTTTTGGCCATCCAGATTTGATTTCGTGGTGATGGGTGTACCAGTGGAAAATAGGTTGGCAAGTAGTTCTGGTAATATTTTACCCGTTCTGTCACCTTACCACTGACTTTCTCCTTTAAATAGTAGGCCTGGGCATATTGCCCAATCAAGAGGGTCAATTGAATATCGGGCAATTCTTTCAAGAGCTGCGGATGCCATTTTTCTGCAAAGCCAGTTCGCGGCGGTAAATCACCCGACTTGCCATGTCCTGGAAAATAGAAATCCATAGGCAAAACAGCAAAATAGCCTGAATTGTAAAAAGTGTCTTCATCCACGCCTAGCCAGTCCCGCAGACGATCACCACTCTTATCTTTCCAGTAAAGGCCAGCTTCTTGGGTTTTAAGTCCCGGTGCCTGACCGATGATATTGATGCGAGCAGTCTTTGGCGCTGCAAAGAGAGGCTCTATCCCGCGTTCGGTATAGCTGGCATTCTGCGAATCCGCCATGATATCCTGCTTGATTCTTTCGATTTGAGACATCTACTTTCCCTCCAAAAAGAAGTCTAAGCATACCATCTCAGACTTCTATCGTTTTATTTGATCAATTCGTAAATAGCTTCGGCATAGATTGCTGCTGCTCGGAAGAGATCGTCCAAGGCGATAAATTCATTGGCTTGGTGCATGGTGTCAATTGAGTCTGGGAACATGGCACCGTAGGCAACCCCACGTTCAAGCAAGCGACCAAAAGTACCACCACCGATAACTTGCTCGTGACCTTGAAGACCTGTTTGCTTTTCATAGACATTCAACAAGGTTTGCACAAGTGGATCTTCCATTGATACATAGTGAGGTGTGTGACCATGTTCTGATAAGCTAACAGAAACAACTGGCAAGTCTTCAAGAACTGACTTGATTTGCTCTGGGCTCGTTCCTTTTGGATAACGGAAGTTGAGGGCAATGGTATTATCAGCACTTGCTTCGTCAAAGCGGAAGACACCGGCATTCATAGAAAGAGCACCCATCTTTTCATCCACATGAGCCACTTTCAAGTTTTTGCCTTCATGGTCATTTAAGAGAATCTTACCAGCAATGTCAAGGTAGTCTTTTGCAGGTCCTTCAAAAGCAAACTGGCTGAGGAAGAGGGCAAGATAAGTTGCACCATTGACACCTGAAGCAGGCATAGCACCGTGGGCAGATTTACCGATAATCGTAACCTTATACTGACCATTTTCTTCTTGGATTTCTCCTCTAAGTTTGTGCTCTGCAACAAAAGCATCTAGTTTCGCTTGCAAGTCAGCCAAGTCACCTGAAACGACTGCAGTTGCTGATTCAGGAACCATGTTTTCACGCAAACCACCTGAGAAGCTGTGAAGACGAGCTGCACCAGTATTTTCACCTGCAAAATGGAGATATTCTGTGATATTTCCTTTTTCACCATTGATGATTGGGAATTCAGCATCTGGAGAGAAACCAAAGTCTGGTTTTGCTAGTCCTACATGTTCAAAGTAGTAGTCCATATCTGCCCAACCTGATTCTTCATCAGTTCCGACAATAAAGCGAACTTTCTTAGAAGTTGGAAGGCCCAATTCTTTGATGATTTTCAAACCATAGTAACAAGCTGTTGTAGGTCCCTTGTCATCAGAAGCACCACGCGCATAAAGGCGACCATCTTTGATAGTTGGTGTGTATGGATCTGTATCCCAACCGCTACCAGCAGGCACTACGTCCATGTGGGCAAAGATTCCGAGAACTTCTTCTCCTTGACCAAACTCAAAATGTCCTGCATAGTTGTCAACATTTTTTGTTGGGTAACCATCACGGTCTGCGATTTCAAGGAATTTTTCCAAGGCTTTCACTGGACCAGGTCCAAAAGGATGTTGCGCATCAGCCTTGCTGTCATCACGTTCTGAATTAATTTCCAATAGACTGAATAGGTCAGCCAAGAGGGCTTCTTTGCGTTTTTCTACTTCTGCTGTAAAATCAATAACTGTCATTTTTACTTCCTATCTTTTTTCGATAATTTCATCTACTGGCAAGCGGTAACTTGGCTCCAGCTTCTCGTCTGTGTAGCCTACTGTAATCAACAGCTCTGGACGGAAGCGTTCTTCGATTTCCAAGACTTCATTGGCTTTTGATTTATCAAAACCAAGGATAATATTTGAACCGATTCCTTGGTCTGTCAGAGCCAAAACTAGGTTCATAGCTACAAGCCCCGCATTGAGGGCCAAGTAGTCACTCACTTGTTGTTCATTGTAACGTGCAAACTCTGCTGGAAGATTTTTCATAAAGTACTGAAGCTGTTCTTCTGAGAAATTCTTTGCTCCACCAACACGGGCAATCTTGCGAGCACGTTTTGCTAGGTCAGTATCTGTAAATAAGGCAATAGTTACAGGAGCAGTTGCGACTTGCTCAAAGTTTGAACCGTAAGCCAATTTTGCCAGTTCAGCATTTTTCTCACGAACCACCACAAATTTCCAAGGCTGACTGTTGTGGGCGCTTGGAGCCAAGGTTGCAATTTCGATAGCCGTACGCACATCTTTTGGATCAACTGGCTTATCAGTAAAATGCTTAGTCGCATGACGTTTTTTATTTAATTCAAGAAATTTCATAATCGATTTCCTTTTCTAATTCTACTGCTTCCATTTTACCATAATTTGAAAGAGCTTGCAGAGATTTTTCATAGAAAGAAATTGGAACAAGGATAAGCAACCGAATGAAGAAAATCATTTAAATCAGGAATCCCCTCATCCAGTTTCAACTAATGTTCAGCAATTTAAAGAAACTAGTCTATCTTATATTCTGACTTTATAGCCTCCAAGAAATCCTTCACATCTTCTACATATCCATGCTTCTCTATTAAGCTGGCTAATAATTCCAGATTGTGCCCCTGATAGTTGTCTTCTCTGCGTAGCTCTTCATACATTTCGATAAAGGGAAGACCCTTGGACTTGGCCAATTCTAACTCCGCTTCATAATCATAAGCGACTTTACGAAATAGGATATTGACCAATTCCCCATCTTCAACTTCTATCACGGCATACTGGGCACGGTGATTTTTCAGTGCTTGCCAATTAAAATAAGGCATACCAATCGTACCTGGATTGATGATTTGTTGCCCTTGACTTCCATAACGAAGCAACTGCTTGTGGACGTGACCATAGACTGCCACGTCAACTTTATCATCTAGGAGTTGGTCAAATTTCTCTGTATCATTCTCAACTAGCAAGTCACCACCATAGTTCTTATTTGGCAAATTATGAGAGATAGAAAAGCGCAGTCCGTCAATTTCTTTCTTTTCCAGCAAAGGCAAGTTTCGTAGCCAGACAATCGTTTCAGGATCCACTTGCTCCATCAAAAATTGTGTCATTCGCATGAGCTGGATTTCTTGCGGATGTTCCAAACCGTATTCGCCATCCAAGGCCTCTAGGACACAATCATCCCAGTTCCCACGAACAGCCACAGTAATCGGAAGGTCTTGTAGCAGGGCGACCAAGTCATTTTCACCTGGACCAGGAAGAAAAATATCCCCCAGAAGCCAATATTCACTGACTCCTTGATTTTTAGCATCTGCAATCACTGCTTCTAAGGCTGTCGTATTCCCATGAATATCTGATAAAATTGCGATTTTATGGTTCATGATGGTCTCCTTCTGTTTGGTAATCGACTCTTTCTTCCGCCACTTGAGCTAATTCCTCTTCTTCCTGCGGATTCAACTTCCTCTGCACAGCTTCTGCGACAGCTCTTGGTATGCCAACTTCCACAATCTCATCCACACTGGCTTCCTTGATTTTAGTCAAAGACTTGAAATGCTTCATGAGATTTTGCTTGCGTTTAGGTCCCAGACCGTCAATCCCATCCAATTGGGATGAAAAGGAGTTTTTAGAGCGCAGTTGGCGGTGAAAGGTAATAGCAAAGCGGTGCACCTCATCTTGAATGCGTTGGAGGAGGAAAAATTCCTGAGAATTGCGAGACAACTCCACCACCTCAAGCGGATCTCCAAAGAGCAATTCATGGGTTTGGTGCTTGTCATTCTTTTGCAAACCTGCAATGGGGATATCCAAACCCAGTTCCTCTTGGATGACTTTCTTAGCGATATTGACTTGACCTTGTCCTCCATCAATGACAATCAAATCAGGAGGAGTCAAACCGTCACGTTGAACTCGACCATAACGCCTGCGAATGACCTCTCGCATACTGGCATAGTCATCCGGCCCAACAACAGTCTTGATTTTATACTTACGGTAATCCTTCTTACTCGGCTTGCCGTTAACAAAGACTACCATGGCTGAAACAGGGCTGGTCCCCATGATATTGGAGTTATCGAAAGACTCGATGCGAACTGGGGTCGGAATTTGGAGCAAGCGTCCCAGATTTTCAATAGCCCCTTGGGTCTTTTCAACAGATTTTTCTAGCAGATTGAACTTCTGCTCCAGACTAACACGGGCATTCTTTATAGCTAGATTGACCAGTTGTTTTTTCTCTCCACGCTGGGGTTTGACAATCTTAGTATCCACCAAGGCCTTTACCGCTTCTTCATCGATATCCTGCGGAATCAGCACCTCATTGGGAACTAGGTGAGATTTTTCTTGATAAAATTGTCCCACATAGGTTAAGAAGTCCTCATCCGGATCATTATAGTAGGGGAAGAGATTGACATCTCGTTCGATAAGTTTGCCCTGACGGACAAAGAAAACCTGGACACACATCCAGCCCTTTTCCACATAGTAGCCAAAGACATCCCGATTTTGGAGATCCTTGGCCATAACCCGTTGCTTGGTCCGAAGCGTTCCAATGGCCTGAATCAAATCGCGGTATTCCGCTGCACGTTCAAATTCCATCGTCTGGGCTGCCGTTTCCATCTTGCCCTTTAGGTCATCGATGATGTTGTCATCCTGCCCTTTTAGGAAATCAGAAACCTCCTGAGCCATTGACTTGAAATAGGCCTCATCTTTCTTACAGATAGTGTGGGCCATACATTGGCCGATATGGTAGTAAAAACAGACCTTAGACGGTGGATTGGTACACTTACGAAAAGGGAAAATCCGATCCAGTAGTCTCTTAATTTCATTGGCCGCTCCCACATCTGGATAGGGACCAAAATAGAGACCTCCGTCCTTCTTGACCTGACGGGTGATAATCAAGCGTGGATAGCGCTCATTGGTGATTTTGATAAAAGGATAAGACTTATCATCCTTGAGCATGATATTGTACTTAGGCTTGTTTTCCTTGATGAGGTTGATTTCCAGAAGGAGGGCCTCAATATTAGACTCAGTAACGATAAATTCAAAATCTACAATTTCAGACACCAAAGCTTCTGTTTTGGTATCATGACTTCCACGAAAATAAGACCGCACGCGGTTGCGCAGATTTTTAGCCTTTCCTACATAGATAATGGTTCCGTTTTTATCCTTGTGAATGTAGCAACCAGGGCTGGTCGGCAAGAGCTCTAGTTTTGATTTAATCAAGTTATTCATAGTTCCATTATAGCAAAAAAGTAGGGAAAGATAACCTCCCTACTCATTGGTCTCATATAATTTTCGAAGCCTTTCAACATCCACTTCCTGGATACCATAAAAGGAACCCGCAGGTTGCATGACAGACTTCTCATCTGTATGGTCCAAGCCAATCGCATGCCCCAACTCATGTTCTGCCGTATGGACAATACGCTCATAGGAATAACCATAGTCAAGATTGGACAGATAATAATGATTCAACCTCACTGTTACAGACAAGAATTGCCCCGTTAAGAGATTGGTCTGACTTTCCGCTTCTCCTGCAACAGGAGTGCCTCCGTCATTCATCTCCGTAGCTAAGATATCTGCCTTGCTGGACTCAGTGACAATTTCAAAGTTAAAAGCACCAGTTTGATTCCAGTTCTGAATTGCTTCTAAATATGCCTCTTGAAAGCGTGAATCCATCTGGGAATCCAAGTAAATACGAGCAGAAGCCTGTGGCCACCTTCCTTCAGAGTGTTGGTGGCTATCTGTCTGGCTCAACTTAGGCAGTTGCCCTGTTTTTCCCCATTGGTCGATACTTTGTTGACCAATCTTGACTGACCGCTCTGCTTGCTTTAGCGCTCCTTGAAAATCCCCGTTCAGATACCAGAGAAAACCAAAAGCAAGAGCACATAAGAGAACAACTGTCCAAACCAGGCGCCAAAACAAACGCCACACAAAAGAAAAGAAAGCCCCTATCAAACGAAAAATCCAGCGCATGTCTCTCCACCTTTCTAGCAAATAAAAATTATTCTACTAAAACAAGCTGAAAGAAAGCTAATACTCTTCAAAAATCAAATTCAAACCACGTCAGCTTCGTCTTGCCGTACTCAAGTACAGCCTGCGGCTCGCTTCCTAGTTTGCTCTTTGATTTTTATTGAGTATAAATTATGACAATCTCTCTTCTAATTTGAAATCGATTGGTAGGCTTGATAAAAATTTTTCCAATTGTTTTTCCCAATAATACCACTCGTGAGTTCCAGCGCTATGGCTATAGGTCACATCAAATTTCAGTTTTTTGAGATTATTCACTGCTAGATTATTAGCTTCATACAAGAAATCCTGCTCGCCACACCAAGCCCATAGCTTGGTCTTTTTGTCCGATTTTTTAGCCAGACTTTCAAGAGAATAGGGACTAGCTGTCCAATCTTTAATCTCCCCAAAAACACCTTTCCAATAAGCTGGCGTTCCCATATTTCGGCTTTTAGGAGAAAAATCTTGAAAGCTAAGGGCACCTGAAAAGCTAGCTGCATGAGAAAAACGATTTGTAGCAAGAGCAAGTTTAAAGCAGCCGTAGCCTCCCATAGAAAGACCAGCGATAAAGGTCTTTTCACGCTTTGTAGTCATATTAGGGAAGAAGCGTTTCAGAACCTGTGGTAATTCCTCTGCCAGAGCTGTGTAATAGTCAAAACCATACTGGGTATCGGTGTACCAACCGTTGCTGGTATTAGGCATGACGACGATGAGGTTAGTTCCTCGAAGCAAGCGTTCTACATTAGTCCGCTTAAGCCAACTATTATGATTACCAGCCATCCCATGCAAGAGGTACAAGACAGGAATATCTTGACACTCTGGTTCTTCCACTCGATTGGCATCAGGGTAGAGGACATTCACCCCCCACTCCATATCCAAAACTTGTGAGTAATACTCAATTTTCATTACTGCCATAATTTTTCCTCTATTTTTCTATAAGAAAAAGCCGACATTCGACTTTCTCTCTGTTTATTTCAACGATTATTTTGCTTCCATGACTACTGGTAAAATAGCTGGACGTCGCTTGGTTTGGTCAAAAAGGTACTTGGTCAAATTATCACGAACCTTCCCTTTAAGATCTGCCCAGTCAAAGTCATCTCCTTGAAGATAGTCTTCCACCGTTTGGTTAATCAATTCTGAACTTTCACGGAGAATATCGCGACTCTTCTTGAGATAAACAAATCCACGCGTGTGAACACGGGCCTTGGCTACAATTTTCTTCTCACGACGGTTAACGGTGATTGCGACGATGAAAATACCGTCCTCTGACAGGACCTTACGGTCACGAAGGACCACATTTCCAACATCACCGATGGCATTTCCGTCAATCAAGACATCCCCTGCCGAAACCGCTCCAGCTGGGACAAAGTCTCCATTCTCATAAGCCATGCTGGTTCCCTTTTTAGGGATGAAAATGCGTTCTGGCAACATCCCAACTGCCATAGCAGCCTTAGCATGGGCATCTAACTCACGGTATTCCCCTTGAATTGGGAAGAGATACTTGGGTTGCAAGAGGTTAATCATCAGCTGCAAATCACGCGCATTTCCATGCCCTGAGACGCGCAAGCTTTGGGTAATCAGTTTGACAACTCCACCAGCTTGGTAAATCATGTTTTCCACACGTGCCATGACTGCTTCTTTAGCGATAGACGGAGTCGTTACGATATAGACTAAGTCACCGTCCTTGATTTCCACATAACGGTGGCGACCAATCGACATCTTGCGAAGACCGTTGATTGGCTCACCCATACGGCCTGTCTCAAGGATAATCAACTCATGGTCTTCAAAACGAGACATATCTTTTGGCTTAATCAAAAGACTCTCGTTAGCTAGAGACAATTTCTTGAGGCGAATAGCAGTACGGACGATATTTTCAATATCAAATCCTGTCAAGACCACACGACGGCCTGTTTCATCCGCAGCGTCAAACACCTGCTGAATACGAGAGAGGTTGCTAGCTACTGCTGCAACAATGATACGGCCATCCCAGTCTGCAATGGTTTGAGTGATTTCGTCCCCAACTTCACTTTCGCTAGCCACTTGGATATTACTGTCCGCATTGGCTGAGTCACTGAGAAGCGCTAGAACTCCATCACGACCGATTTCTGCCAAACGAGCGAAGTCTGTCGCATAGGATTCACTAGCTGTCTGGTCAAATTTGAAGTCACCTGTATAAACGATACTACCTTCAGCCGTCTTCAAAACCACACCCAGACTCTCTGGGATAGAGTGGGTCGTACGGAAGAAGGAAACCACAGTCCCTCCAAAATCAATCTCCGTATCTTCATCAATGACATGGAAATCATTGAATTTCTTAACTGCGTCATTTCCTTTGACAAAGAGTTTGGCCAACTCAATGGTCAACTCCGATCCAAATACAGGCACCTTGGCTTCAGCCAAGAGATAAGGAAGCGCGCCAATAGCATCGGCATGTCCGTGGGTCAAGAAGACCCCTGCAATACGGTCGCTATTTTCAAAAAGGTAGTCCATATTGGGAATGACTACATCCACCCCTAGTTGTTCATTTTCAGGGTATTTTAGACCTGCATCCAAAACGAAAATAGACCCATCGATTTCAGCGATATACATATTTTTCCCATTTTCACGCACACCACCAAGTGTTGTTAAACTGATATTACTCATTTTTCCTCCGAAAGCTTAGTTTATCTTGATTATAGGGTTGCTTACCCTTTTATTCTAAAAGCACTATTGCTTTTAGCCGAATCTTTTCCTACTATTATACCATTTTTTTGATGATTTTCAAAATGAAGGTTTCCAGCTAAAGAACTATAAACAACTCTTCTCCAAGGCACAAACAAGAAAGAACTGGGAAAAACTAAAAAGAATGTTTCTGACTAGTTTCCTGTTACTCTTCAAATCTTTCCGCGACATTGAATAGCACTTCGCAGTCACAGTAGGCTCCATTTGCTTCTAAAAAGTCTCTAACTGTTTCGACTTCCACATTGTGCTTCTCTAGAAATGTTTGTGTTAATAAAAAATCGTCCTGACAAGCTTGAGTTTCAAGTTCTACATCCAAAAAGTCAAACAAGTCAAAAAAGAGCTCCCTTGACAAGGGCAAACTTTCTTCGAACTTTTGTCTTTCTTGCTTTTTATAGTCCGCTCGTAATCTCTTTTTCTTCATCTTATCCATTTGACACCTCTAAGCTTTCCTTTGACCAGTTATCTAGCTAACTAGTCCTCTTTTTTTATTATAACACTAAACTGGCTCCTTTTGAAGCCTATTCATGAACATAAAAAAGAGTCAGCAAGCCAACTCTTTCCTATCGTCTACTCTTTTTCCATTAAAAAGTCATAAATTTCTTGCACGGTACCCAGCGCCATCATTTCTTGATCTTTGACGGTTTGTTTGAGATGTTGGTAAATCTGGCTTTCTCCGATTTCCCGCTTTGGTGCCTCTTTATTGACTGTCATGACACCATCTTTAATTGTCACAAATCCTAGTTCTTCAAACACTTGAATCATCTTGACCAACAAGATTTGTTGAATATTGAGATAAGTAGATAAATCTTTGAGCTTGTAGCGAATATCAAACTCTGGAAACTGGTAGATGGTCTTGTACAATTTGGCAAACTGCTCTCTAGTCCCATAACCTGTCAGATAATAGGCCTTGTCAATGTCATTTTTGAAATAAACCGCAGAGAAATTCTGTTCCTGAAAAATGGTCTTCAGCTGAGTAATATCCTCAGGAATGGTTTTTACGACAACCGCTTCACTAGTCACTATATCTGGTAGTTCTCCAGCAAAATCCAATACTGGAATTCCTTCTGGCAAGACTGCATTTTTCCCACGGATGTTAAAAAGTTGAACACCCTCTACACGCGCATCCACCATCATCAACTGCAGGGCAGTTTGGCCGTTCCATTGGTTGACAGACAATTTAACTGCCAACTCTAGATTCTTGGTTTGAGAAAACTCTGTCGCCCATCTGCCTTGACCAAAGGCTACCACTTCAAAACTCGCCTCACCTTTAGATATTTTCAGCTTGAGATGGGCATTGCCTGCACCCATAGTACGGGCACTTTCGACCTGAAAATCCTTAATATAAAAGATAGGTTTCTGATTATCCATGCCAAAAGGTGCTAAACGTTCAAAACTTTTGACCGTTTCCAAGCTAAGTGCCTCCAAATCCAGCTCTTCATCTAGATTTAACTTGTTCTTGCCAGCAGCATCTGCTCCTTTTTCACGGACATAATTTTCTAAGACCTTAGATAAATCTGAAAGCTTCTCAACTTCCAGCGTCATGCCCGCCGCACCAGCATGGCCTCCAAAGGCGATGAAGAGGTCTCGATGGGGATCCAGAGCCTCAAAAATATCGACCGCTTCTACACTACGAGCACTACCCTTGGCACGACCGTCTTCTATATTAAGAACGATGACTGTCTGCCCCAATTCTTCCAACAAACGACCAGCCACAATCCCTAGAACCCCAGGATTCCAGTCTTCCTTGGCCAAGACTTGGACCTTCTTCTCGGGATCCACCATGGTTTTGGCTTCTTCATAGATAGATTGTACGATTTCCTTGCGCTCTTCATTTTTCTGGTGAATCATAAGGGCAATCTCGTGCGCTTCCTCATCATCAAATCCAGTCAGCAAATCAATTGCTGGATTGGGATCATCCAAGCGACCCAAGGCATTCAAACGAGGAGCAATCTGGAAACCAACCGTTTCTTCTGTTACTTCGTTAGCAGCAATCCCAGCCATATTCAGCATTTCTTGTAGACCAACACGCTGAGTGTGCCCCAACATTTCCAGACCATATTGAACCAAGATACGGTTTTCATCCGTCAAACTGACCATATCTGCAATGGTACCAATAGCGACTAAATCAAGCAATTCAACTTGTACTTCTTCTAACAAGGCACAAGCTAACTTGAAGGCTACTCCACAACCAGCCAAATATTTGAAAGGATAGTCCGCATCTGGATGCTCAGGATGGACAATAGCATAGGCATCTGGCAAGGTTTCAGGCATTGAATGGTGGTCAGTCACAATGACATCCACTCCCATAGACTGAGCCAATTCAATCGCCTCATGACCCGCAACCCCATTATCCACCGTCACAATCAAGGAAATTCCTTCTTGCTCGATGAAGTATTTATAAACACTGGCATTAGGTCCATAACCATCTGTAAAACGATTGGGCAGGTAAACACGGCACTCAGCACCAAGCTGTTCCAAACTTTCCTTCACAATAGAAGACGAAGTCATGCCATCTGCATCGTAATCTCCATAGATGAGAATATTTTCCCCTTCTTCAATGGCCTGACGAATCCGTTCTACTGCCTTATCCATATCATGAAGCAGATAAGGGTCATGCAAGTCCTCCAAGGAAGGTTCTAAAAACTTTTTCAGACTTTCTTGGTCCTGAATCCCTCTCTCAAATAATAAGCGAGCCACCTCAGGACCCAATCCAGCCTTCTTGGCTATCTTTGTAAAATCCGCATCTTCAACCTGCGGGGCAAACTGCCATTCATAAGTAGGTGTTATCAAAAAGACATCCACTCTTTCTAAGAATTCTATTGCTTCATTATAACATGATTTAGACTTTTTCTCTATCCAGATTACTTTCTACAAAAATTTTACTAACTTTTTTCTGATATGATTTGACAAGACAAATCTTTTGGTGTAGAATCATGTTATAAAATCTAACACAAAGGAGATTCCTTATGGCTTTAGTAGAATTTGAACACGTCGAAAAATATTACGGAGACTACCATGCACTCCGTGACATCAATCTCCGTTTTGAAAAAGGACAAGTCGTTGTCCTACTCGGACCATCTGGTTCTGGAAAGTCCACTCTTATCCGTACCATCAATGGTTTAGAGGCTGTTGACAAAGGAAGTCTTCTAGTAAATGGTCACCAAGTTGCTGGTGCCAGCCAGAAAGATTTGGTGCCCCTTCGCAAGGAAGTTGGCATGGTTTTTCAACATTTCAACCTCTATCCTCATAAAACTGTGTTAGAAAACGTAACACTAGCGCCTGTAAAAGTTCTAGGAATTGATAAAAAAGAAGCTGAAAAAACAGCTCAAAAATATTTGGAATTTGTAAATATGTGGGACAAAAAAGATTCTTATCCAGCCATGCTATCTGGTGGACAAAAACAACGGATCGCCATTGCACGTGGACTCGCTATGCATCCTGAACTCCTCCTCTTTGATGAACCAACATCTGCTCTTGACCCTGAAACCATCGGCGATGTTCTTGCAGTTATGCAAAAATTGGCCCACGAGGGTATGAATATGATTATCGTTACCCATGAAATGGGCTTTGCCCGTGAAGTTGCCGACCGCATCATCTTTATGGCTGACGGAGAAGTTTTGGTGGATACGACAGATGTCGATGACTTTTTCGATAATCCAAGTGAACCTCGCGCTCAACAATTCCTCAGCAAAATCATCAACCACGAAAGTGACAAAGTCAAATAAGGAGGCACCTATGAAAAAGAAATTCTTTTTATCAGCAATATTGATTAGCCTTTTCGGTCTTGCTGCTACAAAACCAGTCCAAGCTGATACCAGTGTCGCAGACATTCAAAAAAGAGGCGAGCTAGTTGTCGGTGTGAAACAAGACGTTCCCAATTTCGGTTACAAGGATCCCAAGACAGGAACCTATTCTGGTATCGAAACTGACTTGGCCAAGATGGTAGCTGATGAACTCAAGGTCAAGGTTCGCTATGTGCCTGTTACAGCGCAAACTCGTGGCCCCCTTCTAGACAATGAGCAGGTCGATATGGATATAGCGACCTTTACCATCACAGACGAACGCAAAAAACTCTATAACTTCACCAGCCCTTACTACACAGATGCTTCTGGCTTTTTGGTCAATAAGTCTGCCAAAATCAAAAGCATTGAAGACCTAAACGGAAAAACCATCGGCATTGCCCAAGGTTCCATTACCCAACGCTTGATTACCGAACTGGGTAAAAAGAAAGGCCTGACCTTTAAATTCGTCGAACTTGGTTCCTACCCAGAATTGATTACTTCCCTCCACGCTCACCGTATTGATGCTTTTTCCGTTGACCGCTCTATCCTATCTGGTTACATCAGTAAACGGACAGAACTGCTAGATGATAGTTTCAAGCCATCTGACTACGGTATTGTTACTAAAAAATCAAATACCGAGCTCAACGACTATCTTGATAACTTGGTTACCAAATGGAGCAAGGATGGCAGTTTGCAAAAACTTTATGACCGTTACAAGCTCAAGCCATCTAGCCATACTGCAGATTAAGGAGGACACCCCATGACAGATTTATCATCTTGGACAGCCTATTTTCAGGATTTTGGACAATTTTTCAATGGCTTCCTCTTTACTCTTGCCCTGGCAATCGGATCCTTTATCCTCGCCATGGTCTTAGGTATCTTCTTTGGAGCTATGTCGACCAGTAAACGCCCAATTTTGCGCATTTTAGCTCGCATCTTTGTCGAATTTTACCAAAACACTCCCCTCTTGGTGCAGTTTGTTATCGTCTTCTATGGTCTACCTCTTATCAGTGACCACATCATCATGATTCCGATTTATTGGACAGCTGTACTCTGTGTAGGTCTCTATCACGGCGCCTATATTGCTGAGGTTATTCGTTCAGGTATTCAGTCTATTCCTAGCGGTCAGATGGAGGCCGCCTTGTCGCAAGGGTTTACCTATATCAGTGCTATGCGCTTGATTATCTTGCCTCAGGCTTTCCGTATCATTCTCCCTCCTTTGACCAACCAAATCGTCAACCTCATCAAGAACACCTCTACAGTCGCTATCATCTCTGGAGTCGACTTGATGTTTGTGACTAAGTCTTGGTCAGCACTTAACGGAAACTACATTCCAGCATTCTTAGGCGCTGCCCTTCTCTACTTTTCTCTATGCTTCCCTGTTGCCCAGTTTGGTCGCAAAATGGAGCAAACCAACAAAAAAGCCTATTCACTTTAGGAGGTTACTATGGAATCCATTTTAGAAGTTTTGACCCCAGATAACCTAATCTTCATCTTTAAAGGATTTGGCTTGACCCTCTATATTTCTCTGATTGCCATCGTACTCTCTACCCTGATTGGGACGGTACTTGCGGTCATGCGAAATGGGAAAAATCCTGTCTTGCGAATCATCTCCAGCATTTATATCGAATTTGTGCGTAACGTTCCCAACCTTCTCTGGATTTTCACTATCTTTTTGGTGTTCAAGATGAAGTCGACACCAGCAGGTATTACAGCCTTTACCCTCTTTACCTCAGCAGCCTTAGCTGAGATTATCCGAGGTGGTCTCAATGCCGTAGACAAGGGACAGTACGAAGCAGGAATGTCACAAGGCTTCACCTCAGCCCAAATCCTCTATCACATCATTCTCCCACAAGCCATCCGCAAAATGTTGCCTGCCATCATTTCTCAGTTTGTAACCGTGATTAAGGATACCAGTCTTCTCTACTCTGTTATCGCCCTACAAGAACTCTTTGGAGCCAGCCAAATTCTCATGGGCCGTTATTTCGAACCAGAGCAGGTCTTTAGCCTTTACATCCTGACTGCCCTCATCTACTTCAGCTTTAACCTAGCAATTTCTAGCCTGTCTCATATGCTAGCAAAACGTTGGCAACAAGCTGCAGAATAAACAGCCACTCTCCAGTTCAATTGGAGAGTTTTTTGATGAGAACAGAAATTTACAAACCTAGATTTGACACCATACATTTTCTATGATAAAATGTAACAAATTTGTTTACAACAAATCAAATCTTAATGAAATGGAATTTTTTATGAAATCACTCAAAGGAATACTCTTTATCACAACTAGTTTTGTCCTGATTATTTTGACTTGGATGAACACCTCTCCCCAATTCATGATTCCAGGACTAGCTTTAACAAGCCTATCTCTAACTTTTATCCTAGCCACTCGTCTCCCACTACTAGAAAGCTGGTTTCACGGTTTGGAGAAGGTCTACACTGTCCACAAATTCACAGCCTTTCTCTCCATCATCCTGCCAATCTTTCATAACTTTAGTATGGGCGGTTTGTGGGGCTCTCGCTTAGCTGCTCAGTTTGGCAACCTTGCTATCTATATCTTTATCAGTATCATCCTGGTCGCCTATTTAGGCAAATACATCCAATACGAAGCTTGGCGATGAATTCACCGTCTGGTTTACCTAGCCTATATTTTTGGACTCTTTCACGTCTATATGATGATGGGCAATCGCCTCCTTACATTTAATCTTCTAAGTTTTCTTGTTGGTAGCTATGCTCTTTTAGGCTTACTGGCCGGTTTTTATATCATCTTCCTTTATCAAAAGATTTCCTTCCCCTATCTAGGCAAAATCACCAATCTCAAACGCTTAAACCACGATACTAGAGAAATTCAAATCCATCTTAGCAGACCATTCAACTATCAACCAGGACAGTTTGCCTTCCTAAAGATTTTCCAAGAAGGCTTTGAAAGTGCTCCGCATCCCTTTTCTATCTCAGGAGGTCATGGTCAAACTCTTTACTTTACTGTCAAAAATTCAGGTGACCATACCAAGAATATCTATGACAATCTTCAAGTCGGCAGCAAAGTAAGCGTAGACAGAGCTTACGGGCACATGATTATAGAAGAAGGACGAGAAAATCAGGTTTGGATTGCTGGAGGTATTGGGATCACCCCCTTCATCTCTTACATCCGTGAACATCCTATTTTAGATAAACAGGTTCACTTCTACTATAGTTTCCGTGGAGATGAAAATGCAGTCTACCTAGATTTGCTCCGTGACTATGCTCAGAAAAATCCTAATTTTGAACTCCATCTAGTAGACAGTACAAAAGACGGCTATCTTAATTTTGAACAAAAAGAAGTACCCGAACATGCAACCGTCTATATGTGTGGCCCTCTTTCTATGATGAAGTCACTTGCCAAACAGATTAAGAAACAAAATCCAAAAGCAGAGCTTATTTATGAAGGATTCAAGTTCAAATAATCATACTCTTCGAAAATCAAATTCAAACCACGTCAGCGTCGCCTTACCGTACTCAAGTACAGCTTGCGGCTAGCTTCCTAGTTTGCTTTTTGATTTTCATTGAGTATCAATCACATTCTTCTGGGATATCTCAGGAGTTTTTCTACTCAACCGCAAAAAACACTGCCAGATTTCTCTAGCAGTGTTTTGAGTTTCATTTATCTTAGTAAACTGTTCTTTCAGTTTCTACATCAAAGAAGTGTGCTTTGTTCAAGTCAAATCCAAGTTCAACTGTTGCACCTGTTTGCAAGTAGTCACGAGCGTCAACTTTAGCAACAAATTCATCTTTACCAACTTGGCAGTATAGGTGAGATTCTGAACCAAGCAATTCTGATACAGAGATAGTAGCTTTCACAACTGATTCTGGGAATGTTTCAAGGAAAGCAGGTTCTGCATTCACGTCTTCTGGACGGATACCAAAGATCAATTCTTTACCTTCGTAGCCTTTGTCACGAAGAACTTTCAATGCTCCTTCTGGAACTTTCAAACGGAAACCGTCAGAAACAATTTCGCTACCAACCAATTTCACGTTAATGAAGTTCATAGCTGGGCTTCCTATGAATCCTGCTACGAATTTATTAACTGGGTTTTTGTAAACTTCTTGAGGAGTACCGATTTGTTCTACACGTCCGATAGTACCTGTACCAGCAGGGTTCTTAGTTGCTGACATGATAACGATACGGTCTGCAAGTGTCATCGCTTCTGTTTGGTCGTGAGTTACGTAGATAGTTGTAGCTCCGATACGACGGTGGATTTTCGCAATTTCAGCACGCATTGATACACGAAGTTTGGCATCCAAGTTTGACAAAGGTTCATCCATCAAGAACACTTTTGCGTCACGGACGATGGCACGACCCATGGCAACACGTTGACGTTGACCACCTGAAAGGTCAGCTGGCTTACGATCCAAGAATTCTTTCAAACCAAGGATTGCTGCTGCTTCTTGAACACGTTTGTCGATGTCTTCTTTGCTGTATTTACGCAATTTCAAACCGAAAGCCATGTTATCGTATACAGTCATGTGTGGGTAAAGAGCGTAGTTTTGGAATACCATGGCGATGTCACGGTCTTTTGGAGCCACATCGTTGACAACCACGCCATCGATAGATGCAGTACCTTCTGTAATATCTTCAAGACCGGCAATCATACGAAGAGTTGTTGATTTACCACACCCTGAAGGACCTACGAAAACGATAAATTCTTTGTCTTTGATGTCCAAGTTAAAGTCTTCAACTGAGTAGTGTTCGCTATTTGGATATTTTTTGTAAATATTTTTAAGATTCAATTCTACCATGAGGTGAACTCCTTTTGTATTTTGATAATTATATTATAGATGAAAACGCTTTACTTTTCTATGGCAAGATGACCAAAAAAACAAAAAAGTTCTGTGCAACTTGCACAAAACTTTAGAGAATATCTGGTAAAATCAATTGATAGCACAGGGTCAGGTCGGTCAACTCCTTCAACTGAAGCCCTGTCAATTCTTCCCATTTATCAATCTTGTATTGGAGAGAATTGCGGTGGAGGTAGAGTTGCTGGGCTGTTTTAGTCAGAACAGCACTATTTTCCCAGAGAGAAAGGATAATTTCCTGAATCTGGTCCTGATCCAAAATCATCTGGTGCAGGCATTCCTTGATTGCCTTCAAATCCACGAGTCTTTCTCCCATACTCCACAAATAGAGTTGTGAAAAGGTATGAACACCTTGGTGACCCTGACGCCACCAAGTCTTAAACAAATCCCGCTCCGCTTTGATTAAGTCTGATAGAGCTTGATGTCCTGTCTGAGACCAAACCTGACCCAACATGATAGAGAGACGCAGTCCAAAGTCATACTCAACCGCTTCAATCGTATCACTTAAAATAGCTCTTACAGAGGTGTATTTATCTTGTTGAAGCACGAAAACATAATCCTGAGCTCCGACTTGAAGCACCGTCTGACAGTTAGGAAATAGGGTTCGCATCATATCCAACCAAGAAGCCAGATTTTCCTGCTGAAAATAGGAAAGATGACAATAAACCAACTGAATCTTTTTAAAAGTTTGAGGAGCCTGCCCCTTACCCTCAATCAGATAAGAATACCAAGGATTGAGCGAACGAGCCTGTTCCTGCTGAGTTAAAAGAGCCACCAACTGTTTCTCGCGTTCACTTAGTCCAGCTTCCTCCAGTAAAATCCACTGTTGAGAGGAGACTGGCAGCGTAAGAAAACCTTCCTTATCAACTGGCTGGTCTACAATTTGAGCTTGTGGAAACCAGTCTAGTAATTCTTTTGCTATCATGTCCTAGTCCTCCACTTTTTGGATGCACCAAGAAATCAAGCTTTCAAGTCGTTCCAGATTTTCAGTCATATGGAGATAGCCCATCACGGCTTCAAAACCTGTGGACATACGGTAAGTCACCACATCAGCATTTTTGGCCTTGGTATGGCTATTAGTATTGCGGCCACGTTTGTAGATTTCTTCTTCTTTTTCTGTCAGGACTTGCTCCTCCAACATAAGAGAAATCAGGTGGGCCTGAGCCTTGGCTGACACATATTTGGTTGCCTCTTGATGGAGTTTATTGGGCTTGGTCATACCTTTGAGGATGAGATGACGGCGAATATACATAGAGTACACCGCATCTCCTTCAAAGGCTAGCGCAATCCCATTAATGAGATTGACATCAATCACGAGTCCACCTCACTCCATCCTTGGTATCAAGGAGCTTAATCCCTTGAGCAGCCAATTGGTCACGGATTTGATCCGCTGTCGCAAAGTCCCGATTGGCACGCGCTTCTTGGCGTTTTTGGATTAAGGCTTCGATCTCAGCGTCCAAAACTTCCTCAACAAAGACAATTCCAAAAACCTCTAACATAGCTGCAAGAGCTTGCTTGACACTTGCATCATAGTTGCCGGAATTGATCCACTTGGCCATTTCAAAGACAACAGTGATTCCATTTGCCGCGTTAAAATCTTCATCCATAACAGCTACAAACTTATCTTTAAATGCTTGTAACTCTTGGGCGTCCACATTTCCTGTAAATGGTTGCTCATAAGTGTTCTTCAGATACTTGAGATTGGTCTCGGCATCCCGCACTGCTTTTTCTGTAAAGTTGATTGGCTTGCGGTAATGTTGAGTCGCAAAGAAGAAACGAAGCACTTGTCCGTCAATGGTCTTGAGAGCATCATGAACAGTGATAAAATTCCCCAAAGACTTGGACATCTTGACATTGTCAATGTTGACAAAGCCGTTGTGCATCCAGTAGTTAGCAAAGGTCTTGCCTGTTTTGGCTTCTGACTGGGCAATTTCATTGGTGTGGTGTGGAAACTCTAGGTCGGCTCCACCACCATGGATATCAATGGTATCACCTAAAATCTCTGTCGACATGACTGAACACTCGATGTGCCAGCCCGGACGACCAGGTCCCCAAGGGCTATCCCAAGAAATCTCTCCTGATTTGGCAGATTTCCAGAGGGCAAAGTCCACAGGATTTTCCTTACGAACCGTTTCTTCATCGGTACGACCTGAAGCCCCCAGCTCCAAATCTTCTAAGGTTTTATTGGCCAACTTGGCATAATTGTGGGATTTTTCCACACGGAAATAAACATCCCCTTGACTCTCGTAGGCAAAACCTTTTTCAATCAAGTCTTCCACAAAGCGGATAATGTCAGCCATAAACTCCACCACACGCGGATGGCGAGTTGCAGGTTTGACGCCCAAGGCCGTCACATCTTCACGAAAGGCAACGATGTACTTGTCCGCAACCTCCTGAGGCGTGATGTCTTCTTCCTTGGCACGGTTGATAATCTTATCATCAACATCCGTAAAATTGGAAATATAGGCAACCTCGTAACCACGGTACTCAAAGTAACGTCGAATGGTATCAAAAGCTACCGTCGAACGAGCATTCCCCACGTGGATATAGTTATACACGGTTGGCCCACAAACATACATCTTGACCTTGCCGTTCTCAATCGGGACAAATTCTCGCAAATCACGAGACATGGTATCGTAAATTTTAATCATAAAATAATAGTCAGGAAAGCCAAAATCCAAGAACAGTTAATTTCATCGCTGACAGTTCAATTGAATTTCAGTCCGAATATCTCTACACTTCGGAATTCCTTGCTCCTTTCTAAAAAGTAAAAGAAGAATCAAATAAATGCAAGAAAAGGGCTGACAGTCGCCCTTTTGCTTTACGACCTACTCAGTCGAATATCGTCTTTGAAAAAATGTTAATGGATAAAAGAATCATCATAAATTAGAGCCCAGACGATCTATGACTGGCATCTCTCGCTTGCTCGAGTTTATTGACGTAATACTCTCGTTTTTCTTCGACTTCGTGAATGGTTGGTTCATCCTTTTGACCATGCACTCGGACAATCTTAGCAGGAATACCGACAACCGTTACATCGCTAGGTACATCTGCAACAACAACCGCTGCAGCACCGACTTTGGCATTTTCACCGATTTCTACAGGCCCGATAACTTGGGCATGTGCAGATATGAGAGCTCCCTTACGCACGGTCGGATGGCGTTTGCCAACATCCTTCCCTGTCCCACCAAGAGTTACCCCGTGGTAGAGAAGAACCCCTTTTTCAACAATAGCTGTTTCCCCAATCACCAAGCCTGAACCATGGTCGATAAAAACACCTGAATCAATCTGGGCACCTGGATGAATCTCGATTTGTGTCCAAAAGCGCCAAAACTGGCTGTGCATACGAGCTAAGAGCTTAAAGCCATTCTCCCAGAGAAAATGAGAGAGACGATGGGCAGCCAAGGCTTTCACACCAGGATAGGTCAAAAGAACCTCCAAAGTGGTGCGAGCCGCTGGATCATTTTCTTTTACGATATCAATGGTTTCACGCCACCATCCCATACAATTCTCCTTTTCTTATTCTGAGTCTTTTGGTGTTTCTGTAGTTTCTTTCTTAGGTTTGTGGTCCTTGTGATGGTGACGAGGACGATCGCCATGACGATGACCCTTTTCACCTTTATCTTCTGAATGTTCAGGTTTCGGTGGACGTGGCAAGAGTGCTTTCATCGAAGCATCTACACGACCTTTTTCGTCAATCTTGATAATCTTGACATCCACTTCATCACCGATGGCTACCAAGTCTTCGACACGGTTAGTGCGAGTCCAAGCCATTTCAGAGATATGAACGAGGGCATCAGTCTTGTCAAAGAGGTTGACAAAGGCACCGAATTTTTCGATACGAACAACTTTGGCATGGTAAACTTCGTCCACTTTCGCTTCACGAACCAAACCAGCAATAATTTCTTTAGCACGGTTAATAGCATCTTGGTCGCTTGAGTAGATAGACACGTTTCCTTCTTCGTCGATATCAATCTTAACGCCTGTTTCAGCGATGATCTTGTCGATGGTTTCTCCACCCTTACCGATGACAATCTTGATCTTATCCACATCGATTTTGATGGTATCAATTTTCGGAGCAGTTGGAGCCAATTCTGGACGAACTTCTGGAATGGTTGCTTCGATGACATCGAGAATCTCAAAACGCGCTTTCTTGGCTTGGGCAAGAGCCTCAGTCAAGATTTCTGCAGTAATCCCTTGGATCTTGATATCCATTTGAAGGGCTGTAATCCCATCACGAGTACCTGCAACCTTGAAGTCCATATCTCCAAAGTGGTCTTCCAAACCTTGGATATCTGTCAATACTGTATAGTTGTTACCATCTGAGATGAGCCCCATAGCAATACCAGCTACTGGTGCCTTGATTGGCACACCACCAGCCATAAGGGCAAGAGTGCCGGCACAGATAGACGCTTGAGATGAAGAACCGTTTGATTCCAAGACTTCTGCTACTAGACGAATCGCATATGGGAATTCTTCCAAGCTTGGCAATACTTGAGCAAGAGCACGCTCACCAAGAGCACCGTGACCAATTTCACGACGACCAGGCGCACCGTAACGACCAGTTTCACCAACAGAGTATTGTGGGAAGTTGTAGTGGTGCATAAAGCGTTTCTTGTACTCTGGATCCAAACCATCGATGATTTGCGTTTCACCCATTGGTGCCAAAGTCAAGATAGAAAGAGCCTGAGTTTGTCCACGAGTGAAGAGACCTGAACCGTGTACACGGGGAACGAAGTCAACAACCGCATCCAAAGGACGGATTTCATCGACCTTACGACCATCAGGACGAACCTTGTCTTCTGTGATCAAACGGCGCACTTCTGCGTGTTCCATTTGTTCCAAGATTTCAGCCACATCACGCATGATGCGGTCAAATTCTTCGTGGTCTGCATATTTTTCTTCGTAAACTGCTGTTACTTGATCTTTGACTGCTTGAGTTGCAGCCTCACGCGCCAATTTTTCTTCAACTTGAACAGCTTTTTGAAGATCGCTGTTGTAGGCTGCAATGATTTCAGCTTGCAATTCAGCATCCACATGAAGCAATTCTACTTCTGCTTTTTCTTTACCGACTGCCGCAACGATTTCTTCTTGGAAGGCAATCAATTCTTTAACGGCTTCATGTCCTTTAAGAAGAGCTTCCAACATGATTTCTTCTGACAATTCTTTGGCACCAGACTCTACCATGTTGATAGCGTGCTTGGTACCAGCTACTGTCAATTCAAGAAGAGAGCGCTCTGCTTGTTCTTGCGTTGGGTTGATGATGATTTCCCCGTCAACATAGCCTACTTGTACCCCAGCGATTGGTCCGTCAAATGGAATATCTGAGATAGAAAGAGCCAATGATGAACCAAACATAGCTGCCATTGGTGCAGATGCATTTTCGTCGTAAGAAAGGACTGTGTTGATGACTTGTACTTCGTTACGGAAACCTTCCGCAAACATTGGACGGATCGGACGGTCAATCAAACGCGCTGTCAAGGTCGCATCTGTTGAAGGACGTCCTTCACGTTTCATAAAGCCACCAGGAAATTTCCCAGCCGCATACATTTTTTCTTCGTAGTTGACTTGAAGTGGGAAGAAATCCCCAGTTGCCATCTTCTTAGACATAACGGCAGCAGTCAAGACAGTTGACTCACCATAACGCACGACAACAGAGCCATTTGCTTGCTTAGCAACCTGACCAGTCTCTACGATCAACTCACGACCCGCAAAAGTCGTTTGAAACACTTGTTTTGTCATTGTAATCCCCTTTGGATTGATAATATTATACGCCTTGCCTACAAAGATCAAGATACTAAGGACGTCAAAAGCAAAGTAAAAATAGGAAACTGGTGAAGTCTTCGATGAAGACAAGACAGTTTATCTTTTTTACACAGCTTTTCGGCCGGGTTCAATTACTCAAGATATTTTGGACTTTTTGAGTTTCGTTTTCACAACCTTTACAACCTAAATACCCTCATCTTTGTATCAAGTACGTACAGAGTCTATTTTATCATATTTTTCTTAAAAAGTACGGTCTTTTCTATAAAAAAGGAACCATTCTGCTATGAAAAGAAGAATGGTTTGCTTTTAATTATTTTAAGGTTGGTGATTGAACAAGGCATGGGTTGCTTGGTGGATGTACTGAGCAGTGTCTGCATTGTTCATGGTGTAGAGATGCACGCCTGCTACGTCTTGCGTTACCAAGTCAACGATTTGGTCCACGGCATAGGCAAGTCCTGCTGCTCTGAGTGACTCAGGGTCATTCTCATACTTGTCCAAGATAGCCTTAAATTTACGTGGGAGATGGATATTCTCACAAGTCTTCAAGAGACGAAGGGCTTGGTTACGGTTAAGGATTGGCATGATACCCGCATGAATAGGAACATCAATCCCAGCCAAGGTACATTTGTCTTGGAAATCGTAGAAACGCTCATTGTCAAAGAAAAGCTGAGTGACAAGGCTTGAACAGCCTGCATCTACTTTTTTCTTGAGATTTTGAATATCTGAGATTTGGTTTGGCGAATCCGGATGTCCCTCTGGATAACAAGCACCAATAATTTCAAAGTGCGGTGCCTGTTCATTGATAAACTCAATCAAGTCTGTGGCGTATCGAAAATCCTTTTGTGGTTCAACATCTGGAATAATATCTCCACGCAAAGCCAAGATTTTCTGAACCCCAACCTTATCCAAATCTGCAATGGTCTCAGCCACCTTATCCTTAGTTAGATAAATAGCTGGCAAGTGAGCAATGGTCGGAATCTCCAAGTCATTTTGGATATAGTCTGCCAAACGAACCGTCGTCTCTTTGATATTAAATTTATTATTGCTGGCAGTTACACTGATGAAGTGTGGTGCCAAGCCCTGCATGTCTTTCAGGGCTGCAATAATTTTGTCATTGCCTACTTCTGGGTTTGGAGGGAAAACTTCAAATGAGAGTGACGGTGTTTGACGTGACATATGTATGAACCTTTTCTAGTTGATTTCTTACTGATCAACCATGTAGAGAGAACTGTCTTTTCTTACAATTTCTCACGCGCAGCTTTCGCAGCGTCTACAAGGCGGATCAAGCTTTCTTTCGTTTCTGGGATACCACGTGTTTTCAAACCACAGTCAGGGTTGATCCATACTTTCTTGCTTGGTACTTTAGCAAGGATAGCTTCGATTGTGTGGTCGATTTCGCCTTCGTTAGGCACACGAGGAGAGTGGATATCGTAAACTCCAGGACCCACTTCTGTCTGGAAGTTTTGAGCTTTGAGTTCGTCCAAGATTTCAAGATTTGAACGGCTAGCTTCAAATGAGATAACGTCCGCATCCATGTTGTCGATAGCTGGGATGATATCTGTAAATTCTGAGTAACACATGTGAGTGTGGATTTGTGTATCTGGTGCTACTGTTGAGTGTACCAAACGGAAGGCTGGAATAGCCCAGTCAAGGTAGTCTTCGTACCAGTCGCTACGACGAAGTGGCAATTTTTCACGAAGAGCAGCCTCGTCGATTTGGATGATTTTCACACCAGCAGCTTCAAGGTCAAGTACTTCATCCTTGATGGCAAGGGCGATTTGAAGAGTAGAATCCTTGATAGAGATGTCTTCACGTGGGAATGACCAGTTAAGAATAGTTACTGGTCCAGTCAACATACCTTTAACAGGTTTGTTTGTACGGCTTTGTGCATAGCTAGACCATTTAACAGTGATAGGGTTGAGACGAGTAACATCACCCCAGATGATTGGTGGTTTAACCCCACGCATACCGTATGATTGCACCCAACCATTTTTAGAGAAGAGGTAACCTGACAAGTTTTGTCCGAAGTACTCAACCATGTCATTACGCTCAAATTCACCGTGAACAAGGACATCAAAGTCGATATCTTCTTGCCACTTGATCCATTCATCGATCGTTTCAGCAAGGAAAGCGTCGTACTCTTCTTGAGACAATTCACCCTTACGGAAGGCTAAACGTTTAGCACGAACTTCCTTCGTTTGAGGGAATGAACCGATGGTTGTTGTTGGAAGGGCTGGAAGTTTGAAAGCTTCTTCTTGGATTGCTTCACGTTCTGCGAAGGCTGGCAAACGAGTGTAGTCTGCGTCAGTCAATCCAGCGATACGCGCACGAAGTTCCGCATTTTCACCAACACGTTCAGTCGCAAAGAGTTCTTTGTTAGCTGCAAGAGCTTCTGCACCTTGACCGTTGCGGATAGCATCCAAGTCACGGATCTCATCCAATTTTTCAACTGCAAACGCAAAGTGGTTCAAGATAGCTGGTTCAAAGTCTTCATTTGCTGTTGTAAATGGCACATGAAGAAGTGAGCATGAGCTAGTCAAAACGATGTTTTCAGCTGGAATTTGCTCAAGAACAGCCAAGCTCTTTTCGTAGTTGTTGCGCCAGATGTTTTTACCATTGACAATACCTGCATAGAGAGTCTTATCAGCTGGGAAACCACCTTTAACGAGTTCAAGAGTTTTCTTACCTTCAACGAAGTCAAGACCAATCGCATCTACTGGCAATTTCACAAGGTCAGCGTAAACGTCACGAACGTCACCGAAGTAAGTTTGAAGCAAGACTTCAAGACCTTTCTTGTCAGACAAAAGCTTGTTGTAGAGGTTCAAGAAGAGCGCTTTTTCTTCAGCAGTTAAGTCTTTAACAAGAGCAGCTTCATCGAGTTGGATACGAGTCGCACCAAGTTCAGCCAATTTTGCAAAAACTTCTTGGTAAGCAGCGACTAAGCTGTCTACGAAGTCTTCTGCTTTCACGCCTTCTTCAAAGTCTGACAATTGAAGGAAAGTGAATGGACCTACAAGGACTGGACGAGTGTTCAATCCAAGTTCTTTAGCTTCTTGGAACTCATCAAAGATCTTGTGACCTGCAAGTTTAACTTGAGTGTCTTTTTCAAATTTAGGAACGATGTAGTGGTAGTTGGTGTTGAACCATTTCTTCATTGGAAGGGCGCGAACGTCCCCTTTTTCTCCTTGGTAACCACGACCTAAAGCGAAGTAGCGCTCAAGGTCAGACAAGTCCAAGTTTTGAACTGAAGCAGGTACCACGTTGAAAAGGAAAGCAGCATCTAGGAAGTTGTCATAGTGAGAAAAGTCATTTGATGGGATTTCAGTGATGCCTTTTTCTTTGACAATGTTCCAGTGTTTAGCACGCAAGTCTTTTGCTGCTGCAAGGAGTTCTTCTTCTGAGATTTCTTTTCTAAAGTATTTTTCAGTTGTAAATTTTAATTCGCGGAATTCGCCCAAACGAGGGAAACCGATGATTGTAGTTGACATGATGTGTCCTCCAAAATTTGTTGTTGAAACTATCTTAACAGAAAAGAAATCATCTGTATAATTGTAAAAAATTAGGCTTTGGTATAGTTTGAAACTATATCTCTATTTTAGACAAAAGAAAAAGAACTGAGACAATGAACTGCACCCCAAAAGTTAGACAGAAAAAATCTAACTTTTGGGGTGTTTTTATTATGAAATTGACTTATAAAGATAAAGTTCAGATCTATGAACTTAGAAAACAAGGGCGAAGCTTCAAGGAGCTTTCAAATCAATTTGGGATAAACATTTCTAATCTTAAGTACATGATTAAATTGATTGATCGTTATGGAATAGAAATCGTCAAAAAGGGAAAAAATTGTTACTATTCACCTGAACTAAAACAAGAGATCATTGATAAAGTTCTACTTGAAGGTCGTTCACAAATAAGGGCGTCTCTAGATTATGCTCTTCCAAGTGTTGGAATGTTGCCTAATTGGATAGCACAATACAGAAAAAACGGGTATACTATTGTTGAGAAAACAAGAGGGAGACCAGCTAAAATGGGACGTAAACCAAAGAAGAAATCCGAAGAGATGACAGAGCTAGAGCGACTTCAGGAAGAATTAGAATATTTGAGAGCGGAGAATGCCATTCTAAAAAAGTTGAGAGAACTCCGATTGAAGGACGAAAAGGAGCAAGAAGAAAAACAGAAATTGTTCAAGGATTGGTAACAGAGTTTGCCTTAGAGATTCTTCTAAAGATTATTAAGCTAGCTCGTTCAACCTATTATTACCACTTAAAGCAGCTGAATGAAGTAGATAAAGATCAAGCTATCAAAGTGGAAATACAAGCCATTTATAATGAGCATAAGGGAAATTACGGTTATCGTCGAATGACTCTTGAATTGAGAAATCGTGGTTATATAGTAAACCATAAGAAGGTCCAACGTCTAATGAGAGTCCTTGCTTTAACAGCTCGAATTCGTCGGAAACGCAAGTATTCTTCATATCAAGGAGAGATTGGTAAGAAAGCAGACAACCTTATTCAACGCAAATTTGAAGCAGCTAAACCAATGGAAAAGTGCTATACAGATGTGACAGAGTTTGCCATTCCAGCGAGCAGTCAAAAGCTTTACTTATCGCCAGTTTTAGATGGTTTCAACAGCGAAATTATTGCTTATAATCTTTCTACGACACCGAACTTAGCACAGGTAAAATTAATGTTGGAACAAGCCTTCACAGAGGATCATTATGAAAATACAATTCTCCATAGTGATCAGGGCTGGCAATACCAACACGATTCTTATCATCAGTTCCTAGAGAGTAAGGGAATTCAAGCATCCATGTCACGCAAGGGTAACAGCCCAGACAACGGTATGATGGAATCTTTCTTTGGCATTTTGAAATCAGAGATGTTTTATGGTTACGAGAAGACGTTTCAGTCACTTAACCAATTGGAACAAGTTATTGTAAACTATATTGATTATTACAACAACAAACGAATTAAGGTAAAACTAAAAGGCTCTATAATATTTGTAGTGGGTAAATCCCCTATAGATATTATGGAGCCTATTTTTGTGTAGAAAAAAAGTCCCAT
>NZ_JALDTZ010000030.1 GCF_023109105.1 Streptococcus mitis
ATGTACTGACCCCAAAAAGTTAGACAATTAATTTATCCAAAGGATTTAGTTCTGTATTGCACAGGGCTGAGTCCTTTTAGTTTTACCTTAATTCGTTTATTGTTGTAGTAATCAATATAGTCTACAATAGCTTGTTCCAATTGCTTAAGCGACTGAAACGACTTCTCATAACCGTAAAACATTTCCGATTTCAGAATCCCAAAGAAGGACTCCATCATACCATTGTCTGGGCTGTTACCCTTACGTGACATGGATGCTTGAATTCCCTTACCCTCAAGAAACTGATGATAAGAATCGTGTTGATATTGCCAGCCTTGGTCACTATGGAGAATCGTATTCTCATAGTGCTTCTCTGTGAATGCCTGTTCCAACATTGTTTTTACTTGTTCTAAGTTGGGTGAAGTTGAAAGATTATAGGCGATAATTTCGCTATTAAAGCCATCTAAAACTGGTGATAAGTAAAGCTTTTGAGTACTTGCTGGAATGGCAAATTCTGTCACATCTGTGTAGCACTTTTCCATTGTTTTAGAGCCTTCAAATTGACGTTGAATGAGATTCTCTGCCTTCTTGCCAACATCTCCTTTATGAGAAGAATATTTTCGTTTCTGTCGCATTTTAGCTTGTAAATTGAGTACTTTCATCAAGCGTTGAACTCTTTTATGATTTACCAGATAACCACGATTTCTTAGTTCTAAATGAATCCGACGATAACCATAATTTCCCTTGTGTTCGATAAAAATGGATTGAATTTCAGCTTTAAGCTCTTGGTCCTTATCTGGTTTGTCTAGCTGTTTCAAGTGATAGTAGTAGGTCGAACGAGCTAGTTTAATGGCTTTTAGAAGAATATCTAACGAAAACTTAGTCATTAATTCTTGAACAATTTCTGTCTTTCTTCTTTCTCTTTTTCCTCCTTCAATCGGAGTTCTCTTAACTTTTTTAGGATGGCATTCTCCGCTCTCAGGTACTCATTTTCTGCTTGAAGACGTTCTAATTCTGTCCTCTCTTCAGATCTCGTTTTTGGCTTACGTCCCACTTTAGGTACTCTCCCTCTTGTTTTCTCAACAATAGTATACCCGTTTTTCTTGTATTGTGCTAGCCAATTAAGAAGTATCGTACGACTTGGGAGGCCGTATTCAAGAGAAACTCTATCTTTAGTCCAGCCTTCATGTAAGACTTTATGAATCATTTCTTGTTTTAAATCAGGAGAATAGTAACGATTTTTTCCTTTTTTGACGAACTCTATTCCGTAACGATCAATCAATTTAATCATATACCTAAGATTAGAATTATTTATCTCAAATTTATTTGAAAGTTTCTCTAAGCTATATCCTTGTTTTCTAAGTTCATAGATCTGAACTTTATCATCATAAGTTAATTTCATAATAAAAACACCCCAAAAGTTAGATTTTTTCTGTCTAACTTTTGGGGTGCAGTTCA
>NZ_JALDTZ010000031.1 GCF_023109105.1 Streptococcus mitis
GGCTCTATAATATTTGTAGTGGGTAAATCCCCTATAGATATTATGGAGCCTATTTTTGTGTAGAAAAAAAGTCCCATATGACCTATAATGAAAAGCGACCAAACAACTCATTAGAAAGATTCATATGGAACAATTACATTTTATCACAAAACTACTCGATATCAAAGACCCAAATATCCAATTTATGGATATCATCAATAGGAATACACACAAGGAAATCATCGCTAAACTTGATTATGAAGCCCCATCTTGCCCTGATTGCGGAAGTCAAATGAAGAAATATGACTTTCAAAAACCGTCGAAAATTCCTTACCTTGAAACGACTGGTATGCCTACCAGAATCCTTCTTAAAAAGCGTCGTTTCAAGTGCTATCATTGCTCTAAAATGATGGTCGCCGAAACCTCTCTCGTCAAGAAGAATCATCAAATTCCTCGTATTATCAACCAAAAGATTGCGCAAAAGCTGATTGAAAAGACTTCTATGACCGATATTGCCCATCAGCTATCTATTTCAACTTCAACTGTCATTCGAAAACTCAATGACTTCTGTTTTAAGCATGATTTTTCTCATCTTCCTGAGATTATGTCTTGGGACGAGTATGCCTTTACCAAGGGAAAAATGAGTTTCATTGCACAAGACTTTGATAATCTCAACATTATCACTGTTCTTGAAGGTAGAACACAGGCCATCATCCGAAATCACTTTCTGCGCTACGATAGAGCCGTTCGTTGTCAGGTGAAAATCATTACTATGGATATGTTTAGTCCTTATTATGACTTAGCTAAACAGCTTTTTCCATGTGCTAAAATCGTTCTCGACCGCTTTCACATTGTCCAACATCTCAGCCGTGCTATGAGTCGTGTCCGTGTTCAAATCATGAATCAATTTGAGCGAAAATCCCATGAATACAAGGTCATCAAGCGCTACTGGAAGCTCATTCAACAAGATAGTCGTAAACTCAGCGATAAACGATTTTATCGCCCTACTTTTCGTATGCACTTAACAAATAAAGAGATTCTAGATAAGCTTTTGACCTATTCAGAAGACTTGAAATTCCACTACAATCTCTATCAGCTCTTACTTTTTCATTTCCAGAATAAAGAGGCAGACAAATTTTTCGGACTTATCGAGGACAATCTAAAACAGGTTCATCCTCTTTTTCAGACTGTCTTTAAAACCTTCCTAAAGGACAAAGAAAAGATTGTAAACGCCCTTCAACTACTCTACTCCAACGCTAAATTGGAAGCTACTAATAATCTCATTAAACTTATCAAACGAAATGCATTTGGTTTTCGGAACTTTGAAAACTTCAAAAAACGGATTTTCATCGCTCTGAATATCAAAAAAGAAAGGACGAAATTTGTCCTTTCTCGATCTTAGCTTTTCTTCAACCCACTACAGTTGACAAAGAGCC
>NZ_JALDTZ010000032.1 GCF_023109105.1 Streptococcus mitis
CTAGGGAGTTTAGCTCAGCTGGGAGAGCATCTGCCTTACAAGCAGAGGGTCAGCGGTTCGATCCCGTTAACTCCCATAGGTCCCGTAGTGTAGCGGTTATCACGTCGCCCTGTCACGGCGAAGATCGCGGGTTCGATTCCCGTCGGGACCGTAATAACGAAAGTTATTTGACTCGTTAGCTCAGTTGGTAGAGCAATTGACTTTTAATCAATGGGTCACTGGTTCGAGCCCAGTACGGGTCATATATGCGGGTTTGGCGGAATTGGCAGACGCACCAGATTTAGGATCTGGCGCTTAACGGCGTGGGGGTTCAAGTCCCTTAACCCGCATTAAGATATAATAAATGAGCCGGCTTAGCTCAGTTGGTAGAGCATCTGATTTGTAATCAGAGGGTCGCGTGTTCAAGTCATGTAGCCGGCATTTTTAGATAGAAGAAAATAGTGCGAACGTAGTTCAGTGGTAGAACACCACCTTGCCAAGGTGGGGGTCGCGGGTTCGAATCCCGTCGTTCGCTTAGAGAGGCCGGGGTGGCGGAACTGGCAGACGCACAGGACTTAAAATCCTGCGATTGGTAACGATCGTACCGGTTCGATTCCGGTCCTCGGCATAATATAATGAGCACCCTTAGCTCAACTGGATAGAGTACCTGACTACGAATCAGGCGGTTAGAGGTTCGACTCCTCTAGGGTGCATTTTTCTATTTAACTCGGGAAGTAGCTCAGCTTGGTAGAGTACTTGGTTTGGGACCAAGGTGTCGCAGGTTCGAATCCTGTCTTCCCGATTAATGGCGGTGTAGCTCAGCTGGCTAGAGCGTCCGGTTCATACCCGGGAGGTCGGGGGTTCGATCCCCTTCGCCGCTATAATGATCTTGTTGGACCTTTAGCTCAGCTGGTTAGAGCTCTCGGCTCATAACCGAGTGGTCGTAGGTTCAAGTCCTACAAGGTCCATTTAAATAGTATGGAGGATTACCCAAGTCCGGCTGAAGGGAACGGTCTTGAAAACCGTCAGGCGTGTAAAAGCGTGCGTGGGTTCGAATCCCACATCCTCCTTTTGTATTAACGCGGGATGGAGCAGCTCGGTAGCTCGTCGGGCTCATAACCCGAAGGTCGTAGGTTCAAATCCTGCTCCCGCAATAAGGCTCGGTAGCTCAGTTGGTAGAGCAATGGATTGAAGCTCCATGTGTCGGCGGTTCGATTCCGTCTCGCGCCATTTTTACTTATAGTGTGTATGCGGGTGTAGTTTAGTGGTAAAACTACAGCCTTCCAAGCTGTTGTCGCGAGTTCGATTCTCGTCACCCGCTTTGAATTTTGTTCAAATTACCAAGTTTTTAACTTGGGCGCGTAGCTCAGGTGGTTAGAGCGCACGCCTGATAAGCGTGAGGTCG
>NZ_JALDTZ010000033.1 GCF_023109105.1 Streptococcus mitis
GGCTCTTTGTCAACTGTAGTGGGTTGAAAAAAGCTAACATCTGGAGAGGACGATCGTCGTTCTCTCCATTTTTATATTCAGAGCGATAAAAATTCGTTTCTTAAAGTTTTCAAAGTTCCGAAAACCAAAAGCATTTCGCTTGATAAGTTTGATGAGATTATTCGTCGCTTCTAATTTTGCGTTGGAATAGGGTAACTGAAGGGCATTGACGATTTTTTCTTTGTCTTTGAGAAATGTCTTAAATACAGTCTGAAAAAGAGGATGAAGCTGCTTCAGATTGTCCTCAATGATTCCGAAAAATTTTTCAGTCTCTTTATTCTGAAAGTGGAAAAGCAAGAGCTGATAGAGATTATAGTGGTGTTTCAAGTCTTCTGAATAGCTCAAAAGCTTGTCTAGAATTTCTTTATTGGTTAAGTGCATGCGAAAAGTAGGGCGATAAAAACGTTTATCGCTAAGTTTACGGCTATCCTGTTGAATGAGTTTCCAGTATCGCTTGATAGCCTTGTATTCATGAGACTTTCGATGAAACTGATTCATGATTTGGACACGCATACGACTTGTAGCACGGCTTAAATGTTGGATAATATGGAAACGATCTAGAACGATTTTAGCACACGGAAAAAGCTGGTTAGCCAAGGCATAATAAGGACTAAACATATCCATAGTAATGATTTTCACCTGACATCGAATAGCTCTATCGTAGCGAAGAAAGTGATTCCTGATGACAGCTTGTGTTCTTCCCTCAAGAACAGTGATGATATTGAGTTTTTCAAAATCTTGTGCAATGAAGCTCATCTTTCCCTTGGTAAAGGTGTACTCGTCCCAAGACATAATCTCAGGAAGACGCGAAAAATCATGCTCAAAACGGAAGTCATTGAGCTTACGAATGACAGTTGAAGTTGAGATGTAAAGCTGATGAGCAATGTCGGTTATAGAAGTTTTTTCAATCAACTTTTGAGCAATTTTTTGGTTGATGATACGAGGGATTTGGTGATTCTTCTGGACGAGGGAAGTCTCAGCTACCATCATTTTCAAGCACTGATAGCACTTAAAACGACGCTTTTTCAGGAGAATTCTAGTAGGCATACCAGTCGTTTCAAGGTAAGGAATTTTCGATGGTTTTTGAAAATCATATTTCTTCATTTGGCTTCCACAATCAGGACAAGATGGGGCGTCGTAGTCCAGTTTAGCGATGATTTCTTTGT
>NZ_JALDTZ010000034.1 GCF_023109105.1 Streptococcus mitis
ATGCTTGGTTTTATAGCTTTTGTAGCCGAAAGGAATCGAAAAAAAGAGCGCACAAAATCCTCTCATCTGAAAGCGTTTCAGATTAAGTTCCGCTATGGTGGAAGTTAGTGTGAGACGTTTGAATGGGGTTGAATATTAATTTTTAGATTTTATGTTGGAGTAATTTAGACGACTGACAGACATCTTCTGCAGGTATTTTAGAAATGCCGAGAAGTTTAGGAATCTCTTCTCCATAAGTAAAGGCAAAGAGTTCATAGGCTGACTTTCCATTCAAAGCAGCACGTTTGACGCTGTTAACATGCGAACAAACGAGATTAATGTCCTCTTGAGTTAAGTTGTCAAAAGAAGTTCCCTTAGGTAGAATGTCGCGAATCAAGGTGTGATTTTTCTCAATTCTGCCTTTCTGGTCAGAGCGATTAGGGTCACAAAAGAAGAGATTACACTCTCCTCGAACATCCATTTCGATGTCATCAACCCTGGCAAACTCTCCACCATTATCAGTCAGAATGACAGGAAAGAGTTGGAAGAAATCATTATCCGCTTGGTGAAGAGTGTTCTTGATGTCATAAAGGTGTTTGGTAACCTCAAGGGCAGTTTTATTATCCAGCAGTCTAGCGAAGATAAAGTTACAGAAAGAGAGATTGAAGGTGAGTAGGACTTTACCTCCCATTCTACCCATAACGGTGTCCATTTCCAGCCAGTAATTCAGTTGCTTAAGGGCCAAATAATTTTGGAAATCCTCATAGGAACGCCCTTTTTT
>NZ_JALDTZ010000035.1 GCF_023109105.1 Streptococcus mitis
ATCATCTACACTGTGACAGAAGATACTGTAGCAAACTACTCAACAGCTATCAACGGTACAACTATCACAAACACTTACAAACCAGGTAAAACTAGTTTAACAGTGACTAAGAAATGGGATGATGCAGAAAACCAAGACGGCCTTCGTCCAAAGATTATCAAGGTTCAACTCTATGCTGATGGTCAAGAATTAGGTAAAGTAGTAGAGCTTTCTGAAGATAACAAATGGACTTACACCTTCTCTGATTTAGATGAGAAAAAAGATGGCAAAGCTGTTCAATATACAGTGAAAGAAACAGAAGTGCCAGAAGGTTATACTCAAACGGTTGAAGCAACCAATCCAGGTCAGGTATTGATTACGAATACCCACACTCCTTCTAAGACTAAAGTTCAAGTAACCAAGAAATGGGATGATGCCCAAAATCAAGATGGTCTCCGTCCGTCAACCATCACAATCCATCTCTTAGCGAATGGAGAGGAAGTGCAAACAGCAACAGTTTCTGGTGAAGGAGAAATATGGAGTCATACCTTC
>NZ_JALDTZ010000003.1 GCF_023109105.1 Streptococcus mitis
GTGTCCATTTCCAGCCAGTAATTCAGTTGCTTAAGGGCCAAATAATTTTGGAAATCCTCATAGGAACGCCCTTTTTTAGCCTCTTTAGGGATGGAAGGTAGATTACTTTTCCGTCTCTCTTTAAATTTAACGGCTCTAGCAAGATCAATCGGAGCGATAGACAGGTAACCTTTTCGGATGTGTCGATAGACAGTTGAGGAACTAACATCAAGGTTATGAGTTTTGAGGATATGATAGATGTGTTGTCCCTTTTTAACACCATCAGAAATGACTTTGTCCATGTCCCAGAAAGTCTGAGAATTAAGGGGAGTTCCTTCACGAGCTTCAACAAGAGTTTGTTCGTATTGTTTTTGAGCTTGTTTGGCGAGGTAGAAGATTTTCTGATAGCCACAGTTTTGTCTTCTTTTAGGACACCCATTACAGACAAAGGGAGCCTTATCGAGTAGAGGGCAAGGAAGGTTATCACATGTAGACTCTCGGATTTGTCTGTTTCGTTTGACTTCTTTAGAAACAGTGGTGGGGTCTTTTAGAATAAGTTGGCCAATAGCTTTGAAGGTTTCACCGCGCTCTAAACCTAGTTGGATATCATTACGGTCTGAAAGGGTAAGGTGTTTATGTTTTGTCATAGTAGACCTCATTTCTAACTCAAACGTCTCATACTTAATTCCACCATAAAAATCCGTTTTAGACTAACTTCCACTTTGGTCAGACAAGTGGAAGTTACTTTGAGAAGTTACCACTAAAAAATTGACTGGTAAATTTAGGAAAAAACTGAGCACGATGAGATTTTTTGTGTTATAATATTCTGTGAATAGCTATGCCCTATTTTAGCTATATTGAATAGAAGTTTGAAACTTGGAAGAGAGAGGATGCGATGTAATGGCTAGAGATGGTTTTTTTACAGGCTTAGATATTGGAACTAATTCGATTAAAGTATTGGTTGCCGAGCTTATAAATGGTGAACTTAATGTAATTGGTGTAAGTAATGCCAAGAGTAAAGGTGTAAAGGATGGGATCATCGTTGATATTGAAGCAGCAGCAACTGCTATCAAGTCAGCTATTTCCCAAGCAGAAGAGAAAGCTGGCATTTCAATCAAATCAGTGAATGTTGGTTTGCCTGGAAATCTTTTGCAAGTAGAACCAACTCAAGGAATGATTCCAGTTACATCTGATACAAAAGAAATTACAGATCAAGATGTCGAAAATGTTGTTAAATCAGCCCTGACAAAGAGTATGACACCAGATCGTGAAGTCATTACTTTTATTCCAGAAGAATTTATAGTAGATGGTTTCCAAGGTATTCGTGACCCACGTGGGATGATGGGGGTTCGTCTTGAAATGCGTGGCTTACTTTACACAGGTCCACGTACTATTCTTCACAATTTACGCAAGACAGTTGAGCGCTCAGGTGTTCAAGTTGAAAATATTATTATTTCGCCATTGGCTTTGGTTCGTTCAGTCTTGAACGAAGGAGAGCGTGAATTTGGAGCAACTGTGATTGATATGGGAGCAGGGCAAACAACTGTTGCTACAATCCGTAACCAAGAACTCCAGTTTACAAATATTCTTCAAGAGGGTGGAGATTATGTCACAAAAGATATCTCTAAAGTCTTGAAGACTTCACAAAAACTTGCTGAAGGATTAAAATTGAACTATGGTGAAGCCTACCCTTCACTTGCAAGCAAAGAAACCTTCCAAGTTGAAGTGATTGGTGAAGTAGAGCCTGTAGAAGTTACAGAAAGCTACCTAGCGGAGATTATTTCAGCTCGCATTAAACACATTTTTGAACAGATTAAACAAGAGTTGGAAAGAAGACATTTGTTGGATCTTCCAGGTGGGATTGTTCTGATTGGTGGAAATGCTATTTTACCAGGTATTGTAGAACTTGCGCAGGAAGTATTTGGCGTTGGTGTCAAACTTTACGTTCCAAATCAAGTTGGAATTCGTAACCCTGCCTTTGCTCATGTGATCAGCTTGTCTGAATTTGCTGGTCAATTGACTGAAGTGCATTTATTAGCACAAAAAGCAGTCAAGGGTGATGATACTTTGCGTCACCAACCAATTAATTTTGGAGGGATGATTCAACGCGTTACGCAGGTAGCGCAACCTACCCCTATTCAACCAGTTCAAAATACTGAGGTAGAGCAATCGGCTTCTACAAACGTAGTTGCTCCAAAAGAAGATAAAGTATCTTCTCAAAATAAACCAAAAATCGCAGATCGCTTCCGTGGTTTAATTGGAAGTATGTTTGATGAATAAAAGAGGAAAAATAAACTATGACATTTTCATTTGATACAGCAGCTGCTCAAGGTGCAGTGATTAAAGTAATCGGTGTTGGTGGAGGTGGTGGTAACGCCATTAACCGCATGGTTGACGAAGGTGTTGCAGGCGTAGAATTTATCGCAGCAAACACAGATGTACAAGCTTTGAGTAGTACAAAAGCTGAGACTGTAATTCAGTTAGGTCCTAAATTGACTCGTGGTTTGGGTGCTGGCGGTCGACCTGAAGTTGGTCAAAAGGCAGCTGAAGAAAGCGAAGAAGCCTTGACTCAAGCTATTACTGGAGCAGATATGGTCTTCATTACTGCAGGTATGGGAGGTGGCTCTGGTACTGGTGCAGCTCCTGTTATTGCCCGCATTGCTAAAGATTTAGGTGCTCTTACAGTTGGTGTTGTGACACGTCCTTTCGGTTTTGAAGGAAGCAAACGTGGTCAGTACGCTGTAGAAGGAATCAATCAGCTTCGCGAACATGTAGATACTCTATTGATTATTTCAAACAACAACTTGCTTGAAATTGTTGATAAGAAAACTCCACTTCTTGAAGCTCTTAGCGAAGCCGATAACGTACTTCGCCAAGGTGTTCAAGGGATTACGGACTTGATTACAAATCCTGGTTTGATTAACCTTGACTTTGCCGATGTGAAAACAGTTATGGCAAATAAAGGGAACGCCTTAATGGGTATCGGTATCGGTAGTGGTGAAGAACGTGTGGTAGAAGCAGCTCGTAAGGCAATCTACTCACCACTTCTTGAAACAACTATTGACGGTGCTGAGGATGTCATCGTCAACGTTACCGGTGGACTCGACTTGACTTTGATTGAGGCAGAAGAAGCTTCTGAAATTGTCAACCAAGCAGCTGGTCAAGGAGTGAACATCTGGCTCGGAACATCAATCGATGAAAACATGAAAGATGAAATCCGTGTTACAGTCGTTGCAACTGGTGTTCGTCAAGACCGTGTTGAAAAAGTTGTTGGTCATGCACCAAGACAAGCTGTTCGTCATGAACAAGTAAGTCCTAGTCATGCACACAATCATAATCGTCATTTTGATATGGCTGAAACTGCAGAAATTCCAAGTCCAGCACCTCGCCGTACAGAAACTTCTCAAACTTCAGCATTTGGTGATTGGGACTTGCGTCGTGAGACAATTGTTCGACCAACTGATTCAGTTGTATCACCAGTTGAACGTTTCGAAGCGCCATCTTTACACGATGAGGATGAATTAGACACTCCTCCATTTTTCAAAAATCGTTAAGTAAATGAATTTGAAAGAAAATACAGAACGTGTTTTTCAACAAATAAAAGATGCAAGTCAGCAGGCAGGAAGAGAACCTAATTCTGTTTCGGTTCTTGCTGTTACAAAATATGTAGACGTACCGACAGCGGAGGCTTTGCTTTCGCTAGGTGTGCATCATATTGGTGAAAATCGTGTGGATAAATTTCTTGAGAAATATGAAGCTTTAAAAGATAGGAATATTACCTGGCATTTGATTGGCACCTTGCAAAGACGTAAGGTCAAAGATGTCATTCAGTTTGTTGATTATTTCCATGCTTTGGATTCATTAAAGCTAGCAGAGGAAATTCAAAAAAGAAGTGACCGAGTTGTTAAGTGTTTCTTACAAGTAAATATCTCAAGGGAAGAGAGCAAACATGGTTTTTCTAAGGAAGAACTATTGGAGCTCTTGCCAGAATTGGCCACCTTAGATAAAATCGAATATGTCGGCTTGATGACTATGGCTCCTTTTGAAGCTAGTAGTGATGAGTTGAAAGAGATTTTTAAAGCTACGCAGGATTTGCAACTAGAAATTAGAGAAAAACAAATTCCCAATATGCCAATGACGGACTTGAGTATGGGTATGAGTCGTGACTACAAGGAAGCGATTGAATTTGGCTCAACCTTTGTCAGAATTGGTACAGCATTTTTTAAATAGGAAAGAAATATGTCTTTAAAAGATAGATTTGATAAATTTATAGATTATTTTACAGAAGATGGAGAAGATGTTGGTACTACTTATCAGTCTAAAGTTGAAAAGCCGATTGTGACTCCAGTCCCTTCTGTTCAAGAATTGCCTCAACAAGCTGGTAGCACGCCATCTAAAGATAAAAACATCACTCGTCTTCATGCCCGTCAACAAGAGTTGGCTATGCAAAGTCAACGTTCTACTGATAAGGTGACAATTGATGTTCGTTATCCACGCAAATATGAAGATGCCACAGATATTGTTGATTTATTAGCTGGTAACGAAAGTATTTTGATTGATTTCCAATATATGACAGAAGTTCAAGCTCGTCGTTGTTTGGACTATCTGGATGGGGCACGTCACGTTTTAGCTGGTAACATGAAAAAGGTAGCATCTACTATGTATCTACTGACACCAGTTGATGTTGTCGTCAATATTGAAGACATCAAAATCCCAGATGAATCACAAAATGGTGAATTTGGCTTTGATATGAAACGTACGAGAGTGAGATAATGCTCTTTCTCATTCGTTTTATTCAAAATGCAGTGGATATCTATTCACTGATTTTAATTGTGTTTGCTCTGATGTCTTGGTTTCCCAATACTTATGAATCACGTTTTGGACGCTTGATTATTAGTTTAGTGAAACCGATAATGGCTCCCTTGCAACGTTTACCCCTCCAGATTGCAGGTCTTGACTTGTCTGTCTGGATTGCGGTATTATTAGTACATTTTATAGGGAACCAATTGATTCGACTGTTAGTGATTTTTCTATGAACAAGATGATTTATCAACACTTTTCTAAGAATGATTCGTCTTTTATTGATAAGGGAGTAGAATGGATAAAAAAGGTAGAAGATTCTTATTCTCCTTTTTTAACACCCTTTGTAAATCCCCATCAAGAAAAGATTTTAAAGGTTCTAGCATCAACCAGTGGCATCTCCTACATGAGCAGTCGGCAGTTTCTTGAAACTGAATATGTACGGGTTCTCCTGTATCCTGATTATTTTGAGCCAGAATTCTCTGATTTTGAACTATCCTTGCAAGAAATTGTCTATCCTAGTAAGTTTGAGCGATTAACACATGCGAAAATATTAGGAACTGTTTTAAATCAGCTGGGAATTGATAGGAAGCTATTTGGTGATATCTTAGTCAATGAAGAGAGAGCACAGATTATCATTAATCGACAGTTTATGCTCCTTTTTCAAGACGGCATTACGAAAATTGCTCGTTTACCGGTTCGTCTAGAGGAACGGAATTTTACTGATAGAATTGCTACTGTAGAAGATTATCAAGAATTAGATATTTGTATCGCTAGTTCTAGATTAGATGTTTTTCTAGCAGGTGTCTTCAAGCTGTCTAGAAATCAGGCAAGTCAGTTAATTGAAAAACAGGCTGTCCAGGTTAATTACCATTTAGTTGAAAAATCAGATTATCCAGTTCAAGTTGGTGATTTGATTAGTGTAAGGAAATTTGGTCGATTGAAACTAGTTAGAGATAATGGGCAAACAAAAAAAGATAAAAAGAAATTAACGGTCCAATTGTTATTAAGTAAGTGAGGAAAAATATGCCAATTACATCGTTAGAAATCAAAGATAAAACCTTTAGCACACGCTTTAGAGGTTTTGACCCAGAAGAAGTAGATGAATTTTTAGATATTGTAGTCCGTGATTATGAAGATTTAGTTCGTTCTAATCACGATAAGGATTTGCATATTAAGAGTTTGGAAGAGCGTTTGTCTTACTTTGATGAGATGAAAGATTCATTGAGTCAATCTGTATTGATTGCACAAGATACAGCTGAGCGAGTAAAACAAGCTGCAACGGAACGTTCAAACAATATTATCCAACAAGCAGAGCAAGATGCCCAACGTTTGTTGGAAGAAGCTAAGTACAAGGCGAATGAAATTCTTCGTCAAGCAACTGACAATGCTAAGAAGGTTGCTGTCGAAACAGAAGAATTAAAGAACAAGAGCCGTGTCTTCCATCAACGTCTTAAATCTACAATTGAGAGCCAGTTAGCAATTGTTGAATCTTCAGATTGGGAAGATATTCTTCGCCCAACAGCGACTTATCTTCAGACAAGTGATGAGGCCTTCAAAGAAGTGGTCAGCGAAGTCTTAGGTGACTCTGTCTTGCAACAACATCAAGAGGAAGAACCGATTGATATTACTCGCCAGTTTTCTCCCGAGGAAATGGCAGAGTTGCAAGCGCGTATCGAAGCGGCTAATAAGGAACTTGCAGAAGCCGAAGCGAGAGCTGAGCAGGAACAAGTGGTTTCACCAGCTCCGGTTTTTGAAGAAAGTCCAGTTCATCCAGTTGGTCCAATGTATGAAGAGCCAGAAGTAGCTCCAAGCCATTACTCAGGACCAACACCAGCTACTGAAGCTGTAAACTCAGAACCAGGTTTTGCAGCACCGCAAGAATCTGTTTCAATTTTATAAGAAATATTCTGAGAACAATATCTTATCCTTATATTTCCAGCGAGCAGGAGATGGTGTGAGTCCTGCATTCCCTAATGATAAGATTATCATCTCTAGCTATCAAGTCTGAAGTTAGTAGGATTTGACGTTCCCCACGTTACGGGAAAAGAGGGAAAAGGACTAGGTCTTTTTCCGAACAAAGGTGGTACCACGATTTTCGTCCTTTTTGCGAGTCGTGGTTTTTAATTTGTCTAGATATAAAGGAGATACCATGAAACTCAAAGATACCCTTAACCTTGGGAAAACAGCTTTCCCAATGCGTGCAGGACTTCCAACCAAAGAGCCAGTATGGCAAAAAGATTGGGAAGATGCAAAACTTTACCAACGTCGTCAAGAATTAAATGAAGGTAAACCTCATTTCACTCTTCATGATGGCCCTCCATATGCTAACGGAAATATTCACGTTGGACATGCCATGAACAAGATTTCTAAAGATATCATTGTTCGTTCTAAGTCTATGTCAGGATTCTACGCACCATATATTCCAGGTTGGGATACTCATGGTCTTCCGATCGAGCAAGTTTTGGCCAAACAAGGTGTCAAACGCAAAGAAATGGACTTGGTTGAGTACTTGAAACTTTGCCGTGAATACGCCCTTTCTCAAGTAGATAAACAACGTGAAGACTTTAAGCGTTTGGGTGTTTCCGGTGACTGGGAAAATCCTTATGTAACTTTGACACCTGACTATGAGGCAGCCCAAATCCGTGTCTTTGGTGAAATGGCTAATAAAGGCTATATCTACCGTGGTGCAAAACCAGTTTACTGGTCTTGGTCATCTGAGTCAGCCCTTGCTGAAGCGGAGATTGAATACCATGACTTGGTTTCAACATCCCTTTACTATGCCAACAAGGTCAAAGATGGCAAAGGTATTCTCGATACAGATACTTACATCGTTGTCTGGACTACTACACCATTTACCATCACAGCTTCTCGCGGTTTGACTGTTGGAGCAGATATTGATTACGTTTTGGTTCAACCTGCTGGTGAAACTCGTAAGTTTGTGGTTGCTGCAGAATTGTTGACTAGCTTATCTGAGAAATTTGGTTGGGCTGATGTTCAAGTTTTAGCAACTTACCGTGGTGAAGAACTCAACCACATCGTGACAGAACACCCATGGGATACAGCTGTAGATGAATTGGTTATCCTTGGTGACCACGTTACGACTGACTCTGGTACTGGTATTGTCCATACAGCCCCTGGTTTTGGTGAGGACGACTACAATGTTGGTATTGCTAATGGTCTTGAAGTCGCAGTCACTGTTGATGAACGCGGTCTCATGATGGCTAATGCTGGTGCTGAGTTTGAAGGTCAATTCTATGATAAGGTTGTACCAACTGTTATTGAAAAACTTGGCAGCCTCCTTCTTGCGCAAGAAGAAATCTCTCACTCATACCCATTTGACTGGCGTACTAAGAAACCAATCATCTGGCGTGCAGTGCCACAATGGTTTGCCTCTGTATCAAAATTCCGTCAAGAAATCTTGGACGAAATTGAAAAAGTGAAATTCCACTCAGAATGGGGTAAAGTCCGTCTTTACAATATGATCCGTGACCGCGGCGATTGGGTTATTTCTCGTCAACGTGCTTGGGGTGTACCACTTCCAATCTTCTATGCTGAAGACGGAACGCCAATCATGACAGCTGAAACGATTGAGCATGTAGCTAAACTCTTTGAAGACCATGGTTCTCTCATCTGGTGGGAGCGTGATGCCAAAGACCTCTTGCCAGAAGGATTTACGCATCCAGGTTCACCAAATGGCGAGTTCAGGAAAGAAACAGATATCATGGACGTTTGGTTTGACTCAGGTTCATCATGGAATGGAGTCGTGGTTAACCGTCCAGAACTCAAATACCCAGCTGATCTTTACCTAGAAGGTTCTGACCAGTACCGTGGTTGGTTCAACTCATCACTTATCACTTCTGTGGCTAACCATGGTGTTGCACCATACAAACAAATCTTGTCACAAGGTTTTGCTTTGGATGGTAAAGGTGAGAAGATGTCCAAATCTCTTGGAAATACCATTGCTCCAAGCGATGTTGAAAAACAATTTGGTGCGGAAATCTTGCGTCTCTGGGTAACCAGTGTGGACTCAAGCAACGACGTGCGTATCTCTATGGATATCTTGAGCCAAGTCTCTGAAACTTACCGTAAGATTCGTAACACTCTTCGTTTCTTAATTGCTAACACATCTGACTTTAATCCAGCTGAGGATGCGGTGGCTTATGAAGAATTGCGTTCAGTTGACAAGTACATGACTATTCGCTTTAACCAACTTGTTAAGACCATTCGTGATGCTTATGCTAACTTTGAATTCTTGACAATCTATAAGGCGCTTGTTAACTTTATCAACGTTGATCTGTCTGCCTTCTACCTTGATTTTGCCAAAGATGTTGTCTACATTGAAGGTGCTAAATCATTGGAACGCCGTCAAATGCAGACTGTTTTCTATGATATTCTTGTGAAAATCACCAAACTCTTGACTCCAATCCTTCCTCACACTGCGGAAGAAATCTGGTCATATCTTGAGTTTGAAGCAGAAGATTTCGTTCAATTGTCAGAATTGCCAGAAGCAGAAATTTTTGCTAACCAAGAAGAAATCTTGGATACATGGGATGCCTTTATGGACTTCCGTGGACAAGCTCAAAAAGCCTTGGAAGAAGCTCGTAATGCCAAAGTAATCGGTAAATCACTTGAAGCTCACTTGACTGTTTATCCAAACGAAGTAGTGAAAACACTCCTTGGAGCGCTTGATAGCAACGTTGCACAACTCTTGATTGTTTCAGAGTTGACCATTGCAGAAGGAGCAGCTCCAGAAGCTGCCGTTAGCTTCGAAGATGTAGCCTTTACAGTTGAACGTGCTACAGGTGAAGTATGTGACCGTTGCCGTCGTATCGATCCAAGTACAGCAGAGCGTAGCTACCACGCAACTATCTGTGACCACTGTGCAAGCATCGTAGAAGAAAACTTTGCAGACGCAGTCGCAGAAGGATTTGAAGAGAAATAGGGTTGAAAAGTCTAGGGAGTATTCATAAATTGAGTATTTTAACTAGTTATGGTATAATATTTAGCATAAAACATTAAAGGAGATTTATTATGAAGTCAAAAGCTTTAGCACTTTATAGTGGTATTGTTGGTTTAGTAGGTGGAATCTACTTGCTTATTGCTCCGTTTCTTTTATTAGCAGCAGTTGTGAGTACAGCTGCTACAGCAACAGCTACCCAGAGTCCTGAATTAACTGCATCTACAACAGTTGCAGGAGTTGCAGGAGTTTTACTTCCAACAGTATTAAAAATAGCTATTCTTGTTTTGGGAATCATCGCGATTGTTTACTATAAAGGAGAAGAGCGAGTTGGATCAGCTCCTTCTGTTCTTCTGATTGTAGGCGGTGCGGTAGGTTTGATTCCAGCATTAGGATGGGTAGGAGGAATCCTAGCAATTATTGGTGGCTCATTATTTTTAGGAAGTCTCAAAAAATTCAAAGTTGAAGGATAAAAAACAAGGAAAAGGATTGCCAAGCAGTCCTTTCCTTTTTGGTTTTGACTAGCTTTTTTGTGAAAAATTGTGTAAAATAGAATAGATAAACGAGGGGAAACCTCGGAAAGTTTAAAGGAGAATCCATCTAATGGTAAAATTGGTTTTTGCTCGCCACGGTGAGTCTGAATGGAACAAAGCTAACCTTTTCACTGGTTGGGCTGATGTTGATTTGTCTGAAAAAGGTACACAACAAGCGATTGACGCTGGTAAATTGATCAAAGAAGCTGGTATTGAATTTGACCAAGCTTACACTTCAGTATTGAAACGTGCGATTAAAACAACTAACTTGGCTCTTGAAGCTTCTGACCAATTGTGGGTTCCAGTTGAAAAATCATGGCGCTTGAACGAACGTCACTACGGTGGTTTGACTGGTAAAAACAAAGCAGAAGCAGCTGAACAATTCGGTGATGAGCAAGTTCACATTTGGCGTCGTTCATACGATGTATTGCCTCCAAACATGGATCGTGATGATGAGCACTCAGCTCATACAGACCGTCGTTATGCTTCACTTGATGACTCAGTTATTCCAGATGCTGAAAACTTGAAAGTAACTTTGGAACGTGCGCTTCCATTCTGGGAAGATAAAATCGCTCCAGCACTTAAAGATGGTAAAAACGTATTCGTAGGAGCTCACGGTAACTCAATCCGTGCCCTTGTAAAACACATCAAAGGTTTGTCAGATGACGAAATCATGGACGTGGAAATCCCTAACTTCCCACCATTGGTATTCGAATTCGACGAAAAATTGAACGTAGTTTCTGAATACTACCTTGGAAAATAAAAAATCGTAAGCCTAGGATTGATTTCTAGGCTTTTTATGTTAGTATGGTAGTATGATAAGGAATAAAAAACGAGATTATATACTGACCTACAAGCAACCAGCGTCAAGAACATATAAGGGTTGGGAAGAAGAAGCCTTACCGATAGGCAATGGCTCTTTAGGGGCAAAAGTATTTGGGCTTATAGGGGCTGAGCGGATTCAATTCAATGAAAAAAGTCTCTGGTCTGGGGGTCCACTTCCTGATAGTTCAGATTATCAGGGTGGAAATCTTCAGAATCAATATGTTTTTTTAGCGGATATTCGGCAGGCTTTGGAGAAGAGAGACTACAATACTGCTAAGGAACTGGCTGAACAGCACCTGGTCGGGCCAAAAACGAGTCAATATGGGACCTATCTGTCCTTTGGGGATATTCACATTGAGTTTAGCAAGCAAGGTAAGACTTTGTCTCAGGTGACGAATTATCAGAGACAGCTTAATATCAGTAAAGCGCTTGCGACGACTTCTTATGTCTATAAGGGAACGAGATTTGAACGTGAAGCTTTTGCCAGTTTTCCAGATGATCTCTTGATTCAGCGCTTTACTAAGGAAGGGGCGGAAACTCTAGATTTTACTATAGAACTGTCGTTAAGTCGTGATTTGGTTTCTGATGGAAAGTATGAGCGGGAAAAATCTGATTACAAGGAGTGCCAGCTGGATATCTCTTCTTCTCATATCTTGATGAAGGGGCGGGTTAAGGATAATGACCTCCAGTTTGCTAGTTATCTAGCTTGGGAAACGGATGGGGACATTAGAGTCTGGTCAGATAAGGTTCAGATATCAGGAGCCAGTTATGCTAATCTCTTCTTGGCGGCTAAGACAGATTTTGCCCAAAATCCTGCTAGCAATTATCGTAAGAAAATAGATTTAGAGCAACAGGTACAGAACTTGGTGAAGATAGCTAAAGAAAAGGGCTATGCCCAATTGAAATCAAGGCATATTCAGGACTACCAAGCCTTATTCCAGCGTGTTCAATTGGATTTGGGAGTTGATGTTGACACATCCACTACAGATGATTTGCTAAAAAATTATAAGCCACAAGAGGGTCAGGCTTTGGAGGAGTTGTTCTTCCAGTATGGACGGTATTTATTGATTAGTTCTTCTAGAGACTGCCCAGATGCTCTACCAGCTAATCTACAGGGAGTCTGGAATGCGGTCGATAATCCTCCGTGGAATTCGGACTATCACTTAAATATCAATCTGCAGATGAATTATTGGCCAGCCTATGTTACCAATCTCCTAGAGACGGCCTTTCCAGTCATCAACTATGTAGATGATTTGCGTGTTTATGGTCGTCTAGCCGCTGCAAGGTATGCAGGAATCGTCTCTCAGGAAGGGGAGGAGAAGGGTTGGTTGGTTCACACACAAGCGACTCCCTTTGGTTGGACGGCACCTGGTTGGGATTACTATTGGGGGTGGTCACCAGCTGCCAATGCGTGGATGATGCAAACTATTTATGAAGCCTATTCATTTTACAGGGACCAAGACTATCTCAGGGAGAAAATTTATCCCATGTTGAGGGAAACAGTTCGTTTTTGGAATGCTTTTTTACATGAAGATCAGCAGGCGCAACGTTGGGTGTCTTCTCCGTCTTATTCCCCAGAACATGGTCCGATTTCGATTGGCAATACCTATGACCAATCTCTGATTTGGCAGTTATTTCATGATTTTATTCAGGCTGCTCAGGAATTGGGTCTGGATGAGGACTTGTTGACTGAGGTTAAGGAGAAGTTTGATTTACTAAATCCTTTGCAAATCACTCAATCTGGTAGAATCAGGGAGTGGTATGAGGAGGAAGAGCAGCATTTTCAAAATGAGAAAGTGGAGGCCCAGCATCGGCACGCTTCCCATCTAGTGGGACTCTATCCTGGCACTCTCTTTAGCTATATGGGGCAAGGGTATCTTGATGCGGCGCGTGCTAGTCTCAATGATCGTGGAGATGGAGGCACAGGCTGGTCTAAGGCTAATAAGATTAATCTCTGGGCGCGTCTAGGAGATGGCAATCGAGCCTACAAATTATTAGCAGAGCAGTTAAAGTCATCCACCTTGCCAAATCTTTGGTGTAGCCATCCTCCTTTTCAGATAGATGGTAATTTTGGTGCTACGAGTGGCATGGCAGAAATGTTACTCCAGTCTCATACATCTTATCTGGTGCCTCTAGCCGCCCTACCTGATGCCTGGTCAAGTGGTTCCGTTTCAGGATTAGTGGCACGTGGATATTTTGAAGTTAGCATGAGCTGGGCGGATAAAAAACTTTTACAGTTGACCATTTTATCAAGAAGTGGGGGAGATTTGCGAGTCTCTTATCCAAGTATTGAGAAGAGTGTGATTGAAATGAATCAAGAAAAAGTAGAAGCGAAATGCATGGGGAAAGATTGTATTTCGGTGGCAACATCAGAAGGGGATCTTGTTCAATTTTATTTTTAAGAAGATGTTAGAAGGCAGTAGTTTGAGACTGCCTTTTAATAAGGATTTGAGAATGTAAGCAGTTTCCAACTAGTTGAAAAAGCGTTATAATGGTAATAGGAAGTAATTTGTTTGAGAGAAGGTGGGTCTGATGGCTTATATTGAGATGAAACACTGTTACAAGCGTTATCAGGTTGGGGAGACGGAGATTGTGGCCAATCGCGATGTGAATTTTGAGATTGAAAAGGGGGAGCTGGTGATCATTCTTGGTGCGTCTGGTGCAGGCAAGTCAACGGTTCTTAACCTTCTTGGAGGAATGGATACCAATGATGAAGGGGAGATTTGGATTGATGGTCTCAATATTGCCGACTATAGTCCCTACCAGCGCACCAATTACCGTAGAAATGATGTTGGTTTTGTTTTTCAGTTTTACAATCTAGTTTCCAATTTGACCGCAAAGGAAAATGTGGAACTGGCGTCAGAAATTGTGACAGACGCCTTGGATACTGAGCAGGTTTTGACAGATGTAGGTCTGGCTCATCGTCTCAACAACTTTCCAGCCCAGCTTTCTGGAGGGGAGCAACAGCGAGTCTCCATTGCACGCGCAGTAGCCAAAAATCCTAAAATTCTCCTTTGTGATGAACCAACAGGAGCCTTGGATTATCAGACGGGCAAGCAAGTCTTGAAGATTCTCCAAGACATGTCTCGTCAAAAGGGAGCGACTGTTATCATCGTGACTCACAATAGCGCATTAGCACCTATCGCAGATCGGGTGATTCATATGCACGATGCTAGTGTCAAGGATGTGGTGATCAACCAGCATCCTCAGGATATCGATACATTGGAGTACTAGCATGATGAAGCGAAAAACCTATTGGAAGGACTTGATTCAGTCCTTCACAGGCTCCAAGGGGCGTTTTTTATCCATCTTGACCTTGATGATGTTGGGGTCTCTAGCTCTAGTAGGCCTCAAAGTAACCAGCCCCAATATGGAGGCGACAGCCAATGCTTATTTAACAACTGCTCAAACCTTGGATTTGGCAGTCATGTCTAACTATGGCTTGGATCAAGCAGATCAAGAAGAGCTAGAACAGACACAGGGAGCAGAGGTAGAGTTTGGCTATTTGACAGATGTGACTATGGATAATGGGCAGGATGCCATTCGGCTATACTCTAAACCAGAGCGAATTTCAACCTTTCAGCTCAGAGAGGGGCGACTTCCTCAGTCAGACCAGGAAATTGCTTTAGCTAGTCATTTGCAAGGCCAATATCGTGTGGGACAGGAGATTAGCTTTAAAGAAAAAGAAGGCAGTCATTCCTCTTTAAAAGACCATACCTATACCATTACTGGTTTTGTGGATTCAGCTGAAATCCTCTCTCAGAGAGATATGGGCTACGCAGGAAGTGGAAGTGGGACTCTGACAGCTTATGGAGTGATTTTACCTAGTCAGTTTGATCAGAAAGTCTACAATATAGTACGTTTGAAATATCAAGATTTGTCAGGTTTAAATGCTTTCTCAGCAGCTTATGAAGAAAAATCCAAGCAACATCAGGAAGACCTTGAACAAACTTTGTCAGATAATGGCAAGGCACGTCTGCAACTCTTGAAAAAAGAAGGACAAGAGTCTCTAGACAAAGGTCAAGAGACCCTTGACAAGGCTGAGACTAATTTGCAGGAAGGCAAGCGTCGTTTAGCAGCTGCTGAAGCTCGTATACAGTTTCAAGAAAGTCAACTAGCCTTGCTTTCTCAAGCCCAGAGAGAGCAGGCCAGTGCTCAACTTATCCAAGCTAAGCAGGAATTGAGCAAGGAAGAGGACAAACTAAAGCAGGCTGAACAAAATCTAGCCCAAGAAAAGGAAAAATTAGAAAAACATCAGCAAGTTTTGGATGATTTGGCGGAGCCAAGGTATCAGGTCTATAATCGTCAGACCCTGCCAGGTGGTCAGGGCTATCTCATGTATAGTAATGCTTCAGCCAGTATTCGAGCAGTGGGAAATATCTTTCCTGTAGTGCTTTATACCGTAGCGGCCATGGTGACCTTTACAACCATGACTCGCTTTGTGGATGAAGAGCGAACACATGCTGGAATTTTTAAGGCCTTGGGCTATCGCAGTAAGGATATTATTGCTAAATTTCTCCTCTATGGTCTGGTAGCTGGGACTGTCGGAACAGCTCTAGGTAGTATACTTGGCCATTATTTACTAGCCAGTGTGATTTCAAGTGTCATTACAAAAGGCATGGTGGTGGGAGAAACCCAGATTCAGTTCTATTGGACCTATAGCTTACTGGCTCTTGCTTTGAGTTGGTTGGCGAGTGTGTTACCAGCCTACTTGGTAGCTCGTAGGGAACTTCATGACGAAGCTGCCCAGCTTTTACTGCCTAAACCTCCTGTTAAAGGAGCTAAAATCTTACTAGAGCGCATCGGTTTTATTTGGCATCGTCTCAGTTTTACTCATAAGGTAACAGCTCGCAATATCTTCCGTTATAAGCAGCGGATGTTGATGACGATCTTTGGTGTGGCAGGTTCTGTAGCCCTTCTCTTTGCAGGTTTGGGAATCCAATCCTCTGTAGCAGGAGTTCCGTCTAGACAGTTTCAACAAATCCAACAGTATCAGATGATTGTCTCTGAAAACCCTAGTGGGACCAATCAAGACAAGGCAGAGTTGGAAGAAGTGTTGAAAGGGCAGGATATCCAAGCTTATCAGAAAATCTATTCTAAAACGCTAGACAAGGATTTCAAAGGTAAGGCTGGTCTTCAGACCATTACCCTTATGAGGACAGAGAAGGAAGATTTGACTCCCTTTATTCATCTGCAAAATCATCAGCAGGAGCTGACATTAAAAGATGGTGTCGTTATTACAGCTAAACTTGCCCATCTGGCAGGTGTCAAGGTTGGACAGACTCTAGAAATTGAAGGTAAGGAACTAACGGTCGCTGCTATTACTGAGAACTACGTTGGCCACTTTATTTATATGAGTCAGGCTAGCTATGAGCAAATTTACGGACAGCTACCCCAAGCCAACACTTATCTGGTCTCGTTAAGAGATACCAGTGCTACTAGTATCGAAAGACAGGCTGGCTTACTTATGAATCAATCTGCGGTGTCCAGCGTTGTCCAGAATGCTTCAGCCATTCGGCTCTTTGACTCCGTCGCTAGTTCACTCAATCAGACCATGACCATCTTGGTCATCGTTTCGGTTCTGTTGGCTATTGTTATCCTCTACAATCTGACCAATATAAACGTAGCTGAAAGAATCCGTGAACTCTCCACTATCAAGGTTCTCGGTTTTCATAATAATGAAGTCACCCTCTATATTTACCGTGAGACGATTGTGCTGTCTCTTGTGGGAATCGTACTTGGTTTGGTATCTGGTTTCTATTTACACCAATTTTTGATTCAAATGATTTCGCCTGCGACTATTCTCTTTTATCCACAGGTAGGCTGGGAAGTCTATGTAATCCCAGTGGCAGCAGTAAGCATCATTTTGACCTTACTTGGTTTCTTTGTCAATTATCATCTGAGAAAGGTTGATATGTTAGAAGCCTTGAAATCTGTAGAGTAATTTAGTTGTTTTTATCAGATCGAACTTGAATTTACTCGTAAATCATGACCACCCGCATAGCGAGTGGTTTTTTTGTCTCGCACCTAGCGGAGCGAGACGGACTAATAGTCACATAATTATAAGGCTGATAGTATTAATTTCACTATCAGCCTTACAGGTTATTTAACGTTTCAGAAAAACTATGATGTCAATATTAACTAAACAGTATCTAATTCCTTCAAATAATTTTCTATCTTCATCAACATTAAAGGATTGTTATAAATCTTACATAACTCTCTTGCTTCTATATAATAATTTTTGACTTGTTCTTTGTCTAGAAATTTGGCTCCAGCATTTCCTACAAGAATAAGTAGAGGAGCCAGTTGGTAGCTTGTCTGTCTTTGTTTACAGAGTTCAATAGTCTCAAGAGCTTCTTGGATGGCTTCATTATATTTTTCCTTTGACACTAGGTAGTGAGCGTAGTTGTAACGAACTCTGATGTAGCCAAATAAAAACTCTTGATGCTCAAAATTTTTTGTCTGATATAACTCCATTAAATGAGAGTAGTTTGCCTCATATTCTTGTTCACGACCAACTAAGGAATAGAAATTAGATAGAGTATTCAATGCCTTTAAATAAATCAGAGTATTTGAGGAGACTTTTAATAATATATTTTCCAATGAAGAAATAGCCTCACACTTACTGTCATATTGATAGAAGTCAATAATAGCTTTAATCCATTCAAGGTAAGTTCGGTCTTCTAGTGTTAGAAAAGTACTTCGTTCAATCTCTATTCTATAAATATATTCCAAATTGTCATAATTTCTATCATCTAATAGTCGAGCAGATAATTGCTTGAAATTAGAGAGGTTAGATTTAATTTCAATTTGTTCATTAAAAAAATAATCTAATGGCACTTCGAGTCGTTGGGAGAGTTTGAACAAAAGGTCTGCAGAGGGAATGAAATGCCCTCTCTCAATTTTACTAATCTGGCTTTGTTCACAAATTCCTTCTGCAAGAGTTTGTTGGGAGAGTCTCAACTCTTTTCTTTTCAATCTGAATTTCTCTGCGAGTGTATTCATTAAAGATAATAAACCTTCCTATTTGCTTAATTTTATTATAAAATTTTTAGTTCAAAATAGCAAGTTAAAGGGATGAATAATTCCCTATGGTAATAAAAAAATAAAAAAGTCAAAAATTACATAAAAATACTTGGCTAAATAAAATATATCTGTTAAAATAAAAACAAGGAAACAGAAAAGGGTTTCATTGCATGACAAAAAAACGTGGAATTAAAAAATTAGTTACATTTGCATTACTAGGTGTTTTTATGTTTAGTAATACAATTCCTTACCAACAATTCATTCAGAAGAATAAACAATTGGAGATTCGAGTCCAATCACAAAAGAAGTACAATGGTCTTGATGTTGGGAAGGCTGATTGATTTCGTATTACTTTAAAATTCAACTATTTAGAGAAAGGTATTCTGATGAGAGCTTGTAACAATACCAGATAGATATAAGAATGGAGATGTTTGATAAAATGCTTTCATAGCTAACCAACTGTTGAAAATTATGAGTTACAAAATCTAAAGTATTTAAGATTGGTTTATAAAATTAGGTCTCTGTCTGTAGAAAGGAACGTGCAGTTAGAAAGGAGGAAAAAATAGGATACTATAATTCAGACTGAGATTTCTAATTAAAATATGTAGTTGCATTTCGCTCATTTTCATAATATTTCATTTAGAGGAGTAATAATATGTTAAAATTTAGAAAAGTAGTTGCATCATCCCTTGCCGTTTTGGCAGTTAGTTTGGCTCTTCCTGTTTTGGCAGCTTCTCACCGTGGTGGCGAGTGGACCTATGGAGGCTATCATGATCCAAATAATTGGGGAGCATTTTCGAATTATTATCATGGTTCAGAGGATCACTGGGCCTATGTTGGAAGTAATGGACGTGACAATCAAAAGACAGCTTATGCAGGAGCACATAGTGCGGCCTATGCGTTTATTAATACAAATTTTGGGGAGCAAGTTACATTTGATGCGGGATGGCAAGAATAATTGAAGAAGATTCTTTTATCAATAGTTTAGTAAGCTTGTTAGTTTATAGAGGGCAGGGGTATTTCTGCCCTCTATTTTAGAATAAGGAATGCACTATGAAAAAATTATTTATACTCATATCCAACCTGCTTGCTAGTTTGTTCTTTGTTTGGGTATTTACCATTTGGACTGATACATATGTCTCCCATTATTACCCCAACGTTGTTGTACGTGATTCTTCCCCTGAAACAACTTTTCAGCATGTTGCTACACGCTTGGAAAAACTAGCAGAAGAAACGGATAGCTTTATTGCGATTCAACACCAAGATCCTAACTCAGAAGGTACTACAGTTTTTTCTTATACGACCTTTGGGGACGGAAAGTTGCCTGATGGGCTTCAGGAAAAAAATCTAGAAGATGCTCAAAGTAGTAGTGTTGAAACAAACTATTTTGTATTCGATGGAAACCTAGATATTCACTTGCTAAGGGAGGAGCTAAGTCAACTTGGCTTGACTAACATGCACCTGACAATTCCATCTAAACTATCTACGTTAATGGCTATCTTTAGTAACGGATTTCAGTTAATCAGTCTATTGATTTTCATCTTAACCTTTGTAGCACTGACTTTAATTAGTCAAATTAGCCAATTACGGTCGTCGGGCATTCGCCTCATTTCAGGAGAGAAACGGTGGTCCATTTTCCTTAGACCAGTTGGTGAGGATTTGAAAGGGATAGTTGTTGGTTTCAGTTTAGCTGGTGTTCTCGCCATTCTTATGCAAAAAATTCTGTCGCTTCCAACGCAATCCCTAATGACAATAGGAGAAGGCTTGCTCAGTTATAATCTCATCTTGTTGTCGATCTCCCTGTTTTTCGCTCAACTCTTCGCAGTTGGGATAAAAAAGATACACCTGATGCAGATTATAAAAGGGCAAGTGCCTGTCAGAGGAATCATTAGTTTAATTTTAATCGGTCAACTATTAGCGATTATTATTGTAACGCTGGGAATAGGGAGTAGTTTAAAGTATTCCCAAGCCTGGCAACAGCATCGGATTGGACAAGAGGTTTGGAGTCAGGAAAGGCAACTGACTATCCTATCAATCAGCCGTGAAGGAACGAGTCCTGGTTTTGATGAACAAGCTCAAAGAAAACTCAGAACTTGGTATCAATTGATGGATCTGGCTGTTTCAGAACAAAAGGCTTTCTTATCTAGACACCAGTTAATTGACCGTACTTTGCAAAATGGCATGGCTTCCTCCAAAAACTTGACAACCTCTACAGAATGGCACGATTACAGCCCGAATGGCAATGTCCTTATCGTCACACCGCAATACTTGGAGCGTCAAAACATTCCTGTAGATACAACTATTGAGCAAAAGATGAATCACCTTGATGTAGGGGAGTTTGTCTTATTACTGCCTGAACACCTCCGTTCAGAGGAAGAACATTATAAATCTGTTTTTGAAGACGACTTAACCAGTCGCATATCTAGTAAAGATGAACGACAGCAAATGACTGCTACGGTAGGTTATTTGGAATCAGGTCATGATCGTTTTGTGTATAATACGACCCCTATTTCTTACCAGCAGTTTTTGAAAGATCCAATCATCATTGTTATAACACCCCAATCAACTGGTCCACAGTCCATTGTGTTTTGGGTAGACGCAGTACAGAACTACGTTCTCTTTAATCAATTGTCTGATGCCCAGGAGCTTATCCAGAGACAAGGCATTGAAAATTGGGTCTCAGAAATGCAAACAGGTTACCACAACTACATCACATTATCGGATAATATCCAGAGGGAACGTTGGGTAATGCTAGCAGGAGCTGTGCTTGGGATTGCAACTTCAATCTTGTTGTTTAACACTATGAATAGGCTCTACTTTGAAGAATTTAGACGTGCTATTTTTATCAAACGCATTGCAGGTCTCAGGTTCTTAGAAATCCATCGCACTTATCTCTTTGCTCAACTGGGTGTGTTTTTACTGGGATTTATTGCGAGTGTATTTCTTATGGTAGAGATAGTAGTTGCTTTCTTAGTCTCGTTACTCTTTACTGGTCTATCTCTTTTACAGTTACATGTCCAAATGCAGAAAGAAAACAAGATGTCCATGCTTGTTTTGAAGGGAGGTTAATATGATTGAACTTAAACAGGTGAGTAAATCTTTTGGAGAACGAGAGTTATTTTCGAATCTTTCAATAACATTTGAGGCTGGAAAAGTCTATGCCTTAATTGGTTCAAGTGGTAGCGGAAAAACAACCTTGATGAACATGATTGGGAAATTAGAATCTTATGATGGCACGATTTTTTACCGAGGTAAAGACTTGGCCAATTATAAATCGAGTGATTTTTTCCGTCACGAATTGGGCTACCTCTTCCAGAACTTTGGCTTAATTGAAAACCAAAGTATTGAAGAAAACCTTAAGCTAGGTCTCATTGGTCAAAAGTTGAGTCGGTCGGAACAGCGGTTGAGGCAGAAGCAGGCTTTAGAACAGGTCGGCCTGGCTTATCTTGACCTAGATAAGCGCATCTTTGAGTTATCGGGCGGAGAATCGCAACGGGTTGCCTTGGCAAAAGTTATCTTAAAGAATCCACCCTTTATTCTGGCAGATGAGCCAACAGCTTCAATAGACCCAGCAACCTCTCAGTTGATTATGGAGATTTTGCTATCTCTTCGAGATGATAATAGGCTAATTATTATCGCAACACATAATCCGGCAATTTGGGAGATGGCTGATGAAGTGATCACGATGGATCGTCTGAAATAAAAATCCTTGTTTTTAATTGCACGATGAGTTACTGAAATATTATCGTGAATCAATAATTGGAGTTAATTTAGAATTGTACTTTATTAATATTGAGGTAACTTTTTCTTGATAAAGGAAGAAATAGTGGAGAGGAAGTTAGATTGAAAAAATTCGACAATTATATTATTGAGAATCCTTGCGATTCTAATTCAGATAAACTGCAAAAAATCTCAATAATTGAAAGTTTGGTAGATGATATTTTGCAATTTTCTCTCAGAATCAATAATAGTGTAGGAGAGATTTTCCTCCTACAACCGTTTCAAAAGAAATATTTACCCATTGGGAGAAGATGTTGCAGTGGATAATGTGTTACTCACTGAAAAATATAATTTTCAACTAAAAGATTTTGAAGGATTCATTTCAAAATAAACAATAATTAAAGAATAAGAAAAATCCTCCGTTTCAAAGAGTAGAGAACTCTTTGTGACAGAGGATTTTTTCTATAGGGCTTTAGCAGCTGCAATTGCGGCTTTGAAGTTTGGTTCAGAGTTGATATTGTCCACGTATTCAACGTAGCGAATCGTATTGTCGGTATCGAGGACAAAGACCGCGCGTGCCAATAGGTGCCATTCATTGATTAAAAGTGCATAGTCACGCCCAAAGGAATGGTCGAAATAGTCTGAGAGCATGATGGCATTTTCAATACCTTCAGCACCGCACCAACGTTTTTGAGCAAAAGGTAGGTCCATGGAAACAGTCAATACGACCGTGTTGTCCAGTCCAGCCAGTTCTTCATTAAAGCGACGCGTTTGAGTTGAGCAGATACCTGTATCGATAGAAGGCACGACACTCAAGACTTTTTTCTTCCCATCAAAATCAGCCAGAGATTTTTTAGAAAGGTCTGTTGTAGTGAGAGAAAAATCAAGCGCCTTGTCGCCGACTTGTAGTTGTTTACCTGTAAAGCTCACAGGATTTCCGAGAAAAGTTACCATAAGATACTCCAATCTTTTTTCTTCCATTGTAGCTGAAACGGTCAGAATTTTCCAATGATTTGACCGGAAATATGGGCATAGAAAAAACGCCATCTCATGTGAGAATGACGTTTTTCAGAGGATTATTTTGCCAATCCTTCAGCAATTTTATCAAGGTTGTATTTCATCATACTGTAGTAGCTGTCGCCTTCTTTACCTTGTTCTGCGATAGAGTCAGTAAAGATTTGCGCGTAGATTGGGATGTTTGTGTCTTGAGAAACAGTCTTCATTGGACGGTCATCCACACTAGATTCTACAAAGAGTGAAGGAACTTTTGTTTGGCGAAGTTTTTCAACTAAGGTCTTGATTTGTTCAGGTGTTCCTTCTTCTTCAGTATTGATTTCCCAGATGTAAGCACTTGGGACACCATAGGCTTTAGAGAAGTATTTGAATGCTCCTTCGCTGGTTACAATGAGTTTCTTTTCAGCAGGGATGTTATTAAATTTATCCTTACTTTCTTTATCAAGTTTGTCTAACTTATCAGTATATTCTTTTAGATTTTTTTCATAGAATTCCTTGTTGTTAGGATCTTTAGCGCTCAATTGTTTGGCGATATTTTTAGCAAAGATAATTCCATTTTCAAGGTTAAGCCAAGCGTGTGGGTCTTCTTTTCCTTTTTCATTTTTTCCTTCAAGGTAGATAACGTCAACGCCTTCGCTGACTGCAAAGTAGTCTTTGTTTTCAGTTTTCTTAGCATTTTCTACCAATTTGCTAAACCAAGCATTGCCACCTGTTTCAAGGTTGATACCGTTATAGAAAATGAGGTCAGCCTCAGAAGTTTTCTTAACATCTTCAGGGAGTGGTTCGTATTCGTGTGGGTCTTGTCCAATCGGAACGATACTGTGAAGATCAATCTTGTCACCAGCAATATTTTTAGTAATATCAGCGATGATTGAGTTTGTAGCAACAACTTTTAGTTTTTGACCAGAAGCTGCATCTTTTTTTCCGCTAGCACATGCTACAAGAGCAATAACGGAAAGAAAGAGAACGAGTAATGTACCTAATTTTTTCATTAGATCCTCCAATTTATTGGGGTTTTGCCCCTTATTTTAACAAATGTTTATTTTTCAGTTTCAAATATCGTTGTTTAGGAGAGATAAAGAAACTGATTAAGAAGAAGCTAGCAGCTGTAAGTACGATGCTAGAACCAGCTGCTAAGTTTAAACTATAGCCAATAAAGAGTCCCAAAACTGAAGCTGTAGCTCCAAAGGTTGAGGAAAGGAAAATCATACTTTTCAGGCTATTAGCATACAGATAAGCAGTTGCAGCTGGGGTAATCAGCATGGCTACAATCAGGATAGTTCCAACACTTTGCATGGCTGTCACAGACACGAGAGTCAGGAGTATCATGAGGAGGTAGTGATAGAAATTGACAGGCATTCCCATGGCTTTAGCTAAGAGTTCATCAAAGGAAGTGATCAAGAGTTGCTTGAAGAAAATCCAGATTAACAAGAGAATGACCGCCCCTACGCCCATAGTGATAAACATATCCGTATCTTGGACGGCTAGAATATTACCAAAAAGGATATGGAAAAGGTCAGTTGAACTTTTAGCGACACTAATCAAGATGATACCGAGGGCTAAGAAAGAAGAAAAGGTAATGCCGATGGCGGTATCGCTTTTGATAATCGAGTTCCCCTTGATGTAGGTAATGATGATAGCAGCTAGCAATCCAAAGACAATGGCTCCGATAAAGAAGTCAACGCCTAAGATGAAGGAGAGGGCTACACCTGGTAAGACAGCATGTGAAATAGCATCTCCCATGAGTGACATCCCACGTAGAATGATGAAACATCCCACAGCTCCAGCTACGACCCCGACGACAATAGCTGTTATCAAGGCATTTTGTAGGAAATGGAATTTTTGCAATCCATCGATAAATTCTGCAATCATAGGTCACCTCCATTGAAAAAGAGTCGATTACCGTAAGCTTCTTTGAGATTGGCTTCGGTAAAGGTTTCTTTGGTTGGACCAAAGGCAATCACTTCTCGATTGACAAGTAAGACTTGATCGAAGTAGTGGGAAACCTTGCTGAGGTCGTGGTGAACGATGAGAACCGTCTTACCAGCTTTTTTCAAATCTCTCAGCGTATTCATGATGATTTCCTCACTGACAGAGTCAATCCCAACAAAGGGTTCATCCAAGAGGATATAATCGGCTTCCTGCACCAAACATCTGGCAATCAAGACCCGCTGGAATTGACCTCCAGACAGTTGACTGATTTGACGTTCAGCGTAGTCAGCTAGGCCGACGATTTCAAGGGCTTCCTCTACTTTTTTCCAATGTTTAGCATTTAAACTGCGAAAGAGAGGAATAGAGGGAAATAGTCCTAGCGAGACACATTCCTTGACCTTGATGGGAAAGTTGTAGTCGATATTGATTTTTTGTTCGACATAGGCAATTCGGTGTAAGGATTTTTTAACTTCCTTGTCATCGAGAAATGCCTGACCTTGATGAGGGATAATTCCCAGCATACCTTTTAATAATGTTGATTTTCCAGCACCGTTTGGACCAATGATTCCGGTAATTGTTGGTCCTTGGAGCACTAGTGAAATATCCTTAAGTGCCAACGTTTCTTTGTAGGAGACACTGAGGTTTTCGATACGTATCATAAACTTATATTCCTCCTGACTCTTAATATACCTTAAAAAAAAAATTAAGTCAAGTTAATTTTTCAAAAAATTAAAATATTAACTGAAAAACAATAGGAAACATCCGTTTATTTTTAATTGCATTCCCAGGTAATTTTTGTTAAGCTAAAAACAAATAAACAAATACAAATGAAAGCGAGAACAAGATGACACGTTATCAAGACGATTTTTATGATGCAATCAATGGAGAATGGCAGAAGACAGCTGAAATTCCAGCAGATAAGTCTCAAACGGGAGGTTTTGTTGATTTAGACCAGGAAATTGAAGACCTGATGCTGGCGACAACAGACAAGTGGTTGGCAGGTCAAGAGGTGCCTGAGGATGCTATCTTGGCAAACTTTGTCAAATACCACCGCCTAGTTCGTGATTTTGACAAGAGAGAAGCTGACGGTATCACACCTGTCTTACCACTTCTTAAAGAATTCCAAGAATTGGAGACTTTTGCGGATTTTACAGCTAAACTAGCAGAGTTTGAGCTTGCTGGCAAACCAAACTTTCTTCCTTTTGGTGTATCGCCAGACTTTATGGATGCTAGAATCAATGTTCTATGGGCTAGCGCTCCAAGCACAATCTTGCCAGATACGACCTACTATGCAGAAGACCATCCTCAGCGCGAAGAACTCTTGACTCTTTGGAAAGAAACCAGCGTAAATCTTCTCAAGGCTTATGATTTCTCTAATGAAGAAATTGAAGACTTGCTAGAGAAAAGACTAGAATTGGATTGCCGAATTGCGGCAGTGGTGCTCTCTAATGAAGAAAGTTCAGAATATGCCAAACTCTACCATCCATATTCTTATGAAGATTTCAAAAAATTCGCTCCTGCCCTACCTTTGGATGACTTCTTCCAAGCCGTTCTTGGACAAGTACCAGACAAGGTTATCGTAGACGAGGAACGCTTCTGGCAAGCAGCAGACCAATTCTATAGTGAAGAGGCATGGCCTCTCCTCAAGGCAACCTTAATTTTAAGTGTTGTGAATCTTTCAACCAGCTATTTAACAGAAGAAATCCGTGTCTTGTCAGGTGCCTACAGTCGTGCGCTTTCTGGAGTTCCAGAAGCCAAAGACAAGGTCAAGGCAGCCTACCAGCTAGCACAAGGTCCTTTCAAACAAGCCTTGGGTCTCTGGTATGCCCATGAAAAATTCTCTCCAGAGGCCAAGGCAGACGTGGAGAAAAAAGTGGCAACTATGATTGATGTCTATAAGGAACGCTTGTCTAAAAATGACTGGCTGACTCCTGAAACTCGTGACAAGGCCATTGTCAAACTCAATGTCATCAAGCCTTATATCGGTTACCCAGAAGAATTGCCAGAACGTTATAAGGACAAAGTAGTAAATGAGACTGCTAGTCTTTTTGACAATGCTCTAGCCTTTGCGCGTGTGGAAATCAAACACAGTTGGAGCAAGTGGAACCAGCCTGTAGACTATAAGGAATGGGGCATGCCTGCTCATATGGTCAATGCCTACTACAATCCACAGAAGAATCTGATTGTTTTCCCAGCGGCTATTTTACAGGCGCCTTTCTATGACTTGCATCAGTCGTCTTCTGCTAACTACGGTGGTATTGGTGCAGTTATTGCCCATGAAATTTCCCACGCCTTTGATACCAACGGAGCTTCCTTTGATGAAAATGGTAGTCTCAAAGATTGGTGGACAGAGAGCGACTATGCTGCCTTCAAGGAGAAAACACAAAAAGTTATTGACCAGTTTGATGGACAAGATTCTTATGGAGCAACCATCAACGGTAAATTGACTGTGTCAGAAAACGTGGCTGACTTGGGAGGAATCGCTGCAGCGCTTGAAGCAGCTAAGAGAGAACCAGACTTCTCAGCAGAAGAATTCTTCTACAACTTCGGTCGTATCTGGCGCATGAAAGGTCGTCCAGAATTTATGAAACTTTTGGCTAGCGTTGATGTGCACGCACCAGCTAAACTTCGTGTCAATGTGCAAGTACCAAACTTCGATGATTTCTTTACAACCTATGATGTCAAAGAAGGCGACGGTATGTGGCGTTCACCAGAAGAGCGCGTCATTATTTGGTAATGCAAAAAATCTAGTCATCAGAAAAAGGCATCCAATCAGGTGTGAAAGCCTTGATAGGATGCCTTTTATAATGGAAAGAATTGCTGTATAGTTTATTTATACTCTTCGAAAATCTCTTCACCCACGTCAGCTTTATCTGCAACCTCAAAGCGGTGCTTTGAGTAACCTGCGACTAGTTTCCTAGTTTGCTCTTTGTTTTTCATTGAGTATTAAATTGCGAAATTGATTGTCATCATTTTACTAGAAAAAAGGATTGAAAGTCTTTTCGTGAGCAATAGTAGTAGCTGGACCATGCCCTGGATAGACATCGTAGTTTGGTAGGGTGAAGAGTTGGGTTTGGATACTATGGAGGAGTTGCTCCGTACTACCAGTTGGAAGGTCGGTCCGTCCGATAGTTTCACGGAACAAAGCATCTCCTGTCAAGACTAGGTGAGCATCAGGAAAGACGATAGAAACGCCGCCGATAGAGTGACCTGGTGTTGGCAAGACAGTGAAACGAAATTCCTCTAATTGGTATTCTTCATGAAAGACAAAGGTGTGTTCAGCAGGTTTTACGACCACATCCGCCATATCATCGTGGCGGGGAAGCCCAGAGAGATTATCGACAGGAGTATAGAGCCAGCTAGCTTCGCTCTCTGCGATATAGACAGGAGGATTGCCAAAAGTCTCGCGAACCAAGTCCAGACTCATGATATGGTCATAATGGGCGTGGGTCAATAGAATGGCACAGATCGGTTTGTTGATCTTCTCTATTGTCTGACGAATGGCTTCCCAATGGCTACCAGGATCGACAACGATGAGGTGCTTTTCACCTTCTAGGTAATAGGTGTTTTCATAGGCAACGGGATTCACAGTTTTATGGATTTTCATATTGGCTCCAATCTCAAAGAATGTACTAAATTAAGTATAGCATAGTTAGGGAGAATAAGCATAAAAAGGAAATAGTTCTAGAAAGAAGGATATGGTTTGGATAAGAAAAAATAAGCCCCGAATGAGTTCGAGGCTTAGACTACTTTAATTCCCTGCGTAATATTTTTGGATTCCCTTGATTATCCCTTCAACTAGTTTATCTTGGTATTCACTACTACGGATTTTTTTGTTTTCTTCTGGATTATCCATATATCCCATCTCTAGCAAAACAGCTGGTTTAGCTGTTTCACGTAGAACAGCAAAGGTTGCTTGCAAAAGTCCAGCATCTCTGGCTCCAGTTTCAGCTAACAGTGAAGAATGGATATCGGCAGCAAGACGGTTACTTTCACTTATCCGTTCAGGATTATTATGCCAATCCTTGTTAATCTTGCTAGGGAAGCCAGGTTCTTCCTTGTAAGAATAGGTTTGGATACCTAGATTAACAGTAGTATCATTTCCGGTAGCGTTGAAATGAAGGCTGATGAAAAAGTCAGCATTGGTCTTGTTGACCATACGAGAACGCTCGGTAATAAAATCAACGTCTATATCACTGTCTCGAGAGGTAAGAACGGTATAGCCTAGGCCTTCTAATCGTTTACGTAATTTACGGTAAACTTGTAGGTTCAATTCTTTTTCAGCTATGCCATAGTAATAAGCACCGCGATCCTTACCACCGTGTCCTGGATCTAGAAAAATAGTTTTAGAGTAATGTCCTTTTTGAAAACCTTGTGCTAATCCACGAACCCATTTTCCATTTCCTTGGAAGAGCTGGTTTTTGCCATCCACTGCATAGGTTCCTGTGACATACACACCATCGTCCTTAAGATAGTACCAAGCTTGATAGTCTGGGTCATAAATCCATTCCTTATGGGCCATGTAGCCACCAGATTTGAGGTAGTAGGAACCAATCCATTGTTTTTGGGCGTAGCGTCCGCCAGATTTGAGGTAAAACCAACTAGAGTAGCTTTGGTCGTAGACCCATTCCTTATCTGCCATGGCACCGCTAGATTTGAGGTAGTAATCGCCCTTCCAGACATTGGCCAACATTCTACCGTAGCCATCAAAAACATACCACTTGCCATTGATTTGGCTCCATTGGTTGGATAAATATTTACCTGACCCATTGATATAGTACCAATTATTTCCCATCTGATACCAGCTATTTTCAAGCAAATAGCCATGACTATCAAAGAGATAACCATCATAGAGAGTATCTGTAAATTTGACCCCAGTTTGACTATAAAACGTCCACTTGCTTCCTTCTTTTACCCAGCCAGTCTGTATAGGTTGATTGGGTTTGGTTTCCTTAGAAAGAGACGGCTTGGTTTCTTGTTCGCTTGAACTAGCTGTGCTTGACGAAGTTTCTGTACTAGCTTGTGAACTGCTAGCAGAAGTAGTTGTAGAACTACTAATATGGTTACTAGTAGAATGACTTGTATCATCAGCCAAAACCACTTGGCTGGATAAGCCAAGCACAGCCAAAGCTAAAAGTGTCAGTCTTTTGTGTGATTTCATATGAGATACCTTTCTAGAGAGATGAAATTTCAGTAATTATCGTAAAAAACTGTTCATATTACCATTATACACTAAAAAAGTTAGAAAATTACTAAAATATCAAATCTTTTCTTATTGAAAAAGAAGAAAGTATTTTCATTTTACTAACTTTTAACGCAACCAATATCCAAACAAAGTTAGATGAAGAGCTAGATAAATTTGTTGTTTTAGTGCGAATCTTATGTTATCCTCCTTCCTAACAAACTGAATAAGCTTTAGAATCCTCTTTTCTAGTTTTCATATTATTAAAAAAGTGATAAAATGGTAGGAAGAATTGGAGAGTAGAGATGCCAAAAGAAGTGAATTTAACAGGCGAAGAAGTTGTCGCTTTAACCAAAGAATATTTAACGGAAGAGGATGTTGCTTTTGTACATAAAGCCTTGGTCTATGCGGTGGATTGCCACAGTGGTCAATACCGCAAATCAGGCGAGCCTTATATCATTCACCCTATCCAAGTGGCAGGTATTTTAGCCAAACTCAAGCTGGATGCTGTAACGGTAGCTTGTGGTTTCTTGCATGATGTGGTGGAAGATACTGATGCGACCTTGGACGATTTGGAAAGAGAGTTTGGTCCTGATGTGCGCGTGATTGTCGATGGGGTTACTAAACTTGGTAAGGTCGAGTACAAATCGATCGAGGAGCAGTTGGCTGAAAATCATCGTAAGATGCTTATGGCCATGTCTGAGGACATCCGTGTTATCTTGGTCAAACTGTCAGATCGCTTGCACAATATGCGGACCTTGAAACATCTTAGAAAAGACAAGCAGGAGCGCATTTCCAAAGAAACAATGGAAATCTATGCCCCACTTGCCCATCGTTTGGGGATTTCTAGCGTCAAATGGGAGTTGGAAGACTTATCTTTCCGTTATCTTAACCCAACGGAGTTTTACAAGATTACCCATATGATGAAGGAAAAGCGTAGAGAGCGTGAGGCCTTGGTGGATGAGGTAGTTACGAAACTAGAAAACTATTCGACAGATCGTCACCTAAAAGGGAAAATTTATGGTCGTCCCAAGCATATTTATTCGATTTTCCGCAAAATGCAGGATAAGAGAAAACGTTTTGAGGAAATCTATGACCTGATTGCCATTCGTTGTATCTTAGATACCCAAAGTGATGTTTATGCCATGCTTGGTTACGTGCATGAGCTATGGAAGCCGATGCCGGGTCGCTTCAAAGATTATATCGCTAATCGCAAGGCCAATGGTTATCAGTCTATCCATACCACTGTTTATGGGCCCAAAGGGCCGATCGAATTCCAGATTCGGACAAAGGAAATGCACGAGGTGGCTGAGTACGGGGTTGCGGCTCACTGGGCTTACAAGAAGGGCATCAAGGGGCAGGTTAACAGCAAGGAATCTGCTATTGGAATGAACTGGATCAAGGAGATGATGGAGCTCCAAGACCAGGCTGATGATGCTAAGGAATTTGTGGACTCTGTTAAGGAAAACTATCTGGCTGAGGAGATTTACGTCTTTACCCCAGATGGAGCTGTCCGTTCACTTCCAAAAGATTCAGGACCGATTGACTTTGCCTATGAAATCCATACAAAAGTTGGGGAAAAAGCAACTGGTGCCAAGGTCAATGGTCGCATGGTTCCGCTGACAACTAAGCTCAAGACAGGAGATCAGGTTGAAATTGTCACAAACCCGAACTCCTTTGGGCCGAGTCGTGACTGGCTCAATATGGTCAAGACCAGCAAGGCTCGTAATAAGATTCGCCAGTTCTTTAAAAACCAAGACAAGGAATTGTCTGTCAATAAGGGTCGTGAAATGCTGATGGCTCAGTTCCAAGAAAACGGCTATGTGGCCAATAAATTCATGGACAAGCGCCATATGGACCAAGTTCTGCAAAAGACTAGCTACAAGACAGAAGAATCCCTCTTTGCGGCCATTGGTTTTGGCGAAATCGGTGCTATTACCGTCTTTAACCGTCTGACTGAAAAGGAACGTCGTGAAGAAGAGCGGGCCAAGGCAAAGGCTGAAGCAGAAGAACTTGTCAAAGGTGGCGAGGTCAAGGTTGAAAATAAAGAAACCCTCAAGGTTAAGCATGAGGGTGGTGTGGTCATTGAAGGTGCTTCTGGTCTCCTAGTGCGGATTGCCAAGTGTTGTAATCCAGTGCCTGGTGACGATATTGTCGGTTACATTACCAAGGGTCGTGGTGTGGCTATTCACCGTGTGGACTGTATGAACCTGCGAGCCCAAGAAAACTACGAGCAACGTCTTCTTGATGTGGAATGGGAAGACCAGTACTCAAACTCAAATAAGGAGTATATGGCCCATATCGATATCTACGGTCTCAATCGTACAGGTCTCTTAAACGACGTTCTTCAAGTTCTCTCAAACACAACTAAGAATATCTCAACAGTCAATGCCCAACCAACCAAGGATATGAAATTTGCTAATATCCATGTATCCTTTGGTATTGCTAACCTCTCTACGCTGACTACGGTTGTGGACAAGATTAAGAGCGTACCAGAGGTCTATTCTGTCAAACGGACCAACGGCTAATTGTCCTAGCTCTTACTAGAAAGGCTATTATGAAAATCATTATCCAGCGGGTTAAAAAAGCCCAAGTGAGTATCGAAGGTCAGGTTCAGGGAAAAATCAATCAGGGACTCTTATTGTTGGTCGGTGTTGGACCAGAAGACCAAGAGGAAGATTTGGACTATGCTGTGAGAAAGCTTGTCAATATGCGGATTTTTTCAGATGCAGAAGGCAAGATGAACCTGTCTGTCAAAGATATTGAAGGAGAAATCCTCTCTATTTCTCAGTTTACCCTCTTTGCAGATACTAAGAAAGGCAATCGGCCAGCCTTTACAGGTGCAGCTAAGCCTGATATGGCATCAAACTTCTATGATGCTTTTAATCAAAAATTAGAGCAGGAAGTGCCCGTTCAGACAGGTATTTTTGGAGCGGATATGCAGGTTGAGCTGATCAATGACGGACCTGTTACCATTATCCTAGATACTAAAAATAGATAAGAAAGACCAAGCCCAGCCGGCTTGGTTTTTCTTATCTATCATAAAATACTCCAAAATGAAATCGGTTCTTGATAGGCTTTGGAGAAATCTTGTTTCAGGCTTTGGTTTATGCGATAGGAAGAAATGAGGTGTCCTAAAATTAGGAGAGTTCCTTGAAGGAAAAGTGGGACACCACTTAAACATATCAAGGAGAGAATCATCAGGCAATCCCATAGGAGGATTTGTAGGGCAAAACGCCAGAATTTCGGTCTAATCTGGGAATAGAGTTGACTAAAGTGGTCACAAAGCTGGTTAGAAAGATAAGTCAGTAGCACAGGATGAAAGAAAATGAGCCAACCGCTATAAATCAAAATCCAATCCCAAGTAAGCCCTTCTTTAAATGTCAAAAATGCCAGCATGATTCCATCGATGACAAGGAGTTGAATGGTTTTGCTGTAGATGATTTTTTTCATGCTAAAACCTCCTTTTCTTTAGAGGCACTCCCATAAAGAGATGTGTTTGTTGTAAAAATCTGGATAGTTGTCCCTTAGGTAGTTAGTCGTCGTATAATAAAAAGTAGAATGGCAAGCAGTGACGACTGGCATAAGAGAGAAAAAAAGATGAGAACTAACGAAGGCTAAAAGGACAAAAAATAGAAAATCAATGGAGAGAACTCCTAAATAGTAGAAGCGAATCTTTTTATTGATTTGAGGATAAATCTCAGAGAAATGATGTTTGAGTCGGACAAGCAAGCGAAATAGCAGGAGTCCCTGAGCAAGGAGGAAAATAAAACCAGAGAGCAAGAACCGGTCTAAAAATGTCTCTTGTCTCGTGTTAAAAAATGCAAATAGTAGCAAATCAATGACTGCAATTGCTACAAAATGGATTCTAAAGAGATTTTTCATAGGATGACCTCCCTCTTTTATCTAGCTTTATTCTACACCAAACCAATGGTAGTTACAACTAAAATGATAATAAACAGTAGAAGGGTGATTCTATTAAGTCGTCTTGCTTTCTTTATTTGAGTTTCCTTCTATTATCTAGCTTCTTCATCATTCCAGACAAATAAAGCTCCAATTGCATTGAGGATATAAAAGATATATTTACCGATATTGGCGAAGTTTCCTTGAATGCCAGCCTTTGTCAGCTGCACAAAATTGTAAATCAACCAAAAGCCCCATTGAGTTGTTAATTTTAATGCATTCAAAGCATTGGCAATGAGGGACAGTGCAAAGGCAATCGTTGTCACGTAGGCAAGGAGATTCATCTTACCTCCATAGCCGATATAGTTGGTCACAAAGGCAAAGAGGAAGGCAATAATTGAAATGATGATGGCCGCCAATTTTACCTGTTTTTGGCTCATTTGGTTGGGTCTGCCTTCTTGCGAAACTTCCCATTTTTTAATAGCAAAGGTATAAATGAGGAAGGTAACAGGATAGGTGATGATGGCCGCTTTATTTCCAAGGATATAATCAATGGTACCAGACAAAATCGTATTGACAATGCCAAAGTAATTTCCCCATTTGCTTAATTTTCCTGTAAAACGAGTGGACAACATGGAAATTCCAACGTTGGTTACGGAAATCAATCCAAAGGGAACAAGTGCAGTCCATGGTCCCCAGTCTACAAATTTATCTAGACGTGAGTTGAGGTAACCAGATGCAATCGCAATTCCAACGACCAAAGCAACCCCGAAGAGGTCAAACCATTTGGATGTCGCAAAAATTTTTAGTGATTTTTTCATAGCTTAAACTATCTTTCTTTTTTTTAACAAACATTCTACAACTAAATGAAAGTAAAATCAAATGATAGAAATAAAACCCTGAAAATCAAACTTTCAGGGTTGGTTGGGGTACTTGAGAAATTAGTCGATTTTTTCGACATAGAGTTGTTTGGCAATGTCCATACTTACTTGTAAATCCTCGTTTTTACTGAGGATAGTGAAGGTATTGCTGAAGCCATCAAACTGCTTGACTTGGAGCTGGTCACCGATGTGAAGTGAGTGCTTGTCTAGATAATTGAGAATGTCAAAACTATCATTCACCCGAGTCAGGCGGTAGGCGCCAGCTTCCTTGATATCAGCTAGTGGCAGGTTATTGATTTCAACTAAGAGTTCTCCCTTGGAAGGAATGGTGCCTCCGTGAGGGCAGGTCTTGGGGAATCCAAGCAATTTATCCAGTCTCTCCACAAATAGCTCAGAGACAGTATGTTCCAATACCTCAGCTTCCTCGTGAATCTGGTCACTCGTATAGTCTAAATGATGGACTAGAAAAACTTCAATCAAACGGTGTTTACGGTAGAGCTCAGAGACCAGTTTGAGTCCAAGGTCAGTCAGTAGATAGCCAGCTTCCTTGTCCTTGAGGATGAGATTTTCGCTCTTCATTCGTTTAATCATTTCGGTTACGGCAGGGGGAGAGACTTGCATACGAGCCGCAATTTCCTTGTTGGTAATCTTATGCAAATCTATGCCAATTTCATAAATACATTTTAGATAGTCTTCTTTGTTTGGGGTCATTCGTTTCCTCTTGTCTAATATCTTTATCTAGTATATCAAAAAAAGCTAGATTTCTCTAGCTGTGACTTTTTATGTTATACTTATTGCAAGAGAAAAAATGAGGAGATGAATATGACAAAAATAGCTCTTCTTTCAGATATTCATGGCAATACCACTGCTTTAGAGGCTGTTTTGGCCGATGCCGGGCAGCTAGGAGTGGATGAATACTGGCTTTTGGGAGATATTCTTATGCCAGGGACAGGGCGTAGAAGGGTATTGGACTTGTTGGCTGAAATACCGATTACGGCTAGAGTTTTGGGAAACTGGGAAGACAGTCTTTGGCATGGTGTCCGCAAGGAATTGGATAGTACTCGTCCCAGCCAACGCTATCTCTTGCGCCAGTGCCAGTATGTTTTAGAGGAAATTTCCCTAGAAGAAATCGAACTGCTCCACAATCAACCTCTCCAGCTTCATCGTCAGTTTGGGGATTTGACGGTAGGAATTAGCCATCATCTGCCTGATAAGAACTGGGGGCGAGAGTTGATTCATACTGGAGCACAAGAGGATTTTGACCGTTTGGTGACCAATCCGCCTTGTGATATTGCTGTTTATGGTCATATTCATCAGCAGTTGCTTCGTTACGGGACTGGTGGGCAATTGATTGTCAATCCGGGTTCGATTGGCCAACCTTTCTTTCTAGATGCCCAGCTGCGGAAGGACTTACGGGCCCAGTATATGATTTTGGAGTTTGATGACAAGGGCTTGGTAGATATGGACTTCCGACGGGTAGACTACGATGTGGCAGCTGAATTACAGCTGGCTAAAGACCTTAAACTTCCCTATTTTGAGGTTTATTATGAAAGTCTGGTCAATGGTATCCACCATACTCATAATCAGGAATTTCTGAGAGAATTGGCCCAGAAAGAGGGATATGATAGGGAATTAGATGCCTGGTTGGAAAGTGGTAATAATTGACATTACAACTGAAAAGGGTATAATAAAAGAAAAAGAAGAGTAGAGGCAGGGTAGCCTCTTAAAAAGGAGAAGAGGATGCAAATTCCAAGTAGATTTACCATTGCGACTCATATGCTGATAATCATTGCCCTCAAGGGGAAGGAAAGCAAGGTAACCAGTGATTTTCTGGCTGCTAGTGTTGGGGTCAATCCAGTCATTATCAGAAAAACCTTGTCCCAGTTGAAGAAGGCAGAGTTGATTTCAGTAGCGCGTGGGACAGGCGGAACAGAGATTGTTAAGGATCTCAAGGACATTAGTCTTTTAGATGTTTATCAAGCGGTTGAGTGTCTTGGTAAGACAGGTCAACTCTTTAGTTTTCATGACAATCCAAATCCAAATTGCCCAGTTGGAGCTCATATTCATGATGTTTTGGATCAAAAATTGGAGAGAATCCAGCTGGCTATGGAGGCTGAACTTGGTCAGACTAGTCTAGAGCAAGTCGTGGCAGATGCAGAGAATAAAATGAAGGAGTGATTTTTTCTTTAAAACAAAAAAGCTTGTGAGAAGGTTCACACCTTATCATAAGCTTTTTATCTATTTTTCCAGGCTTGGTAACGGGTATCAATTAATAATTGGGTAAGACGTCCCATGGTTTCTCTTTCTTTTGGAGTGAGGGATTGCGCTTGGACGAAGAGATGATGAATGTGTTCGATAGCCTTGAAGGAAGATAAGTCATTGATGAAGCTAATCCCAGCATCCAGAATGGTACCAAAGAAGAGGTCGAAGTAGAGCTGGAGTTCCTCATCAGGGACTGTGGCCACCCACTCCTTGAAGGTTGTGTCGACTTGTTGGCTATCACTGTTGGTTTTATCCAGTTGGACGAAGTGCTTATCCTCAATTTGCCAGCTAAAAGTATCGTGCTGAGCGATACCACCCAAGGCAGTACTTTGAACAATGATTTGGTGGGCAGGGATTTCCAGCATCATACCGATAATGGAACCTTGTGGAATGAAGACCTTGGTTCTATCCATTATCCTTTGATAGCCCTCGGTCTGTGTCAGTTCTTTATGGAGACCAGGCGCATCAAAGGTATAAACTGCTGTTATTTGATTTTGCAAGCTTTGCTCAATTTGACTAGCAGCATAGATGGCTAGATTTCCTCCCTTGGAATGCCCAGCCAGAATGACCTTTTGCTTAGGATGGTGGGCAAAAAAGTTCTTTAAATAGTGGAGGGCGTGCTTTTGGGCGGGAATTTCCTTCATATAGGTCAGGTGGAAATCTTCCTTCCAGCCAATGATACTGTCATCAGTCCCACGAAAGACAACCAGATAGGTATCGAGAGTGAGGCGGTAGGTCATAGCCGCAAACTGCTTTTGCAATTCAGGGTCAATGTCATTGATAAAATGGGAGAGTTTGCAATTTTTAAAGCGCTTGTGTTGAGCTAGTTCATCTAATAGCTGGAGGCGATTTTTACTGGTCAACATGTTAGGTTCCCTTGGAACCTGAGCTATCAGGTCTAAAAGTCGCTGAGGAGTTGAGGAGACCAGATTATCAAAGGGGAGGTAGGTGGTTTCTGTTAAGGCTAAAACATCTAATTCATTCAACGGAAGGTCGTAAAAGGAATCGTATGCGACATCTTTCAGATAGTCAAAAATATTGGCCATAGGAGCTCCTTTCTTTTTATTTATCTTATCAAATTTCCCTCAAATTAGCTAGTAGGATTGCCACACTTTGTTGGCTAAAAACAAGCTATTTCAAATTCAGTTTCAGACCTTCTAGCATGGAAAAATCTGTTATAATAATAGAAAAGGAGAAGCGCATGCACAAGATTTTATTAGTAGAAGATGATCAGGTCATTCGTCAACAGGTCGGAAAGATGCTCTCTGAATGGGGATTTGAAGTGGTTCTGGTAGAAGACTTTATGGAAGTTTTGAGTCTATTTGTCCAGTCGGAACCTCATCTGGTCCTCATGGATATTGGCTTGCCCTTGTTTAATGGCTATCACTGGTGTCAGGAAATCCGCAAGATTTCCAAAGTACCCATCATGTTTCTGTCTTCGAGAGACCAGGCTATGGATATCGTCATGGCAATCAATATGGGGGCGGATGACTTTGTGACCAAGCCCTTTGACCAGCAGGTCCTTCTAGCCAAGGTTCAGGGCTTGTTGCGCCGTTCCTATGAGTTTGGGCGTGACGAGAGCTTACTGGAATATGCCGGTGTTATCCTCAATACCAAATCCATGGATTTACATTATCAAGGGCAAGTCTTGAATTTGACCAAGAACGAATTCCAGATTTTACGAGTGCTGTTTGAGCATGCAGGCAATATCGTAGCACGTGATGACCTGATGCGGGAGCTTTGGAACAGTGACTTTTTCATTGATGATAATACGCTCTCTGTTAATGTGGCTCGTTTGCGTAAAAAGTTGGAAGAGCAGGGCTTGGTAGGATTTATCGAGACCAAGAAAGGGATAGGGTATGGACTGAAGCATGCTTGATTGGAAACAATTTTTTCTAGCCTATCTGCGCTCCCGTAGTCGTCTGTTTGTCTATCTGTTTTCTTTGATGTTTCTGGTCTTGCTCTTTCAGTTTTTATTTGCCAGTTTGGGAATTTACTTTCTCTACTTTTTCCTCTTGTGTTGCTTTGTAACCATCCTATTTTTCACTTGGGACATATTGGCGGAGATGCAGGTTTATCGCAAGGAACTTCTCTATGGAGAGAGGGAAGCTAAGTCTCCTTTGGAAATAGCTTTAGCAGAAAAATTAGAAGCGCGTGAGATGGAACTCTATCAGCAGAGGTCAGAAGCAGAAAGAAAACTGACGGATTTGCTGGATTACTATACCTTATGGGTCCATCAGATTAAGACCCCCATTGCAGCCAGCCAACTCTTAGTTGCAGAAGTAGCCGACCGCCAACTGAAGCAACAGTTAGAACAGGAAATTTTCAAAATCGACTCCTATACCAACCTAGTCTTACAGTACCTGCGTTTAGAAAGTTTCCATGACGATTTGGTCTTAAAGCAAGTTCAAATTGAGGACTTGGTCAAGGAAATAATTCGTAAATATGCTCTTTTCTTTATTCAAAAAGGCTTAAATGTCAATCTACATGACCTTGATAAAGAAATCGTGACGGATAAAAAATGGTTACTAGTGGTTATTGAGCAAATCATTTCAAATAGTCTCAAATACACCAAGGAAGGTGGTCTGGAGATTTATATGGAAGGCCAGGAACTCTGTATCAAGGATACGGGAATCGGGATAAAAAACAGTGATGTCCTCCGAGTCTTTGAACGTGGATTTTCAGGATATAATGGACGTCTGACCCAGCAGTCATCTGGACTTGGTCTCTATCTATCTAAGAAGATTTCTGAAGAACTAGGTCATCAGATTCGCATCGAGTCTGAGGTTGGAAAAGGAACGACAGTAAGAATCAAGTTTTCCGATATGAATCTGATAATTGAGTGAGCATATTAGATAAGAGCCCAAGATAAAACAACTGGGCTTTTTTATCTATAACTGTATATCCGAGTAAATTATTTTATCTAGTAGAAATATGGTTTCCTCACAAAAATGTAAGATTACTATTTTAAATGTAAGATAACTGTATGATATAACAGTAATTTTTCTGATAAAATTTAAAAATGAGAAAGAGGAAATGTGTGAAAAAGTTTAATACTTTTCAACTCAAAACGTTTTTTCTTCGGATAAGGATACAAAAATTTCTTCCTTTCTCTATCTTTTAAATTAATTGATTTCTTCAGAGAAAGACTGTAAAATTTTTGATATAATGTTAAGAAGGGACTGATTCAAGACAGTCATATCTGGTCTTTCTTCCAGTCATTTTTCAAACAATATCAGTTGATAATCAGCTTAAATCAGATCTATCAGTTTGTCTATCTTTCTCTGATGGAGATCATGTCCTATCTTCACTTTGATTATTGGAAAAAACGGCTCGGTCAGGAGCTAGTATGAATAAGGAGAACAAATGAGACGTTTAAAAATGTTATGGCATATTATACAGGTTACGGGTTTTACTCGGTTTGCTCTGAGTTTTGTGACCTTTGTTTTTGGGTCAGGAGGCGTGCTTTTCCTAGTTGAACCTGCTATCACAAATTACGGAGACGGTCTTTGGTATGCTTTTGTGACTTCGACGACTGTCGGCTACGGGGATCTCCTAGCTGTGACCTTGATTGGAAGGATTACCAGTGTCTTCTTGACGATTTATGGGCTCATATTTTTTGGCTGTTTATCAGCTGTTATTATTAATTATTATACCGATTTAAATAAGGAAAGAGGAGAGGACAAATGACTGCCAATTATTCAACACGGGAATACCGTGAGAAATTATACGATGACCTTCATGTTCGATTGAGAGATACAGCGATTTTGATGTGTGCAATTTTTATTGCCTCTATCGGTCTAAATATGAATTCAACAGCTGTTATTATTGGAGCCATGTTAATTTCACCTCTCATGACACCGATTGTTGGACTGGGATTCGGTTTAGCTATTTTTGATACGCGTTTAATCAAGCAATCTCTAGAGGTTTTATTGACTCAAGTGTTGGTCAGTTTGCTTGTCTCGACTCTGTATTTCTGGATTTCTCCCTTGTCTTATGCAAGTAGCGAGTTGATCGCACGAACCTCTCCAACCATTTGGGATGTTCTCATTGCTATTGCTGGTGGGATTGCTGGTGTGATCGGTTCAAGGAAAAAAGAAGCAAACAATATCGTGCCAGGAGTAGCCATTGCTACAGCTTTGATGCCGCCTATCTGTACTGCTGGCTATGGTTTAGCTAATGGGAATGTACGATTTTTATTGGGGGCTCTCTATCTTTTCTTGATCAACTGTGTCTTTATCATGCTAGCCAACATTGTTGGAACAAGAATTTTGATGAGAAAATCTCCTTTAACTTCATTTAAAGAGCTGAGCATTAAAATGAGAATTGGCTTGATTTCTTTGATTGTATTGTTGATTCTTCCAGCTAGCTATTCGGCAGTTACTCTGACAATAGAACAAGCGCGCAAAGAAGGGATCAAACAGTTTGTAGGAAAAGAGTTCGCCAATCATACGGTCATTAATCAAGTCTACAAGTCAAGTAATAATGAATTGGTCTTGACGGTTGTTGGAGGTCCGATTTCAGAAGAAGAATTAGAAACCATTCGCCAAAAACAAGCCTCTTACGGTATTCAATCTGTTCAATTGAAAGTCAAGCAATTCCATAATTCGGCAAAATTAGATAGTGAGACGATTAAGGAATTTTACGAAAACATTGACAAGTATATCGATCAAAAACTCTCTGAAAAAGATTCACAAGATGACATCGTAAAAGAAATTGAGGCAGACAAGGACTGAGGATAGTCAACTTATCTAACTCATGGAAGCAAATCTTGGGAGGATATCCTATATCCAAAAGTTAATGGATAGAAAAGATTGTTGATGAGGATACTATTTGTGGTGGTTTGATCAATCACTACTAACTCAGGTTAAACAAAATATAAAAAGCAACAACTGAAATAGTTGTTGCTTTTTCTTACTGAAAAATGTTTCTCAGACTGTGATCGTTTTATTTCTCAACACGAGATTTGTTGGCGATATCAGCTAGGATAGCTGCTACAAACTCTTCTACTGACACAGTGTTCGTTTCTTTTTGTCCATAGCGACGAACGTTGACAGTTCCGTCTTCCATTTCCTTGTCACCAACGATCAATTGGTAAGGGATCTTGCTAGTTTGTGATGCACGGATCTTGAATTGCATTTTTTCATTACGTTCATCCACATCAGCACGGACACCACGGTCACGGAGCTTCTTAGCCACTTCCCAAGCGTAGTCAACGTGTTTCTCGTTAGATACTGGGATGAGAGTTACTTGGTGTGGTGCAAGCCATGTTGGGAAGGCACCTTTGTAGTTTTCAATCAAGATAGCTGTAAAGCGTTCCATGGTTGAGATAACACCACGGTGAATCATAACTGGACGGTGTTCTTCACCATCAGCTCCGATGTATTTGAGGTCGAAGCGTTCTGGAAGCAAGAAGTCAAGCTGGATCGTAGAAAGAGTTTCTTCTTTTCCAAGGGCAGTCTTAACCTGGATATCCAATTTTGGTCCGTAGAAGGCTGCTTCCCCTTCAGCTTCAAAGTAGTCAACACCCATCTCATCAAGGGCAGCACGAAGCATGGTTTGGGCATTTTCCCACATTTCATCGTTATCAAAGTACTTGTGAGTATCTTGAGGGTCACGAAGAGAGAGGCGGAAACGGTATTCATTCAAGTTGAAATCTTCATAAACATCGATAATCAACTGAAGAGCACGTTGGAATTCTTCTTGGATTTGTTCTGGAGTCACAAAGAGGTGACCGTCGTTGAGAGACATTTCACGCACACGTTGAAGACCAGTGAGGGCACCAGATTTTTCATAGCGGTGCATCATCCCGATTTCAGCGATACGGATTGGCAATTCACGGTATGAGTGAACATGGTGTTTAAAGACTTGGATGTGGTGTGGACAGTTCATTGGGCGAAGGACGAATTCTTCCCCATCTCCCATATCCATAGTTGGGAACATGTCTTCTTGGTAATGATCCCAGTGACCAGAAGTCTTGTAAAGCTCTACAGAAGCAAGTGGTGGAGTGTAAACGTGTTGATAGCCAGAAGCCAACTCTTTATCGACGATGTAGCGTTCTAACTCACGACGGATTGTCGCACCATTTGGCAACCAGAATGGTAGACCTTGACCAACTTCTTGAGAAATCATGAAGAGATCAAGCTCTTTACCAAGTTTACGGTGGTCACGTTCTTTGGCTTCTTCACGCATTTGAAGGTAGTTTTTCAAGTCTTTCTTGTCGAACCAAGCTGTACCGTAAATACGTTGCATCATCGCATTGTCACTATTTCCGCGCCAGTAAGCACCAGCTACATGGAGAAGGTGGAAGATTTGGATGCGGCCTGTTGAAGGGACGTGAGGTCCACGGCAGAGGTCAACATATTCACCCTGACGGTAGATAGTCAAACCACCCTCGTCTTCTGAGTGTTCCTCGATCAATTCCAACTTGTAAGGGTCGTCTTTGAAGATTTCACGGGCTTCATCTTTTGTCACTTCTTCACGAATAGATGGGAAGTTTTCTTTAACGATTTTTTGCATTTCTTCTTCGATACGAGGAAGATCTTCGTTAGAGATTTGACCAGCTTGATTATCAGTATCGTAGTAGAAACCATCTTCGATAGCTGGACCAACACCCAAGTGAATGTCTGGGAAGAGACGACGAGCTGCTTGTGCAAACAAGTGAGCAGCTGAGTGACGCAAGATATCAAGAGCATCTTCGTGATCAGGTGTCATGATTTCGATGCTTCCATCTTCAGTTATCGCACGAGTCGTGTCGATGAGTTTGCCGTTGAATTTACCAGCAAGAGCTTTTTTAGCTAGGGAATTGCTGATAGATTGGGCAATTTCAAAAGTTGTAACGCCAGATTCGAATTCACGAACAGCGCCATCTGGGAAAGTAATCTTAATCATGGTTTTCTCCTTATATTAGTTCTCCATTATTTTTAAAGCAGAAGTGTTTCCCTATTTTGCAGTATTAAATAAAGAAAAACAAAAAGCGACATCCTCGAAAGGACGTCGCAACGTGGTTCCACCTTCATTTATGTTCCTCAAAAAAGAGGGACACCTCTGATTGGCTCTAACGTGGCCACCGTTTTATGTTTTCATAAAAGTCAGTAGAGTAGTATCAGTATAGTCTTCCTATGCGTTCTCAGCAACCACGCACTCTCTGGTAGAAAGGGCCTAAGTGACTTATCTCTATGCATTATTATAGCATGATTGCGAGATTTTTCAAGGTTTTTGTGAAAGTTTTTTGTTTTTTCTTTTTTGTAGAAGATACTTGATTCCAAGACCAGAAGCCATGCCTGCGAGGGCAAAGATTTCATAGGCTAAGAAGTAGAGAAGGATAAATTCTCCGAAAGTAATGATTGTAAAGCAAAAGAGCAATCCAACTCCAATTAACCACCAAACTGAGAACTTGAAACGATAAGAGTAGAATAGTGATACTATGAAAGTCGCCAGTGGAGAAAAGATAATAACGTTGCTGATGAAGAGCTCCTTCAAGATATAGTTTTCAGTAATAGTCCATAATAACAGTTCATAAAGTGGCCAATAAAAGAAAAATATAACCAGATAGTAGGGGAGATATTGAGAGAATTTACGCATGGTAATCACCTCACTTTTCAAGCTGTCTACTTAGATATCCTTCCTATAACTATTATAGCACATTTGCGGTATAGATAGTAAATTAGTTGACAAAGAACCTAGTTATTGGTAGAATAAGAAATGTCGTAAAGACAAATAACTTCTTCTTGGTTACAGGCATGCCAACCTGTCACTCGGATGAAGCCAAATAAAAAGGAGAAACATCATGGCAATCTCAAAAGAGAAAAAAAATGAAATCATTGCACAATATGCACGTCACGAAGGTGATACAGGTTCAGTAGAGGTTCAAGTTGCTGTCCTTACTTGGGAAATCAACCACCTTAACGAACACATCAAACAACACAAAAAAGACCACGCTACTTACCGTGGATTGATGAAGAAAATCGGTCGCCGTCGTAACTTGCTTGCATACTTGCGTAAAAACGACGTTAACCGTTACCGTGAGTTAATCAACTCTCTTGGACTTCGTCGTTAATCTTGCGTCTAAAACGTTTCTATACTTCGTTGGCTTCGCCTCGATGTACCATCAGTACAATCTTCGGCTTGCCGCCTAGTCTATAAACGTTTTATCCAGCAAGAATCAAGCTCTCTGACTTCAGGGAGCTTTTTTATTGAGGTTTTATCGGCCACAATTTTGGAGACTACAAAAACCTTGCGCTTGAGTCAATTTAGTTGAAATAGGACTACAAAAACCTCAAATGGTAGTAGTCTGCAAGACCCTCGGAGAGCCCACACTTTACGAAGTAAAGTATAGTATGTTATACTTTACATGGAAGTAGTCACCGAATTCCAGTTAGAAATTACTTTGTAACTACGTTTTTAGGAGGAGTAAAATGCTTTCCTACGTTCGACATTACCCATTAGCGATAGCTAAATTAATGTGTCTGTGCTCTCCTAAAATCTGCTGATTTATTACTGACTAATACAGGTGGTTTTTATGGGACAGACAATCATATCTGCTATTGGTGTTTATATTTCCACCAGTATCGATTATTTAATTATTTTATTTATTTTATTTGCACAGCTATCACAGAATAAACAAAAATGGCATATTTATGCGGGGCAATATCTAGGCACAGGCTTACTTGTAGGGGCGAGTTTAGTTGCTGCTTATGTCGTTAATTTCGTGCCTGAAGAATGGATGGTTGGATTGCTTGGTTTAATCCCTATCTATTTAGGGATTCGCTTTGCAATTGTTGGAGAAGGTGAGGAAGAAGAGGAAGAAATTATTGAAAGATTAGAACAAAGCAAGGCAAATCAACTGTTTTGGACAGTTACATTGCTGACAATTGCGTCTGGCGGAGATAATTTAGGTATCTATATACCTTATTTTGCTTCGTTAGATTGGTCACAGACCCTCGTGGCGTTGCTTGTGTTTGTAATCGGCATAATTATCTTATGCGAGCTTAGTCGGGTGTTATCCTCTATTCCGTTAATATTCGAGACAATTGAAAAATACGAGCGAATCATTGTTCCCTTAGTATTCATTCTACTTGGACTATACATCATGTATGAAAATGGCACGATAGAGACTTTTCTGACCGTGTAGATTTTTTTGTTTTACTTGGATTTTAGCCCGAGCTCAAATCAGCTCTCTGACTTCAGAGGGCTTTTTTTATGTGCATTTTTCTTGTCTTGTTCCTGCTTTGGAAATGTGGTATACTAATTTATGAAAATTGTCTAAATTTTTAATTTTTGATAAAGGGAGGGTTTCATGCTTTCCAAATTTTCTGGAAGTCATCAAAACCTGAGATATTGTTTTTTACTAGCTATTCTGTTAGGAGCTTTGGGGATTTCTCTGTTTCTGGCAGTTTCTATGGGTTCTGTTCAGATTAGCTTGAGTGATACCTATCGGATAATTTTGAGTCAGTTAGGTGCTCCTTTTGATATAGGAGATATCTCAAAGTCTACGATTGCTATTGTTTGGAATATGAGATTGCCAAGGGTTTTTCTTGGATTGATTGTGGGTGCTGGACTTTCCATGTGTGGCAGTGTCATGCAGTCAACCGTCAATAATCCAATCGCAGAGCCCTATGTGTTAGGAATTTCAGCCGGGGCAACCTTTGGAGCAACTTTGAGTATTATTCTTGGATTTAAGGTTATGATTGGTCTAGGATCTTTCCTTGGAGCGATTTTAGCAACGGTTGCAGTTCTTCTCATTGCATCGATGCAGGGCAGGATGACAACTTCCAGCTTAATCCTATCGGGGACAGTTGTGAATGCACTATTTTTGGCTTTTTCAAACTTTATTATCTCTATCGGGGCCAATGCTGATAGCGTTATGACCATCAAGTTTTGGACCATGGGTTCTTTAGCGGGAACCTCATGGGCTCATTTAACCTTGCCAACTATAATCGTGGGAATAGCCTTTTTATTTTTCTCTACTCAATACCGTGTTTTCAATGCCATGATGATGGGAGATGAGGCGGCTTTGACCTTGGGGATTCCCCTACGTTTTTACTGGTATCTCTATGTGACGATTGTAGCTGTGATGACTGCAGTCCTAGTTTCGACTTGTGGAATCATCGGTTTTGTCGGTTTGATTACACCACATTTAGCTCGTGGGTTAGTAGGAACGAATTACAAGAGGCTTTTTCCTGTTGCAACCTTGCTAGGTGCCCTCTTTGTCATCTGGGCAGATGTACTATCTCGTATCATCATTCCAAACGCAGAGCTTCCTATTGGTATTTTCACAGCCTTAGTAGGTGCCCCCTTCTTTATCTACATGGTTGGAGGTAGGCGAAGGGAGGTGAGGGGCTGATATGGATTTGATTTGTCAGGATATCCACTTTGGACTAGGAGAGAAAAAAATCCTAAAAGGAGTTTCTCTTAAGGTTGAAGGGAATCAATTTCACACGATACTAGGACCAAATGGAAGCGGGAAAACCAGTCTACTTAAACTCCTTTATCGTCAGGAAAAGGCGGATAAAGGCTTGATAAGCTTAGATGGAAACCCTTTGGAGCATTGGTCACTCAAAGAAACAGCCAAGCAAATGGCAGTTGTCACCCAGTTCAATCAATTGCAGTTTGATTGTACAGTTGAAGAAATTGTCTTGCTGGGAAGAACTCCCCACCTGTCTTTTTTAGAGAAGGAAAGGGACAGGGATTTTACGCTCGTTCAAGATGCCCTCGTTAAGGTGGATATGCTCGAGAAGAAAACTCGTCTTTATTCGTCCCTGTCGGGGGGAGAGAAACAGCGAGTCTTGTTAGCACGCGCCTTGGCGCAAGAACCGACACTCTTGCTCTTAGATGAACCGACCAATCATTTGGATATCAAGTATCAGCTAGACTTACTGGCCATTGTCAAGGAACTCAAGATTAATGTACTAGCTGTCTTGCATGATATTCAGCTAGCTTGTCGCTATTCGGATTATCTCTATCTGATGAAAGAGGGGGAAATCCTTTATCAGGGGACTCCGCAAGAGACCATCACCCATGAGTCATTGCAAACTGTATACGGAGTTCAAAGTCAGGTGACTTGGACCGAGGATCAGCAAGCTATGATTCACTATTTATAAGAAAGAAAAGGAAAACAAGATGAAAAAAACACTAAGCATTTTTCTGGTAACAGTAGCTACCTTAACTTTGGCAGCTTGTGGCAACACTTCTAAAGAAACATCAACTGCACCAGCTACAACAGAAGCCAGTCCAAAAGCTAGTACGGAAACCAGCTATCCTGTAACCATCAAAACTTATGATGCCAAAGGAAACGAAGTCGAACAAGTCTTTGAAAAAGCACCTGAAAAGGTCATCACCAACAATCTTTCAACAACTGAAATCTTGCTTGAACTCGGTTTGCAAGATAAAATTGCTGGCATGCTCAATCCTGATAATGCTGTAACTGGTAAATACAAGGATGCCATTGAAGCCATCCCGCATATTGGCGATAAAAAATCTGTCTCACAAGAAAGTGTTCTTTCTTATGAACCAGATGCCTTGATGGGACGCAACATGATGTTCTCTGAAAAGTCAATGGGAACCATTAGCGCTTGGAATGAAAACAAAATCCCTGTTTATACGCAAAAAGCTTCACTATCAAATATCCAACAAGATTTAGGAAATATCGTAGAAGATGTGAAGAATATTGGTACTATTTTTAATGTCCAAGACAAGGCTAACCAATATGCAGAGCAATTACAAGCTAAAATCGATGCGGTTAAAAAAGCCAACCCAGAAACACAGGGTGAAAAGAAAAAGGCTTTGATTATGGTAGCCTACAATGATGAAACCTTTGGGGCCTACAAGTCAGCCTTACAAGAAAGTTTGCTGAACCAACTTGGTTATACAAACGTTGCCACGGGTACATCAGGCTTGACCTTGGAAAACCTGGTGTCAATGGATCCTGAATTGATTATCTATGTAACCAGCGACCGCAATAAAAAATTGGATGAAAAAGCAGTGGAGTTGATGAAGGCGAATGCTGTTTTGGAAAGCGTTCCTGCAATTAAGAATCAAAAAATCATGACCATTTCTTACGATGAATTGATGGACTATGGTCCAGCAGTGATTGATTCCCTTGAGAAAATCAATGACTTTATCAAGCAATAATGAGTTTGATTGGGAAGGGATCCAAGTCAAGGTCAGCCTTCCTTCGACCTATGATCCCGATCAAACCTATCCAGCGATTCTCTTGAATGATGGAAACTTGGATTTCCTATCTTCCCTTTCAGAATCTGTGATTTTAGTGGGCTTGACCTCTAAAAATCGTCTAGACGACTACACTCCTTGGAAGGCACCAGCTCTAAGAGATGGGGCTCCAGATTTTGGTGGTCAGGCAAATGCCTATCATGATCTTTTATTTGGGGGTCTTTTAGACAAGTTGCAGTCGCTTTATCGTTTGGATGAAGCACGTCTTGCCTACGGAGGTTACTCACTAGGTGGTTTGGTGGCAGTTTACAGTCTTTTCAGCTTTGACAAGGTATCCTGTGTCTTCTCCATCTGCGGTTCCTTTTGGTATCCTGATTTTGTGGCTTACTGCAAGGAAAAGAAAGTGGAAAATCTAGACTGTTTGCTGTATTTACAAAATGGTCAAACAGAAGGAGCCCATCATACTAATCGCTTGGCCCAAGCACCAGCCTATGCTGAGCAGATTCATACCAGTCTTCAGAAATGCTATCCGAATGGTCAGTTTGTTTTTGATCCTTATGGACACCATGAGCAAGTAGCTGAACGATTTCTAGCCTTTTCCAACTGGTTGGCCCAAGAATGGGAAATCGAATAAAATAATTATCCCCTGGTAAAAGCCAAGGGATAATTGTATTTTTTAACCAAGAGCCTCTCTCTTCTTATCTGGATTCCAGATAAAGCTTGCGATGAAGCTAAAGATGATGGTTAGGATAGCGAGGATAATGGCAAGGATGAGGGCAGGGATGCGGATAAACCACCAGAGTGGGTTTGGTTTTTTATCATTGTGCCATTGTTTCGTTTCTTCGTCCAAACGTTGAAATTCTGCTTGGATGCGATTGGCGACTGTTTCAATGCCTTCATCATTCATTTTCTTGATATCTGAGATATCGATTGGATTTCCAAAGTTCATATCGACACGTTCGCGGTTAATCAAGCCTTTTAAGGTCATAGGCCCTGTATAGGTAACAGGCATGATACGAACCTTGGCCATCTTGGCAATCAAGGCTACGCCCCCCTTGACATCGTTTGAGTGACGGCTCCCACTTGGAAACATGATGAGAGAGCGGTCACTTTTTTTGAGAACATTGATAGTATATTTGATGGCTGAGGCGCTAGGATTTTCACGGTCAATAGGAAAGGCACCACACATACGAATCCACCAACCAAAGATACGGTTGCTAAAGAGTTCTTTTTTGGCCATAAAGATAAACTGTTTTGGCTTGGTCGCAAAGGCCATATAAACTGGATCCCACCAAGTGCGATGAGGTGCAACTAGAATATAATTTTCATCTTGATTAGGAATTTTATCAGTATTATGATAGTGGGCATTGCCATTGATGGACCATAGGAGCAAGACAACCAATCCACGTAAATAAGTATAAAACATGCGATCTCCTTCGATTCTTTTCTTGTTATTATTATACCCTATCAAAGGATGGCTGGCAAACTTTTCCCTTGACTAGATGCATATTTGGGATGAGATTAGAATTCTTTTTAAAAAAATGATATGATAGAATTTATGGATAAAAATAAGATTATGGGATTAACCCAAAGAGAAGTCAAGGAAAGACAGGCTGAGGGCTTGGTCAATGATTTTACTGCTTCGGCTAGTACTAGCACTTGGCAAATCATCAAACGAAATGTCTTTACCCTTTTTAACGCTTTAAACTTTGTCATTGCTTTGGCACTAGCCTTTGTGCAAGCCTGGAGCAATCTGGTCTTCTTTGCTGTTATCTGCTTTAACGCTTTTTCTGGAATTGTGACCGAGCTACGAGCCAAACACATGGTGGACAAGCTCAATCTCATGACCAAGGAAAAGGTCAAAACCATTCGTGATGGGCAGGAAGTTGCCCTCAATCCGGAAGAATTGGTTCTAGGAGATGTCATTCGTTTGTCTGCGGGAGAGCAGATTCCTAGTGATTCCATTGTATTAGAAGGCTTTGCAGAAGTCAATGAAGCCATGTTAACGGGAGAAAGTGATTTGGTGCAAAAGGAAGTGGACGCCCTGCTTTTGTCAGGAAGTTTCCTAGCCAGTGGGTCAGTTTTAGCTCAAGTTTACCATGTCGGTGCAGACAACTATGCTGCCAAACTCATGCTGGAAGCAAAGACCGTTAAACCCATCAACTCCCGTATTATGAAATCGCTGGACAAGCTAGCTGGTTTTACTGGGAAGATTATCATTCCTTTTGGTCTGGCTCTCTTGCTAGAAGCCTTGATGTTAAAAGGCTTGCCTCTCAAGTCATCCGTTGTAAATTCGTCGACAGCTCTTTTGGGAATGTTGCCCAAGGGAATTGCCCTTTTGACTATTACTTCTTTGTTGACTGCGGTGATTAAGCTGGGCTTGAAAAAGGTCTTGGTTCAGGAGATGTACTCTGTTGAGACCTTGGCGCGCGTGGATATGCTCTGTCTGGACAAGACGGGCACCATCACCCAAGGAAATATGCAGGTGGAGGCTGTTCTTCCTTTGACCGAAGAGTATGGAGAGTCAGCGCTTGCTAGCATCTTAGCCAGCTATATGGCTCATAGTGAAGATAAAAATCCAACAGCCCAAGCTATTCGAAAGCGTTTTGTGGGAGAAGTTACTTATCCTATGATTTCCAATCTTCCTTTCTCAAGTGACCGCAAGTGGGGAGCTATGGAGTTAGAAGGTTTGGGAACGATTTTCTTAGGTGCACCTGAGATGTTGTTGGACTCTGAAGTACTAGAAGCCAGAGAGGCCTTGGAGAGAGGGTCACGTGTTTTGGTCTTAGCTCTTAGTCAGGAGAAATTAGACCATCACAAGCCCCAGAAACCATCTGATATTCAGGCTCTAGCCTTGCTGGAGATCTTGGATCCTATTCGAGAGGGAGCAGCAGAGACGCTGGACTATCTCCGTTCTCAGGAAGTGGGACTCAAGATTATCTCTGGTGACAATCCAGTTACGGTTTCCAGCATTGCCCAGAAGGCTGGTTTTGCGGACTACCATAGCTATGTAGATTGCTCGAAAATCACAGATGAGGAATTGATAGCCATGGCTGAGGAAACAGCCATTTTCGGACGTGTTTCACCTCATCAGAAAAAACTGATTATCCAAACTCTGAAAAAAGCAGGCCACACCACTGCTATGACAGGAGATGGTGTCAATGATATTCTAGCTCTCCGTGAGGCAGACTGTTCCATCGTTATGGCTGAAGGAGACCCAGCGACTCGTCAGATTGCAAATCTGGTCCTCTTGAATTCAGATTTCAATGATGTTCCTGAGATTCTCTTTGAAGGTCGTCGTGTGGTTAATAACATTGCCCACATTGCTCCGATTTTCTTGATTAAGACCATCTATTCCTTCTTGCTAGCAGTTATCTGTATTGCCAGTGCTTTGTTGGGACGTACGGAATGGATTTTGATTTTCCCATTCATTCCTATTCAGATTACCATGATTGACCAGTTTGTGGAAGGATTCCCACCGTTTGTATTGACTTTTGAGAGAAATATCAAACCTGTCGAACAGAACTTCCTTAGAAAATCCATGCTCCGTGCTTTACCAAGTGCCTTGATGGTAGTCTTTAGTGTTCTGTTTATTAAAATTTTTGGAACAAGTCAAGGCTGGTCGGCCATTGAAATTTCGACAATTCTGTATTACCTACTGGCATCAATTGGATTCATGTCTGTCGTTAGAGCTTGCTTGCCATTTACCCTTTGGCGAGTTCTCTTGATTGTTTGGTCAGTTGGGGGCTTCCTTGGAACAGCTCTATTTCCAAGAATTCAAAAACTACTGGAAATTTCAACACTTACAGCACAAACACTACCAGTCTATAGCGTCATGATGTTCATCTTTATTGTGATGTTCATCCTGACAAGTCGTTATCAAATGAGAAAATAAAGAAAGGCTGCAATCGATGGTTGCAGTCTTTTTTGGTGTAAGATTGAAGGTTGAAATATGGTATAATAGAACTAATAGTAATTCGGAAAGTGAGAAAAAATGATTTCAAAGAGATTAGAAACGGTAGCTTCCTTTGTGCCTCAAGGAGCCGTTTTGCTGGATGTGGGAAGTGACCATGCTTATCTACCGATTGAATTAGTTGAAAAAGGTCACATCGAGCGTGCCATTGCAGGTGAGGTCGTAGAAGGTCCCTACCAATCTGCAATCAAAAATGTCAAAGAACATGACTTGGTAGAAAAAATACAAGTCAGACTCGCCAATGGCTTATCAGCTTTCGAAGAAAGTGACCAGGTCTCTGTAATCACTATTGCAGGAATGGGAGGTCGTTTGATAGCTTCAATATTAGAAGAGGGATTGGATAAACTAGCCAATGTTGAGCGTTTGATTCTTCAACCTAATAATCGTGAGGACGACTTGCGTAATTGGTTACAAGACCATGGATTCCAAATTGTTGCCGAAAGTATTTTAGAGGAATCTGGTAAATTTTATGAGATTCTAGTCGTGGAAACTGGAGAAATGAAATTGTCAGCAAGAGATACACGTTTTGGTCCTTTCTTATCCAAAGAAGTTAGTCCAGTGTTTGTCCAAAAATGGCAAAAAGAAGCTGAGAAGTTAGAGTTCGCCCTAGGACAAATCCCTGAAAAAAATTTGGAGGAACGTCAAGTTCTTGTAGATAAAATTCAAGCAATCAAGGAGGTTCTCCATGCTAGCAAGTGAAGTAATTAGCGCATATGAATCCTTTTGCCCTCAGGAATTTTCCATGGAGGGAGACAGTCGTGGCCTGCAAATAGGAACTCTGGACAAGGATATCCAAAGTGTCATGGTTACCCTCGATATTCGTGAAGAGACGGTGGCTGAAGCTATTGAAAAGGGGGTGGACTTGATTATCGTCAAGCACGCGCCCATTTTCCGTCCCATCAAGGACTTGGTAGCCGATCGACCTCAAAATCAGATTTATATCGATTTGATTAAGCACGATATTGCAGTTTACGTCAGTCATACTAACATTGATATCGTTGAAAATGGCCTTAATGACTGGTTCTGCCAGATGTTAGGTATTGAGAATACAACTTATCTGCAGGAAACAGGTCCAGAACGAGGAATTGGACGTATTGGGAATATTCAGCCTCAGACATTTGGGGACTTGGCCCAGCTTGTCAAGCAAGTCTTTGGTCTAGATAGTCTTCGAATGGTGCATTATCAAGAGACTGATTTGCAGAAGCCTATTTCAAGAGTGGCCATCTGTGGTGGAAGTGGGCAGTCATTCTATAAGGATGCTTTGGCAAAGGGGGCAGATGTCTATATTACTGGCGATATTTATTACCACACAGCTCAGGATATGTTGTCTGATGGCCTGTTGGCATTGGACCCAGGACACTATATCGAAGTGCTTTTTGTAGAAAAAATTGCAGAGCTTCTTACTCAATGGAAAGAGGAAAAAAGCTGGACTATTGATATTGTAGCTAGTCAAGCATCGACCAATCCTTTCCACCATATCTAGTTATACTCTTCGAAAATCAAATTCAAACCACGTCAGCTTCCCCTTGCCGTACTCAAGTACAGCCTGCGGCTAGCTTCCTAGTTTGCTCTTTGATTTTCATTGAGTATTAGAAAGTGAAAACAATGAAAAAAGTTGCCATTATTGGAGCAGGGATTGTGGGGGCGACAGCTGCCTACTACCTCTCGAAAGAAAGTGACCTAGAGGTGACCGTCTTTGACCATGGACAAGGGCAGGCTACCAAGGCTGCAGCAGGAATTATCAGTCCTTGGTTTTCAAAACGCCGCAATAAAGCTTGGTACAAGATGGCGCGCTTGGGGGCTGACTTTTATGTGGATTTATTAGCTGATTTAGAGAAGTCAGGGCAAGAAATCGACTTTTACCAGCGTTCGGGAGTCTTTCTCCTGAAAAAGGATGAAAAAAAACTCGAAGAACTCTATCAACTGGCCCTTCAGCGCAGAGAAGAATCTCCCTTGATAGGGCAATTAGCTATTCTGGATCAAGCATCAGTAAATGAATTATTCCCTGGCTTGCAGGGATTTGACTGCCTGCTTTATGCTTCTGGTGGAGCGAGAGTGGATGGACAACTCTTAGTGACTCGTTTGCTGGAAACCAGTCACATCAAGCTGGTCAAAGAAAAAGTGACTCTGACACCTTTAGCATCAGGCTACCAGATTGGCGAAGAGGTGTTTGATCAGGTTGTTTTGGCGACGGGAGCATGGTTGGGGAACATATTAGAACCCTTAGGTTATGAAGTGGATGTTCGTCCTCAAAAAGGACAACTTAGAGATTATCAGCTTGGTAAAGACATGGAAGCTTACCCTGTTGTTATGCCAGAAGGAGAGTGGGATTTGATTCCTTTTGCAGGTGGGAAATTATCCTTAGGCGCTACTCATGAAAATGGTATGGGATTTGATTTGACAGTAGATGAAACCTTGCTCCGACAAATGGAGGAAGCAGCCTTACCCCACTATCCTAGTTTAGCAGAAGCTACTAGAGCTGGTGAGCGTGTGGGAATCCGTGCCTACACCAGTGATTTCTCACCTTTCTTTGGGCAGGTGCCAGAATTGGCAGGTGTCTATGCGGCTAGTGGGCTAGGTTCATCAGGCCTCACAACAGGTCCTATCATTGGTTACCATCTAGCTCAACTGATTCAAGGCAAGGAGTTGACCTTGGACCCTTTGAACTACTCAATTGAAAACTATGTCAAACGGGTAAAAAGCGAATAAGAATTTTACTGAAATTTTAGCCTCCCCTCTAGGATGGCAAATGACATTCCCTATCAAAAATGGTAAAATAAGAAAAAATAATCCGAGAATCGAGGAAAAAAGATGCAAGAAAAGATTTTGGTAACGGGTGGAGCAGGTTTTATCGGAACCCACACAGTTATTGAGTTAATCCAAGCAGGTCATCAAGTTGTTGTGGTGGATAACCTTGTGAATAGTAACAGAAAAAGTTTAGAAGTTGTTGAGAGAATTACAGGAGTTGAAGTGCCTTTCTATGAGGCAGATATCCGTGATACAGATACTCTCAGAGATATTTTCAAGCAAGAAGAACCAACTGGTGTCATTCACTTTGCTGGTTTGAAGGCTGTCGGTGAATCTACCCGTATTCCTCTTGCCTACTATGACAACAATATTGCTGGAACTGTTAGTCTTTTGAAGGTCATGGAAGAAAACAACTGTAAAAACATTATTTTCAGTTCTTCTGCGACAGTTTATGGCGATCCTCATACAGTGCCAATCTTGGAAGATTTCCCACTTTCAGTGACCAATCCATATGGTCGCACTAAGCTTATGCTTGAGGAAATTTTGACAGATATCTACAAGGCAGACTCAGAATGGAATGTGGTTTTACTTCGTTATTTCAACCCAATCGGAGCCCATGAGAGTGGTGATTTGGGAGAAAATCCAAATGGTATTCCAAACAATCTCTTGCCATATGTGACGCAAGTAGCCGTTGGAAAATTAGAACAAGTGCAAGTGTTTGGAGACGATTACGATACGGAAGACGGAACTGGTGTTCGTGACTATATCCACGTTGTCGACTTGGCTAAAGGTCACGTTGCAGCTCTGAAAAAAATCCAAAAAGGCTCAGGTCTAAATGTTTATAACCTTGGAACAGGGAAAGGCTACTCAGTTCTTGAAATTATCCAAAATATGGAAAAAGCAGTGGGGCGTCCAATTCCTTACCGCATTGTAGAACGTCGCCCAGGGGATATCGCAGCCTGCTATTCAGATCCTGCAAAAGCCAAAGCAGAACTCGGTTGGGAAGCAGAATTAGACATCACCCAAATGTGTGAAGACGCATGGCGTTGGCAAAGCAAGCATCCAAATGGATTTGAAGACTAAGATGGTGATTTCAATCATAGTCCCCTGTTTAAACGAAGAGGAAGTACTTCCTCTTTTTTATCAGGCTTTGGAAGCTTTACTTCCAGATTTGGAAACAGAAATCGAGTATGTCTTTGTCGACGATGGATCAAGTGATGGGACTTTGGAACTCTTAAAGACCTATCGGGAGCAAAATCCGGCAGTGCATTATATTTCTTTCTCGCGAAATTTTGGCAAAGAAGCAGCCCTCTATGCAGGCTTACAATATGCGACAGGGGATTTGGTGGTGGTGATGGATGCAGACCTCCAAGATCCTCCTAGTATGTTGCTTGAGATGAAAGCCTTACTAGACCAGAATACAGACTTGGACTGTGTTGGGACCAGGAGAACTAGTCGGGAGGGAGAACCCTTCTTTCGCAGTTTCTGTGCTAATCTCTTTTACGGCTTCATGAAAAAAATCAGTCCAGTAGCCCTGCCATCAGGTGTCCGTGATTTTCGTATGATGAGAAGGTCTGTAGTCGATGCCATTTTAAGCTTGACTGAGTCCAATCGTTTTTCTAAAGGACTTTTTGCCTGGGTCGGGTTTAAAACTCACTATTTAGATTATCCTAATGTCGAAAGGCAGGCTGGCAAGACCAGTTGGAGTTTTAGGCAACTCTTTTTCTACTCCATTGAGGGGATTGTTAACTTTTCAGATTTTCCCTTGATTATCGCCTTTGTGGCAGGTCTCCTATCTTGTTTTATTTCTCTACTTATGACCTTTTTTGTTGTGGTTCGGACTCTCATTTTGGGCAATCCGACATCAGGTTGGACCTCTCTGATGGCTGTTATTCTCTTTCTCGGAGGGATTCAACTCTTGACCATTGGGATTCTCGGCAAGTATATCAGTAAGATTTATCTAGAGACTAAAAAAAGACCACTTTATCTCGTCAAAGAAAAAAGTGACCTTCCTGATCTTACAGAAAAAAATAAAGAGAAAAGACTATAATTTTGCATGGAAATATGCTAAACTAGAAGGAGTGGAACGTTCTTATCGATGTTAGAGTTAATCTTTAATCAAGGCACGTGTCGGACAGTTTCTAACAGCTTCTACGACGTCCTGACTAGGAGAGATTTCTTTTTCTAGTTGGTCAGGGTCATCGTAAAAACGCACGATTCCATTATCGTGGTAATCAAATAATTCAGAATAAGTTTGGCAAAGCCCACAGGCGATGCAACGTTCAGGTATAAGTGTGATTTTCATATTTATATTGTAATAAGAAAAGTAAAAAAAAACAAGGAGTAAGGTATGGCAAAAGAACCGTGGCAAGAAGATATTTATGAGAATCAAGAAGAAACAAGATCAGAACGTCGTAAGAGAGAACAAGGTGGAGGAGTCGTTGCTAACCGTATCTTAACTATCTTAGCAAGTATTTTCTTTGTGATTGTAGTCGTGATGATCATTGTTCTGATCTATCTTTCATCGGGTGGGAGCAATCGCACGGCAGCCTTAAAAGATTTTCACGATTCTGATGCAAATGTAGTACAGATTTCATCTTCTAGTAGTTCAGAGCAGGCATCTTCTAGTTCAGAGGAGAAGGTTGAAGAGTCATCTAGTAGTTCAGAACATCCAACTGATCCAGAAGGAACTACAAAAGTTATGGCTGGAGAAGGAGAAGCAGCCATTGCCGCTCGTGCAGGAATCTCGATTGCTCAGTTAGAGGCCTTGAATCCTGGCCATATGGCTACAGGATCTTGGTTTGCTAATCCAGGTGATGTTGTCAAAATCAAATAGGAGTTGATATGAAAACAATTCAAATTGCTATTGACGGTCCTGCTTCGAGTGGTAAGAGTACAGTCGCAAAGATTATTGCCAAGGATTTTGGTTATACCTACCTCGATACAGGTGCCATGTATCGTGCAGCGACTTATATGGCTCTTAAAAACCAGTTAGGAGTAGAAGAAGTTGAAGCACTTCTAACCTTGTTAGACCAGCATCCAATCAGTTTTGGACGCTCAGAAACTGGGGAACAGCTTGTTTTTGTAGGAGATGTGGATATTACTCATCCTATCCGTGAAAATGAAGTGACCAATCATGTTTCTGCTATTGCAGCAATTCCTGAGGTTCGTGAGAAACTAGTTTCCCTCCAACAAGAGATTGCCCAGCAAGGTGGGATTGTCATGGACGGTCGCGATATCGGGACTGTTGTATTGCCACAAGCAGAATTGAAAATTTTCCTAGTAGCCTCTGTTGATGAAAGAGCAGAGCGTCGTTACAAGGAAAATATTGCCAAGGGAATTGAAACAGATCTTGAAACTTTAAAAGAGGAGATTGCTGCGCGTGACTACAAGGATAGCCATCGTGAGACTTCACCTCTCAAACAAGCAGAGGATGCTGTCTACCTTGACACAACTGGTTTGAACATTCAAGAAGTAGTTGAAAAAATCAAAGCAGAAGCTGAAAAAAGAATGTAAATGTAGAAAAGCCGATAGATTGATATCGGTTTTTTTCTAAATTTGTCAAAATACTAATTTTAAGGTATAATAGTTGCTGTTCGAGAAATTTTGATTTTCAAAGAATAGTGAATGATGATAAGGAGAAACCATGAACAACCTACCAAATTGCCCACAATGTAACTCAGAGTATGTCTACGAAGACGGTGCCCTACTGGTTTGCCCAGAGTGCGCTCATGAGTGGAATCCTGCTGAAGTTGCAGAAGTAGAAGAAGGTCTTGTCGCTATCGATGCCAACGGAAATAAATTGGCTGACGGTGATACAGTAACCCTCATCAAGGACTTGAAAGTAAAAGGTGCGCCAAAAGATTTGAAACAAGGAACGCGTGTGAAAAATATTCGCATCGTAGAAGGCGACCACAATATCGACTGTAAAATCGATGGCTTTGGTGCCATGAAACTCAAATCAGAGTTTGTGAAGAAAATTTAAGCATGTCAAAGCACTATAAACTAGTATTTTATAGCCGTATCTTCTTGTTTCTAGCGGCTTTTACGGGAGTTTATCTTGAAATCGCCAAGCATGGTGGATTTGGGATGCTTCTCTATTATACGGTTTTGTCAAATCTTTTAGTAGCGATTTTTACGCTCTATCTCCTAAAGGTTATGAGCCGTTTAGGTGAAAACTGGCAAAGACCAAGTCTCTTGCGCTTAAAAGGTGGGGTTACCATGAGTATCATGATTACCTGTGTGATTTACCATTTCCTCTTAGCGCCCATTGCGACTAATTTCTATACTCTGGAAAATTTCCTTTGCCACTATATCGTTCCCCTTTGGTTTTTAGCGGATACCCTCTTTTTTGACAAACAGGGTCAATACAAGATTTGGGATCCAGTTGTGTGGACGATTTTACCCTTGCTGTATATGATTTTTGCTCTTTTTAATGGCTTGGTACTGAAACTTGATGTTCCTAATTCTAAGGTCAGTCCCTTCCCTTACTTCTTTTTGAATGTAAACAAGGGTTGGGATGTCGTGTTTAAGTGGTGTCTGATTATCTTTGTTGCCTATATGGTGGCAGGATTTATCTTCTACTTTATCAAGCAAATCAAGAGAAAGTCATCCTAATACTCTTCGAAAATCAAATTCAAACCACGTCAGTTTCGCCTTGCCGTATATATAGTTACTGACTTCGTCAGTTTCATCTACAACCTCAAAACCATGTTTTGAGCTGACTTCGTCAGTTCTATCTACAACCTCAAAGCAGTGCTTTGAGCAACCTGCGGCTATCTTCCTAGTTTGCTCTTTGATTTTCATTGAGTATAAGACACAAGGGATTCATTTTCGAGTTTAAGAAGGAGTCTATACACCAAAGAGACTTCTTCTTTTCTTGCTTGATAACCATCAAAAAATAGAAGATTAAGAGAAATATAGAAAGAGATTTCATGAAACAATTTTTAGAACGGGTCAGTATTTTGGCTCTCTCCCTCGTTTTGATTACCTCCTTTTCGATTTCAAGTGCTCTACCAGCTATGTTTGACTATTATCAAGGTTATCCTAAGGAACAAATTGAGCTCTTAGCGAGCTTGCCATCCTTTGGAATCATGATTATGTTATTACTAAATGGTTTCTTAGAAAAAATATTCCCTGAGCGCTTACAGATTAGTTTGGGCTTGTTGATTTTATCACTGAGTGGAACGGCTCCCTTCTGGTATCAGGCCTATCCTTTTGTCTTTGGAACACGGATTCTTTTTGGTTTGGGTGTTGGGATGATCAATGCCAAGGCCATTTCCATTATTAGTGAACGCTATCAAGGAAAAACGCGCATTCAGATGTTAGGACTACGCGGTTCTGCAGAGGTCGTAGGAGCTTCTCTCATTACCTTGGCAGTCGGTCAGTTGTTGGCCTTTGGTTGGACAGCTACCTTCTTGGCCTATAGTGCTGGATTTTTGGTGCTGACCCTTTATCTGCTCTTTGTCCCTTATGGAAAAGAAAAGAAAGAAGTCAAGAAAAAAGCGAAGGAAGCAAGTCGTTTAACTCGTGAAATGAAAGGCTTGATTTTTACCCTAGCTATAGAAGCGGCAGTTGTAGTTTGTACCAATACGGCTATTACTATTCGTATTCCAAGTTTGATGGTGGAAAGAGGGCTTGGAGATGCCCAGTTATCTAGTTTTGTCCTAAGTATCATGCAGCTGATTGGGATTGTGGCTGGGGTGAGTTTTTCTTTCTTGATTTCTATCTTTAAGGAAAAATTACTCCTCTGGTCTGGTATTACCTTCGGCTTAGGGCAAATTGTGATTGCTTTATCTCCATCCTTGTGGGTGGTGGTGGCAGGAAGCATTCTGGCTGGTTTTGCCTACAGTGTAGCCTTGACGACGGTCTTTCAACTTGTCTCTGAAAGAATTCCAGCTAAACTCCTCAATCAAGCAACCTCATTTGCAGTTTTAGGCTGTAGTTTCGGAGCCTTTACGACTCCATTCGTTCTAGGTGCAATTGGCTTACTAACTCACAATGGGATGCTGGTCTTCGCCATTTTAGGATCCTGGTTGATTGTAACCTCTATCTTTGTTATGTACCTACTTCAAAAGAGAGCTTAGGATTGATTCCTAAGTTTTTCTTTTCGGAAATATTGTACCCAGACAATTATAAATTTTCTAGCTTGTTACGAGACTAATTTCTTGATAAAATAGAAGTCATGACGAGATATAAAGCAACTATTTCCTATGATGGTTATGCCTTTGCTGGTTTTCAGCGCCAGCCTCATGCGCGTAGCGTTCAGGAAGAAATTGAAAAAACCTTGACTAGATTGAATAAGGGGCAAGCCCTTACTGTTCACGGTGCTGGTAGGACAGATAGTGGGGTTCATGCTCTAGGACAGGTCATTCATTTTGACCTTCCTTATCGGATGGATGAGGAGAAGCTCCGTTTTGCTCTGGACACCCAGTCCCCTGAAGATATTGATGTGATTTCGATTGAGCTTGTGGCAGATGATTTTCATTGCCGTTATGCCAAGCATAGCAAGACCTACGAGTTTATCGTGGATAGGGGGCGTCCAAAAAATCCTATGCGCCGTCACTATGCCACTCACTTTCCCTATCCGCTTGATGTGGAACGGATGCAGGTTGCAATCAAAAAGCTTGAGGGAACCCATGATTTTACAGGTTTTACAGCTTCGGGGACTAGTGTGGAGGATAAGGTTCGTACCATTACAGAAGCTAGTTTAATAGTTGATGAGACAGGTCAGTTTTTGACTTTTACCTTTTCAGGAAATGGTTTCTTGTATAAGCAGATTCGTAATATGGTGGGGACACTGCTCAAAATCGGAAACAACCGTATGCCAGTAGAGCAGATTGACCTGATCTTGGAGAAAAAGGACAGGCAACTTGCAGGTCCGACGGCAGCACCAAATGGTTTGTATTTAAAGGAGATTCGTTATGAAGAATAATCGTATTTTAGCACTTTCTGGAAATGATATTTTTAGTGGAGGTGGTTTATCCGCTGATTTGGCTACCTATACCTTGAACGGCTTGCACGGCTTTGTAGCAGTGACTTGCTTGACAGCCTTGACAGAAAAGGGCTTTGAAGTCTTTCCAACTGACAATACCATTTTTCAACATGAATTGGATAGCTTGCGTAATGTGGAGTTTGGGGGAATTAAGATTGGTCTTTTGCCGACTGTTAGTGTAGCTGAGAAGGCCTTGGACTTTATCAAACAACGTCCAGGAGTACCTGTGGTATTGGATCCTGTCTTAGTCTGCAAGGAAACGCATGACGTGGCTGTAAGTGAACTCTGTCAAGAGTTGATTCGCTTTTTCCCTCATGTCAGTGTGATTACGCCTAATCTCCCAGAAGCAGAATTATTAGCTGGTCAGGAAATTAAAACCTTGGAAGACATGAAGGCTGCAGCGCAGAAATTACATGCCTTAGGAGCACCAGCAGTCATTATCAAGGGAGGCAATCGCCTTAGTCAGGACAAGGCTGTGGATGTCTTTTATGATGGACAAACCTTTATAGTCCTAGAAAATCCCGTTATCCAAGGGCAAAATGCTGGTGCAGGTTGTACCTTTGCCTCTAGCATTGCCAGTCATCTAGTCAAAGGTGATGAACTTTTATCAGCAGTAGAAAGCTCTAAGGCTTTCGTTTATCGTGCTATTGCACAAGCAGATCAGTATGGAGTAAGACAATATGAAGCAAACCAAAACAACTAAAATCGCCTTTGTATCCCTATTGACCGCCCTTTCTGTGGTTCTAGGCTATTTCTTAAAAATTCCAACACCGACAGGTATTCTAACCCTTTTAGATGCGGGTGTCTTCTTTGCGGCCTTTTACTTTGGTAGTCGTGAAGGGGCTGTAGTCGGAGGACTAGCAGGTTTCTTGATTGACCTCTTATCAGGCTACCCTCAGTGGATGTTCTTTAGCTTGGTCAACCATGGCTTGCAGGGATTTTTCGCAGGATTTAAAGGAAAAACTCAGTGGCTAGGTCTTGTCTTAGCAACGATTGCCATGGTAGGGGGCTACGCCTTGGGTTCTACTTTGATGAATGGCTGGGCAGCAGCCCTACCAGAAATTCTACCAAATTTCATGCAAAATATAGTAGGGATGATTGTAGGATTTATTCTTAGTCAAAGTATCAAGAAGATTAAGTAAAGAGGCTGAGTCAAAAATCTTTCAAATATGAAAAACGCATAGTATCAAGTGTTGAAAGCTTGATACTATGCGTTTTATTGTGGGAAGATTTTTAAATAATTTTAATCAAAATAAAGTAAATCTTTGCTGGTGCTTGTAAAGAGGTCAAAGCCATCTTTGGTAACAACACCGCAGTCTTCGATACGAACACCGACTTTACCAGGGATATAGATACCTGGTTCAACAGAGAAGCACATGCCTTCTTCGATGACCATGTCGTTTCCTTCCATGATAGATGGGAATTCGTGGACATCCATACCGATACCATGACCGAGACGGTGGTTGAAGTACTCGCCGTAACCAGCTTTTTCGATAACCTCACGGGCAGCGCGGTCCACTTCATGGGCAGTCACTCCTGGCTTGATAAAGTTAAGAGCAGCTTGTTGGGCTTCAAGAGTCAAGTTATAAATGTCTTTCTTGAATTGGTCTGGTTTACCAACAGCGACTGTACGAGTCATATCTGAAGCATAGCCGTTGACGAGGACACCAAGGTCAAAGAGTAGAAGAGCATCATTTTCAACCTTGTTAGCTGCTGGAATACCGTGTGGATTTGCAGCATTATCACCAGTCAAGACCATAGTATCAAAGCTCATTTCATAGCCTTCACGCTTCATAGCAAAGTCAATTTGGGCGATGATATCTGTCTCAGTCTTATCAAGAGAAATATTGTCAAAACCAACCTTAACAGCCTTATCAGCATAGAGACCTGCAACCATCATTTTTTGCACTTCGTCAGCTGATTTGAGGAGGCGCATGCGTTGGATGAGAGGAGTGAGGTTTTCAAACTCGGCTGTTTCAAAAACTGTCTTCAAGCCATGGTATTTGGACAAGATAAGATTGTCAAACTCAACAGCGACACGTTTGAAGTCAAGTTGTGGAAGAGCATGTTTCATTTTTTGCCATGGATTTTCAGAATCCACATAGCCCACAACTGGGAAGGAAACAGTGCTGCTTGCACGCTCAACCTCAAGGGCAGGGACAAATAGGAGGGGTTCCTGATCTGCTAGGACAAAAAGGAACATTTGGCGTTCATGGGGATCACTGTAAAAGCCAGTGAGGTAATTGATTGTGACGGGGTCAGATACGACAGCGACGTCTAGTTTTTCTGATTCAAGATATGTTACGATTTGTTGTAATTTAGACATATGCTACCTTCTTTCTACCCCTCTATTTTGGCAAAAAATGAGAGAAAATGCAAGGGAGAAGGGTAAAAGAAAAGACAAAAAAACTCCGACAAGATAACGGAGTTCTTTGATATGGTTTTTCTTGGTTTAAGAAAAGTCAGCTTTGCTTTTGACGTCGCTGTATTCTTCAGCGATTTCTTGACTGAGAATATCTTCATAGGCAGGGAGTTGGATGTCCTGACCATATTTCTTCTTGAGGGCGGTAGTGACTAGGCGATAGGCCAGATTGGCATTGCGAGAGAGGATAGGTCCGTGGAAGTAGGAACCAAAGACATTCTTATAATGAACCCCTTCGCCGACTTTTTCTTCATTGTTTCCATTTCCATAGACAACCTGTCCTAGTGGTTTTTGGTCATCTGAGAGGAAGGTACGTCCTTGGTGGTTTTCAAATCCATAGTAGGTTTCATTGAAATCTTCATTGTGAATCTTGATGTCCCCGATAAAACGGTTGTTGGTCTGATTGAGGGTGTAGTGGCCCATGACCCCTAGTCCTTCGATACGTCTCCCTGAAGCTTCGACATAATATTGCCCCAATAGTTGGAAACCACCGCAGATAGCCAGAACCACACCGTCGTTTTGGATGTAGTTGTCAATGCTTTCTTTTTTGGCAGGTAGGTCGTCTGCAATAATACTTTGTTCAAAGTCTTGACCACCACCGAAAAAGGCGATGTCATAGTGGTTTTCATCAAAATCATCATGAAGTGAGACGATGTCAACCGTCACATGGGCCCCTAGTTTTTCAGCCACATACTTGAGCATGAGGATATTTCCATTGTCCCCGTAGGTATTCATGAGGTTTCCATAGAGGTGGGCAATGTTGAGCTGATAAGGGTAATTGCCAGCTTTTGAGGAAAGTGAAGTATAAACCATTAGTTCATCTCCTTTCTAACAATCTGACGACTAGCCAGTAGTTCGCGGAATTCAAGCATAGCAGTATAGGTAGCCAGAATATAAGCATGCTTGCAGTCTTGATTTTCAATGGTCTTAAGAACTTGTTCCAGACTACTTGTTTCAGTAATTTTATCAGCTGGATAGCCAGTTACTCGTAGACGACGTGCGATTTCAGAATGGCGAACACCGCCAGCGTTGATTTCAGGGATGTCCATATCAGTGATTTGTTCAAAATCAGCGTCCCAGATCCAGCTAGTGTCAATTCCGTCTGCATAGTTGGCATTGAGGAGGACAGATAGGCTAAATGGATAAGGTGCTAGTTTGATCATTTCTATAGCTTGGGTCGCACCGACTGGATTTTTAATCAAGACGAGGGTACATTCCTTGTCCCCGATATGGAAGGTTTCTTGACGTCCAAAGACAGCACGGCTCTTATCAAATCCCTGTTTGATGAGTTGTGAATCTGCACCGAGGAAACGGGCAATGGCAACTGCAGCTAGGGCGTTGTAGATATTATAGAGACCACCGATTTGAATACTGTATTCTTGTCCGTCAATGACAAAGCGAGAGCGATTGTTGGTCAACTCAACCAGTTTTGTCAAACGATAGTCCAAATCAGGACGTTTACATCCACAGCCTTCACAGATATAGGCACCCAAGTTTGCATAAGTATTGTGCTCATATTTGAGGATGCCTTGGCAGTCAGGACAGAGGATTCCTTCGGTATTGTAGTGAGCCAGCTGGGCTGGGCCTTTCTCCAAGTCAAAACCAAAATACTGTACAGGATTTGGAATAGCTGGCTTGTAGAAAAGTGGACTGTCACCATTGAGGAGAACAGTAGCCGTAGGTACCTTATGAATAGCATCCAAAATCATCTTGTAAGTTGTGTAAATCTCACCATAGCGGTCCATCTGGTCACGGAAGATATTAGTGATAACAAATAAGCTTGGCTGGATATAGTCACAGATACGAGATAGACTGGCTTCGTCGATTTCTAGGACGGCAATATTTTTCCCAGTTTTAGAAGATTTGGCTGTTAAGAAGGTTGTCGCAATCCCTGTAATCATGTTAGCACCGCTTGGGTTGGTCAGAACTTGACCATAAACCTCTTTTAAAATGCCGACAGTGAGGGCAGTTGTCAGGGTTTTTCCGTTGGTTCCAGTGACCACGACAATCTCGTAGTTTTTAGCTAGGTTTTGTAAAATATCTTCATCAAATTGAAGGGCAAGTTTTCCTGGGAGCGTACTTCCACGGCCAAGACGGCTTAAAATGAAGTGGGAAGAACGCCCAGTAAGAAGGCCTAAAGTAGTTTTTAATTTCATGTTTCTATTATATCATAAAAGAGGGAAAAGACAGATTTGATACTCAATGAAAATCAAAGAGCAAACTAGGAAGCTAGCCGCAGGCTGTACTTGAGTACGGCAAGGTGAAGCTGACGTAGTTTGAATTTGATTTTCGAAGAGTATGAGATTTCGCAGAAATGAAAACAGCCCTCAGAGGGCTGTTCGATACGATTAAATCTCAACTTAAATCGCAAACAAGTCATTCAAGTTCTCAGCCAAGGTTGGGTGAGTGAAGATTTGTTTTGTGAAGTAAGTGTAAGGAATCTTGTTGTCCATAGCAACAGTAATGATGTTGATGATTTCTTGAGAACCTTCTGAGAAGATGCTTGCTCCAAGAATTTCTTTTGTTTCAGTATTAACAACAGCTTTGAAAGCTCCTCGAAGGTCTCCGTTTACGTGACCGCGAGGCATTGCTGCAACAGGGATTTCCTTCACTGCGTATGGAAGTTTCAAATCAGCTGCTTGGCTTTCAGTCAAACCAACTTGTGAAAGTGCAGGTGTGATAAACATGGTGTTTGGTACATTGAGACGGTCTTCAAGTGTATAGCTGCCATCTCCAGCAAGGTAGCTGTAAACAACACGGAAGTCGTCAAGTGAAATGTAAGTAAATTGAGGGCCACCGTTGACATCTCCAACTGCAAAGACACCAGGAACGTTTGTTTGACAATGTTTGTCTACTTTAATAGCACCACGTTCAGTTAGTTCAATATCTGTATTTTCAAGTTGAAGTGGTTCTACATTTGGTTTGCGTCCAGTTGAGTAGAGAAGGGCGTCGAAACGGTAAGTTTCGTTTTCAGTTACGAGGAGCACTTGGTCACCATCGTTTTTGATTTCAGTAGTGCGGATATTTTGAAGTAATTCAATACCGTCTTCTTCCATGTATTGCTTAGCAAGAGCTGCGATGGAAGGTTCTGCACGAGGTAGGAAAGTATCCAAGGCATCTAGAACTGTAACCTTGCTTCCAAGTTTGTTGTAAAGACCAGCAAATTCAAGACCGATATTTCCTCCACCAAGAACTCCAAGTTTTTCAGGCAATTTGTCCAAGTTTTGGATACCTGTTGAGTCAAAGACGTTTTTGCTTGTAGCAAGTCCAGGGATTGGCAAGACGTTTGAAACAGCACCAGTGTTGATGACGATTGTTTCAGCGGTCAGTTCTTTCTTTTCATCACCAGCTTGGATTTCGATGACTTTATTTGAAAGGAAGTGAGCTTCCGCATCAAAGATATCTACGCCTGTACCAGCAACAGTCGCATAGTTTTTACCGTTTAGGCGACCAGTAATCGTGTTTTTGGTAGCAATCACTTCTTCAAAAGACAAGTCTTTCTCAGCAGCAACTAGCAAAGTTTTAGTTGGGATACAACCAATGTTGATACAAGTTCCACCGTACATAGCTTTACTACGTTCAACGAGGGCAACTTTTTTGCCAGCTGAAGCCAATTTACCAGCTAGTGTTTTACCAGCTTTACCAAATCCGATAACGATTAAATCATAAGTTAACATTTAGAGTTCCTCCTTTTCGACTTTCATTCTAGCACAAGAAAAAAACTTTTGCACAATTCTGCTACGCTTTAAAAAAGTTTATAAAATAGTTGAAATTTCAGCCTCATTTTCTCAAAAAATCGTTTACATGACTTTATTTTCGGATAATGCTATCTTTTAAGTTTGTCTTGTGTTATACTAGATAGGTTGCAAAGAAAACAGTACTTTTCTTTTGTGGAAAAGAAGCAACACGATTTTATATCCAGTATATGAAAATACGTCATAAAAAGAAAAGTATAAACTAAGCCCTATAGGGTGGCTTCGCACCACCTTTAGAAAGAAGAATAACGTGAAATTTAATGAATTAAACTTGTCTGCTGATTTGCTAGCAGAGATTGAAAAAGCTGGTTTTGTAGAAGCCAGTCCTATCCAAGAACAAACTATTCCCTTGGCTCTAGAAGGCAAGGACGTTATTGGTCAAGCTCAGACTGGTACAGGAAAAACTGCTGCCTTTGGCTTGCCAACCCTTGAAAAAATCCGTACAGAAGAAGCGACTATCCAAGCCTTGGTCATCGCTCCAACTCGTGAACTTGCTGTCCAAAGTCAAGAGGAACTCTTCCGCTTTGGTCGTAGTAAGGGAGTCAAAGTCCGCTCAGTATATGGCGGTTCAAGTATTGAAAAACAAATTAAGGCTCTTAAATCGGGTGCCCATATCGTGGTGGGAACTCCAGGTCGCCTCTTGGACTTGATTAAACGCAAAGCCTTGAAATTACAAGATATTGAAACTCTCATCCTTGACGAAGCGGATGAAATGCTCAACATGGGCTTCCTTGAAGATATCGAAGCTATCATTTCTCGTGTTCCTGAAAACCGTCAAACTTTGCTCTTCTCAGCAACTATGCCAGATGCTATTAAACGTATCGGTGTTCAGTTTATGAAAGAACCTGAGCATGTCAAGATTGCTGCCAAGGAATTGACAACAGAACTGGTAGACCAGTACTATATCCGAGTTAAGGAACAAGAAAAATTTGACACCATGACTCGTCTCATGGATGTGGAACAACCAGAACTTGCTATCGTATTTGGTCGTACAAAACGCCGTGTGGATGAATTGACTCGTGGTCTTAAAATCCGTGGTTTCCGTGCAGAAGGAATTCATGGCGACCTAGACCAAAACAAACGTCTTCGTGTCCTTCGTGACTTCAAAAATGGTAATCTTGATGTTTTGGTTGCGACAGACGTGGCAGCGCGTGGTTTGGATATTTCAGGTGTGACCCATGTCTATAACTACGATATTCCACAAGATCCTGAAAGTTATGTTCACCGTATCGGTCGTACAGGTCGTGCTGGTAAGTCAGGTCAATCTATTACTTTCGTATCACCTAATGAAATGGGCTACCTTCAAATTATTGAAAACTTGACCAAGAAACGCATGAAAGGTCTCAAACCTGCAAGTGCAGAAGAAGCCTTCCAAGCTAAAAAACAGGTAGCTCTCAAGAAAATCGAACGTGATTTTGCAGATGAAACCATTCGTGCCAACTTTGAGAAATTTGGCAAGGATGCTCGTAAGCTAGCTGCCGAATTTACTCCAGAAGAATTGGCAATGTATATCTTGAGTCTGACTGTTCAAGATCCAGATAGCCTTCCAGAAGTGGAGATTGCGCGTGAAAAACCACTACCATTTAAACCATCAGGTAATGGCTTCGGTGGTAAAGCTAAGGGAGGTCGTGGAGGCCGTCGTGGGGACGACCGTCGAGACCGTGATCGCCGTGGCAATGGTCGCCGTGATGATTTCAAAAAAGGAAGTCGTGGCAATGATCGTTTTGATAAGGAAAAACGTTACCGTAAGGATAATAAAAAACCACGCACTACTTCAAGTGAAAAGCAAACAGGCTTTGTTATTCGTAACAAGGGCGATAAATAAGAAAAAGCGGTTCAAAATGAATCGCTTTTTTATATAAGGAGACCGAATGGAAAAGAAAGATAATACTCTTCGAAAATCAAATTCAAACCGCGTCAGCTTCGCCTTGCCGTACTCAAGTACAGCCTGCAGCTAGCTTCCTAGTTTGCTCTTTGATTTTCATTGAGTATAAATAAAATAGATATATTATCTTCTTGTAATATTATAATACACAAAAATAGGGAGCTTGTCAATAGAAAATAAGAAATTTAATTAAAAATATTCTTGTTTTTTCAAATTGCAATTAAATAAGCAATTTTCAGATAATAATTGAAAATTCAAGCTGTTTATGATATAATGAGAGCGATTAAATTCGAGGTGAAAAATGGCACATTTATTAGAAAAGACTAGAAAAATTACTTCTATCCTGAAGCGTTCAGAGGAGCAGTTGCAGGAAGAACTCCCCTACAATGCGATTACGCGTCAACTGGCAGATATTATTGATTGTAACGCTTGTATCGTCAATAGCAAGGGACGTCTCCTTGGCTATTTTATGCGTTATAAAACCAATACAGATCGTGTAGAGCAGTTCTTCCAAACTAAGATTTTTCCGGATGACTACATTCAAGGTGCGAACATGATATACGATACAGAAGCCAATCTGACAGTTGATCATGATTTGAGTATTTTCCCTGTGGAAAGTCGTGCCGACTTTCCAGATGGTTTAACGACTATTGCACCGATTCATGTATCAGGGATTCGCCTTGGCTCTTTGATTATTTGGCGCAATGATAAAAAATTCGAAGATGAGGATTTGATCCTTGTTGAGATTGCCAGTACCGTTGTTGGGATTCAACTCCTCAACTTCCAGCGTGAAGAAGATGAGAAAAATATCCGTCGCCGTACTGCTGTTACCATGGCGGTCAATACCCTTTCTTACTCCGAACTCCGTGCTGTTTCAGCCATTTTAGGGGAATTAAATGGAAATGAAGGGCAGTTAACTGCGTCAGTGATTGCAGACCGTATTGGAATCACCCGTTCTGTGATTGTCAATGCCCTTCGTAAACTTGAGTCTGCAGGGATTATTGAAAGTCGCTCACTTGGAATGAAGGGAACCTATCTTAAGGTCTTGATTTCAGATATTTTTGAAGAAGTGAAGAAAAGAGATTACTAATGGCAAAGGCTTTAATTTCGATTGATTATACAGAAGATTTTGTTGCAGATAGTGGAAAATTGACAGCAGGCGCTCCAGCTCAGGCAATTTCAGATGCCATTGGCAAGGTGACTCGACTAGCTTTTGAACGCGGAGATTACATCTTCTTTACCATCGATGCTCATGAAGAGAACGATTGTTTCCATCCAGAAAGCAAGCTATTTCCTCCTCATAATTTGATTGGGACTAGTGGACGCAATTTATACGGAGATTTGGGGACCTTTTATCAAGAGCATGGTTCAGACAGTCGTGTCTTTTGGATGGATAAACGCCATTACTCAGCATTTTCAGGGACAGACTTGGATATTCGTTTGAGAGAGCGTCGAATTTCTACAGTTATCTTAACAGGGGTCTTGACGGATATCTGTGTCCTGCATACAGCTATAGACGCCTATAATCTAGGGTATGACATTGAGATTGTTAAACCAGCTGTTGCTTCCATCTGGCCTGAAAATCATCAATTTGCCCTAGGTCATTTCAAAAATACACTTGGAGCTAAGTTGGTAGATGAAAATCTAAATGAAATTTCAGAGTAATTTGGTTGATGAAATGAAAAAAATTTGAAAAAAAGTGTTGACAAGCATCCCAAAAGTTGATATACTAGTAAAGTAATCGACGCGGGGATGGCGGAATTGGCAGACGCGCAGGACTAAGGATCCTGTGACCGCTTTAGGTCGTGAGGGTTCAAGTCCCTCTCTCCGCATAGGATAAGAGTTAGCTTAGGCTAGCTCTTTTTTTCATCTAATTCAAGTAGAGCAAAAAATTTTTGCTCTTTTTTTGTATTTCATAAACATTTCATATTTGGATTTTATAATAGTCTTACAAATATGGAGGTGACAAATGAATCCAATCCAAAGAGCTTGGGCTTATGTCAGCAGAAAACGACTGAGAAGTTTTATTTTATTTCTGATTTTATTTGTCCTATTGGGCGGAATTTCAGCATGTTTGACTCTGATGAAGTCCAACAAAACAGTGGAAACCAATCTTTACAAATCACTCAACACATCTTTTTCTATTAAGAGGATAGAAAATGGTCAGACTTTCAAGTTGTCAGATCTAGCATCTGTAAGCAAGATTAAGGGACTGGAAACTGTCTCTCCTGAACTCGAGACGGTCGCAAAATTAAAAGACAAGGAAGCGGTGAGTGGAGAGCAGAGCGTGGAGCGTGATGATTTGTCAGCTGCGGACAAGAACTTAGTTAGCTTAACGGCTCTTGAAGATTCATCTAAGGATGTGACCTTTACCAGTTCGGCCTTCAACCTAAAAGAAGGGCGACACCTTCAAAAAGGGGATTCCAAGAAAATCCTCATACACGAAGAGTTGGCTAAGAAGAATGGTCTTTCGCTTCATGACAAGATTGGCTTGGATGTTGGACAGTTCGAAGCTGGAAACGGGCAAACAGTAGAGTTTGAGATTGTCGGCATCTTTTCTGGTAAAAAACAAGAGAAATTCACAGGCTTGTCTTCTGACTTCAGTGAAAACCAAGTCTTTACAGACTATGAAAGCAGTCAAACTCTTTTGGGTAATGGTGAACCTCTAGTCAGTGCAGCTCGCTTTTATGTAGAAAATCCTAAGGAAATGGATGGACTTATGAAGCAGGTGGAAAACTTATCCTTGGAAAATCAAGGCTACCAAGTCGAGAAGGAAAACAAGGCTTTTGAACAAATCAAAGACTCAGTTGCAACCTTCCAAACCTTTTTGACCATTTTCCTTTATGGGATGTTGATAGCAGGAGCAGGAGCTTTAATTTTGGTCTTGTCTCTCTGGTTGAGAGAACGGGTCTACGAGGTGGGAATTTTACTGGCACTTGGAAAAGGCAAGAGTTCAATTTTCTTACAGTTCTGTTTAGAGGTAGTTTTGGTATCTCTCGGTGCTTTGCTTCCAGCATTTGTTGCAGGAAATACTATCACAACTTACCTACTCCAAACTCTATTAGCAAATGGAGATCAGACAGCCTTACAAGACACACTAGTCAAAGCAAGTGGTTTATCAACCAGCATCCTATCTTTTGCAGAATCCTATGTCTTTCTGTTATTGATTAGTTGCTTGTTAGTAGCACTTTGTTTCCTATTCTTATTTAGAAAATCACCTAAGGAAATTTTATCATCTATTAGTTAATACTCTTCGAAAATCTCTTCAAACCGCGTCAGCTTTATCTGCAACCTCAAAGCTGTGCTTTGAGCAACCTGCAGCTAGCTTCCTAGTTTAATCTTTGATTTTCATTGAGTATAAGAAGGAGAAATCATGACTTTATTACAATTACAAGATGTTACCTACCGTTATAAGAACACTGCTGAGGCAGTTTTATATCAGATCAATTATCATTTTGAACCTGGGAAATTTTACAGTATTATTGGGGAGTCAGGAGCAGGAAAATCCACTCTCTTGTCCCTACTTGCTGGTCTAGATAGTCCTGTTGAAGGTTCTATCCTTTTCCAAGGAGAAGATATTCGTAAGAAGGGCTATTCTTATCATCGCATGCACCATATTTCCCTGGTCTTTCAAAATTATAACTTGATAGATTATCTTTCTCCACTGGAAAATATCCGCTTGGTCAACAAAAAGGCAAGCAAGGATACACTGCTTGAGCTTGGTTTGGATGAAAGTCAGATTAAGCGGAATGTTCTCCAGTTATCAGGCGGTCAACAACAACGTGTTGCCATTGCTCGTAGTTTGGTCTCAGAAGCTCCAGCTATTCTAGCAGATGAGCCAACAGGAAATCTGGACCCTAAAACTGCTGGAGATATTGTCGAACTGCTCAAATCACTTGCCCAGAAAACAGGTAAATGTGTTATCGTCGTAACTCACAGCAAAGAAGTAGCACAAGCGTCAGATATTACACTTGAGTTGAAGGACAAGAAATTGACTGAAACTCGCAATACTACGAAATAATATGAAATAATATGAACTTGTTTTGATAGAATTATAAAATCAAATCTAGAAAGGGAACCTATGTTACACAATGCATTTGCCTATGTTACAAGGAAGTTTTTCAAATCGATTGTCATCTTCCTGATTATTCTCCTCATGGCGAGCTTGAGTTTGGTCGGCTTATCGATCAAGGGAGCTACTGCCAAGGCTTCTCAGGAGACCTTTAAAAATATCACCAACAGCTTTTCTATGCAAATCAATCGTCGCGTCAATCAAGGAACACCACGTGGTGCTGGGAATATTAAGGGTGAGGACATCAAAAAAATCACCGAAAACAAGGCCATCGAGTCTTATGTTAAACGTATCAACGCTATCGGAGATTTGACTGGATATGAACTCATCGAAACGCCAGAAACCAAGAAGAATCTAACACCTGATCGTGCTAAACATTTTGGAAGTAGCTTGATGATTACAGGTGTCAATGATTCCTCTAAAGAAGACAAGTTTGTCTCTGGTTCTTATAAGCTGGTCGAAGGTGAGCACCTAACCAACGATGACAAAGACAAGATCCTCATGCACAAGGACTTGGCAGCCAAACACGGTTGGAAAGTCGGAGATAAGGTCAAACTGGACTCCAATGTCTACGACGCAGACAATGAAAAAGGTGCCAAGGAAACAGTCGAAGTGACCATCAAGGGACTCTTTGATGGTCACAATAAGTCAGCAGTAACCTACTCACAAGAGCTTTACGAAAACACAGCTATCACAGACATCCATACAGCTGCTAAACTATATGGTTACACAGAAGAAACTGCTATTTATGGAGATGCAACCTTCTTTGTAACAGCCGATAAAAACTTGGATGACGTCATGAAAGAGTTGAATGGTATCAGCGGTATCAACTGGAAGAGCTACACACTGGTTAAGAGCTCCTCTAACTACCCAGCTCTTGAGCAATCCATCTCTGGTATGTACAAGATGGCTAACCTCCTCTTCTGGGGTAGCTTGAGCTTCTCAGTTCTTCTCCTTGCCCTCTTGCTTAGCCTTTGGATCAATGCCCGTCGCAAGGAAGTGGGAATTCTCCTCTCTATCGGACTCAAGCAGACAAGTATCTTGGGTCAATTCATCACTGAATCCATCTTGATTGCCATTCCTGCTCTTGTTTCTGCTTACTTCTTAGCTACTTACACAGCGCGTGCAATCGGAAATACTGTTCTTGCCAATGTCACTTCAGGTGTTGCCAAGCAAGCCAGCAAGGCTGCTCAAGCCTCTAACCTTGGTGGTGGTGCAGAAGTAGATGGCTTTAGCAAGACCTTGTCGAGCCTAGATATTTCCATTCAGACATCAGACTTTATCATCGTCTTTGTCCTTGCCTTGGTTCTAGTGGTTCTCGTTATGGTGCTTGCTTCAAGCAATCTCCTTAGAAAACAACCAAAAGAGCTCTTGCTCGATAGCGAATAACAAACTTGCTACCTATTCTCCCCTAAATGGGGTATAATATAGGTAGCATTTTTATCTATTTCATCTTGATAAGGTCTCTACCTTTTAGGGTGAAACTGAGATGACTTATAAGAAATTTAAAGGAATGTGAAAAATTTTTCTATGAAAATTTTAATTGTAGAAGATGAAGAGATGATCCGTGAGGGGGTCAGTGATTATTTGACGGATTGTGGTTATGAAACCATTGAGGCTGCAGATGGAGAAGAAGCGCTAGAGCAATTTTCCAATCATCAAGTAGACTTGGTTCTCTTAGATATTCAAATGCCGAAACTCAATGGTTTAGAGGTTTTGTCAGAAATCCGTAAAAGTAGCCAAGTTCCGGTCTTGATGTTGACAGCCTTTCAGGATGAAGAATATAAGATGAGTGCCTTTGCCTCTCTGGCAGATGGCTATCTGGAAAAACCCTTCTCCCTCTCCCTCTTAAAAGTGAGGGTAGACGCGATTTTCAAGCGCTATTACGATACGGGACGAATCTTCTCTTATAAGGATGCCAAGGTGGATTTTGAGAGCTACAGTGCAAGCCTAGCAGGAGAGGAAGTAGCCATCAATGCTAAAGAGTTGGAAATTCTTGATTATTTGGTGAAAAATGAAGGAAGGGCCTTGACTCGATCTCAGATTATTGATGCTGTCTGGAAGGTGACAGATGAGGTGCCTTTTGACCGTGTCATTGATGTTTATATCAAGGAATTGCGAAAAAAGTTAGACTTGGATTGCATCCTCACTGTGCGCAATGTTGGTTATAAATTGGAGCGAAAATGAAACGAACAGGTTTATTTACAAAGATATTTATCTATACCTTCTCAATTTTTAGTGTTCTGGTCGTCTGTCTTCATTTAGCCATTTATTTTCTCTTTCCGTCAACTTATCTGAGCCATCGTCAGGAAACCATTGGCCAGAAAGCGACAGCCATTGCCCAATCCCTAGAAGGTAAGGATAGGCAGAGCATCGAGCAAGTGTTAGACTTGTATTCCCAGACTAGTGATATCAAGGGAGCGGTCAAGGGCGAGATGACCGAGGACAAGTTAGAAGTCAAGGACAGCCTTCCTCTGGATACAGATCGCCAGACCACCTCTCTCTTTATCGAAGAGCGCGAGGTGAAAACGCAAGACGGTGGCACTATGACCCTGCAATTTTTAGCTTCCATGGATTTGCAAAAGGAAGCAGAGCAGATCAGTCTCCAGTTTCTACCCTATACCCTGCTGGCTTCCTTTCTGATTTCCCTCTTGGTGGCCTACATCTATGCTCGGACCATTGTCGCTCCGATTTTGGAAATCAAGCGAGTGACCCGTCGGATGATGGATTTGGATGCCCAAGTGCGTTTGCGCGTGGATTCTAAGGATGAGATTGGTGATCTCAAGGAACAAATCAATAGCCTCTACCAGCATCTTTTGACTGTCATTGCGGACTTGCATGACAAGAATGAAGCCATTCTCCAGCTGGAAAAAATGAAGGTTGAGTTTTTACGAGGTGCTTCGCATGAACTGAAAACACCTCTGGCTAGTTTGAAAATCCTGATCGAAAACATGAAAGAAAATGTCGGTCGTTATAAGGATAGAGACCACTATCTGGGAGTTGCCTTGGGGATTGTGGATGAGCTCAATCACCACGTTCTCCAGATACTTTCTCTCTCGTCTGTACAGGAATTACGAGATGATAGGGAACAAATTGACTTACTCCAGATGACGCAAAGTCTGGTTAAGGATTATGTCCTGCTAGCCAAGGAAAGAGATCTCCAGATAGACAATAGTTTGACTCATCAGCAGGCTTATCTAAACCCATCTGTCATGAAGTTGATTCTGTCTAACCTCATCAGTAATGCTATCAAGCACTCTGTTCCAGGTGGTTTGGTTCGAATTGGAGAAAGAGAAGGGGAACTTTTTATAGAAAATAGCTGTAGTCCTGAAGAACAAGAAAAACTAGCCCAATCTTTTTCTGATAATGCTAGTCGCAAGGCCAAGGGGTCTGGTATGGGACTCTTTGTGGTTAAGAGTCTATTAGAACATGAAAAATTAGCTTATCGTTTCGAGATGGAGGAGAATCGTTTGACCTTCTTTATAGCTTTTCCAAAAGTCACCCAAGACTAGGGAGAGAAAAGGTTTACATATCTGAAAATAGAAGAAATTCAATCGAAACCACGGGAAAAACTAGCTTTTTTTGTGAAAAAGTGATAAAATGAACAATGTAAATGGGATGTCCCATAAAAATATACAGGAGGCCTGATAAAATGGCAATCGTTTCAGCAGAAAAATTTGTCCAAGCAGCTCGTGACAACGGTTATGCAGTTGGTGGATTTAACACAAACAACCTTGAGTGGACTCAAGCAATCTTGCGCGCAGCAGAAGCTAAAAAAGCTCCAGTTTTGATCCAAACTTCTATGGGTGCTGCTAAATACATGGGTGGTTACAAAGTTGCTCGCAACTTGATCGCTAACCTTGTAGAATCAATGGGTATCACTGTACCAGTAGCTATCCACCTTGACCACGGTCACTACGAAGATGCACTTGAGTGTATCGAAGTTGGTTACACTTCAATCATGTTTGACGGTTCACACCTTCCAGTTGAAGAAAACCTTAAATTGGCTAAAGACGTTGTTGAAAAAGCACACGCTAAAGGTATCTCAGTAGAAGCTGAAGTTGGCACTATCGGTGGTGAAGAAGACGGAATCATCGGTAAAGGTGAATTGGCTCCAATCGAAGACGCTAAAGCAATGGTTGCAACTGGTATCGACTTCTTGGCAGCTGGTATCGGTAACATCCACGGTCCTTACCCTGCAAACTGGGAAGGTCTTGACCTTGACCACTTGCAAAAATTGACAGAAGCTCTTCCAGGATTCCCAATCGTATTGCACGGTGGATCAGGTATTCCTGATGAGCAAATCCAAGCAGCTATCAAACTTGGTGTTGCTAAAGTTAACGTTAACACTGAATGCCAAATCGCATTCGCTAACGCAACTCGTAAATTTGCTCGTGACTACGAAGCAAACGAAGCAGAATACGACAAGAAGAAACTCTTCGACCCACGTAAATTCTTGGCTGACGGTGTAAAAGCTATCCAAGCATCAGTTGAAGAACGTATCGACGTATTCGGTTCAGAAGGTAAAGCTTAATCTAGCTTAACCATACAAAACAGAAACCTACCCATTGGGTGGGTTTTTTGTGTCTGGAGTTTTAGAGAATATACTGAAGAAGAATAATCTAAATTTGCTAAAAGAGTCTAATTTTTGTACAATAATGCTATGAAAAAACTGAAAAAATGGAGTCTTGGGTTTCTTAGTTTCATTCTTTTGTTTTTAGGGGCAACATTTATCTTTCACCGTATTAGTCTAGAGAAGGAGCGAGCCTCCCTAAATCCTATGGGGAAAACAGTTCTTGTCAATGGGCACAAAATGAATGTTTACGTTGAAGGGGATGGTCCAGAGACTATAGTAGTTCTCTCAGGTGCTGGAATTGCCTCTCCGATCTTGGACTTTAAGAATTTAACAGATTCCCTATCAAAAAACTATAAAATTGTCGTAGTCGAGAGAGCTGGATATGGTTATAGTGATGATAGCAATCATTCAAGAGATGTGATGGAGATTTTGTCTGAGACGCGTCAAGCTCTTTCACAAGTAAATGTCAAAGGTCCTTTTATCATTTTGTCTCATTCCATGGCTAGTCTTGAGAGCTTAGCTTGGCAGGAAAAATATCCTGATGAAGTGAAAACTTTGGTTGGGTTAGATTGGGCACTGCCAGCTAGTTATGAGAATTTAAAGGACAATCAAGCCTTGATTACTGTGGCCTATTGGACTAGCAAGATTGGCTTATTACGCTACTTCCCTGAGTCTTTTTATATAAAAAATCCAACTCTGAACGAAAGTGAACGAAAAAAATATAAACTTCTAGCTTATAAGCAGTTGATGTCACAAGCCATGCTTCATGAATCCCAAACGGTAAATGAAAATGCCAAGAAAGTTCCCTCAAACATTAATCCGAAAATTCCCACCTTACTACTGGTGTCTAACGGTCAAGGAACTAGTTTTGGTCAATCAGAATGGCAACGCTACGCAGAGAAATTTGCTAGTGGACAGTCTAATGTGAAAGTCATCTATATGGATATACCACACGACCTTTATCATTATCAAAATCATGAGGTTGTTTCTCGCATTGAAGATTTTTTAAAGAGTAATTGAGGGGTTAGAAAACATTTTAGACTGATGGCAATAATTAAATGCTGAAGGATTAACAGTAGAATCGTGAGTTTTTCGATTAAAAAAATTCTTTTTCTTAACAATAAACCTGTCCTTCTGGGCAGGTTTTATTGGTGTTTTAAGGAAACGATGAAACCAGAAATTTTGATTAAAAGTATTATTTTAAGAGAAAATTTTCAAATTTATAAACTTTAGGCAAACGCTTGCATTCTGTTTTTTATTGGATTATAATAGGTTGGTATAAAGCCTTCTGTAAAGATAAAATGTAGCAGATTTAGAAAGTAAGGATTTAGAATATTTGTAATCAAAAATACAATGTTGCTATTCCTTACGCTAGGGAGATAGATATGGCAATGATAGAAGTGGAACATCTTCAGAAAAATTTTGTGAAGACTGTTAAGGAACCGGGCTTGAAGGGGGCTTTACGTTCCTTTATTCATCCTGAAAAGCAGACCTTTGAAGCGGTCAAGGATTTGACTTTTGAAGTTCCAAAAGGGCAGATTTTAGGATTTATTGGGGCAAATGGTGCTGGGAAGTCAACCACCATCAAAATGCTGACAGGGATTTTAAAACCGACATCTGGTTTTTGTCGGATTAATGGCAAGATTCCCCAGGACAATCGCCAAGATTATGTCAAGGATATTGGTGTAGTCTTTGGACAACGCACCCAGCTATGGTGGGATTTGGCTCTGCAAGAGACCTACACGGTCTTGAAGGAGATTTACGATGTGCCAGACTCGCTCTTTCATAAGCGCATGGATTTTTTGAATGAAGTCTTGGATTTGAAGGACTTTATCAAGGATCCCGTACGAACTCTTTCACTGGGACAACGGATGCGGGCGGACATTGCAGCTTCCTTGCTCCACAATCCCAAGGTTCTCTTTTTAGATGAGCCTACCATTGGTTTGGACGTTTCGGTCAAGGATAATATTCGTCGGGCTATTACTCAGATCAATCAGGAGGAAGAGACGACCATTCTCTTGACCACCCATGACTTAAGTGATATTGAGCAACTATGTGATCGGATTTTTATGATTGATAAGGGGCAAGAGATTTTTGATGGAACGGTTAGCCAACTCAAGGAAACCTTTGGCAAGATGAAGACTCTTTCTTTTGAACTGCTACCAGGTCAAAGTCATCTCGTCTCTCACTATGAAGGCTTTTCGGATATGACAATTGATAGACAAGGGAATAGTCTCAACATTGAATTCGATAGTTCCCGCTACCAGTCGGCTGATATTATCAAGCAAACCCTGTCTGATTTTGAAATCCGCGATTTGAAGATGGTGGATACGGATATCGAGGATATTATCCGTCGCTTCTACCGAAAGGAGCTCTAAGATGCTCAAATTGTGGAGACGTTATAAACCCTTTATCAATGCAGGTGTTCAGGAGTTGATTACCTATCGAGTCAACTTTATTCTTTATCGGATTGGGGATGTTATGGGGGCTTTTGTGGCTTTTTATCTCTGGAAGGCTGTCTTTGATTCCTCACAGGAGTCCTTGATTCAGGGCTTCAGTATGGCAGATATCACCCTCTACATCATTATGAGTTTTGTGACCAATCTTCTGACTAGGTCGGATAGCTCCTTTATGATTGGGGAGGAGGTCAAGGATGGTTCCATTATCATGCGCTTGTTGAGACCAGTACATTTTGCAGCCTCCTATCTTTTCACCGAACTTGGCTCCAAGTGGTTGATTTTTATCTCTGTTGGACTGCCATTTTTAAGTGTCATTGTTTTGATGAAAATCTTATCTGGGCAAGGTATTGTAGAAGTGCTGGGATTAACTGTCCTTTATCTCTTTAGCTTAACTCTGGCTTATCTGATTAACTTTTTCTTTAATATCTGCTTTGGATTTTCAGCCTTTGTATTTAAAAATTTATGGGGATCCAATCTCCTCAAGACTTCAATAGTGGCCTTTATGTCTGGAAGTTTAATTCCCTTGGCTTTCTTTCAGAAAATCGTTTCAGATATTCTGTCCTTCTTGCCTTTCTCATCCTTGATCTACACTCCGGTTATGATCATTGTTGGGAAATACGATGCCAGTCAGATTCTTCAGGCGCTCGCTTTGCAGTTTTTCTGGCTCTTAGTGATGGTGGGCTTGTCTCAGTTGATTTGGAAACGAGTCCAGTCCTTTATCACCATTCAAGGAGGTTAGTATGAAAAAATATCAACGCATGCATCTGATTTTTATCAGACAGTACATCAAACAAATTATGGAATACAAGGTCGATTTTGTGGTTGGTGTCTTGGGAGTCTTTCTGACTCAAGGTCTGAACCTCTTGTTTCTCAATGTCATCTTTCAACATATCCCATCCTTAGAAGGATGGACCTTTCAAGAGATAGCCTTTATCTATGGTTTTTCCTTGATTCCCAAGGGATTGGACCATCTCTTTTTTGACAATCTTTGGGCTCTGGGACAGCGCTTGGTGCGAAAAGGAGAATTTGATAAGTACCTGACGCGTCCTATCAATCCCCTCTTCCACATCCTAGTCGAGACCTTTCAGATTGATGCCTTGGGAGAACTCTTGGTCGGTGGAATCTTACTAGCGACAACAGTATCAAGCATTGCTTGGACTCTTCCAAAATTCTTGCTTTTCCTAGTCTGTATTCCTTTTGCGACCTTGATTTATACTTCTTTAAAAATTGCGACAGCTAGTATCGCTTTTTGGACCAAACAGTCAGGCGCCATGATTTACATTTTTTATATGTTTAATGACTTTGCCAAGTACCCAATTTCCATTTACAATTCGCTTCTTCGTTGGTTGATCAGCTTTATCGTGCCTTTTGCCTTTACGGCCTACTATCCTGCCAGCTATTTCTTGCAGGACAAGGATGTAATCTTTAACATCGGAGGTTTGATGTTTATTTCCCTTGTTTTCTTTGTTATTTCCCTTAAACTTTGGGATAGGGGCTTAGATGCCTACGAAAGTGCGGGTTCGTAAATAATAGAATATCAAAGCCTTGTCTCAGGACAGGCTTTTTCTAATAGAGATGAAAATTTCTTGACATCTATTCTCAGAGTGCTATACTATAAGTGTAATCGCCGATTTAGCTCAGTTGGTAGAGCAAGGCACTCGTAAAGCCTAGGTCACAGGTTCAATCCCTGCAATCGGCATTTTTAGTAATGTAAAGAAAGACAAAGAAAATTCAAAATGTTTATTTAAAGGCAATCATCACAAATTCATTTTTAAAAATAAATTAGTATTTTTTGTTTTTTTGACCAAATTTTGACCAAATTTTGACCAAAAATTATATTTTGGTCAATGATTATAGAATAAAATGGATAATGAAAATGTCTTTGATTTATAGTAGTGTTAAAAAGGACTTCCTTTATTGGAATGTCCTTATTTTTATTATGGAATTGACAAATGAGGTTAAGGTTTAGTTCTATAAATTAAGAAAACAAGAACAAAGCTTTAATGAGTTTTCAAAAAGATTTGGTATGGATATTTCTGGCTAAGGTATGTGACAAGGTGAATTGATCGTTATGGAACAGAGAGCGTTAAAAAAGGGAAGAATCGTTACTATTCCTCTGAATAAAAACAAAAAATAATCAACAAAAGCCTATATAATGACAAATGTATTAAAAAAAGACTTAGCTCATTGAAATGCAGAACCAAATCTTATAGATAAATTATTTGTCTAATTTTTTAGGAATTATATCTCTAAACGATATCATTTAACAATTAAATTGTTAGATCAAGCTTAAATCTCTGGTTTAATTTATTTATTGTGTCACTATCATTATATTCCTTAAATATTCTCATAGCTTTAGAATATTCTTTTTACCTAGCTCTATTTGATTAGTTTTTATAAGATAAATACCTCTTGGAAAGAGCAAATAATTCTTTTCAAAATAATATCCTTATCTGGTAAGTAAACTTTCTAAATCATCTATAAAAAATGGTTCTTAGTCCTAGTAAGTGGACTATTCTTGATAGAGCTAGCCTGTGTGAATGTTTTTATAGGTGTATATGGATTTTATCTTCTCTTTATAGAGACTGTATTTTATACGGAAGCTTTGGCACAAAATGCCTTATTTGATTTTACTACTTTCTTTATCATCTTTAATTTAGTTATACTTGTTTTAGCAGACTGGGCAGGATATAAGTGAAGGAAAGGATAAAAAAATAATCTGAACAAGTTCGAAATTTGTTCCGTTTTTTTAGGACGTGAAAAATATTAGAAATTGACTCTTTCTTAAATTTGAATTTCATTAGTTGTGTAAAGATGATTTTTCTCTGAACAAAATCTGAATTTTCTCTGATATAATCTAAAATAAAAACATTAAGGAGGATTATATGAACAGAAAGTTCTTATTATCAGTTGGAGTATTATTTTCATTATTTTTTACAGTCCATGGGGTTCAAGCGACTACTGGATCAGCTTCTAAATATAATATACTACTAAAAGAGACAGAAACAGTTAGTACTATCCAACAAAAATTTATTAAACAGGGGATGCAAGTTATCGATACTATTCCTGAAATAAATCTTATTACTGTTTCTACTGAAAAAAGTAAAGAGGAGATAAAAAAAGAAAATAATGATTCAATAAAAGAGATAGTTGTTGATGGTATGTTGACTGTAAAACCTAATGTTACTTATCTCTATGGAGAAGGTGTAATTACAAATAATAAAACTGATTTCTGGGATTATCAGTGGGATATGCAAAAAAGTATTGGTACAGGTAGAAAGTTTAGTCATAAATCTACTGGGGAAGCTACTATTGGTGTAATAGACTCAGGTGTTACTTACGATAACCCAGAAGTATCTTCAAATATTATTTCTGTCAAGAACTTTACGGCGGATTTGGAAACGGGCTTAATTGATGATCAAAATATATTAGATAAAACAGGTCATGGAACATCAGTGGTTGGGCAGATTTCATCAAGTGGTGATTATTTAGGTATTGCTCCTGGAATGAAAGTTAGAATGTATCGAGTATTTGATAAGGGAAATGCACAAGATCAGTGGATATTAAAGGCAATTATTCAAGCTGCGAAAGATGATGTTGATATTATTAATCTTAGTTTGGGTGAATACTTGCTAAAAAACTCAACTATAGAAGATGACCAAACAGCATTAATCAACATTTATCAGAGAGCAATCAATTATGCGTATAGTCAAGGTTCAATAATTGTTGCTTCAGTAGGTGATGAGGGGCTAGATTTAAATAATCAAGAATCATTAAAACATTATCTTGGAGAACTTAAGGGGAAGGACTATTCACATATAGATGGGAAAGTTATGGATATTCCTGCGGGATTAGACAATGTTGTAACAGTAGGGTCAGTAAATGATAATGATTCTGTATCTAGTTTTTCAAATAAAGGAAATAATATAATAGATATATATGCAACAGGAGGAGGAAGTCATGAACTAGCAAGAGTTGGATATGAACAGTGGGTAAATGATAAAGCATTTGAAAAAGAATGGGTCATAGTACCGACACTTGAAGGGAAATATACTTATGCTTATGGGACATCCATTTCAACACCAAAGGTTTCAGCAGCACTTGGACTAATTATTGAGAAATATCATTTGAAAGATCGACCGGATGAAGTGATTAAATTATTGTATGATAATTGCTGGGTAAGTAATGACATTGATGGCACTCAAATTAGATTATTAAATATTACGAATTTTGTTCAAAATAGTGTAAAATAGATTTGTACTAATTTATAAAAATTTAATTTTAAAAATAAAGAACATTACAAATTGATGTATTGAGACTATTCTTGGTCAAAAATGTGGAACTTTGCAGGTAGTTCTCTAAAATATTTTGAGGTGATAGAATGTATAAGATATTAGTTGTAGATGACGATTTTGAAATTTTGAAACTGATGCGAACCATTTTAGAGATGAAAAACTATCAAGTAACGACGTATCAAGAAGTGAACGTACCAATCAATATTAACAATTTCAAAGGATTTGATTTGATTTTATTAGATGTAATGATGCCTAATATAGATGGTATGCAAATTTGTAAGCAGATTAGAAATAAAGTAAGCTCTCCTATTATTTTTGTTAGTGCAAAAGATACAGAAGACGATATAGTATCAGGGTTGAATTTAGGAGGAGATGACTATATTACAAAACCTTTCAGCATCAATCAATTAATTGCCAAAGTTGCTGCAAATCTCAAACGAGAAGAACGATACAAACAAGGTGAATTTAGTAATCAAGTTGTTCGAGAATTATCTCCAATAACGATTTATTTACAAGAAAAAATTATTTGTATTAATGGAGATAGTCTTGCTTTTACAAGTAGAGAATATGATATCATAGAGCTATTATCTAGAAATCCAAGAAAAGTTTTTACTATACAAGATATATATGAAAATGTTTATGATGATGATGCTGAAACCCTCTTTCATTCAATATCTGAGTATATTTATCAAATAAGATTAAAATTCTCATCGTATGGAATTAATCCTATAAAAACAGTTAGAGGTATGGGATACAAGTGGCATGAATAAGAAAAAGCGTACAATTAGAGGACGCATAATAAGGACTGTTTTAGAACTAGTAACAGGTACGTTGCTGAGTATACTTTTATTTTTTATTTTTACTTATTTACTTGTTTTTACTGGACAATTAAATGCATACGGATCTAAAATTGAAATTTCAGTGAGTGATACCAGCAATTTAAGTGATGTAGTTAAAGCAATGAATAATTCTATATTTGACTATGTTATATTTAATCGCAAGACAGGTACAATTGAAGAGGGAAATTATCAAAAAAGGGATTTGCCTGCCTATCGAGAAGTTTTTGCTAAAAATGAATCTGTAAGTAATGAGGTAGTGTATTATGGATATTACGGTAATTCAGAGATTGTACTTACTGTCAGGCAACCCATGATACCTGAGTTTGTTAATCCAAATTTGCGTCACATTTCATTTAATCTATTTTCTTATTTATTTTTCTTTGTTGTCGAAACAATTTTACTCATTTGGTCACTGACAAGATTAATAAAAGAATTTTCAAAAAATTTTCTCCTTATACAAAAAAAAGCTTTAAACATGGGGCAATTAACATTTAAAGATAAAAACATTCCTGCTCAAATACAAGAGTTCGATGAAATTCTTTCTGTATTATATCAAAAGGACGACGAGTTAACTAGTTTACTCAAATCAGAGAGAAGGGAGAAGGAAGATTTATCTTTTCAAGTTGGTGCATTAGCTCATGATGTAAAAACTCCTTTAACAGTACTAAAGGGAAATTTAGAGTTGCTTGAATTAACTAACCTGACTGATCAACAGAAGGAATATACTCAGTCAATGAATAACAGTATAGTGATTTTTGAAAGATACTTTAGTTCAATGATTGATTATTCAAGATTACTAATTGAAGATAAAGATTATGGGGAACAGATATATTTACCTGATTTTTTAAGTGATCTGTCAGTAGAGGCGAAATCTGTAATGAATAATGCAAAGGTTGATTTCAAAATTATTAATACTACAAAATTAATGTTTTTTAAGGGAAATCGTTTTAATTTAAATAGGGCATTAATTAATATTTTAGCAAATGCAGCAAGATATAGTTCTGGAGAAAAAAAAGTTACGCTTACTATCATTGAGGAAACAGAGTATATTAATTTTGGAGTGTGGAATAATGGTCTCCCTTTTACTGAACAGTCCTTATTAAATGCAGATAAGTTATTTTATACTGAGAATAAAGGTAGGAATAATAAGCACTATGGTTTAGGGTTAGCATTTGCTAAACAAGTTGCAACTAGACATTTTGGAGAATTGTTTTTATCAAATCCAGATAAAGGTGGAGCTCAAGTGACGTTGCTTATTAAAAAATAATTCTATAGGGATATATTAGATAGCTGCCATATAATAGTTATGTATAAAAATAGATGGTTTTCTAAACTGAGGACTGTCTATTTTTTATTTTTAAAAATTGTAAAATCTGAACAAATTTTGAAAAATAAAGTGTAACATACAAGTATAAATAAAGGAGGAATTATAGTTATGAATATACAAGTTCAAAAACTTAGAAAATCATATAAGGATAGAGAAGTACTGAAAAATATTTCTTTTGAAATAAAAGAGGGAAGTATTTGTGGATTATTAGGTATTAATGGTGCAGGAAAATCAACAATTATGAAGATTATTTTTGGTCTTGAAAACGCTGATAGTGGTACGGTTATTTTTTATGGAGAAAAAAATGCGGGCATATATGAGATTGGAGCGCTTATTGAAACTCCTGCTATCTATATGAACTTATCTGCTTTTGATAATTTAAAAACAAGAGCATTGTTATATGACATTTCTGACGAACGAATTAATGAAGTATTAAACTTGATTGGACTATCTAATACGGGAAAGAAAAAAGCAGGGAGTTTTTCTTTAGGTATGAAACAACGTTTGGGATTGGGTATGGCAATAATTACTAGTCCAGATTTGCTCATTTTAGATGAACCTACCAATGGATTGGATCCAGATGGTATAAAGGAATTATTGAATTTAATGATTTCTTTAAAGAAATCAGGAATGACAATTCTTTTATCTAGCCATCAACTGTATGAAGTTAGTAAAGTGGCAGATAAAATTGTTATTTTACATGATGGTCAAATTTTTTACGACGGGTCGAATGTTCAAAGTGATGATTTAGAATCTTTATTTTTTAGAATTGTTCATGGAGGTGACGCAATATGATAAAAATATTTAAATCAGAATGGTTAAAACAGCGAAAAAATACATCCAAAAAATTCTTGATATTAGCTCCTGTCTTGTCGATTTTAATAGCTGTATTACTTGTTGGACCTAGTATAGTGGAAAGTTTTTCAATATACTGGTGGGAAGCCGTCTTCTTGTACACACTTATTGGATTGTTATTTTTATATGATTATAAAGCAGAAGAAGATGCAGGAAATTTTCAGAATATATACTTTCGAAATGATACTATAAAAATATATATCGTAAAGATACTTTTAAAATTAAAAGATTTGCTCATTTCTAACGTATGGTTTTTAGCTATATTATTATTTACGAGCAATTTTTTGTATACTGACTTAATATCATTGAATATTATTGATGATTTAATTTGTTTAGTACTTATCTCGATAACATCCATATGGTTATTGCCACTTCTGTATTTATTTTCAAAATGGATAAATCCCTATATCCTAGTATCTATTAACACCTTGATTTGCTTTTTAGTTGCACCTTTTATTGCTCAAAGTAGTTTTTGGTACTTATTTCCTTTTACATATCATTATAAAATTGTTTATAACCTTATATATTTAAAACCGTCAGGAGATTTAGATTTAACAAAGCATGTAACAGACGTTAGAATGGTAGTATTTGCCGTATTTCTATCATTGATGCTATTTATTGTTTCCTTGTTAATGTTGAATTGGAGGTTAAGTAATGATTCAATTGCTAAAAAGTGAAATGATTAAACTTAAAGGTTCGTATCAACTATACATTATTTTGTTTTTGTCTACTATACAACTATTGACAATTCCAATTTACATATTATCTGTAAATAACACAATTGTATTGGAAAATATTATCTTTTTACCCATGTTAGGCTATTGTATGATAACTACGATAATCACTTTATTAGTATCTGAACAAGAAATCAATGCTAATAATTATCAGAATATTAGGAGCGGGAGAAATATATCCAGTATATGGGGAGCGAAACTTTTTGTGTTAGATTTACTGTTATCTTTACTCACTATTCCTTTATGGGTAGTTGTAGGTATAGAGCTAGAACACTTTTCATATTATTTTTACGTAGGAATAGTTAGTTGGTTATTACTAATATTGCTAAATCATTTCCACATGCTATTGACATTGTTTATTGCGAAAGGTGGAAATTTACTTTTAGCTGTTGTAGAAAGTTTATTTATATTATTTGCAACAAATAAAGTTTTTCTTAATATTTTTTGGATTCCAGTAATTTTACCAGTTAATATAATTTTAGAAAATAATTTTAGAAGCACAACCAATTTATTAGTTTTAACTTTTTATGTTGTATTATTTTTTGTTGCTAATTTAGTAATTGTGAGCAGAAAAGGCACTCAATCATATACTAAGTAGAGTAATTTTATATCTGAAAAATCACTGCCACTCGTTATACGGGTGGTTTATTTGTCCTACAACAGGTATGTCTTAATCTAGTAATACTCAATTATTTTCAAAAAGCAACCTTGTCCATTGTCTGCTGACAGTAGACTTTAAAACGCTTTTTTCCAGTCCTAGAATAACTTCTTGAAGCTTATCAATGACAGCTTCCAATGTTTGGAAAGCCTTATTTTTAAAACCTCGTTTTCGAATTTCTTTCCAGACTTGTTCAATAGGGTTCATTTCTGGTGTATAAGGTGGGATAAAAGCCAATTCAATATTACTTGGAATCTCTAAGGTACTTGATTTATGCCAGATAGCATTATCCATAACAAGTAAAATATAGTCGTCTGGATAAGCTTGTGAGACTTGCCGTAGAAATTCATTCGTCCACTCAGTATTACATCCTCCAGCAATAAGGAAGAAGGAATCTCCTGTCTGAGCATCTACTGCCCCATAACAATAGCGATATTCTCGCATATAATGACTAGGAATGCTAGGTCGAATTCCTTGAGGAGCCCAACAAGAACTCATCTTACTGATTCTCCCGAAACCAGCTTCATCTTGGTACATCAATCGTACTTTGTTATAAGTCCCCTCCTCTTTAAAGCGCTTACTTAAGGTCTCGAATGTAGATTTTATTTTTAGACGTCTCAATTGTCTGAGCGTCTGCCTTCTTGGGATGTTCAGGTCGAGGAGTGACCGTTCGCCAACCATGGCGTTTCAGGAGATAATAGAAACCATCACGTGTGGAAGTGCGACCAATCTCTTTTTGATAGGCTTCAAATAACTGATTGACAGTTACAAATTCCCCAGCCTGAGCAGCTTCTATATGACGTTTTAGGAATGCTTGTTCCTCTTCGTAAGTCATATATTCTCGATGACGTCCACCACGGGTTTCTTGAAGAAGAGCTTCTAAACCAAACTCCTTATATTTTTTCAAATTCCTCCAAACAGTTGTTTTATTACAATCTAGCAGATCCATGATTTCCTTATAACTCTTTCCTTTTGAGCGAAAATAAATAATCTGTAGACGTTTGTGATATTTGGCGTACGATGAATCTCTTAGGAGTTGTTCAATTTTTTGTGTTTCTTCGTTTGTCAGTTTCATAACTACTATTATAAGATGTTTTTTTGATTTTAGTCCAGTATAAAAACAGTGTAAAATCATGAGTATGACCATTTGAAAAAATTAATTGGCAAGACGATGTATCGTTAAATCGAATATGATTTGTGTCTTTATGGTTTGTTTCTTTTTTCCAGCATAATTCTTGATTTGGTTTCTTTTATGATATTGAATAGGACTTTCTGTGACATTATAGTCATTTAGTTTTAAAAAAGCACTCTAAACATTCAAAGATATTTGGGATTTCCCTTAATAAATTTGTCACTTTCTTTTTCAAGACAGCCCAAGCTTGCTCAATGGGATTCAAATCTGGTGAATAAGGTGGTAGAGGTAAGAAAAAGTGTTTATCTTTGACGCAAAGTTCATCCAAAATCTTCTTGGGATGAAAACTAGCATTGTCCATGACAATGACATGAGGTGTCTTCAAAGCAGGCAGGAGTTGCGTTTTGAACCACTTCACAAAGAAGTCGCTCGTCATGCTTTCCTTGTAAATCATAGGAGCTATAAACTCTCCATCTACTTGTCCTGCAACAATTGAAGTCCGCTCAAAACGCCGTCCATTAATCTTTTCATAGACTTTCTCTCCTCTAGGAGCCCGTGCATGAGAACGATAGAGGTAGCGGTCGATTCCTGTTTCGTCAATATATACGACTGGTAAATCTTTTAGATTATCCAAAATATCGAGAAATTCAGCGGCTTTTTCTGGATCTTGTTCCTTAAAGCTAGTCGTCTTTTTTTAAAGTGACATTGATCTGCTTTAAAGCTGCCCATACTGAAGGAACAGTGCCGTAATTTCCCGTAAAAAAGCATCTGGATGAGCCTCTACAAAGGTCTTCAACTCCTCCAAAGGAATCTTTCGGCTTTTGGCGACTCTCTTTTTCCGCTCTAAGTGCCCTTGTTCACGTAATTTCTTTTCCCATGTGAAGAGAGTTCTGACGCCAACATCAAAAACTTTGGATGCCTCGACATGGCTGTGTCCCTCTTTGATGTAATTTAATGCTCGTTGTTTAAAATCTGTACTATATGCCATAGCTTTATTATAACATGTATTTTATAAACTAAGTAACTATAATAGCTATGCCTCTAAGTTGTCTAAGTCAAATAGACCTGAAGAAAGAAGAGTATTTTCTACCTATGTTATTGTTTTGTTGGCTGTAATTATTCCATTATCAAAACCAAAAGCTAGGAGACGTTGAGTTGAGTAATAGCGTAAATAACGCAAGGTAGATATCAATTGTTCTTCTATACTTAATGTTTTTGACGTCCTCCTTTACAATGTTTGGATTGATAAGCTGTATCTAGACGGATATCATCTCTTGTAAGATGTATTTTTGATACCAATTAATAATTTAATTTAAAGCTCTCAGGAGTTAGATACATTGCTTTTTCCAACATAGTTTTCATAACTTAAGCATAGCACTTTATAGTTTTCGAAGCTAAGTGAAGTATTTAATCCATAGTAGCTTCAAAACAGTATTACAAATATTTTGCTAAAACGCGTCAAAAATTTTTCTATATTGCTAAATTCTGATCGTATTCTGAAAAAATAATTCTATAATTCAATTGTTCGAACGAAAATCATAAAATTTTAAGGAGGACTCAAAAAATGAGTAACGACGATTTTAACTTAGATTTGGTAAAAGTAACTAAAGATAATTCTGGCGCTTCCCCAAGAATTACAAGTAGATCTTTCTGTACCCCAGGCTGTGTTACAGGAATATTAATGTGTCCAGGCAATACAATTTCTTGTAATGGTCACTGCTCTATTCATATCACAGGATGATTTTAGTAGGGGAGGGTAGTGATGAATTACCCTCCTTTTACTTAATAAAATAAAATTATCTTTATTTCATTAAGTAAGAGGAGTTTTATTGTGCTTTCTCTGTTAAATAAGTGATTCTAGAATTTTGACTGAAAGTAGAATCTAAATTTTATTATTATAAAAATCCTACATCAGTAGTCTTCTGAGAATTAACTAGTACAAAAAATTACTAATGTTTTAAAAAAATGGTTAGGAGAATTATATGGCTAATAAGTTTGAGGCTCAAGATTTTTTAATTAGAAATTCTATTCGAGCTGGAGATACATATATTTTTGATACAATAAATGATTTTTTTGATTTTATTAGAAAAGATAGTGTTTTTTTAGAGCAATTACAAGTAGCAAGTCCATTGGTGTATCAAAGTTTATTGAAATATTATCAAAATAAATTAACACAAGATAAGCAAATTCGACAGCTTTTTATATCTACCTACAAATATTACAAACGTTCAATGAATAGAGCCACACCTTTTGGACTTTTTTCAGAAACAAGTATTGGGAAATTTACCTCTCAATCTAATTTGTCATTAGAAAATTCTAGCTATAAGTCTATTAGGCCTGATAGCGATTGGTATATGAAATTTATTGATATGTTGGAAATGGACAATTATGAGATTTTATCATTTAAAGTTAATAGAGCTGTTTATGTAAATGGTAATAGAGCTGTTCAATTGTATTCATTAAAGAAAAATGCAGAAGAGGTGAGTATCAAAAAAACAAAGGCATATGAATTAATTGTTAGTTTGTGCTGTGATAGCTTTATTTCGTTTGATAATTTGCTTGCCACATTAATGCAAAAATATGGAGTTGAAAAGAAAGAGATTGTAACTAATTATATTGTTGAGTTAATAAAAAATAATTATTTATTATCGGAATTGAGATTTAAAAATAACGAAAATAATGACTGGGATTTTTTACTGACCACTGTTTCTAAGTTGGGATGCAATGAGTTGTTGAAAGCTTTGAAACAAATTGTATATCTCGTATCTGAATATGAGAAGTCAAGTGTTGGTGAGGGAAACGAAATATTATCTAAAATTTGTTCCCAGATGTGTGACATCTGTTATTCCTCTAATTATGTCCAAGTAGATTTATTTAATAAATCTCAAATTACTTTAGATAATCAATATAAGAATACTCTTGAAGAGTGTGCTCAGTTTATCGAAAAGGTAAATATGGACGAAAAAAAATTATATATTGATCACTATAAAGATAAGTTTTTAGAAAAATATGGATTGAATCAAGAGGTTCCTATAATTGAAATGATGGATAGTAATTTTGGAATTGGGGCCCCCTTTGATTATACACATCCTAAAAATGAGATTATTGAAACAGAGCCTAAGGTTAAATATTATTCTGATAATTTAGAAAAAATCTTGCTAGATTTATATGTATATGCTGTTAGAACGGATACTAATATAGATTTACAAAAATTAGAGGGACATTTTCTAAAAGAAAATAAAAAATATGAATTAGGAGGTATGGAGCTATTCTTTAATGTTACAAAAATGTTAGAAACTGGTACGGTACAATTTCACTTGAGTAATTTAGTTGGTACAAGTACCTTGGGTGCAAGCTCAGGACGATTTTCTCAATTTTCACAATCGTTTAATGAGTATCATCAAAAAATGGTTAATTACTGTAATAATTGGAATAATAATCAAGGTATAGTAACTTGTGAAATAGAATTTATGCCTGAAACTTTCAGAGATTGTAATGTTATGAGAAATAATACCGTTCGCAATTATACACTTTCGCTATTTTTAAACTCTTATAAAAATGAAATTAAATTAGAGAATATTTACATTGGTATTGGGGAAGGAGGGAAATTTTATGCAAGAGAGAAATTGACAGGTGAACTAATTAAGTTTTATGTAACCAATATGTACAATAGAATGTTATTTAGCAACGAAGTTAGGTTTTTATGCGATATTTCTGAAGAATATTTTGGAAATATTCCATGGGATTTAGTGTATGCTAAATTTAATTTTGTACCAAGATTGTGTTATAGAAATATCATTATTTCTCCAAAAACTTGGAAAATCTATCAAAATGAATTAAATGAAATAACTGATAAAAATATTTGTTCGTATTTGAAAGCCAAAAGTATCCCTCATAAATTTAATGTGGTTAACATCGACAATAAAATAAATATTGATCTTACAAATCATCTAGACATTCTGCTACTCACTGATATGTTTTTGAAGGCTAAGAGAAATAATCTTGAATTTATTATAATTCAAGAAATAATTGATGATGAAGGAGTATTTTTAAAAAATAGTAAGTCAGTAACTTCTGAAATTGTTATTCCTTTTAAAAAAGAGAGAGTTTTTTATAATAGTTATGGAAATAAAAGTAATATGCAAAGGGTAGATCGATTATCAAGAGAAAAACTCCCGATTACTGATTGGATATATTTGAAATTATATGTTCCTAATAATCGTCAGGACGAATTTATAACTGATTATTTACAGAATATAAAAATATTAATAGACAAATATCAGGGAGAATTATTTTATCTTAGATACATTGAAAAATACTCACAAATTAGACTTAGAATTAAAACAAACAATAATATAGAAGTATTTCAAGCTATTCAGGGAGAATTGAAAAAAGCTATTACTAATAATCTTATGGTTAATTATGAGATTAGTACATATGATAGAGAGATTGAAAGATATGGAGGAGAACGAACATTAGAAAAAATTGAGAATATATTCTGCTTAGATAGTTATTTGAATATGGAAATCATTAATCAAAATAAAAAAGGGAATCTTTCTTTGGATGTGAAATATATATCAGTATTAATACCGTATTTCTATCTAAAATATTTATTTGATTATGTATGTAGAGTAGAATTTTTAGAGTTTGTTTCACCTAGAACTGATAAATTTAATATAAACAAGGAACGTAAGAAATATCAAGAAGCTATTGAGAGAATAGATGAATTGTATATTTTAGATAGCGAAAATGTCCAAAATTTAAAAAATGAGTTAATAGAATTAAAAGAGATATTGACTGAATACTCTAAAGAACAACGATTTTCTATAGCGGATAGTATCATTCACGTACATAATAATCGACTAGTCGGTATTGATAGAGAAAGAGAAAGGGAAATTTATTACATTTTACGTTCGATAATTATTTCTGAACAGTATAGGAGGTAGGGCAATGCCAGAGTTTACTCATAGTGATTTTTTTAGAACAATTTGTGGAATCCCGAGTAGCTTGAGAATGATTTATAAAGTTGACAAGAAATATATTAGTGGATTAATCGTTTTGACATTGATTAATGGTGTGATACCAATTATCAGCCTATTGGTATCTCAAGAACTAATTAACACTATTATTTCTGGAGGGCAATTATCCTATATAATATCCGTATACGTTATCATACAAATTTGTTCTGCTGTAGTTACTCAGCTCAACTCATACTTTGGGGAGAAAATTGGCTTTTTACTTTCTTACAATTTGACTACGCGGTTAATGGAGAGAGTTGCAATGTTGAAATTACCTGATTTTGAACAGTCAACTATCTACAATTTAGTAGAGAAATTAAATCAAGGTGTTTCCTATAAGCCACTTCAATTGCTCAATGCAATACTGTCTTTGTTATCTTCTACAGTATCTCTATTCTTAAGTTTATACTATATAGGAAGTTGGAGAATAGAGTTTGCACTTCTATTACTAATCATTCCGATTTTATCATTAGTACTGTTTATTAAAGTTGGTCAAATGGAGTTTTTATTACAGTGGAAGAGAGCAGATAAAGAGCGAAAAGTCTGGTATCTAAATTATTTGCTAACTCATGATTTTTCATTCAAAGAAATTAAATTAAATGGTATAAGTGACTATTTAATAAATGAGTATAAACAATTAAAAGAACAGTTTATTCTGCAAGATCTTAGTATATCAAGAAAAAAAATTTCTTTTAATCTGTTATTAGGTGGATTGTTAAATATAATTGGTCTTGTGGGAATAGTGTTTATGGTACTTTTGATAAGACAAGGAAAACTATTACTTGGGAACATGGTGAGTTTGATACAGGCATTTGGAAGAGTAGACACATATTCGCAAGATATAATCCACAACATTTATATTATTAACAACTCAAATTTATATATGGAGCAATTGCTTATGTTTTTGGATGACAGTAGTCAATCAGCTAAACAATGTAATAGTGTATCTAAAGTTGATATAAGCGAGGTGGAATTTAGAGATGTTAGCTATATCTACAATGGAAATAATACTCCTGCTGTAAAATCCATAAATCTAAAGCTGTTGAAAAATGAACTAGTTGCTATAATTGGAAAAAATGGATCTGGAAAAAGTACATTAGTCAAACTTTTGGCTGGGTTATACACTCCTTCCAAAGGGGTTATTTTATATGATAATTTGGATTTTAAGGATGATGAAACATTTTTCCAAAATAATATATCTGTTTTATTTCAAGACTTTGTAAAATATGAACTTTCGCTTAAGGAAAATATATGTCTAGGTGATTTATCTAAAATAGATATTGAGGAAAGTATTAATCTTATATCACATAATTTTAATATAGACTTTATTAAGAGAGATGGTAGTATTGACTTGGATACTCAGTTAGGAAATTGGTTCAATAATGGGAGACAATTATCTGGTGGCCAATGGCAAAAGATTGCCTTGCTACGTACTTTTTTTAAAGAAGCACCTATTGTAATACTTGATGAGCCTAGTTCGGCATTAGATCCAATATCAGAAAAGCAATTGTTTGATACTTTCAAAAAGAATGCAAAAGACAAAATTTCAATATTTATTTCCCATAATATAAAATCTGCTCAAAAAGCAAATAAAATAGTAGTTTTAGATGATGGAGAAATAGTTGGAGTAGGTACTCATGAGGAACTTTTGCACAAATGTCCTGAGTACCAAGAAATCTATTATTCAGAGGAGTATGGAAATGTATGATGAATCTAAAATAATCGAATTACTTCAAAGAAGAATTATTGAGGAATGGGACATTAAAATAAAAAGTGATACGATATATAACTCTTATGAAAACTACTCTCTAGCTGCGGGCTTACCAGGTGTAATATTGCTATTATCAGAAATTAATTATGATGAATATAAAGACCAAATCGATAGCTATCTTACATATATTGTCAAAATATTATCAAATAATGGTATTGTATCTAGCTCTCTGTATTCAGGTGCTGCAGGTTTAGCATTAAGTTTATTGCATTTAGCAAATAAGGATCAGAATTACTCTGATTTAATAAATAGCATTGATAATTATATCTGTTATTTTGTAGAGGATTCAATACATCATATAGATGTAGATACGCTGTCTCCCTTGAATTATGATATAATTGAGGGAATATCTGGAATACTAGTATATTTACTGATTAAAGATGATGAAAAATTTAATGATATTATTTCTGATATCATTAATAAACTAGTTGATTTGTTTGAAAATAATCAAGGTCTTCCTCCATATTATGTTAAATCCCAAAATCAATTATCAATCATAGAAAGTGAGATTTTTCCTAATGGGTGCTTGAATTTAGGAGTAGCACATGGTTTGGCAGGAGTAGGTATAATGGTAGCTATTGCTTGCATTAAGGGATTTACAAATTCAAAAACAAAAAGATTTTTAAAAAATATTATTGAAATATATGATAGGTTAGAAATAGCAGATGGTACTAATCAATATAAGTGGAAATCGGCTATTGATATGGACGAATATAATAACGGTAGTTCTTTAGACGACAAAGAATATTATAGAGATGCTTGGTGTTATGGTAGTCCAGGTATCAGTTTACTCTATCTGTATGTAGGAGTATTTTTGAAGGATCAAAAATTGGTAGAAAAATCAAAGAACATTTTGATTACTTCACTGAAATGTCCAGTGGGTGTAAAATCCTCTATATTATGTCATGGATATTCTGGGTTATATGAAATCGGTTTTTTATACAAACAAATTTTTAAAGAAGAACCTTGGGATAAGTATTTGTTCATAATTAAAGAAAAAATATTAAGTAGTTTTACACTATCAAAAAAGTTTGGTTTTGAGGAAGATAGCTATTATTCTGAAGGAAATGAAGGTAGTGTTAAATTTTTGGATGGGAGCTTGGGAATTATTTTGACTTTACTTCATATCCAAAATAAGTCTGTAATGACATATTGGAGAGAGGCGTTATTGATTTTTGATAATTTAACTATAGAAAATTAGGAGGAGAACAATGAAATTCAAAAAGATTTATCTTTCCGTAATTTTTTTCTTAGGTTTACTTGGATTGACTGGATGTACATATGAGAAGTACGATGTTAAATTTTTCGACTCAAGTTATAATCGATTCGATTATAATGGAGAGCATTATGGTGTAACTAATCAATTAATTTCATATGAAGATATTGAAAGTAAAGTAAGCAATCATGATAATACTTTTGAAATCTCTTACGATGATTCCAATAATGAAATAAAGACTGATTTGTTAGAGATTGGTGACTTATATCAGACTAAGAATAGAGAATTAGCCATAAAAATTGATAGTACTTTCTATAAATGTAGATTACTTGATAATATTTCTAAAGAAGAACTTCTAAAAGTTTCTGACTTATTTAATGTTCGCTTAGTAGGAGGATTTGCTATCAATGAGCAAGAAGCCAGAGAGTTGAAGATAGGGGAACAATTATTTACAATTACTGAAGAAATTATTCCAAAAGAAGAGCTTAGTGCTACAGTTGCTAACTTAGATAATCAAGTGAAGTCAGTTACTAGATTATCAGGGGAGCACGAAAGTTGGAAATATGGAGAAATTTGTTCTTTAAAAAATCACTCTATCCACGAGAAAGTAGCAGTTAAATTGAACGGAGAATATCATTTAGCTTTCCTAAAAATTTTATGATAAGCCTGTACAAAAAGTTTTGAAAAGCAGAACAAGCATAATATCAAGAGCCTAATATTTATCCTTTCTTTTTTGATGTTAAGGGATATGAAAACATGCTTCTTAAAGTTTAAAAAGTTTCTAAAGCCAAATCCTTGACGTTTAATGTCTTTGATCAGCTTGTTAGTCGCTTCAAGATTTGCATTTGAATAAGATTCTTCTAAAGCATTTGCTAATGTAATTCTTATGTTTCATAAAAGTTCTAAATACAGTTTGAAAATAAGAATTGACAGTGTTTATGTTCTCCTCAATCAGTTCAAAGAACAACTTTTTATTCTTTTATTGAAAATGAAATAAGAGGAGTTGATAAAGATTGTAGTGATATGCAAGTTCCTGAGAATAGCGAAGTGTTTTCTCGACTATTTCTCTTGGTGTTAGTGTTTGATGGAAGGTCTTGGAATAGAAAGGTTGCAGAGAAAGTTTACAACTATCCTTCTGGAAGATGCGCCAATGCTTCTTCAAAGAACGATAAGAGAGCGACTTTTTATCAAATTGATTCATCCTATTAAATGCGCGTTTTTAAAAAAGCTCTGCTGAGATGTTTGATAATATGAAATCGGTTCAGAATAATTTTGGCATTAGGAAAAAAATCTTAAAAATCAGAAAAATGCATAGCATCAGGTGTTAAAAAATACTTGATACTATGCGTTTTATTGTGGGAAGAATTACTTCATTTTCTCCTGAAATTGAGTTTTTCTCCCATCTCTTTTTATTATATTTAAGAATATTTGAAGACAGTATTTTAGAAAACAATTATGGAGTTTTAATACGGAATATAGTATAAATGCTGATTCAAAGTGAGGTTTTGTATGTTTGTTGCTTTTGTTGAGTATAAGATTTATTAACTAAAGTCGAACTACAAAAATTAATTTTAGATGAACTGAACTGTAGACTTTGGAAAGTTCTCTTATTCGATTTCAGAATGAATTGCTGATACAGGATTAAAAGAACTAAGTATTTCTTTTTGTTTTGAATGAGATACGTGAGTATAGATTTGTGTGACTGATATAGAACTGTGTCCAAGAATTTGTTGAATGTATCGGATATCTACATCATTATCCAGAAGCATTGTTGCAAAACTATGTCTAAACATATGTGGTGTAATAGTTCTAGATAAGTTATTTTGTTCAACGATTCTCTTTAAAATTAAACGTACACTTTGCTCTGACAATGGTTTTGGCGAATGTTTCCCTGGAAATAGAAAATCATTGGATTCCTCCCCTATTTTATTTATATATGTTTCTAATAAATTGAAGGTTGTTTGATCTCCTAAAAAAAGGATACGCTCTTTCTTACCCTTTCCTATAATATGGAGTGTCTTATTGGAAAGATTAATATCTTTGAGATGAATGTGACAAAGTTCAGAAATTCTGATACCTGTTGAAAGTAAAAGGGAAATAATTAGTAGATTTCTTTCAGCTTTTTGTTTTTGATACTCAGTTTTAGATATAACTACTCTCTGCTCTAAATATGAAAAAATATTTTTCAGAATATCATACGGAATCGTTTTAGGCAATATTTTTTCAGTTCTAAATTGAAAGCGTAATTGATTGAAGGGATTCTCTTCAATTATGTGCTGGTATTTTAGATAGTTATAAAACACCTTCATACAAGCAATTTTTCTTCTTAATGTATTCGTTTTTATGTTAGATTGTGTCAACTGTTCTATATAGGATTCGACATTATCATAGTTTGAGTTATAAAATTGCATAAGATCATTCTTATAAGCGCGAATCGTGTGTGAACTCAAACGCTTATGAGTTTTGCAATAATCTAAGTAAGTAGAAATAAGTTTATAATCCATAAAAATCTCCTTTATCAATAATCATGCTATTATAAACTTATTTGGATGCTTTGTATAGTGATAATAAATAGTTATCACTAGGAGAATACTATGGAGAATACTATGGAAAAGACACAAAAAATTACGTTAAATAGTGAAGAAAAAGATTTTTTGTTCACTATTGATTCTAGGATTAAATCAATACTGCTTGAACTACCAGTACAATATCATGAGATACTTCAAGTGGTGAATGGGAGTCGTTTCAGACCATTGTTAACATATTATGGTTATAAATTGTTTTCTGAGAATCTAAATGAAAAAGTTTACAAATCTGCAATAGCTATTGAGTTAATTCATAAATCCTCTATTATTATTGATGATATTATAGATCAAGACGATAAAAGACATAGCATATACACAGTACATAAGCAATATTCTATTGATGAAGCCTTAGTAATCACAGTTTTTTTATTAGGAAAGTGTATTGAATTATTATCTGAAATTGATGATTCTACGATTAGGATATTTAGCCAAATGATTATTAGAATGTGTCAGGGAACAATACAAGAATTAAATATTGATATTAATGTAAGCATTGATAAAATAAAAGAAATCTTAGATAACCAAACTTCACAAGTTATTCAAAATTGTTTAGTGATTGGTATGAAATCATATGATCCTGAATTAGACAATCAACATTTAGCAATTATTGGTTATAAATTAGGCTACTTATTTCAATTACTAAATGATTGCGAAGCATACTTTAATCCTGAGTTCACTGTAAAATACAAAGGGAATCATAATTTTGATATTAATAAAAGTAGGAAAAATTTATGTTACGTTTACCTTGAACAGTTTCTCTCTAATAAAGAAAAATTGAGACTTCAGAATAAAGATAAGGTGACTAATATAGAAATTCTATTGAATAAATATAGTGTGTTAAAACATATAAAAAATGAAGTTTCGTTAATTGAGTTTGATATTAAAAAACAATGTGAAGTTTTAGAAAAAAATCACTCTATGGAAAGATTAAATTATTTTATTGATTATTCAATTAAATTAGCGAAGGTGAGAGCGGGGATTTATTAAAATAAAAGAGCAGAGATTGGAATTCTCTGCTCTTTTAACAACACTAATTTTGTGATAAAAATGGTTGAAGTAACCTATATAGATTTATCAAAATGGGGATGTAACCTATCGGATTGAGTGTTTTTCCATTGAATAACTGTGGAAAGTTCGGGGAATCTTTATAGAGTTTAAATAGTTCAATATAATCTTTATTAAGTTGTTTATTACTGTAATCAGTAATATCATATTCCTTTAGTTGCATTATTTTTATTTTTTTTATTATCTCTTTAATATATTTCTTCCAAAGATAGTCAAAAATTAAATAACCAAAGCCAATCAGTATAAAAATTATTCCCCAAGTAATTATAAATACTAGGTTATTAGGTGTATCTATTATTAATGTATATCCGGTAAATTTAATAGCAGATAGTGGAGTGGTTAAATAGAATAGAGCAGTATAAGCAATACCTAAAATTCCAAAATAATTACTAAATGAACTCATACTATCGGTAAATTTAACTATCCAATCACATTCAGATGGATTATGCAGGGAAATTGGTACTAATGAAATAAACTCTAATTTTGAAATTTTCCTTAATGTGAGAATATAAAGTATATACTTTAAATACAGTTGTATTGCAATAAATACAGTTAGAATTAAAGTAATTGCACCATAGATTGTAATTAGCTCCTGCAAGATAAGAACCTTTAATAATACTAGAGAAATGAAATAAATTAAACCAATTACAAAACAAATAGATATATTATACCATTTGTTTAGATAACTATTATTTTTACTGAATACTGGAAATAGTGGAAGATTATTGACTTTAGTACCTGAAATAGATGTTTTAAGGATTATTTCTTTTTTCATTAAATTTTGATATGTGATAATCTGGGCTAACAATAGAGAATTCATCCCGAAAACATATATATAATTGTATTTTAATGATGAATCAAAAATTGATACTATAATTCCAATAAAAACCCAACAAGTAAAAATAATTGTCCAAAAACATTTTTGAGATAAAATTTTATCAATTATTTTTATTTCCATAGTATTCTCCTAGTGATAACTATTTATTATCACTAGTATACCATAAATTCATTTTTAGTAGTTTGATTTGTATAATGATTTTTTAGTCTTGAATTGTCACGTTAAGTGCATATTTTCTCTTGTGAATTTTGATAAGGATATTTAATTTATAAAAGGAAATTTTATAGTATAGTTGTGATTTTTATATTTTCAGTTTAAGCAAAATAGTGGTGGTATGCTATATGTTTTTCTTTGTTAATGGTATAATGTAATATATAGAGAGAGTTATTTATCGAGGTTAGAATTTGGCAAATAATAGACAAATTGAGACATTAGGTGTTTCATATCTGACAACATTCATAAATAGATATAGTTTACTTCAGACTTATTTTGATAGTAATGATAAAACTCCAGTCTGGGATGGTGAGATTCATGTTCTTAAAACTTCTAGTGAGAAAAGAAGTGAAATATTTGGTAAAGTGCCTGTTCAAATTAAAGCTACAAGGCAACAGAAGAATAAATTGAAATCCTTCTCGTTGGACATAAGTGATTTAGAATTATATTCAAAAAATGGTGGTGTAGTTTTATTCGTAGTTTGGTTAAGCGAGGATGGTGATTTAAGAAATATCTACTATAAATCATTACCTCCTCTTTCTATAAAGAAGCTGATTAAAAAAAGTAATTTAAAAAATAAAACAACAAGCAATAAGAAACTTTCTGTACAGATTCATGAATTAGACGAACAAAAACTGTACCCTATGCTAGTCGATTTTATAACAAATAGTCGTAAGCAATATAGCTTCATAAATGTTGATGGTATTTCAGTTGAAGATATCTCTGATGATAGTAACCTTAAATTCTATTATTATGGTCAAGAAAAAGGAGAGATCTTTAACTATCAGGAAGAAAATGATCTCTTCATTTATTATAAAGATCCTTTAACTGGTATTGAAGTACCACTTGAAAATACAATAAAGGTTGTCGAAACTTACGAGGAAACAGATCTAATTATTACAATCGGGAATACTATTTTTCAAAATGTAAAAAGGCATAGATTCCCTGATGGGAGTGTACAACTCCATTTTGGTGAAGGTTTTAAAATGTCATTTGATGTTAAGAAGAAACAATTCACATTTAACTACACAAGACCTAATATGTTATCAAAAGCTATAAAGTGCACTCAGGCACTTCAAGAACTAGGAAAATTCGGATATTGCAAGCTCAATGGTAATACAATAGAACTAGATGAACAGTCAATATTGGATATTACTTCACGTGATTTAGAGACTGAGATAGAGGAATTGATACAGATTTCAAACTTCATGGAAAATATGGGGATACAAAAAGAGGTTGATCTAACTTACTTTGATAAACAATCTCTAAGAAATCTAAATATTCTCAATTTAGGCCTTATTCTAAAGAAGAAAGTTGCCTTAAATTATAATGAATCAAAATTACTTCACCTAAGAATTGCTAATATCCACATTATTACCTTATATGACTTTGAGACAGATAATATTGGAACTATGATAGACATTTTTACTGAAACTCCGTGGTGCAGGAGAGGTGAAGGTGAAGATTCGTCCTACATTTCAATATTTGAAGTTTTAGAACCAAATGACTGGCTAAAAATAGATAATTGTGATTTTGATTCGGTTATTGCCTCTTACCAAATATTAGTTGATAATCAATTGAAATATGAATGTACTAACAACACTATTTTAAAAATAGTTGTGGCTGCTGACAAGGCAGAAGATGTTTCTAGAAGTGAGTTATTGCTTAATTGGGCACAATTTCTTTCTGACTGGAACTTAAAATACTCCAAAAATTATGAGATGGCTATAATAAATGACCTTCAAATAAAATCTAGAGTTCGTAAATTAAACAGCAAAGAAATGGAGATTCTGAGCAACATTTTAGTAAATAGTAATGATAACTATGAACTTTGTTTCGGTTCATCAGTATTATTAAAATCGAAACCACAAGCTGATTTGTTTTGGAACAAACTGGATAATGATACAAAAGAAAGCTATAAAGACTTTCCTATTTATACTTTATATATGAAATTATCGTAAAATTAAAAGAGGTTGGAAGAAAAAACATATGGAAATAAAGAAAGTAATGTATTACAATACAGTGCCACAATTTTTAAAACCTAAATTAAATTATTTTGCAAGAGATTTTCTAAATGATTATTTTGATCAGGTAGAAGATATAGAAGCAGGTTCTAATTTTGAAGTTGAAGTGGAGTATGAAGGTGATTTAGAAGTTTATTTTGTTAAGTTTATCTTTAGTAAAAAAGGTGGTGGAGTGTTTAGTGGTAATTCTGAAAATGAATTAGATATTTATTGCAATTATGAACTCAGCGCAACTGTAATTTTGGAATAAAAAAGGAATTAAAAATAAAAGGTAATATCAAAATAAAAAAGATATACATCACTAAGAAAAAAATTGTGATCAAAATTAATATAGATCAAAGTAGATTCTGGAATGGTCTATTTTATATATATTTAAGAAGTTTGAAGTGTATTTTCCTGACAGATACAATAGTATACTAGATTAGTGAGAAGATGCTAAATTTTCTTAATTTTATCAATTAATATATTGAAAAGTATAAAATAGTATGCTATAATCACATTAGGAGGATCAATAATGAAGAAAACGTTTTATAAAAAATTGGGTATTTCAATTATTGCGAGTACTTTATTGGCTAGCCAGTTGTCGACAGTATCTGCTTTGACTGTTATTTCTAGTACTGGTGAAGAATATGAGGTAAGTGAAACATTACAAGAGAGTCCAGGAACTAATAATTTTTCACTTCCCGATATTTCACCGACTTATGGTCAATATTATACAAATCAGTCAGAAGTCATTATTGGTAAAAATGATTTAGTTAAGGTAAAAAATACTTTACAATATCCTTATTCTACATCAGCTTATGTAGAGTCAGTATTTCGTGGTGTGGAAGATGGTGAAGATGTAACTTATCGAGGGAGTGCCAATTTTATAAAGGATAATGTCCTTATTACTGCTGCTCATAATATTTATAGACATGAGTTTGGTAAAGATGCAGAAGAACTATATGTTACTCCTGCTGCTACACCCAATAATGCTCCATTTGGTCGGATAAAAGTAAAAGAAGCTCGCTATTTAAAAGAATTTCGAAATACTGCTCCAGATGAGCTTACTACCTATGATTTAGCAGTTTTAATTTTGGAAGAACCGATTGGTGCTCAATTAGGGACGTTAGGACTTCCGAATAATATTGAAAATCTCAAAGATATAGGAGCTACGATTACTGGTTATCCAGCCATTAGTGAAGACGTGCAGATGTATACAGACTTTAAGAATATTCTTAAAGACACAGGGGATTTTTTATTCTACCAAATAGATACAAAGGCTGGTGCGAGCGGTTCAGCAGTGTATGATTCTACCAATAGGGTTGTCGGAGTTCATGTTTCTGGGAGTGACCCTGGACAAATGAATTATGCTGTCAAGTTAAATGAGAAAGCTCTATCTTTCATCTACTCTGTTATTCAAGGACATTCTATTGATGGATGGAAGTTTATTAGCGGTACTTGGTATTATTATAAGAATAGTACGAAGCAAACAGGTTTGCAAAAGATAAATGATACTTGGTACTATCTAGATATTTCTGGTAAGATGCTCACAGATTGGCAAAAAATATCCGGGGAGTGGTACTATTTTGAATCTTCTGGCGCAATGGCAACAAGCTGGAAATATGTACGTGGCAAATGGTACTATTTTGATTCCTCTGGTGAAATGGCAACGGGGTGGAAATACCTCCGAGGCAAATGGTATTACTTAGATAAGAGTAATGGAGACATGAAGACTGGTTGGTACAAAGATGGCTCAACATGGTACTATCTAGATCCTTCTAATGGAGATATGAAAACCGGATGGATAAAAGTATCAGGTGAATGGTATTATCTCAAATCAAGTGGTGCTATGGTCACAGGTAGTCAGACGATTGATGGTAAAGTTTATAACTTTGCTTCATCTGGTGAGTGGATTTAATATCGGAGGGTATATAGATGAAAATTTTGAAAAAAATAATACAAGTTGGACTAACAGTATTTTTCTTTGGTTTGCTAGCGACAAGTACAGTATTGGCGGATGATGCTGATTCAGAAGGCTGGCAATTTGTCCAAGAAAATGGTAGAACCTACTACAAGAAGGGGGAACTCAAAGAAACCTACTGGCGAGTGATTGATGGTAAGTACTATTATTTTGATCCTTTATCTGGAGAGATGGTTGTCGGCTGGCAATATATACCTGCTCCACACAAAGGGGTTACGATTGGTCCTTCTCCAAGACAAGAGATTGCTTTTAGACCAAATTGGTTTTACTTCGGTCAAGATGGGGTACTACAAGAATTTGTTGGCAAGCAAGTGTTAGAAGCAAAAACTGCTACAAATACCAACAAACATCATGGGGAACAATATGATAGCCCAGCCGAAAAACGTGTTTATTATTTTACAGATCAGAATAGCTATCACACCTTAAAAACTGGTTGGGTTTATGATGAGGGGGACTGGTATTATTTACTGAAGGATGGTGGCTTTGATTCTCGCATCAACAGATTGACTGTTGGGGAGCTAGCACGTGGTTGGGTTAAGGATTTTCCTCTTACATATGATGAAGATAAGCTAAAAGCTGCTCCATGGTATTATCTAGATCCAACAACTGGTAGTATGCAAACTGGTTGGCAATATCTTGGTAACAAGTGGTACTACCTCCGTTCATCAGGAGCTATGGCAACTGGCTGGTATCAAGACGGCTCATCTTGGTATTATCTTGACGCTGAAAATGGTGATATGAAAACAGGTTGGGCTTATGTTTCTAACAGTTGGTACTACCTTCGTTCATCAGGTGCAATGTCTACTGGTTGGGTGAAAGATGGTTCAACTTGGTACTACCTAAATGCAAGTAATGGAGATATGAAGACAGGCTGGTTCCAAGTCAATGGTAAATGGTACTTTGCCTATGGTTCAGGTGCTCTAGCTGTTAATACCACAGTAGGTGGTTACTACGTAAACTATAATGGTGAATGGGTTAAGTAATGAAGGTTAATTGTAAACTGTAGTTGATACTTAACATAGTAAAAGAGAGAATCAAAGTGTGATTCTCTCTTTTGTAATTTAAAATGATTTTAAGAAAGTTTTTATATGTGTTTGAAAAATTGTATAATCTATGTGATGGATTAAATTTCTACAAATTTTATAGCGTCAAAAAATAACACTATCATCAGATAATGTTATTTTTTTTGTTATCATTATAAAATTGTCTAGCTATTTCTTTAACATAGTTTTCATATTTTGCTGGAATTTCTGCATTTGAAATATAGTTTTGATAATTAAAACTTTCATCAATTGGGTATTCACTATTTACTAAACTCATAAAATCAAGGATTCTTCTTTTTTCAGTATCAGAATCTTAATTTTTTTAAGAGAGCTAAAGATAGGGGATCATAATCTTGTATACTGATTCAAAATATGTTGTTGGAACATCAAGTGTTCTTGCAAGAGCAGAATGAGTTTTTTGATCTGGAACGGATTTACTACTTTACCACTTGTTGTACGAAGCTCTATTGATTTTTAATAGATTAGATAGCTCAGATTGGGAATAGTGTTTATCTATTATGTGTTCTTTAAGATGAATACTAAAAAATATAAGCTAAAACTCCTATTGCTTTATTATGCAACAATTATGTCAAAATCTTTTTAAGATGCAAGAATAAAGCAATATTCATCTTATCTGTAATTACAATTTTGAAAAATTAACACCATTTATGTGATATAATATTAATAAATAACTATTCAAACTAATATGCGAGGTTTAGGTAGTCTGTATGATATCAAGAATAATATTACAAAACTTTAAACGTTATCAGAATGTTGATTTTACTTGTAATTCTGAAGTTAATATTTTTGTTGGGGAGAACGGTGCTGGGAAATCAACTCTATTATACGGAATTGGTTTAGTGCTGAGTGGTAGTCACAGTCAAATTGAAAGAAGTAGTTTGTCTAGTATCATTAATCAAGAAGCGATTTTAGAATTTATGGGTACAAGGGATATAAATCAGCTCCCTGAGGTCTTCATTGAAATTTATTTTGATGAATTAAGTACTGAAATTTCCTCTAACTTCAATATTGAAGGGAAACATAACTCTCAAAAAATCAAAGCTTTTGGACTTTCATTAAAAATAATTCCTAATCAAGATTATATAGCTGAAATTACTTCTGTCTTAAATGATAGTAACTGGACAGTCTTTCCATTTGAGTTCTATAGAGTTGAATTTTTGACATTTTCAGGAAAAACCTATTCCTCTTACAATAAACCATATAAGTTTCTACATTCAATAATAAATACGAGTCTTATTGATACACAACAAGAAATTCAAAAACGTATTCATGAGGTATATTTGGATAATATATCAGCTGAGAATAGAGCAAAAGTTAATCATCAATACAGGATAAATTCATTTAATTTTTTAAAGACTTTAAGGAAGGATGAACTGTTGAAGGAGAATGCTTCAGAATTCCAACTTCATTTTGACGAATCAGAAAATTCATTTAGAAATTCAGTATCAGCTGTAAAAAATGGTGTAGATATAAAAAATTTAGGGCAAGGAGAAAAGGTATTATTAGGTGTTGAAAATGCATACAGTCATCTCAAGGAAACGGTTAAAATACTACTTATTGAGGAACCTGAGAATCATTTGAGCTTCCAAAACCTCCAGAAATTGGTTAGAATGCTAAGTTCAAATACAGGTGTTCAAGTTTTTATTGGAACTCATTCAAATATGATTGCTTCAAGATTGGGTGTAGACAATCTTCTTTTTTTAGATAATGGTCAGATATCTAAACTTAAAGGTTTGAAAAAAGATACTGTAAGATTTTTCAAAAAATCTACTAATCAAAATTTATTGAACTTCTCTCTAGGTAAGAAGATAATTCTTGTTGAGGGAAATGCTGAGTATATTTTAGTAGAGAAGTTTTTCGAAATACTCCACTCCAAAAAGCCTGAAGAATTTAATGTATCAATTATTTCTGTAGATGGATTAAGTTTTGAGAGGTATTTAGAAATTGCAACTAACTTTACTGATAAAAAAGTAGTAGTCATCACGGATAATGATGGTGATTACGAAAGTAAAGTACAGTCAAAATATAGTTCTTATCAACAATTCCAGAATATAAAAGTTTCTTCTGATTTAGATAATGATAATCGAACATTTGAGATATGCATTTATAATTGTAACTCGGATTTATTAGAGTCTTCAGGACTAACCAAATCTAATGATTTATTAGAATACATGCTCAGGGAAAAGGCTGAATTTGCACTGAGATTACTAGAACAAATGGAAACTGATAATATAAGGGAAAAATTTATTATACCCAATTATATTAAAGAGGCGATTGAATGGATAATAAAAGATTGATTCATGCTGTTGCTGGAAGTGGCAAAACAACTAAAATAATTGAAAGTATTGATCCTCAAAAAAGAAATCTTATCCTTACGTATACAGAGATGAACCAGAATACAATCAGAGCAAAGTTGATTGAAAAATTTGGCTACATTCCTGAGTCTACTTTTATTTTTGGTGTTTTTGAGTTTCTATATAGTTTTTGCTTAGTGCCATATTTAGGGAAACGACCAAAAGGAATAAATTTTGATTATAAAACTCAAGGAAAATTTGATAAGACTGCTATAGATAATACTGGAAGAATTGTTCAGAATCAACTTTCTAAATCTCTATTAAGGGGTTCATTAATCTATAAGAGGAAAGAAATTAGATTTGATAATTCATATTTGGATAGAATTGATAAATTTTTTGATTGTATTTATGTAGATGAGTGTCAGGATTTTGAGTCAGATGATTTTGATTGGCTTTTAAGTTTAAGTAATCTTAATGCAGAAGTATTTTTATTTGGAGATTTTTATCAAAAAACCTTTAGTACTTCAAGGAGAGGTAATAAAGGAAAAGGGATCCATTCGAGTTTTGAGAATTGGTTAAAAGTTATTTCTGATTCAGGATATGAAATTGATTTATCGAGTTTGTCAAAAAGTTATCGTTGTCCCAAAATAGTTTGTGACTTTATTGTTGATAATTTAGCTATTGAAATTTTATCACAGCGAGAAGAAAAGCTTTCTTCCCAAATTACTCTTATCGATTCACAGAAAAAAATAGAATCAATAATGACAGATGACAATATCATGAAACTTTTTTATCAAAAATCTTATGATTATGAATGCAAGAGTCAGAATTGGGGGGATAGTAAAGGTTCTGAATATGACAATGTTTGTGTAGTACTAAATCCAACATCATACAAATTATTCGCAGCTGATCGCTTGAATGAACTTCCTTCACAAACCAAAAGTAAATTTTATGTTGCGTGTACTCGTACGAGAGGGAATCTCTATTTTGTAAATCAAAAAGATATCATAGATTATAAGAAGATAAAGTAAAAGAAATATTATGACAGAACAGTTTTTAAACATACCATTTGTAAGTTATTTTTTAACTACAAATAATCATGATAATCCAAATTTTATTGAGAGAGACACATTCTCCTATCGTTTTAATAGGAACATTGTGACTCATACTCAATCAAGGTATTTAGTTGCTCATATACCTAAAAGTTTTGAAGAGTTAGTTCTTCCTTGGCCTCTATCCTCATTTGTTGAAGAACCAAATTATATTACGGAATACATAAACATAGAGCTGTTAATTAAGAATACAGAGGGTATTATAGATTTAATTAAACAAACTCCTTTAGGCTGCGTTTTCATTCCTGAAGAATTAAAAGATCATCCTATTATTGAACAAATACAAGAAACAACACTACCTGTGATTTTTTTAACAGATGGAGTAGATATTCCTTTCAGCAAACTACAATTGATTGTTGAAAAAAATAGCATTAATGCTAGTCAGATATTAGATAATAAAGTTACAATCTCTGATAAAACAAAAATTGAGCCGATTAGCATACCTCATAAGCACTTTTTGCGACCTTTAGAGATTGCAATCAATCGTAATAGAGGTTTGTACCTATCTATATTTGAAAATAGGCAGGAACCAAAACCATTTGATAACCCAACAACAGAAGGAAAACTAGTGGCAGAGGAACAAGCGATAAGTGATTTGAAATATTATTTAAAGCTCCTAATTGCAGAAAAGTATATCATATATCTTGCAAAACATGAAAAAGGAATTGATTCTTTGATTGAAATTATAAGGAAATGGGATGATTCAATAGATACTGCAGATTTAGACTTGGATATTCTTGAAAAATATTTTTTGAATCTATCGGATTATTTTTTTGAAAAATTTGACGAAATAGTTTATCGTACAGATATGGTATTTGTGTTGCCGATGGTAAATAAAACAAGTGTTGATTTACTAAATAGAGAGTTTCAGTTACGACTATCTAAACCTGTTCTTAGGCAGATATATGATTTTTCAGGATATTATGGAATAGGGGGCGGCAAAGATTTCGAAACGATGCTGAGAATCATTTCTGATAGAGCATCAGAAAACTCAATTTTAGATTCTTTATCCCTTAATTTTACACTAGATACAAAATCTCCGTATGTGCGTTTACCTAACTTACCTTCGCAAGACCTAACAGTTTGGTATTCCCATATGTTTAAAAATACAATGAAGAATGCCAATTTATCAGAAATTGAAAAATTTAATAATAATTTCCATAAAATATCTGAGAAGTTAAAGTTATCATTAGATGATGAGTTTATTGATATACTTGTCAAATATGGGAAGCATATAAAATTCATTACAGATGCACCAATTGAATGGGTTAAATATAAAGATACTCCTCTGGGCTTAATAAAATCAATCAGCAGATTGCCAATTATTCCTGGTAATACGCTAGTAAACTCAGCAAAGCATAATTTACTAACAAAAATTCCAAAAGCTACTGTATCATTTTTAATTATTAATGCACTTAACCCTAATGATACATTATATAAAAATGGAAAAAAATTGGGAGAGCTACTAAAAGAGTATTTTCCTAAACATTGTGTTAATTACTATGAAGTTAAAAATAAAACTGATTTTATTCGTACGATGAATGAAAACCCTTCAACTTTTTTTATTTACTATGGACATGGTAGTATGCCTGAAGTGAGTAGAAATCAACCAGATCAGATTGGTAAACTTCATATTGGCGATGATGAAATTGATATGATTGAGTTAGAAAATAATATAAAAGTTGTACCTGCTGTCACAATATTGGGAGCATGTCAGACTCAGGTATTGGATGCTCACTATTTAAATATTGGAAATATGTTTCTCGGGTTAGGAAGTCAATCAGTATTGGCAACATATTTCCCAGTTGATGGTTTCTATACATTTAGTTTAATAGAGTCTATTTTTAGACATTTAAAAAATTTTTTAAGCAATCAAGCGCCAGAGTATATAAAGAACTGGTCTGATATTATTTTACAAGCTCGACGAACTCATTATATCATTGAACCAGTTAATACAATTATTGAATATTTAGATAAAAAGGGAGATAAAACTAGAGTAAACTCAGAAAGTTTGTCACAATATGTTATGAAATATTGTATAGAATCAAGCTGTAATGCTAACACCTCATATATTTCTGTGATGGAACAAAGTGTCATATATAGAGATAAAGCTTATAAAGAATATTTTAAAAACTATCCAGAATCGACTAGAATGTTAATTGATTATATTTTTAAACATAACTATGTCTTTCCAGAGAGTATAATATTTACATCTCTTGGTTCTCCAGAAAAAATCAAATTTGTATAGAGTTTTAAGATAGAATCAGAGTGTGATTCTATCTTTTGTAATTACAAATAAATTCAAGGGCGTTTTTATATGTGTTTGAAAAATTGTATAATCTATGTGATGGATTAAATTTCTACAAATTTTATAGAGTCAAAAAATAACACTATCATCAGATAATGTTATTTTTTTTGTTATCATTATAAAATTGTCTAGCTATTTCTTTAACATAGTTTTCATATTTTGCTGGAATTTCTGCGTTCGAAATATAGTTTTGATAATTAAAACTTTCATCAATTGGGTATTCACTATTTACTAGACTCATAAAATCAAGGATTCTTCTTTTTTCAGTGTCAGATTCAATATGATTTTTAAAAGTATCGATCTGAGATAAAGAGTTGTTACAATCATCATTAATGAGATGGTGTTTTTCGTGAAGAAGTATATTTATTTTTTCAATATCTGTTGTATCGGAACTAAGGAAAATAAAGTGTTTGTTATTTGCAAGTACATATCTCCCCTTACAGGATAAGTTGTCAAGAATGACAACTTGGCAGTTTAATTGCTCAATCTCTTTTATAACTTTATTTAGATTCATACTTATTTTTTATTTGCGAAGTAATCTTTCAGATAATTTTTGATGATTTCTCGGTCGTCATCTGTGATAGGCGTACCATCGAAAGCGACTGAATTATCAATAGCAGTATCTAAATCAATATCCGAATCAGGTTCAGGAAAATCAGTTTTCCCTAAAAGGTAGTCAGTTGAAACGTTGAAAAAAACAGATAATTTTTCTAAAGTTTCGTACTTAGGTTTACGTCTACCTTGTTCATATAGGGCGATATTTTGTTGGCTTGAATTTATAGACTGTGCCAATTCTTTTTGAGTAACTTTAGCTTTTTGCCGAAGTTCCTTTAGTCTGTTAGAAAACATAATTTCTCTCCAAATAATTAAAAAACTATTGACTTGTAACAACAAATGTAGTATTATATTCTTAACAACAAAAGTTGTTAGGTATGAGCTTTGAAAATTTAATAAAAAAACGTGTCAGGCAATGATTTACACTGACCAAACACGATTAATAAATGTAGCAATTTAATTATAAGTGATTTCTGGTTAAAAGTCAAGACTGTTAGTAGCTCTAGGTTTTATATCTACTAGTCATTTCATATGATCACGTTGGGTTTTTCGTCCTTTCGCCTTAGTAGATAAGTAAAGGGAACTGACGGCTGAAAACAGTCAATGATACTTCGTAGAAGGTAGCTAGAGAGAGATAGTGAAGTCTATATGTCGTATGGTCGGTATGTGGGAGTTGAGTAATTAACTTGTGCTAATGCCTTTAGGTAAGAAAGAGGGGATATTGAGTTATTCTTAAATTCGTGACTTTGGCGAAGGTAGTAGGCTTAGAAGCTGAAAATATGCGAAGATATGAGCATATAAATAACCAGGAATCAGTAAAGACTTTGGATAAAAGTCTTTAAAGATTAGAAAATTAACAATAAGTGTTATTGTTAGTTTTCACAAGAGAATATACTTGTATTCTTTTATGTGAATTAACAATAGGAAATGAGGTGATAACGAGTTATTCAAAATTTATGTGCAAGATTCTATAGTTTTGAACAATCAATGAATAGATATTTCAAAAGATAGCATACAAAAATGAATTATTATTTTTAAAGTCAGTTGGGAACTGGCTTTTTTATTTGTAGAAAAGGAGAAAAATGATTGTAGTAACTAAGCGATCTCGTTCCCCTTCTTGAAAGTGACGAGATTAGAAATTTAAAATATCAATAAAAGGAGAATTAATAATAAATGTTAAAAAATCAAGAATTTAAGGCTTACGGTTCTATTCGTAAGATGAAATCTGGTGGTGCTTGTGGAGTTATCCTTGCACTTGCAATGTTGGGAATGGCTTTTTCTTCAACTGTAACTGCTGATGAGGTAAATGTGAATACCCCTATAGCTGTAGAAAAGAAAGCAGAATTTGAAGTTGTGATTTCTCATGAATCGCTTGATAAAGCTATGACTGAAGCTAAAGAAGCTGGGGTAAATGTTGAAATTGATGATGTTCAGGATGAAGGAGTTGCAACAAGCGAAACAGTCGTAAGTAAGCAGAAAGAAATTGAAGCTGAATATGCAAAACATGAATCAGAAGTCAAACAGAAAACGGACGAATATAAGAAAGCTAAAACAAATAACGAAGCTGAACGTCGAGCAGTTTTAGCTGAAAACGAGAGTATCGAACGTGATAATGCAAAGAAAAAAGATGACTACAAAGATAGCCTGAAAGCTCAAGAAGATTATAATAAGAAGGTTGACAAGGAAAATACTGAACTAAAAGAGCAGTATGACAAGAAGCTAGAAAACTACAACAAGGAACTGACTGCTTACAACAAGCAAAAAGAAGAACTTGCTAAGAAAGGATTGAAGGCTGACAATACTCATATTAAAGTTTATGGCAATTATGATGAAAGCAAACGTGGCAGTGTGGGCTATTACAGCAACCTAACTGCTTCATTTGAAGGAGTAGAAGGTTTAACGGCTGTTAAAGATTATATTGGACTACATTCAGACACGATTATTAGTGGAAGTCGTACAGACTTGCTCGCAAAAAATGATGATGTTTTTGCTGAAATTGTGAATCCAAAAGCAGGTGATTCATTCACGCTCCATAATGTTGCTGAAAGTAAAGAAGGTCAGAAAATCTCTGCCCGATTTACTTTCAATAGTGCTGAAGCTGAGTGGGTTAAGGATAGCAAGCCATTAAGTGCTACAAAAATCTTTATTAGAAAAGACAATGGAAGTGGTTCAATCAATTTCCTTTTTGGAAATCTAGTTCAATTTGACACCAAAATTGACTTCTTTGATGAAAAGACAGGGAAAGAAGTTGTGATGGCTATCGCTTCTACATTTAATGATATTGACTATGGCCAAGAATTACGCTTTACTTATCAAGATGGTTCAGAAGGAGTTGTTTTGAACCCTGCTGGTTCAGAAGTTAAGAAAGTAAACCGTGATAATAAGGAATATTATAAAGGCGAATATAAAACACCATGGACTCATGATGTCCCTGAATTGGGAGTAAAAGCAGGTGATCTTGGATATGCTAACGTAGGGGATGAATCAGATATTCCACTTGGTTCACTTCTTTCTGTTGGGTATGGTTCTAAGTTGAATTTTACTTATCACAATGGAGTAGGCGTGCGTGGAGAAGATGAAATTGAATCCAAACGAGCAGAAGTTAAAAGACAGCTTGGTTCAGCAGGAAGTAATCTGAAAGATGAAGATATTTTCTATCAAGATGGGTGGGCTGTTGGTATCTTTGGTAAAGCAAGTTCAACAGTGCCTGTGACTATTCTTTCTAAGCCACCAGTTGAACCTGAGTGGAAGAAAAAGGATACTAAAGAAATAAAGCTTGTTTTGAGAAAACCAAAAGATTTGCCGAATAAACCTGATGCACCAACTGTAAAAATTAAATATAGACGTTTACGTGTAACTCCTTCCACTCCAAAACCTGTAAAGGCCATTACTGATAATTTTGGAAACAATATTGATGGCGCAAATATATTTGATAAAAATGTGAAATTCAGTTTGACAACGGATTACAAACCATATTCAACATTTACTGCTGATTCTAAAACTCATGGTAAGACTTGGGCAATGGTAGATGATGTACAAGATGGTGCTTACATGGTAGACGATAACAAAATCACAATGAAGGATTCTACTGGTAAAGATGTTAAGGATCTTTTTAATATGTATCATGTTCTTTCCGAAAAAGAACGTACACAGGAAATTCAAAACATTTTGAAAGAGGCAGGCTTGAATCCAAAAGGTGAGTTCTATATGTTTGTAGCGAAAGACTCGGCTTCATTCTATAAGAATTATGTAAGACAGGCTAAGAATATCACGATTGATCTTCCTGCTCATTTGTTGGTAGAAAAAGGTCAAATTGTGAAGAACGATTTCCACCAAATTGACTTTGGAAATGGCTATGTTTCTAACTTGGTAACGGTTCAAGTTCCTAACTTGAAACCTGAAAAACATGCTTTGGATCACAAAGATAATTCTAAAGTTCGTGACGGTCAAGAAATTCAAATTGGGGAATATCTACGTTATCTTTTGGACGGTGTAACTGTTCCTGCGAAGCATGACACTCTTTATCAGTATGATGGTATTGATAAGTTAGATGTTAGACATGATCGTTATACCGGCAAATGGTCAGGAATCATTCGTGGTACAGAATACCTTGCTGAAAAAGACTTAGTTCTTCCTTATGATGTCGTCTTGGCTGACGGTAAAGTGGTTAAGGCAGGAGATCAGATTGTGAAAGGTTCTGCTTATGCTTTTAAATTTGAATTTGATCAAAGTACAAGCTCTGACTTTATCAAGAAGATTGTTAAAGTAACATGGAACGAACAAGACGGTAAGTGGGCTTACACTATTGATAAAGAGTTTCTAAACTCTCTAGGAGTACAAGGTACGTTTGATGCTGATTTCTATATCGAAGTTGAGCGTATCGCAAGTGGGAAAGTTGAAAATAAATTTGTCAATATTGTCAATGGTCAAGAGATGGAAGCTAAAGTAGTGACTCATACTCCTGAAGTTCCTAATTCTCCTAAATTACCTAAACTACCTAATCCAGTTAAACCGACTGAGCCATCTAAACCAGTTGAACCATCCAAGTCAGTTGAATCTGTTAAACAAGAACAATCTGTAGAATTTAAAGAGTTGCCAAATACAGGTACTGATGCAAGTTCTCTTGGATTGATAGGTACTGCTATTTTATCTGTTCTTGGTTTAGCTGGTCTTAAACGTAAAAAATACTAGTGAATATTGTGTTGTTGGGCGATAATAGAACAGGATTATCGTCCTTTTATTTTGTTTAAAAATGTAAATAGAAAAGGAAAATAAGAAATGAAAATTGAAAACTTTAAATTCAATCCTGAAGCTATTGGGAAAGCTAACTATGTACGCTCTGAAAAAGCACCAGCAATTATTGAAGGTAAGCCTTTTGAGGGGACTCGACATATTGTGATGAATGGGAAACATGGTATGTTCTCGATTATCACTCCAAAAGATATGGCTACATATCAAGTAAATGAGGAAGTTGAACCTATTGATCCAATTTTCCTAGAAGATTATGTTGAAGGACCGAATTTCTCTGCTTCAACAAATGTATTGGCTAAAGGACTTAAACGTGTAGGAGGTAATAAATAATGGCTAAAAACGGACTAGAACTTGGAAATCGTGTAGAAATTTTTTCAAAAAAATATCGTATTTTGAATGACTTGTTGTTAAATCCAAAGGAAGTTTTGGGGAATTGTAAATTTATTAAGAATGAAGGGGCACAGTTTGTAAATATTGATCTTGAAACAGGAGAAGGTGATTATGATGGTGTTGAAGTTCTAGTATATTCAGAAGGACAAGAAGACACTGTATTCTTGAAAGTAACTGAACAATCAGCAGAAGAAATTGATGCTTTGAATCTTGGATATCAAGAAACTATTGATTTTGATACGTTGTTGATCGCATATCATGGTATGCGTAAGGCTGACCGAAATCAAGTTGAGCCGAATAAGCACCGATTCGTATTTGTAGTTGATAAGCTAAAAAAAACTGCTGCCAAACCTAAACAGGATCAAAAGCAAGAACAGAAACAAGAACATAAAGGATAATTGCTAAAGGAGAAAAGATATGGGTTTATTTCCTGCATATAGGGGAATTAAGATTAAGCCTTACATGGTGAATCTTAGATACTTTATCTTTTCTTTTTTCTTTTTGATATTTAGTCCTGTACTTGGATACTATGTGTATCAAAATTTTGAAAAAATCAAGAGTTTAGATAGATCATCAATTGTTAACTCTGTGATCCTATTGATTGTATTTGTTGTTTTAAGTATCTATTTAACATGGTTTTCGCAAGAAAGAATATTCCTATTTCAAAAGTTGGAAAGACTATCTAAACTGGCTTTCTTTTTGAAAGAAAATGGATATTCTTATACAAAAAAGGTGAAAAGAGATTCAGGTACGATTGATAAGGTTGTATTTCCTGCTATTTACTTGAAACAGAATCGTTATGATTTAGATGTAGCCTTTAAAATGGCTGGAAATAAGTTTCAGGAAAAATTTAAAAAGATTGCTAGTGAACTTGAAACAACCTTTTTCATGGACTTTATGGAAGTTCAGGACGATATTAAGTTTAAGACTTATAAACTTGCCTATTCTGCGTTTTTGAATCGGATCAAGGTTACTGATGTCAACTATTCGGATAAAGGTATTCAATTGATGAAGAATCTTTATTGGAATCCTATTGATGATCCTCATTTGTTGGTTGTTGGTGGTACTGGTGGTGGTAAAACAGTATTATTGAGAACATTGATTCGTGCAATGGCTAAAGTTGGTGTAGTGGATATAGGTGATCCCAAACAAGCTGACTTTGTGACTATGGCAGAACAAAGAGCTTTTGAAGGTCGTATCTCTTATGAAGCAGAAGATATAGTTTCTATGATAGAAAGAGCAGTAGAAATTATGTTTGCTCGTTATTCTTATATGCGCAAGGAACGTGCAGAACATGGTGATAAGGATTTGAAGAAGTTTTATGAGTATGGCTTAGAGCCATATTTCTTAGTTTGTGATGAGTATAATGCCTTGTGTGCCATGCTTGATTTTCAAACAAGACAGCGTTTAGACAATGCTATGGGGCAATTCCTACTTTTAGGAAGGCAAGCTGGTTGTTTTGGAGTAATAGCGATGCAGAAACCTTCGAGAGAAGATTTAGGCTCTAAACTTCAAGCGAACATTAACTTTCGTATTTCTGTTGGTCGATTGGACGAGGTAGGTTATGACCTAGCCTTTGGTGAAATAAATAGGAACAAGGAATTTAAGTATGTGAAATATCTTGCTGGTAAGCGTGTTTATGGTCGTGGTTATGCTTGTGTTTATGGAGAAGTAGCGAGGGAATTTTATTCACCCTTACTTGAAAGAAAATTATCATTTTATGATGAATATGAAAAGATAGATAGAAGAGAAAATCCTTTCAATCCTTTAGAGAATCCTAGTGCTGGACTATCTGAATTAGAAAAACAAGTATTACAGGAAGAAATGCAAGCCAAAGAAGAATTGCAAAAAGGGCAAGTTAAAAAAGCTAGTTCTGAAATGGTGAAACAGTTGATGGCTAGTAAGAAAGAAATAAAGAAAGATGAAAAGGATCTTGCTAAAGCAAGTGATGTATCTATGGATATTGGAGTTAGTTTCTCCTCTGTTCAAAATTTACTGAAGAAGCTAGAAGAACAAGGAAAAATTACGATTATGAGGGAAGATGGAATAATTGTGATGAATCAGGATCAGGTTCTTTTAGTTAGAGATTTGTTTGAGTTGAAAAAGTCAAGAACTCAGAAATGGTCTGATATTTTGGAAAATTATCCATTTGATGAATACGAACTGTGAGAATAGGGGAGATACCCCTTTTTCTTTGTTAAAAGGTAGTTGGTGTAGTCCAGCTCTCTAGTAGCTAGTAGCAGAAGTGAGGAAGCGAAGCGACGAACGCCTGCGCTCACTAGCGCTCACTAGAGGGCTGGACTATACTAATTAACCCACCTATTCTAATAGGTGGGTAACAAAAGTTACAAAATGCAATTTACGCTTACGGCGATAAGGGATAACGGTGTGTCCCTTTGGTGATTTTTTGTATCCCTTTTGGTAAATAATGGAGTTTTGAAGGAGAAATGGAAGGAAAAAACTTAAAAAAATTTAGAAAAGAACGAAATATGACAAGAAAAGAGTTGTCATTAAAGACTGGTATCCCTGTTTCTACCTTAAAAGCCTATGAAAATGGATATAGAACATTGAAAAAGGAAGATTTCGTAGAAATAAAAAATCAGTTCAGTTTTAAAAACGGTGATACTAATCTAACAAGATACATGATTGACTATTTCAGATTTACGCTTCACAATGAAACAGATGTATACTTTGTGGCAAAAGAATTTTTCGGATTGGATGTTATGCTTCGACCTGAAACAACTTCATTTATGAAATATGAACTGTTGTATCGTTATGGTGATATTTGGTTTTTCGGCTTTAATTCCTGTTTTAGTGAAAATGGAGAGGATAAAAATAGGATTACGGTTCAATTAAGTGGTCAAGGCTGTCGTCAATTAGAAATGTATCTTGAAAATAGTAACCTAACGTGGACTGACTTTATAAAAAGGTTTCAGAAGTGTTATGGAGGTGATTTTAGTGTAACTCGAATAGATATTGCAGTTGATGAAATGGCAATGGAGGATACGAAGGAGAATTTTGATTTGTCAACACTAGTGACTAGATACTATCAACAAGAGATTGTATCACCTTATTTGAAGAGCTTTTCATTTGTCGGTGGTGGAGGATTTGATTTTGAAAATCCATTTGAATCAGAAAATAGGCAAGGCTTATCAATCTATCTTGGTAGTCGTCAATCTGAAATGTATTTTAACTTTTATGAAAAGAGATACGAGATAGCAAAGAAAGAAGGAATTAGCATATCAGCTAGTGTCAGACTGTTTAGGATATGGAATCGCTACGAAGTTCGTTTTTCGCAAGGAAAAGCTAGGGCATTTGTTTCAGAAGTCTTAGCTGGTAGTGAGATTGCAGAATTAACGAGGTCAATTTTTCAAGGAGCGATACAAATCTATGATGGTACTGATGAACATGGTTTTAGAAAGTATGATAGCAAGTGGCAACAACTTTTCGGAAATCATGAAGCAGTCAGACTAACAGTTAGCCCTGAACCTTATTCAGTGGAAAGGACGATTAGATGGTTGGTAGAAAGGGTTTCTAATTCATTATTATTTGTGTCTGAGATTGATCGAATGTTCATGCAAGAGAATATGAAAAAGATAATGGATTCAGGAGAACTTACACCTAGACAGCGAAAAGAATTAGAGTTTCTTCAAAATCAGTTAGGGAGAATAGAATGATTGAATATAAAGACATTGAAAAAATTGTATATTTGATTCCTGCAAGAAATTTTTATGATGGTTTGACAGATAGTAAGGTAGCAAGAGAGTATCAAGCTTATATTGAATTTCAATCTCAGAAATATCATCAGACTAAAAAAAGGAACGATTGGATTGAATTGAAACGATTGATTACTGAATATGAATCATATTTGGCAAATCAAGTTGATGTGAAACGAAAACTATTATGGTTTGGATTGTTGAGAAGGAGCAAAGAAGAAATGGAAAATGAATGTTTGAATTTGATTCAACGATTTCATTTAGAGGAGTGGATGTGAATATGAAAGTTAAGAAACGTTCTCCAGCATGTCTAATTAGAAAATGTAAAAGATAAAAATGAAAAGAAAGAGGTATAAAAAATGGCTTTAGCTGGAAAAGATAAACAAATTATTGATTTGTCGAATGAACTTGCAAAAAAACTGAAGGATCAAGAATTTAAGCAAGCATGGACTATGGCTGGTGAATTGAGTGCACTTCTTAAAAATGAAGAAGAATTGCAACTACCGTATCAAGTTCTTGAATGTATCAAGAAAGACCTGTCTAGTTATTATGCAATGAATAAGGAACTTAATAAAGTTACAAATCGAGCATTTGCGATTGGTTGTAGTTTTGAGCGTTCAGCTTCAATTTAATGAAAATTGTGAAGGAGGTCAATTATGGCTTCCTTTTTATTTTTTGAAAGGAGAGTTAAATGAGTGTTAAAGTAGTTTACGATAATTTTTCTGATGTATGTAAAAACTATGTGCATGGGAAAACCTTATTGGATTTACCTGAGAAAGTTATTGCTAAGTTAGATGGATGTTTTGATGGTGTGGAGTTTAAAGAATTTGAAGGTTGTAATCCTGATAATGTAGCAGTCAATTCATTTACAGAAGTTGATACGAAGGAAGCATTGATTGATTTTGCCAAAATTATAAATCATGAAGAATATGAGCAGTTAGTCAATGAAGAGCGATTATTTGCTTATGTGGAAGAACATAAAGAAGAAATCATCAATCGTTTGAGTGAATCATATACCTATTTAGGTCATGAGGACGATAGTTGGTTTTTGTTGCAGTAGAAAGTAAAGGAGGGAAATAAAAATGGATTTAATGGCTTTAGTTATTTATAAAGGAATCGCAAGACGAGTTTTGCTTCCATGCTCTAGTGAAGAAGTAGCTGAACGCTTTGGCTATGAAGGTCAAGAAATTGAGGTTACAATTGATTCGATTGAAGGTTTGCCTACTTTGAATTGTGAAGATTTAACTTTAGATTTAGCGAATAGTATTGCTGAAAATGTTGAAGATGTAGATGAAGATATTGTTTTATCGGTTATTGAAACAGAATCTTCTGATCCATCATACTTAGATAGTTATGATTTTGATGATTGTTATTTATATCCTGAAGTTACAACTGATAGAGATTTAGGCGAATATCTTGTTGAAAAACTTGGTGTAGAACTATCTAAGGAAAAGTTGCTTCTTTATTTAGACTATGAAAAATTTGGTCGTGATGTTCGTTTAGAAGAAGGTGGTAGCTTTGTTGATAAAGGTTACTTTGTATCAAGATGATAGCGAATATAAGGGTTCTGAACGAAGGTAATTTTGAATTTCTTTGTGAATTGGATATTATGAAGTACAGTCGAGATCAAATCCTAGAAAGAATGAAAGATAGAGGAATTGAAAAAGATAATTTTTTTATTTGTGGGATTTCTGATTGGGAAGTAGATATGATTATGTCTTTAGATGAGGTTTACTTGCTGAAGAAAGCAGTGTTGGAATTATATGATGGTGATGAATACATTGTCAAATTTCAATTACAGCGTTATATTCCTGTGACAAAAATTGTAACGACTTATTATAGATTTTGTTCTAAAGATGAAGTTGATACAATTTTTGAATTGACGAAAGAGTTAGATTATAAATCGGTTATTGATTATTTTTTTAAGTGTGGAAATTGGGTGACAGTATTTCAAGGATTTATTAACCAAGGAGAAGTTTTGAATACTCCTAATGGATATTATAGAAAGGTTTCTTTTTAATGAGGAATATGTTTTTAAAGAAGCCACGAAAAGACAAACAGTTAAAGATTAAAAAAATAAGCCAGAAAAAATCGAATTTGATTTTTTTAGCTGGCTTATCTTTTTTTGTCTTATTCGGAGCTTTTTCTATGTTTGTTTCTTTATCGACTACTGCAAAAATGAAAGCAAGACTTTCTGAACCTCCTGTTGTCGAATCAAGAAAAGAAACAGATCGAACTTTGGAACAGTTTTTAGATGGCTATGTAAGTAGATATTTTACTTATGATTCACAAGCTAGATCATCTGATGAAAATATCTCCAAACTGAATGACTATTATGGAAGTGTTCCTGATGTAAAAAATCAAGGTCAGACAAAACAGGAAATGAATCTTGTTAGTGCTCGAATGTTAAGTGCTAAAGATGGAATCGCTGTTTACCGTGTGATCTATGATACAAAAAATGGAGATAAAAGCCAGCGAGTAGGGATTGAATTTTCGATTCCTTACGGTGAAAAAAATGGTAAGTACTATGTATCTGGATTGTCTTGGTTTTCTCCTGTAAGTGATTTTAAAGCTGATGGGGTAGAAAAAGAGAATCATGTATCTCTAGTTGCGAATGATGAAATGGAAGAAGGAAAACGTAAAAAGTTGGTATCTTTCATGGAATTGTTCTTTAAAAATTATACGACTAGTCAAGCAAACTTAGATTTGATTTCTAGTGGAATTAAGTCTATTGGTGGAGCAACATTCAAGAGTTTGGATTATACCTATTTCAAGGAAAAAGATGGGAAAATACTTGCTTATGCTCAAATTACTCTTGATGTTGCTGGGACAACTCATAGCGAAAATTTTAGTTTTGAGTTACGACAAGATAAAGATAGTTATTTTGTAGAAAAGATGGAACACACAATTCCATCTGATTTTAATAAAAAGGAAGAAAAAGGAGAATAGAATAAATGGCATTGTTTCAATTTTTAGTGTCAAAACTTGGTGTTCCAGCAGTCGCATTTTTTGCTGGTATGAAGGCTCTTAAAGCATGGAAGGAGCAGCAGTTAGGAAAACTTGTTGTGATTGTTTTGGTTGCAGGATTCATTCTTTTCTTTTTTGAAAATCCTGAGACAGTATTAAATGCTACGAAGCCTATTTGGTCTAAAGCCCTTGAATTATTCAAGTAGGAAAATGTTATGAGGAGGGAAGATAAAAAACTCTATGTTTATACTACTGCTTTTAAACAACCTATTTGGGTACATAAGATAAATGAGGATTTTAGTTTACCATTTGCGATAAAAATGTCGACTATAGTCTATACTCTAGTAAGTTTTGTTTTAGTATGGTTCTTACTAGGGTATGTACCCTTATTGGATTGGGGTTTTCGTTTTGTAACTTCATTGTTTGCTGGTTGGTGGTGTGGAAACATATTATCTGAGAATAAGATTGATGGAAAAACATTGTTTCGATTTCTAGTGGACTATTTCAAGTTTTGGGTTGAGTATGATAGAGAACGGACAACAATGTATCTATGTAAAGGAAAAAAATATGAGAAAGTGAGAAGAATTTATCGTGGAATTAACGAATAACATTTGGGCGATAGATGATAGCTTGATTCTCTTAAAAGATGGAAGTGTGCTGGCTGTATTTGAAGTAGAGCCACAAGTCATCAATACGATTGAAGATGGTGAGAAAGAGGACAGCAAAGACCTAGTATTTAATAATTTGTCTAGTATTGCTGAATACAATGATCTTGCGATTCATACTATTAACTTTGATTTAGATTTAGCAAAGAAGATAGCTTTACTATCTCAGGATATTGAACAAGATGTTGGTACAAGTCCGTTAGGAAATTATGTGATTTCAAAACTAGAAGAAAGGCTAGAGGAAGAAGTTACATATTTAACAGAGTCAAGAGATTATTTAGTTGTACCTTTAAAGTCGGTCAATGTGTCGTCTGATTTTAAGGTGACGATTAAGCAGACGATTATGACTTTCCGAAAAACAATTATGAAAATGATTGGCTTTGAAGAGTTGCCGAAAGTTGAATGGTGGAAGGATTGGGAAAAACAGAAAGAATTGATTCAAACAAAGTTACACGCTTTAACTATTAAGGAAATTGAAAAAACTGATTTAGAGCTATTGAATCGAATTCATTTTTTGAATGGTCAATACTATGATAAGGAAAGTGAAATTGTTGCGCTTGAAAATTCGATTGAGAATGTGGACGAAACAATTATTGAAGTTGGTGCTGGAAATGCTTTGAAGCTGATCAATGGTGAAGAAGAAAGTTATGTTGCAACGATTCCTGTATATGCTTATCCCAAAAACGTTTCTTATCTACATTTACTAGAGGAAATTAAGAATATTGGTTTTCCTGTCAATAGTGTGTTGAAAGTTCGTTTTTCAACAAGAAGTGGAATCTATTCTTTGAGCACAAAAGCAAGAAATAAACGTAAAAATCTTGGGAATACAGTAAATGAAACTGCTGAGAATGATGATGTTCAAAAAATTGAAGTTTTGGAAAGTCATGAGTTGTTAGAAGATTTTCAAGAGAAGCATGATAATAAGGAATTGATGGTAACGTATCTTCACTTGTTACAGATTACTGGTGACAGTATTGAAGAATTGAATGTGAAGTATGATGTATTAGCTTCAAGATTGAAAGATATGGAAGTTGAAATTGTCAAGGCTGTTGCAGATCAAGTTTATTTATTCTATAAGTGTCGTTTGACAGAGTTGATTGATAATAAAAGAGAAAGTTATTTACAATATTCAAGTCTGCGTGGATTATGTGAGAATCTTTTCTTTACAAAGAAAAAAGTAGGTACAGATATTGGCTTTCCTATTGCTCGAATTGATAAAGAAATTGCTTCATGGTTTGGAGATTTTAAACGTGCTTTGGATTCAAGTACCAATATTGTGTTTACGAACTTGCTACAAGCGAATAAAATTGGTATTCATGGAAAGGAAACAAGCAATCCTCATACAGCTATTACTGGTGCGACTGGGAATGGAAAATCTTTCCTGACAAAGTTATTATTTGTTTTTCATGCTCTATTTAAGGCTAGAGTATTATATGTCGATCCCAAAGCTGAAATGAAGAAACAGTTTTTGTCAGTTTTAGCTAAGTTAGAAAAAGCTGGTACCTATAAACCACTTCAAAAATTTATACACTCTATTCGTTTTATCACTTTGGATATGCGAAAAGAGGAAAATAGAGGGGTTCTTGATCCATTCTCATTTTTAGAAGATGAAGGAGAGTTGACAGAATTAGCAACAGTACTTGTAGCTTCTGTATTGGATAAAGATTCTTATATCAAGATTCAACCCTATCTGTTAGATGCGATTGATAAGGTATTTGAGCGTAGGAATGCTGGTGAAAAGGTTGGTATGTTGCAGGTATTTGCAGAATTAGAAAATAATGCAAAAGAAGAAGTTGCTACTGCTGGCTATTTCCTGAAGAGAATTTCAAAGAATTCACTGCTATCTTTGTGCTTTTCTGATGGTAGTCAAGAAGTTTTGAAAACAGATGATAAAGTAATTATTGTTGAAATTACAGGTCTTGATATGCCTAAAGGTACAAATAAAGATGAAATGACTGAAACTCAGTTGAGAAGTTTGACCGTTATGTATGCTTTAACTTATTTCTGTGCGATTTTTGGTGAACGTGAGAAAGATAAGGAAACAATGTTATTCCTTGATGAAGCATGGCAGATTATGTCAACTCCTGCTGGACGACAAGTAGTTAACCGTATTAAACGTACAGGACGATCCTTTAACAATTTCTTGGTATTGGTGACTCAATCTGTAAAAGACTTGAAAACAAGTGATGATACAACTGGATTTGGTACAGTCTTTGCTTTTCCTGAACATACAGAAACAGAAGCAATACTGGAACATTTACGAGTTGAAAATGATGAATTATCAAGAGCGTGGTTAGAAAATCAAACAATGGGTCAATGTATCTATTACGATACTTTCGGACGAAAAGAACGTATTACAGTAGATGGTACAATTTTCCCTGAGTTTTTACCATTATTTGAAACAGTTGAATCTAGTTTAGTGTCAGTACAGTAAGGGGGAAAAATGAGAAGGAATATTTTATTAGGATTTATTTTGTCTATATTTTTCTTTCCTTTTGTAGCTAGTGCTACTGAGCCAATTTTACCGAATAATAATTTTAATATTATTGAGTTTGATAAAAATACAAATACTCCCAAATTAACCGATCCTGCTGAAAATGCAAAAAAAATACTGGATAATGCCAAAAAGGCAAAAGAAACACAAGATGCCTTAAAGAAAAAAGAAGAAGAATCAAGCAAATTGACTTTTGAAAATTATAAGTCCAAAATGTCTGATTTGACTAGTAAGGTTTATTTTGATAAGAAATTTTTTGGATTTGATTCAAATATGAATTATTTCTTCAATTCGATTGTGCAAGCTGTATTTTGGGTATCAAAATTTATCTTTTGGATTATTGCTGGTATTTATGGTGCAGTTGATGGAATGAGTGATATAACTTCTTTATTGAATAATACGATAGACAATTCTAGTAAAGTATTTTCTTCTCTATTCAGTAAAGAAGTTGTTTATGTTGTTGGTGCTAGTATGGCAGTTTATCTATTGTATTTGTTTGCGACTGGTAAGGGTAGTGTGATGAAATCATTTATTAAAATGGTACTGATCTATACTCTTATTGGTTTATATTTTATAAGATTCAATGTGGACGGTCAAAATAAATATTTATTGGCTCACTTATATGATGGATTTAGAACAACAACAATTACGCTTAATGGCGAGATAACAAAAACTCTGACTTCAGAAAGTTCCAATGAGATTGATGCTTATTTTAATGATACTATTATCAAGGCTTATAAGTATATGAATTCTCCAGTAAAGGAAGATGGCTCATTTCAACTATCTGATAAGGAATTTGAAGATTTAGCTGGATATAAGCAGGGTGATGGAGATCATCTTGTCGGTGAGAAAAAAATCAAGGATATTGCCAAAGACAAAGATCCTGAAAATAAGATGTTGAAAAATGAGTGGGGAGCAAAATTTAGCTATGCTTTTGCTTCACTGGTTGATGTAATTGTAGTTGGTAGTGTTTATCTTGTTTTAGGATTATCACGATTTTTCTTTTTAATGGTTTATATCTTTTTAATTTTGATATTGCCATTTATTTTATTGATCAGTCTATTTCCAAAGATGGAACATTTGATTCATGGATTTAATAAAAAAGCTATATCTATGTTGATTTTATCATCTGTAACATTATTAGCTACAACATTGTTTGTATTCTTCTATAATTCTTTAACAGATTTCATTGGCTATGCAGTTGGTGAAAATGTATTAGTTGTGATATTTGTAAAAGCGATATTGTTAGTTTTAATGATTAAGAATAGAGCAATGATTTTATCTATGTTCTCACGAATTGGGCGTTTGCCTGTTAGTCGAATGAATGGATTTAATCTGAATAAAGGAACTAAAACGATTCGAGAGAAATTGTATAGGACAGGTAAAGACGGTTTAGTAGTTAGTGGTCAGTTTGCAAAAGGTGGATTGAAGATGGGGAAAGAAAGTCTACAAGCTCGTCTTAAAAATTTACGCTCGCCAACTAATAACCTGGATAAAAAACAAGGGTTGACTAAAGAACAGGTATCTGATACTAACGAAAATGAAACTTATAGTAGAGTTAGAGATGGTTATGCGACTGTCAAACATAGAACAACAGGTACGGTTAATGCTCTGAAAGAAAAAGGAAATAGAGCGATGTCTTTCCTTTATGAAGTTCGTACAAATGCATTTAGAAATCAAGAATCGAATAAGTTTATAGACTTAAATTCAAAAAGAAAGTCTTTTGGAACAAAGGCAGATTATCATGAGAAAATAAAAAATAGTTCTCGTAATGAGGTGAAACGTTTGAGAGAAAAACGATTGGCCAGAAAGAAAGCAGAATTTCAAGCCAAGGTAGACAAGAGAATGAATCAAGTGAATCCTTTGAATAAGGTATCACCTCAAAAACCAAAGATTAATTCTCCGAAAAGTAAAAAAATGAAAGGAGGTAAGATTAGTAGTTTAAAGAAAAAGGGAAGAGATAAAAAAGTAGAACTTCCAAATGTAAATATTGAAAGAAAGAGGGGGAGGAAGTGATAGCTAAAAAATACGCAAAAATTTTTGGTTCTATAATTGCGACAATTCTACCCTTATTTCTAATCTTGATTCTGATGATTGGATTTGTAGGTGTGTCTTCAGGGAGTTCATCTGATAGTACGACTGGAAAGAGAACACGTTTAACAGCACAAGAAGTAGCTCAAAAAGCGAATATCTCGGTGGAACGTGCAGAAGATGTCATTAAGATTCTTAACTGGCAACTATCTAAAGAGAAATTTACTTTAGAGGGTGCTAGTGGTTCTCTTGCAAATGCTGAAAGAGAAAGTGGATTTGATCCTAAACTAACGAATCCTTCAGGTGGGGTTGCTGGATATTTCCAATGGTCAGGTTGGGATAATACTATCAATGGTGATAGATGGAGAAATGCAAGTTCTCGTGCTTTGGATAGTACAGTAGAGCTAGAACTAATGAGCTATGAATTAAATCATGGCTATAAAAAAGTCAAAGATTATATGCAAAAGGCAACTGATCCTTTTGAAAGTGCCAAGTATTGGTCTGAACATTATGAAGGTGTATTGTTATCAGACGGACAAACAAAACTAGAGAAACTAGAAAAGGACAGTAAGAAGTGGTATGAAGTCTTTAAAGGTACGATTGAATCAGACGGTTCATCAAGTAGCAATTCAATAGCAGGGAGCGTAGATGTTCCATTTGGTCAGGTTTCGACTGAATTACCTAGTGGATTTTCGATTGATAAGGAAATAAATCAAGATGGCTATATCACTCAGTCTTATCCGTATGGTCAATGTACTTGGTATGTTTTCAATCGGGCAAAAGAATTTGGAATAAACTTTGATCCGTATATGGGAAATGGTCAGGATTGGGCACACAAGGATGGATATGAGGTGACAAATACACCGACTAAACATTCTGCTGTTTCGTTTCAAGGAGGACAAGCAGGTAGTCATGCAACTTATGGTCATGTTGCCTTTGTCGAGGATGTTAAAGATGATGGTTCGATATTGATTTCTGAATGTAATGTGATCCAACCGATGCAAGGAACAGGAATTACTGATTATCGTGTCTTTACTGCTGACCAAGCAAAAAACTTTTTATATGTAATTGGTAAATAAGAAAAGAGGAAAAATATGAATAAAAAATTTGTAACATTGTTGTCAGTGGCTGTATTGAGTTCAGTCGCAAATGGAATTTTAGCAGATGAAATTAATTTGGGTGGAAATAGTTCAACTCCAAATGATAATTCAGGTTTAGTAGTTTCAGAAAAACCTGCCGAAGCGCCTACGGAATCTACAGCGACAACAGTAAATGAAAATCTGGATTTGGGTGGAAGTGTGGATAAAAAAGAGGACAAGGATAGTACAGGAGTAGTTGTAGAGAAGATAATGCCAACGGAACAACCAAAAGAAGATAAACCATCTGAAGAACTTGGAAAAGATACTAATAAGAATCAGGAACACGATCATACAGGTGTAGTTGTGGAGCCAACAAGTCCTTCTACCAATAAATCTAAAGAAGAAAAGCCTGTTGAAAATGTAGATGGTGATAAACAAGGAGATCAAAAATCTTCTGATTCAACTTCGGAAAAATCAAAAGAGGGAGAAGAAAATACGAAACCAAATAAAGAAGATACTCCAGAAGTGAAGGAACAAAAACAAAAGGCAGAGGATAATGTTGGAGTAAAAGAAAAAGAAGAACCTAAACCCTTAAATGTGACTAAAGAAGAAATTAAGGAAAAACCTATCGAAACAAATACAGGATATAAGATTGTAGGCACTAATAAAGGCAAAGTAGTTGTAGAAGAAAGTGAAGGCAATTATGTAGAAAAAGAGCCTTATGAAGTGGGAGCAGTCAAACAAAAAGATGGAACAATCGCTTTGAAAGATAAGGAAGGGGAACTAAAAGTTCTTCCAAATACTGGAACAGCTAGCACAATTTTTGCAACTATTTGGGGATTTGTTGGTTTAGTTGCGACATTTTTGGGAAAACGAAAAGTTAAGTAGCACAAAATTAGCCAAGGCAGGGTAAAACTTGCCTTGTTTTTTGTTGGTTTAAGGAGTTAAAATGGATCAAGTAGAATTATTAAAAATCTATGCTGTGAAGTTAGCTAGTAGGTTAGGTGAAAATCAAGAATCTGTAGAGTTTATTGCTGACTCTGTTACTGATCATGGTATTGAAACTATGATAGTTGAAGTTATAAAAAATGCGAAGTTTGTTAAAGTTATTTATGATTTTGAAGGGAGTCATGCTAATAAAAAATTACCAAGAAGAAATTATGCGAGTGTATCTGTGTCAGTTGAGGAAGGCTACTCTTTTGATTTTAGTAGAGGGGTAGCTTATACTTATTTTCCTGATATAGAGAAGTTGTTAGAACAATTATAAAATAATTGAAAATGTGATATAATAAAAGAAAGTGAAAGGAGAAGGAATCATGATTAAAGAATTTGGTGTTACAAATCTAGAAGTCACAAAAGAGGATATTTTTAAAAATCCCAATAACCCTATTTTACGTATGTATGATGATGAAGAATTGATTGGAACTTTTAATATTCTTACAGGTGAAGTCTTAGAGGACTTGGACTTGGCTGATTATGATATTCGGTTTGCTCAAAAACAAATTGAATTGAATCGTGATAACTACCTTGAAACGTGGAAGGACTACGTGGGGTTGTTACATGCCTAAGTATTCTTTTTTGAAGTATGGTATTGAGATTCGTCCGAATGAACATAATCATAAAGGTCAGAAGGCACATATTCATATCTATATCCATGGTGAGGAAGTTGGTTCAATGTTTTTGACTGGAGAGCTTCGAGATGGAAAATTAAAGTCAAAAGATATGAAGATTGTAAGACAGTATGTCTTAGAAAATGCAGATGATCTTCAAGCTTTATGGGATGAATATCAAAAAAGTGCGTATTAAGAAAATAAATTCAAGCCAGAAATGGCTTGTTTTTTTTTTGCTGTTGTTTAAGGAGTAGTAAATGAAAGAGTCGAAACAAGTATTTAATATTGAAGTTCCAATTCCTTCTAATATGGTTTTGATCAGTCGTTCCGAGTATCTAGATTTAATACAGAAAGAAGAAATTGGTCAATGGTGGACTATTGATAAGGTTGAGGAATTATTGTCTATTAGTAAAACAAAATTGGTCAATGACATTTTATTGAATCCAACAATCAAAAATGAATTAGATATTGAGCAAAATAAAGAAGGATTTGTCTTATATCCGAAAAGTAAGGGGTCACCTTATAGATTTTTAGCAAGAAAAACAAGGGAATATTTTGATAAAAATTATCAAAAAATATTATTAATGTTATAATAGAATGGTGATGACTGCCATTCAGAAAGGAGTTAGTGTGGCAAGTTACAGACAGCGTGGAAAAAACAAACTTTGGGATTACCGTATCTTTGATAAGCAAGGTAATGTTATTGCGACAAATTCGGGTTTTAGAACTAAACGAGAAGCAATGAATGAAGCTCAGGAAAAAGAGAGGAAATTATATCAATCAAATTATACAGCGAGGTTTGATAGTAAGGCTACACTGTATGAGTTGTGGCAGGATTGGTATGATTTAGTGATTCTTCCATCAGAAAAGGCAAAATCGACAAAAGAAGGCTATTCTTATAGAGGAAAGATGATGGAGAAAATCTTTTTAGACATACCTGCAGTTCAAATTAGTCATAAAGAATATCAGTCTAAATTGAATGAATATGGTGAACAAGTAACTAAAGATCATGTAAGTCGATTAAATGCTGATATTCGAACAGTAGTCAATTTTAGCAAGAGAAATGGTCTAGTTTTGAATGATTTTACTGAGGGTGTAAAAATATTTGGTCTGTCTGGTAAAGATATTGATGATAAATATCTCCATAGTATTTCTGACTATAAAAGTTTGTTATCTCATCTACGGTCAAAATTTAATTATCGAGAATCGGTGATGGCTTATCTATTATACTTTTTATTTAAGACTGGATTTAGAGTTGGAGAAGGTATGGCAGTATGCTGGTCTGACATTGATTTTGAAAACAAGACCATTAAAACATATAGAAGATTTTCAGGAGATCGACAAGAATTTACTCCTCCAAAGACGAAAACATCTGTTAGAGAGATTCCTGTTGATGAAAAATTATTGCAAGTTCTAGAAGATTTAAAAGCAGAACAGTCTAAAGTTCTTTATGATCGTGAAGATTTGAATAAAGAAGATTTAGTTTTTTATGATAGAAGATATAGAATCCCAACAAATGTAGGTCTTAATAAATATTTAAGAGTTTGTTTATCAGAACTTGGAATTGGTAGTCAAGAAATGTCAGCAACTTCAGGTAGACATACCTACGGTTCATTTCTACTTGCAAAGGGGGTGGATATATGGATAGTAGCAAAGCTGATGGGACATAAAGATATTCAGCAAATTATTAGGACATATGGTCATGTTTTGCAAGAAGTGATCGATAAAGAGTATGATACAGTTAGGCAGTTATTGGTCGATTAAAGAAGAAAAGTGAAAGCAAATTCATTGACCAAAATTTGACCAAGTGTATCAAAAGTATTGATAATACAGTATTTCTGAGATGTTTTCTTATCCCTGCAATCGGCAAAGTGAAGAAGTCTTATCAGGCTTCTTTTTCTTTTTAAAGAAAATCAGACCACTTAGACCGATATATAGACCAGATAGGCAAAAGAACTTGTTCTTGAAAATGAGCTCTGTTATAATGATTTTTGTAAGGGACGGGAGGTGTCAATATCAGATAACTCAAGTTCTTATACTCTTCGAAAATCAAATTCAAACCACGTCAGCGTCCATCTGCAACCTCAAAACAGTGTTTTGAGCAACCTGTGGCTAGCTTTCTAGTTTGCTCTTTGATTTTCATTGAGTATTAAAAAAGAAATTGGAGATAAACAAATGAAAAAATTATTGGGGATTGTATTTTTAGTAGCAGCAGCGACAGTAGTGTATTTTGGTTCTGTTGGCTGGCCAAGTTTGGATGTCAACCTCTGGTCATTGATTCCAGTAGGCTTGTTCCTCTTTTTCACTCTGGAGAATCTTTTGAAAAAAGACTATAAGGCTAGTCTGATGTGTTTGATTATTGCCTTTATCATCGCAAATGCAATTTTGGATCTTTTGCCAATTTCAAGTGGATTGGTAATTGGAGCAGGAGTACTGGCTTGTGTAGGTATTGGATACCTCTTTCCTGATAAAGAAGGAAAATAGGATTTATTGAAAATAGATAAAGAAAAACACTTCAATCACTGTATTTTAGTTTGATTGAGGTGTTTTCGATTTAGTTTTTTATTTTTGGGCTATCAATTCAACAATCATCTCGATATACATGACAAGGGTTAATAAGAATCCTGCACGCCAGAAGAATTTGATAAATTTAGGATAGTAAAAGCTGCGTTTTTTCAGAAGGAAGAAAAAAACGAGAATAATGGCTAGGACTGAGAGGGCTAGGCCCAATCTAGGGAGGAAATTATGGGTAAAAGTTTTAGCTGTAATGAGGTAATATTCAAATACTAAAACTGGAAAAGCTAAATCCGCAAAGTTTCGTCCTAGTTTTTTTAATCTAAAAAGTTTGGTTATGATAATGCAGACTACCAAGGTCAGTATCAATAATAAAATAGATGCTAATTTCATTAAAATCATACCCATATTGTATCATAAAAAATGGCTAATGGAAACGAGAAACAGAGGAATTTAGAGGAAAGTCAGGCTTTTGAGATTGTGAGTGTTTTTTGTTATAATGAAAGTTATGAAATCTTATAATACCTTGAATGATTATTATCGAAAACTCTTTGGAGAAAAGACTTTTAAAGTCCCTATCGACGCGGGCTTTGACTGTCCCAATCGTGATGGAACTGTGGCTCATGGAGGCTGTACTTTTTGTACGGTTTCAGGTTCTGGAGATGCGATTGTGGCACCTGATGCGCCTATTCGTGAGCAATTTTATAAGGAAATTGACTTTATGCATCGTAAGTGGCCAGATGTGCAGAAGTATTTGGTTTATTTTCAAAATTTTACCAATACCCATGAAAAATTGGAAGTTATTCGGGAACGTTATGAGCAGGCTATCAATGAGCCAGGTGTGGTAGGAATCAATATTGGAACGCGCCCAGACTGTTTGCCAGACGAAACCATCGAATATTTGGCTGAATTATCGGAGCGCATGCATGTGACGGTAGAATTGGGCTTGCAGACGACTTATGAAACAACTTCTGACCTGATTAACCGCGCCCACTCCTATGAATTGTACGTGGAAACGGTCAAGCGTTTAAGAAAGTATCCCAAGATTGAGATTGTTTCCCATCTGATCAACGGACTTCCTGGTGAAACCCATGAGATGATGATTGAAAATGTCCGTCGCTGTGTCACGGATAACGATATTCAAGGGATTAAACTGCATTTGCTTCACTTGATGACCAATACACGTATGCAACGGGATTACCACGAGGGGCGTTTGCAACTCATGAGTCAGGACGAATATGTCAAGGTCATTTGTGACCAACTGGAAATCATTCCCAAGCATATCGTCATCCATCGAATCACAGGAGATGCTCCTAGAGATATGCTGATTGGTCCTATGTGGAGCCTCAATAAATGGGAAGTGCTAAATGCTATTGAAACTGAAATGCGGCGTCGTGGAAGCGTTCAAGGATGCAAGGCTGTAAAACAGGAGTTTGAAAATGAAAAGACCACTTGAGATGGCACATGATTTTTTGGCTGAGGTAGTGACAAAAGAGGATATCGTAGTGGATGCGACCATGGGAAATGGTCATGACACGCTTTTTTTAGCCAAATTAGCAAAGCAAGTCTATGCCTTTGATATTCAGGAGCAAGCCTTGGAAAAGACCCAAGAGCGTTTGGACCAAGCTGGAGTGACAAATGCCCAGTTAATCTTGCAAGGCCATGAGACACTGGACCAGTTTGTGACAGAAGCTAAGGCAGGGATTTTTAATCTAGGCTATTTGCCGTCAGCTGATAAGTCTGTCATCACCCGACCTCAGACAACGATTGAAGCATTAGAAAAGCTGTGTGGGTTACTTGTCAAAGGGGGACGGATTGCCATCATGATCTACTATGGTCATGAAGGAGGCGACCTCGAGAAAGATGCTGTGCTGGATTTTGTTAGCCAGTTGAACCAACAAGAGTACACAGCTGCTATTTACCGAACTTTAAATCAAGTCAACAACCCACCGTTTTTAGTAATGATTGAAAAATTAGAAAGATATAGACATGGATAAACAATACCTACGTGAAAAGCTGGATGCCATGCGCCAGAATTTTGTTGAGTCAACCCACCACGAACGAGCAGTGGGTGTGTTAGACCAAGCGCATATGAGCAAAAAAATGCTTAAAATCAAGAAAAAATTAGTTGCTCTTGAAATGGAACGGTGCCAGAGAAAAATTGAGCACAAAGACTGTTCCAAGATTGACCAAAAAATCAAAGAGCAGAAGGAGATATTTGAATTCTGTTGTAAAAAAGATTAAGGAGGACGTGCGTGGAATTACTGATTTACCTAATCCTATTTTTACTGGTTTTGATTGTCTCAAGTACAACCAATAAGCTCCTGCCCTTTTTACCTCTCCCTTTGGTGCAAATTCTGTTGGGAATTGTGATTGGTCTCTTTTTACCCAATACCGACTTTCACCTCAATACGGAGTTGTTTTTGGCATTGGTTATCGGGCCCTTGCTTTTCAGAGAGTCGGAGGAAGCCGATATTACGGCTATTTTAAAACACTGGCGAATCATTGTTTATCTCATATTTCCAGTGATTTTCATCTCGACCTTGAGTTTAGGGGGCTTAGCCCATCTTCTTTGGCTCAGCCTTCCCTTGGCAGCTTGCTTGGCTGTTGGGGCAGCCCTTGGGCCTACGGACTTGGTGGCCTTTGCCTCTCTTTCGGAGCGGTTTAGCTTTCCTAAGCGCGTGTCCAATATTCTTAAAGGTGAAGGACTCTTGAATGATGCTTCTGGTTTGGTGGCCTTTCAGGTAGCTTTGACAGCTTGGACAACTGGAGCCTTTTCCCTTGGGCAAGCTAGTAGTTCGCTCATCTTTTCAATCCTAGGCGGCTTTTTAATTGGCTTTTTAACAGCCATGACCAACCGTTTCCTCCACACCTTCTTGCTGAGTGTGCGCGCAACGGATATTGCCAGCGAACTTTTATTAGAATTGAGTTTGCCTCTGGTGACCTTCTTCTTGGCAGAGGAAGTCCATGTTTCAGGGATTATTGCCGTTGTGGTTGCTGGGATTTTACAGGCAAGTCGTTTTAAGAAAATTACGCTCCTAGAAGCCCAAGTGGATACGGTGACCGAGACGGTCTGGCATACAGTGAACTTTATGCTCAACGGTTCTGTCTTTGTGATTTTAGGGATGGAGCTGGAAATGATAGCAGAGCCTATCTTGACCAATCCAATCTATAATCCCTTACTTTTATTGGGATCTCTTATAGCCCTTACCTTTTTCCTCTTTGCTATTCGTTTTGTCATGATTTATGGCTACTATGCCTATAGGACCCGACGCCTTAAGAAAAAGTTAAATAAGTATATAAAGGACATGCTTCTCTTGACCTTCTCAGGTGTCAAGGGAACTGTGTCGATCGCTACGATTCTTCTGATACCAAGTGATCTAGAGCAGGAGTATCCTCTCTTGCTTTTCCTTGTCGCAGGTGTGACGCTTGTAAGTTTTTTAACAGGTCTCTTGGTCTTGCCTCATCTTTCGGATGAACAGGAAGAAAGCAAGGATTATCTCATGCATATTGCCATTTTGAATGAGGTTACTTCGGAGTTAGAAAAGGAACTTGAAACTCATAAGAATAAGCTCCCTCTTTATGCAGCCATTGACAATTACCATGGACGAATAGAGAACCTTATATTGAGTCAAGAAAATAAGGGGGCTCAAGAAGACTGGGAGACCTTGAAACTTCTCATCCTCAGTATTGAAAGTGATGGGTTAGAACAGGCTTACGAAGAAGGCAAGATGAGTGAGCGTGCCTATCGAGTCTACCAACGTTATTTAAAAAACATGGAACAAAGTATCAATCGCAAGTTTGCTTCACGCTTGACCTATTATTTCCTTGTTTCCTTGCGGATTTTACGTTTTCTCCTTCACGAAGTCTTTACTTTTGGAAAGACCTTCCGAAATTGGAAAAATGAAGAATCGCAGAAACTCAGAGCCCTTGACTATGACCAAATTGCAGAGCTCTATCTAGAAAATACAGAGATGATTATCGAAAGTTTGGAGAACCTTAAAGGTGTTTATAAGAGTTCTTTAATCAGCTTTATGCAGGATTCTCGACTCCGAGAAACAGCTATTATCACCAGTGGTGCCTTTGTCGAACGCGTTATTAATCGCGTTAAACCCAATAATATCGATGAAATGCTGAGAGGCTATTATCTGGAGCGCAAGTTGATTTTCGAATATGAAGAAAAACGATTGATTTCGACCAAGTATGCCAAGAAGTTACGACAAAATATGAATAACTTAGAGAACTATTCTCTGAAGGAAGCTGCCAATACCCTGCCTTATGATATGATGGAATTGGTAAGAAGAAATTAATCAAGATTATAAGTGAAGGAGTGTGACATGAAGAAGTGGTGGAAAGAGCTGACAGACAAGCCCTTATTAAAAGCTTTTTTATATTATTATCAAGCATCAGATAGTGAGTTGACCAGTGTCGCAGTAGCCTACTATTGGTTGATTTCGATTTTTCCTCTGCTTTTGGTGGTGGTCAATATTCTCCCTTATTTTCAGATTCCGGTTTCCAATTTTTTAAAGGTTGTCAATGAATTTTTGCCGGATACCATGTATGATGTGGTATCAAAGATTATCACAGAAGTGCTGACCCAACCTTCAACGGGCTTATTGAGTTTTGCGGTTTTGTCAGCCCTCTGGACCTTTTCAAAATCTATGAATTTCCTACAGAAAGCCTTTAATAAAGCTTACGGAGTTGCAAAAAATCGTGGGATGATTTCCCAGCAGCTCATGAGTTTGTTTGTCAGTTTTGGCTTGCAGATTCTCTTCGCCTTAGCTCTGTTTTTGAGTGTCTTTGGTCGCATGCTTCTCAACCTTATCAAAAGCTACTTGAAATCGGATAGTCCTCTCTTTGATTACCTGCAAGACCTAACAGGCCCCTTAGTCTATGCCTTGATTTTTGCAATCTTGGTCATGCTTTATTATTTTCTGCCCAATGTTAAGGTCCGACGGATTCGACATGTATTGCCAGGTAGTGCCTTTGTCTTGTTGATCCTGGTCTTACTGCTCAATATCTTTTCAGTCTATGTCAACAATTATGTCAATCACCTAGTGGACGTGCGTTTTTTCAGTTCCGTCGTCGTGGTGGTCATGATGTTCTGGTTTATTCTCATTGCTAAGATTTTGATTGTCGGCGCGGTTATCAATGCCAGTGTCCAGAGTTTGAAAGATTCGAGCTTTAAAAAAGACTAATTCTTTATCCATTACAAAACGCATACTATCAAGGTTTTATAATGCCTGATAATATGCGCTTTTTTGATTATGAAAATTAATAGATAAACATGGCATCGCCAAAACTAAAGAAGCGGTAGTGTTCTTGAATGGCATGGTGGTAAGCATCTAAGACTAATTCACGGCCTGCAAAGGCAGAAACCAGCATAACTAGAGTTGATTTTGGCAGGTGGAAGTTGGTTGAGAAGGCATCCACAACCTTCCATTCATAGCCAGGTTTGATGAAGATATTGGTCCAGTCAGAATCTGCTTGGATTTGCCCATCGAACTTGGAACCAATAGTTTCCAAGGTGCGGATAGAAGTGGTTCCGACAGCGATGACGCGACCACCATTTTCCTTGACAGAGCGAAGAGTGGCAGCTGCTTCCTCAGAAAGTTGATAGAATTCTGAGTGCATTTCGTGTTCGTCCAGATTGTCCACAGAAACTGGTCTAAAGGTTCCGAGCCCGACATGAAGAGTCAGATAGACTAGATGAACCCCCTTAGCTTTGATTTCTGCTAGTAGTTCTTTGGTGAAGTGAAGTCCAGCAGTCGGTGCTGCAGCAGAGCCACTTTCTTTAGCGTAGACCGTTTGATAACGTTCACGGTCATCCAGTTTTTCGTGGATATAAGGTGGCAGAGGCATTTCACCCAGACTTTCCAAGACTTCTAGGAAAATTCCTTGGTATTCGAAGCGGACAATGCGGCCCCCGTGGGTCAATTCTTCCGTAACAACAGCGCTGAGGCGACCATCACCAAAGCTGACGCGAGTGCCGACCTTGAGGCGTTTGGCAGGTTTAGCTAAAACTTCCCACTCATCACCAGCAATATTTTTGAGCAGGAGAAGTTCCACATGACCTCCAGTTTCTTCCTTTTGACCATAGAGGCGGGCAGGGAGAACGCGGGTGTCGTTCATAACGAGGGCATCGCCAGGTTCCAGCATATCAATAATAGAGTGGAAGTGTTTGTCCTGCATTTCTCCTGTCTCACGGTTGACAATGAGGAGTTTAGAAGCATCCCGTTTTTCAAGGGGGGTTTGGGCAATCAATTCCTCTGGCAAGTGGAAATCAAAATCAGCTGTATTCATATATCTGTTCATTCTTTCTAAGTTCTAATCCTATCCATTATAACACGTTTCAAGTTTGGACGCTCTTTTTTTGGAAATTAAATCGTTTTCACTTGACAAAAATTGGTCTATACCATATAATAAATATAGATTAAAACGGAGGATAAATAGATGAAAGTCATTAAAGTTGAAAACCAAGTCGAAGGTGGAAAAGTTGCTTTTGAGATTTTGAAGGAAAGGTTGGCAAATGGAGCTCAAACCCTAGGACTTGCGACAGGAAGCAGCCCACTGGAGTTTTACAAGGAAATCGTTGAGAGTGACCTTGATTTTTCAAAACTAACCAGTGTCAACCTTGATGAGTATGTAGGGCTTGATGGGGATAACCCACAGTCTTATCGTTACTTTATGCAAGAAAACTTGTTTAACCAAAAACCATTTAAAGAAAGTTTCTTGCCTCGTGGTGTTAAGGACAATGCTGAAGCTGAAGTTGAACGCTACAATCAAATTTTGGCTGACCATCCAGTTGACCTCCAAATCTTGGGAATCGGTCGCAATGGACACATCGGATTTAATGAACCTGGTACTCCATTTGACAGTCAAACGCATCTGGTAGAGCTTGACCAGTCGACTATCGAAGCCAATGCGCGCTTCTTTGACAAGATTGAAGACGTTCCAACCCAAGCCATTTCAATGGGGATTAAAAACATCTTGGATGCCAAGTCAATCCTTCTCTTTGCTTACGGTGAATCAAAAGCAGAAGCCATTGCCGGAACAGTGTCTGGCCCAGTGACTGAGAGTCTACCAGCAAGTAGCCTACAAAACCACCCTGATGTGACCATCATTGCAGATGCTGAAGCGCTCAGCTTACTTGAAAAATAAAAAAGTGAAACCCTTTGGAATGAGTGGTTTCAAGACTTGTATAAATGGCAGAAAAAATCAAAATTAAACCGCATTTTTCTTGACAATTATTCCTTTTACGTGTAAAATAGAATAGATCTTGAACTTGAAGGGAGTGAAAAAAATGTCTAAAACAGTAGTACGTAAGAATGAATCTCTTGACGACGCACTTCGTCGTTTCAAACGTGCGGTTACTAAAGCTGGTACTCTTCAAGAAACACGCAAACGTGAATTCTATGAAAAACCTTCTGTAAAACGTAAACGTAAATCAGAAGCAGCTCGTAAACGTAAAAAATTCTAATTAGAAATGAAAGGCTAGACTTGTCTAGTCTTTTTTTGCACATTGTATAGAGATAGGATGAACTTATGAAAGAGTATATAAAAGAATATCAAAAGATGCGCGAAGAACGTTTTAAGGATTGGGGTTATTATTCAAATCCTATAAACTGGCAGGAATTTGAAGAGTCTAATCAGAGGATTTTTCATAAGTATTTGAAGGATTCGAAAGTATTGTCTGATAGTGTTTTAAGGACAAAGTTGTACAGTAGCTTATTGCTAGATGATATCAAGTATTTTGCATACTATATAGCTTTTTTAGACGGAGATTATAAACAATTAAATAATGCTTTGTGGCAAGTTGGAAGAGACAAATTGATAAGAGGTGGTTTGCTTGCAAGTGCAACAATCTATACTGATGGTATTTTGAGAGGCTTATTTACCTCATTTGCATGTAATGATTTTTCAGTCATTTCATCTTATATACCAGAAGACTTGCCTTTACTGAAAGGAACCTATTATCCCCAAAACGTCATTAATCTTTTATACGCTCTTTATTATCAAGATGAAGATAGATTATCAGAGTCTATTATACTGGCACAACAGTTTCTCGAGAAGAAAAAACGAACAGGTATGGAAGAATTTTCTGTTCGGTATTTTATAAGTTTGGAAAGAAAAGATGCAGTTGCATTAAGTGACTCCTTGCAAAACTTATGCCTAGCTTATCAGAGACGGGGTTATCCTTTTGAAAAGATAGATAAATGCTTTGCTGATGAAGTTCATGGTCTCTATCGATTGGTGAAATATTTTGACCATTCGATGTTCGAAGAAGTTAGTATGCCGTCTCATAAGACTTTTCTGAAGGATTTTGAAAAATGGCAAGTCCGAAATCAGTTTCCACAAGGTCAACAGTTCTATACCTATCCTCAAGATATGGCTGATGCGAACAGAATATTAACAAAAGGTCTTCCAAGGATTTACTTAGAAAAATCTGGAAGGGACTTGGTGATAGACGTTGACCGATTTGCAGTAGACTTGTCTAGGTTAATTTAAAAGAGTACGAAAAGACTTCCTAGTCAAATCTTTTCCCAAGTAACATCAAATAAATACTCCAAAGCCTGCAAAAATCTGAAATATCCTCCTACAATTTGATATAATAGAGAGAAGAACTCATTTGAAGGAGGAAATGATGTCGGTTTTAGTAAAAGAAGTGATTGAAAAGCTTAGACTAGACATTGTCTATGGTGAACCAGAATTGCTTGAAAAGGAAATCAATACCGCGGACATTACGCGACCTGGTCTTGAAATGACAGGTTATTTTGACTACTACACACCAGAGCGAATCCAGCTCTTGGGAATGAAGGAGTGGTCTTATCTTGTTTCGATGTCCTCTCACAACCGTTACCAAGTCTTGAAAAAAATGTTTCTACCTGAGACGCCTGCGGTCATTGTTGCCCGTGGTTTGGTGATTCCAGAGGAGATGTTGAAGGCAGCCAGAGAATGTAAGATTGCCATTTTAACCAGCCGTACAGCTACTAGTCGTTTGTCTGGAGAATTATCTAGTTATCTGGATTCTCGTTTGGCAGAACGGACCAGTGTGCACGGTGTCTTGATGGATATCTATGGTATGGGTGTTTTGATTCAGGGAGATAGTGGCATCGGTAAGAGTGAAACAGGTCTGGAGCTTGTCAAACGTGGTCACCGCTTGGTGGCTGATGATCGTGTCGATATTTTTGCCAAGGATGAGATTACTCTTTGGGGCGAACCAGCCGAAATCTTGAAACACTTGATTGAAATTCGTGGGGTTGGGATTATCGATGTTATGAGTCTCTACGGAGCGAGTGCGGTCAAGGATTCTTCACAAGTCCAGCTAGCTGTTTACTTGGAAAATTATGATACACATAAGACCTTTGATCGTCTTGGAAATAATGCAGAGGAAATAGAAATTTCTGGTGTAGCTATTCCTCGTATCCGTATCCCGGTGAAAACAGGTCGTAATATCTCTGTTGTGATTGAGGCAGCTGCCATGAATTATCGTGCCAAGGAAATGGGCTTTGATGCTACGCGTTTGTTCGAAGAACGCTTGACAAATCTCATTGCTCAAAACGAGGTGCCTAATGCTTGATCCAATTGCTATTCATCTAGGTCCTCTAGCTATTCGATGGTATGCCTTGTGTATTGTCACAGGTTTGATTCTTGCGGTTTATTTGACCATGAAAGAAGCACCTAGAAAGAAGATCATCCCAGACGATATTTTAGATTTCATCTTGATCGCCTTTCCCTTGGCTATTTTAGGAGCTCGTCTTTACTACGTTATTTTCCGTTTTGATTACTATAGTCAGAACTTGGGAGAAATTTTTGCCATTTGGAATGGTGGTTTGGCCATTTACGGTGGTTTGATTACTGGGGCTCTTGTACTCTATATCTTTGCTGATCGTAAACTCATCAATACTTGGGATTTTCTAGATATTGCGGCGCCTAGCGTCATGATTGCCCAAAGTTTGGGTCGCTGGGGAAATTTCTTTAACCAAGAAGCTTATGGTGCAGCAGTGGATAATCTGAATTATCTACCTGCCTTTATCCGGGACCAGATGTATATCGAGGGGAGCTACCGTCAGCCAACCTTCCTTTATGAGTCTCTATGGAATCTGCTTGGATTTGCCTTGATTCTGATTTTTAGACGAAAATGGAAGAGCCTCAGACGAGGTCATATTACTGCTTTCTACTTGATTTGGTATGGTTTCGGTCGTATGGTTATCGAAGGTATGCGGACAGATAGCCTCATGTTCTTTGGCCTTCGAGTATCTCAATGGCTGTCAGTTGTCCTTATCGGTCTTGGTATTTTTATCATTCTATATCAAAATCGAAAGAAGGTCCCTTACTATGTTACAGAGGAGGAAAATTAAATGTTAGAAGTTGCATATATTCTTGTAGCCCTTGCTTTGATTGTATTTTTAGTGTATCTAATCATTACTGTACAAAAGCTTGGACGTGTTATCGATGAAACAGAAAAGACGATTAAAACCTTGACTTCAGATGTGGATGTGACCTTGCATCATACTAATGAATTATTGGCTAAGGTCAATGTCTTGGCAGATGATATCAATGTCAAGGTGGCAACGATTGATCCACTCTTCAGTGCTGTTGCAGATTTATCGCTATCTGTTTCAGACCTCAATGACCATGCGCGTGTCTTGAGCAAGAAAGCTTCATCAGCGGGTTCAAAAACACTCAAGACTGGTGCAAGTCTGTCAGCCCTTCGTCTTGCAAGTAAATTTTTCAAAAAATAAAAAAGGAGAATCCTTATGGGTAAACTATCCTCAATCCTTTTAGGAACCGTTTCAGGTGCAGCTCTTGCCTTGTTTTTAACAAGTGACAAAGGAAAACAAGTTTGCAGTCAGGCTCAAGATTTTCTAGATGATTTGCGAGAAAATCCAGAGTATGCCAAGGAGCAGGTCTGTGACAAACTGACAGAAGTCAAGGAGCAGGCTACAGATTTTGTTCTGAAAACTAAAGAACAGGTTGAGTCAGGTGAAATCACTGTGGACAGTGTACTTGCTCAAGCTAAATCATGCGCTTGTCAAGCGACAAAAGCATCAAAAGAAACCTTTAACAATCTCAAGGAGCAATGGCAAGAAAAGGCCGAAACTCTTGATGAATCAGAAGAGATTGTTATTGACATAACAGAAGAATAAACCATCACCATCTCTAGACGGACTTTGTATCTAGGGATGGTGATTTTTTTCTCGTAGCCTGTCTTTGTGGTATAATAATTACTATGCAGAAAAAACCAACGTCAGCCTATGTGCACATCCCATTTTGTACCCAGATTTGTTATTATTGTGACTTTTCAAAAGTGTTTATCAAGAATCAGCCAGTCGATAGCTATTTGGAGCATTTGTTAGCAGAATTTCAATCTTATGATATTCAAAAGTTGCGAACCCTCTACATCGGTGGTGGGACACCAACAGCCTTGTCAGCTTCGCAACTGGAGGTGTTATTGAAGGGCTTGACTAAAAACTTGGACTTGTCTGTCTTAGAAGAGTTGACCATTGAAGCCAATCCAGGCGACTTGGATGCGGATAAGATTACCGTTTTGAAAAACTCAGCTGTCAATCGTGTTTCGCTAGGTGTGCAGACCTTTGACGACAAGATGCTGAAAAAGATTGGGCGCAGTCATTTGGAGAAGGATATTTATGAAAATATCGACCGTCTCAAACTGGCTGGTTTTGACAATATCTCCATCGATTTGATTTATGCCTTACCTGGTCAGACCATGGAGCAGGTCAAGGAAAATGTGGCTAAAGCCATTGGGCTAGATATTCCCCATATGAGTTTGTATAGCTTGATTTTAGAAAATCATACTGTCTTTATGAACCGGATGCGACGAGGGAAATTGCCTCTGCCTAAGGAGGAACTGGAAGCTGAGATGTTTGAGTACATCATCGCAGAGCTGGAGCGAGCTGGTTTTGAGCATTATGAGATTTCCAATTTCTCCAAGCCTGGTTTTGAAAGTCGCCACAATCTCATGTACTGGGACAATGCTGAATACTATGGCATCGGTGCTGGGGCTTCTGGCTATGTCAATGGAGTACGCTATAAAAATCATGGTCCCGTTCGTCATTATCTCACTGCGGTTGAGGAAGGCAATACTCGCATCACCGAAGAACACCTGAGCCAAAAAGAGCAAATGGAAGAAGAAATGTTCCTAGGGCTTCGTAAGAAATCAGGGGTATCCATGGTGCGATTTGAGGAAAAATTTGGACGGTCTTTTGAAGGACTTTATGGAGAAATTGTCAGGGAATTGGTTCAACAAGGTCTCATGCAAATAGAGGGTGACCGAGTTCGCATGACAAAGAGAGGTCTCTTTTTGGGAGATACTGTAGCAGAACGATTTATTTTGGAGTAGGATGATGGGCTTAACTTATCAAATGAAAATAAAAATTCCTTTTGATATGGCTGATATGAACGGTCATATCAAACTTCCAGATGTGATTTTACTATCCCTACAAGTTTCAGGGATGCAGTCTATTGAACTGGGTGTTAGTGATAAGGCCATTTTAGAAAACTATAATCTGGTCTGGATTATCACAGACTATGATATTGAGGTGGCTCGTTTGCCTCGTTTTGCGGAAGAAATCACCATCGAAACGGAAGCCTTGAGCTACAATCGACTCTTTTGCTATCGTCGCTTTACCATTTATGATGAAGAGGGACAGGAACTCATCCACATGATGGCGACCTTTGTTCTTATGGATAGAGACAGTCGAAAAGTTCATGCAGTAGAACCTGAGATTGTGGCTCCTTACCAGTCTGAGTTTGATAAAAAAATGATTCGCGGGCCAAAGTATGCAAATCTAGAAGAGTCAATCAGTAAGGATTACCATGTCCGTTTTTACGACTTGGATATGAATGGTCATGTTAATAACAGTAAGTATCTGGACTGGATTTTTGAGGTTATGGGTGAGGATTTTTTGACCCACTATATTCCTCGAAAGATTAACCTCAAGTATGTCAAGGAAGTTCGACCAGGTGGGCTTATTACATCGGCTGTTGAACGGACTGGACTGGAAAGCAAGCATGAGATTACAAGCGACGGGGCTACTAATGCCCAAGCTATTATCACTTGGCAAGAAATAAAAAAGGATTAGGGAGAAAGTATGAAATATAAAGGCTATTTAATTGATTTAGACGGCACTATTTATAAGGGGAAAGATCGAATCCCGGCAGGAGAGGCTTTTGTCCATGAATTGCAAAAGCGGGACATTCCCTATCTCTTTGTGACTAACAATACAACCCGCACTCCTGAGAGTGTTCAGGAGATGTTGGCTCAGAATTTTAATATTGATACACCCCTATCGACTGTCTACACAGCGACCTTGGCAACTATCGACTATATGAATGACTTGGGTCTTGAAAAGACTGTCTATGTCATCGGAGAAGTAGGGCTAAAGGATGCTATCAAGGCGGCTGGATATGTGGAAGACAAGGAAAATCCTGCCTATGTAGTAGTTGGCCTGGACTGGCAAGTCGACTATGAAAAATTTGCCACAGCAACTCTTGCGATCCAAAAGGGTGCTCACTTTATCGGAACCAATCCTGACCTCAACATTCCGACAGAACGAGGGCTTTTACCTGGAGCAGGTTCACTGATTACCCTGCTTGAAGTAGCAACACGAGTGAAACCTGTTTATATAGGAAAACCAAATGCTATCATTATGGACAAGGCGGTTGAGCATCTAGGTTTGGAACGTGAAGAGTTAATCATGGTCGGGGACAATTACCTGACTGATATCCGGGCTGGGATTGACAATGGCATTCCAACGCTCTTGGTGACGACAGGTTTTACCAAGGCAGAAGAAGTAGCAGATCTACCAATCGCACCGACTTATGTGGTTTCTAGCCTTGCGGAGTGGGATTTTGATGAAAATTAAACTGACCTTTTGGAGCTCTATGCTTTTTCTCTTCTCTCTCTCAATCCTTCTGACCATTTATTTGGCTTGGATTTTTTATCCGTTGGAAATTCAGTGGCTGAACTTAACAGATCGCCTCTATCTAAAACCAGAAACCATTCAATACAACTTTCATATCTTGATGAATTACCTGACCAATCCTTTTAGTCAGGTCTTGCAGATGCCTGATTTTCGTTCGTCAGCAGCTGGTCTGCACCACTTTGCAGTGGTCAAGAACCTCTTTCACTTGGTTCAGCTAGTAGCCCTAATGACACTGCCAAGCTTCTATTTCTTTGTAAAAGGGATTGTGAAAAAAGGATTTCTATCTCTATTTAGTAAGGCGTTGTTCGCTTTAGTAATTTTACCTGTGTTGATTGGACTTGGGGGAGTTTTGATTGGTTTTGAGCAGTTCTTTACTCTTTTTCATCAAATTCTCTTTGTGGGAGATGATACCTGGCTTTTTGATCCAGCCAAGGATCCAGTTATTCTGATTTTGCCAGAGGCCTTCTTCCTCCATGCCTTCCTCCTCTTTTTTGCCCTCTATGAAAGCTTTTTTGGCTATCTATATCTAAAAAGTCGTAAGAAGTGAAAAGAAAGATGTTTTTAATTTGTATATATAAAAATGTATATCATTTGAAACCATCGTTAAGAGTGAATTAATACTCTTCGAAAATCTTTTCAAACCACGTCAGCTTCGCCTTGGATTATATATGTGACTGACTCCGTCAGCCTTATCTACAACCTCAAAGCAGTGTTTTGAGCTGACTTCGTCAGTTCTATCTGCAACCTCAAAACAGTGTTTTGAGCAACCTACGGCTAGCTTCCTAGTTTGCTCTTTGATTTTCATTGAGTATAGCCAAATCCAATTGCGTCAATCGTTCGCGAACAGTCTATTTTTCTTGAAAAAATAGGCTTTTTTTTCTAAAAATCCCTAGTCAAGCGCTTTATTTTTTTGTATAATAGAGGTAGCAAAGTATAGATAAGAAGAGAAAAGCATGATTACACTATTTCTATCACCGAGCTGTACTTCATGTCGTAAGGCAAAGGCCTGGTTAGAAAAACATAAGGTGCCCTTTGAGGAACACAATATTATGACCAGTCCTTTAACAAGAAAAGAATTGCAACACATCCTTTACTTGACCGAAAATGGTACTGATGACATCATTTCAACTCGTTCAAAAATTTTTCAAAAATTGAATATTGATGTAGAGAGTATCTCGGTATCGGAATTGCTTCATTTGATTGAGCAGTATCCAAGTCTTTTGCGTCGTCCGATTATTATCGATGCAAAACGTATGCAGATTGGTTTTAATGAAGATGAGATTCGTGCTTTTCTCCCTCGTAGTTACCGTAAGCAAGAACTAAAAGAAGCAAGAATGAGAGCTGGTATTAGTTAATGAACAAACAGTATAGTTACCCACTAGATTTGTCGTGGAGCACTGAAGAACTTGCTTCAGTGCTTTCTTTTTTTAATGATGTTGAAGCTGCCTATGAAGGCAAGGTAGAGGCTAAAAAGTTACTGGATTCCTATAAAGGATTCAAAGCGGTCGTGCCAAGTAAGAGCGAAGAAAAACGTTTGGGACGAGAATTTGAAACGGTTAGTGGCTATTCGTTTTACCGAGCAGTTCAGGCGGCTAAGGAAAAAGGGGAAGGAAAGATTTCTCTTGGAAAGTAAATTTGAATTTGCCAAAGAGCTTGTTAAAAAAGCGGGCCAGTACATCCTTGACCATATGCAGGAAGATTTGCAGATTGAGACCAAGACCTCTCCAACGGATTTGGTGACCAGACTGGACAAGGAAGTTCAGGAGCTATTGGTTGGTGAGATTCTATCCCGTTATCCTGAGGATAAGATTTGTGCTGAAGAAGGTTGTCTGAGAGCTTCGGTTCAAGAGGGCAAGGTTTGGGTCATTGATCCAATTGATGGCACCAATAACTTTGTAGCCCAGCAGGAAGATTTTGCTGTCATGATGGCTTATTTTGAAAATGGTCAAGGGCAGTTTGGTCTGATTTATGATGTGGTCAAAGGGGATTGTTACCATGGTGGTGGAGCCTTTCCAGTTTGTCGAAATGATAAGCCCCTAGCTCCCTTTAAAGCAAAACCTCTTGGAGATTTTCTCATTGCAGGAAATAGTGGTATGCTAGAAACTAATGAATGGGGCCTGGCTGATTTGAGTCGAGCTGTACTTGGTGTTCGTGTCTATGGGAGTGCGGCCATTAGTTTTGCCAAGATTTTGTCAGGGCGTTTGTTGACCTATGTCACTTATCTGCAACCATGGGATTATGCTGCCGCCAGTATTTTAGGGGAAAGTCTGGGTTATCGGGTTGTGACTCTTTCTGGTGAAACTCCTGATTTTCAAACCAGACAGGCGGTCATGATGGTGCCTCTTGAGATGCAAGAGGAAATTCAGTCCTATATTTACGAAAGGAAAAGAACTTAAATGCAATTTCCAGAAGGATTTGTTGAAAAATATGAAGAGATACTAGGAGATGAGGCAAGAGATTTTCTTGCCTCTTTTGAGGAGGAAGCGGTTTCGGCTTTTCGGGTCAATCCTTTAAAAGAAGCGCCAGTTTCCTTTCCTGATCCCATTCCTCAAACCCCTTGGGGCCACTATGGGAAGGTTTCAGGGAAATCTCCTGAGCATGCTACAGGTTTGGTTTATTCGCAAGAACCTGCTGCTCAGATAGTGGCTCAGGTAGCCCAGCCCAGTCCTGGAATGAAGGTCTTGGACTTGGCCGCTGCACCAGGTGGCAAATCAACTCAACTAGCAGCCTATCTAGCAGGTGAAGGTATCCTGGTTTCCAATGAAATTTCAAGCAAACGGGCTAAGATTTTAGTAGAAAACATGGAGCGCTTTGGAGCGACAAATGTTGTGGTGACCAATGAATCTGCTGACCGCTTGGCCAAGGTCTTTAAAGGCTATTTTGACCTCATTGTCCTTGATGCCCCTTGCTCTGGTGAAGGAATGTTTCGTAAGCAGCCAGATGCTATGGACTATTGGAGCTTAGATTATCCGAGTCAATGTGCTAGCTTGCAAAGAGAAATTCTAGCAGATGCAGTGACCATGCTAGCTGAAGGCGGTCGTTTGGTTTATTCAACCTGTACCTGGGCACCTGAGGAAAACGAAGAGATTGTCAATTGGCTACTGAAAGAGTATGATTTTGACTTGTTGCCAGTTGAACATATCAATGGAATGGTAGCTGGAATTGATTTGCCAGAAACAGCTCGGATGTACCCTCATCATTTTAAGGGAGAGGGGCAGTTTGTAGCCCATCTACAGTTTAAAGGTGAAAATCCAACCCCTAAATGTAAGGCAAGTAAGAGCAATCTCAGCCGTGAACAAGTTGCCTTGTGGCAGGAATTTGCCCAAAAACACTTGAAGGTTAATCTACTGGGCATCTTGCAGACTTTTGGAGACCAACTCTATCTCTTGCCAGAACTCTTGCCAGATTTAGGGAAACTCAAGATTGCTCGCAATGGACTGCATCTGGGTACCTTTAAGAAGAAACGCTTTGAACCCAGTTTTGCTCTTGGTCTAGCCTTGAAACCGAGTCAGGTCGAGCAGTCGGTTGAAATTGACCAAGAAGAGTTTGTAAAGTATGCGGCTGGAGAAACTGTTCAGCTGGCGGAAAGTCTGCCAAATGGTTGGTACCAAGTTTTAGTTCAAGGCAATGGTTTGGGCTTTGCAAAGGTGACTGGAAATGTTTTGAAAAATTATTTTCCAAAAGGCCTCAGATTCAAGTGAAAATGCTAGTCAAAGTAGCTTGTCTATGTTATAGTGGAAGTATGGATTTTTTTCAAATTGTCTTTCATTTTAAGTCAAAATTGGTGGAGAAGGAAACTAAGCAAATTTCTAGTAAAACTAAGCTAGCAACTTCAGTTGGCTCCCAATTTTAAAAAGGAAAAACATAAATAAATAGTTGAAAAAATTCACAGCATTCACCATTATTTTCAAGGAGAAAAACAGTGAAAAAAAGGAAAAAACTCGCTCTATCCCTTGCGGCTCTTTTGCTAGCAGGTTCTTTGGCGGGATGCGCTAGCTGGATTGATCGTGGAGAATCCATGACAGCTGTTGGCTCAACGGCTCTTCAGCCCTTGGTCGAAGCAGCAGCAGATGAATTTGGCTCTATGCACGTTGGAAAAACAGTCAACGTCCAAGGTGGAGGGTCTGGTACAGGTCTGTCTCAGGTTCAGTCTGGAGCAGTTGATGTAGGAAATTCAGACGTATTTGCCGAGGAAAAAGACGGGATAGACGCCTCTGCCTTAGTTGACCACAAGGTAGCTGTTGCGGGTATAGCTGTTATCATCAATAAAGAAGTAGATGTTGATAATCTTACGACAGAACAACTTCGCAAAATTTTTACAGGTAAAATTACCAACTGGAAAGAAGTCGGTGGCAAAGACCTAGCCATTTCTATTATTAACCGTGCGGCAAGTTCTGGTTCGCGTGCAACCTTTGATAGTGTTATCATGGATGGCCAATCTGCTATGCAGAGTCAAGAACAAGATTCAAACGGAATGGTTAAATCCATTGTTTCTCAAACACCAGGAGCCATTTCTTACTTAGCCTTCGCCTATGTTGATGATTCAGTAGCGACTATCAAACTCAATGGTTATGAGCCAATCTCAGAAAACGTTACAACTAACAATTGGCCTTTATGGTCTTATGAACACATGTACACCCTAGGTCAGCCAAATGAATTGGTGGCAGAATTCCTCAACTTTGTCCTCTCAGATGAAGCGCAAAGTGGAATCGTTAAGGGAATGGGCTATATTTCTGTTAAGGAAATGAAGGTTGAAAAAGATGCTGTAGGAACGGTGACAGCACTAGAAGGGAGTCAATAATGAATCAAGAAGAATTAGCTAAAAAATTACTTTCTCCCTCAAAGAACTCTCGTCTAGAGAAACTAGGAAAAGGATTGACCTTTGCCTGTCTGTCTTTGATTGTCATCATTGTGGCTATGATTTTGATTTTCGTGGCTCAGAAAGGCTTATCGACCTTCTTTGTTAATGGAGTCAACATTTTTGATTTCCTATTTGGACAGACTTGGAATCCTTCTGGGAAACAATTCGGTGCCCTTCCAATGATTTTGGGTTCCTTTATTGTCACAATTCTATCAGCCCTTATCGCAACTCCATTTGCTATTGGTGCGGCAGTCTTTATGACCGAGGTTTCACCAAAAGGTGCTAGAATCTTGCAACCAGCTATTGAACTCTTAGTCGGAATTCCTTCAGTCGTTTATGGATTTATCGGTTTGCAGGTCGTAGTTCCTTTTGTCCGCAGTGTATTTGGTGGTACTGGTTTTGGGATTTTGTCAGGGATTTTCGTTCTCTTTGTCATGATTTTACCGACGGTAACCTTTATGACAACCGATAGCTTGCGTGCGGTACCTCGTCACTACCGCGAAGCTAGCTTGGCTATGGGGGCTACTCGTTGGCAAACCATCTGGCGCGTGACCTTGAAGGCAGCGCGTTCAGGGATTTTCACAGCAGTGGTCTTTGGGATGGCGCGTGCCTTTGGGGAGGCCTTGGCTATTCAGATGGTGGTCGGAAACTCAGCCGTTGTCCCAACTTCACTAACAACACCTGCTGCGACCTTGACCTCTGTTTTGACCATGGGTATTGGAAATACCGTTATGGGAACAGTTGACAATAACGTTCTCTGGTCACTGGCCTTAGTCTTGCTTTTGATGAGTTTGGCCTTCAACAGTGTCATTAAATTGATTACGAAAGAAAGAGGAAAGAAAAACTATGCACGCTAAGAAATTAGATAAAATTGCAACAGCTGTCCTCTACTCAATTGCAGGAATTATTGTTGCCATCTTGGCATCCTTGATTCTTTATATCTTGGTTCGTGGATTGCCCCACATCTCTTGGTCTTTCTTGACTGGCAAATCATCTTCCTACCAAGCAGGTGGAGGGATTGGAATTCAGCTCTATAATTCCTTCTTCCTTCTGGTTATTACCTTGATTATCTCTGTGCCCTTATCTATGGGAGCTGGGATTTTCCTAGCTGAATATGCTAAAAAAGGTCCTGTGACCAACTTTGTCAGAACCTGTATTGAAATCTTGTCTTCACTACCATCAGTGGTTGTTGGTCTCTTTGGTTACTTGATCTTTGTAGTTCAGTTTGAGTATGGATTTTCAATCATCTCAGGTGCCTTGGCCTTGACAGTCTTTAACCTGCCTCAGATGACTCGTAATGTTGAGGACAGCTTGAAACACGTTCACCATACGCAACGTGAGGCTGGTCTGGCCCTTGGAATTTCTCGTTGGGAGACTGTGGTTCATGTGGTTATTCCAGAAGCTCTTCCAGGTATCGTAACGGGGGTTGTCTTGGCCTCTGGTCGTATCTTTGGTGAGGCTGCTGCTCTCATCTATACAGCAGGACAATCCGCTCCAGCTCTGGACTGGTCTAACTGGAATATTCTCAGTGTGACCAGCCCAATCTCTATCTTCCGTCAAGCAGAAACCTTGGCTGTCCACATCTGGAAAGTCAACAGTGAAGGAACCATTCCAGATGGGACCATCGTATCAGCAGGTTCTGCAGCCGTGCTCCTCATCTTTATCCTCATCTTTAACTTTGGAGCTCGCAAACTCGGAAGCTACCTACATAAGAAATTAACCGCTGCCTAAAGGAGAAGCCATGTCAAAATATAATTGGGATGAAAAGCATATCATCACCTTTCCTGAAGAGAAAGTGGCCCTCTCTACTAAGGATTTACATGTTTACTACGGTAAAAAAGAATCCATCAAGGGCATCGATATGCAATTTGAAAAAAATAAAATTACAGCCTTAATTGGCCCTTCTGGTTCAGGGAAGTCAACCTACCTCCGCAGTCTCAACCGTATGAATGATACCATTGATATTGCCAAGGTAACAGGTCAAATTCTTTATCAAGGGATTGACGTCAACCGTCCAGAAATCAATGTCTATGAGATGCGTAAGCACATCGGAATGGTTTTCCAACGCCCAAATCCCTTTGCCAAGTCTATCTACCGCAATATCACTTTTGCCCATGAACGTGCAGGGGTTAAGGACAAGCAAGTCTTGGATGAAATTGTGGAAACCTCTCTTCGTCAGGCGGCCCTTTGGGACCAAGTCAAAGACGATTTGCACAAGTCAGCCTTGACCCTATCAGGAGGTCAGCAGCAGCGTCTCTGTATCGCTCGTGCTATCTCTGTTAAACCAGATATTCTTTTGATGGATGAGCCTGCGTCAGCCTTGGATCCGATTGCGACAGCCCAGCTGGAAGAAACCATGTTGGAATTGAAGAAGGACTTTACCATCATCATCGTGACCCACAGTATGCAGCAGGCTGCGCGTGCTAGTGATTACACAGGATTTTTCTACTTGGGTGACTTGATCGAGTACGATAAGACCTCTAATATTTTCCAAAATGCAAAATTACAGTCAACCAATGACTACGTAACAGGACACTTTGGATAGAAAGGAAACAGTATGACAGAAGCGATTTTACAGGTGTCAGACCTGTCCGTTTACTACAATCAAAAGAAGGCCTTGAATAGTGTTTCCCTATCTTTCCAACCCAAGGAAATTACAGCTTTGATCGGTCCATCTGGGTCAGGGAAGTCAACCCTTCTCAAGGCTATCAACCGCATGGGGGATCTCAATCCAGAGGTGACTACAACTGGTTCGGTGGTTTACAACGGCCACAACATTTACAGTCCACGTACAGATACAGTTGAATTGCGCAAGGAAATCGGTATGGTTTTCCAACAACCAAATCCCTTCCCTATGTCTATCTATGAAAATGTTGTTTACGGGCTTCGTATCAATGGAGTTAAGGACAAGCAGGTTCTGGATGAAGCAGTAGAAAAAGCCTTGCAACGAGCTTCCATTTGGGATGAGGTTAAGGACCGCCTGCATGATTCAGCTATCGGGCTTTCAGGTGGACAACAGCAACGTGTCTGTGTTGCCCGTGTCTTGGCAACCAGTCCTAAAATCATCCTCTTGGATGAACCAACTTCAGCCTTGGACCCTATCTCTGCTGGTAAGATTGAGGAAACCTTGTATGGCTTAAAAGATAAATACACCATGCTCTTGGTTACGCGTTCCATGCAACAAGCTTCTCGCATCTCTGACAAGACAGGATTTTTCCTAGATGGAGATTTAATCGAGTTTAATGATACCAAGAAGATGTTCCTCAACCCACAACACAAGGAAACAGAAGATTATATTTCAGGAAAATTTGGATAAGGAGATAAAAGATGTTACGTTCTCAATTTGAGGAAGATTTAGAGAAATTGCACAACCAGTTCTATGCTATGGGACAAGAAGTGCTATCCCAAATCAATCGTACGGTACGTGCCTTTGTTACGCATGACCGTGATTTGGCTAAAGAAGTCATCGAAGACGATGCAGAAGTAAACGAATACGAAGTGAAATTGGAGAAAAAATCATTTGAAATGATTGCCCTTCAACAACCCGTTTCTCAAGACTTGCGTACAGTTTTAACAGTTTTAAAAGCCGTATCTGACTTGGAGCGTATGGGTGACCATGCTGTTTCCATTGCAAAAGCAGCCATTCGTATGAAGGGAGAGCAACGTATCCCGGCTGTTGAAGAAGAAATCAAGAGAATGGGTCGCGATGTCAAAAACTTCGTCGAAGCAGCCCTTGAACTTTATCTGAATGGTTCAGTAGACCAGGCCTATGAAGTAGCAGCCATGGACGAAAAAATCAACCATTACTTTGATAGCATTCGTGACTTGGCTACAGAAGAAATCAAGAAAAATCCAGATGCCATCGTTACAGGACGTGATTACTTCCAAGTAATTGCCTTCTTGGAACGCATTGGAGATTATGCCAAAAATATCTGTGAATGGGTTGTTTACTTTGAAACAGGTAAGATTGTCGAACTATAAAATAGGATAGTTTTGTATAAAAAGGAGCTTGAAATCAACTGATGGCTCCTTTTCTTGAATGAAAAAAATATTTTTAAGATAAAAATTCAATAAACACTTGACAAGCACCTTGGATAGCGTTATAATTATACAAAATTAACAGAGAGGTTGTTTATTTATGAAATTTAAAAAATGGATATTTGTTTTATGTAGTTTTCTTGCAAGCTTCTTCTTAGTTGCTTGTCAGTCAGGTGCTAATGGTTCTCAGTCAGCTCTTGAGGCCATTAAGCAAAAGGGGAAATTAGTTGTAGCGACTAGTCCTGACTATGCACCCTTTGAATTCCAAGCATTGGTTGACGGAAAAAACCAGGTAGTCGGTGCGGATATTGATATGGCCCAAGCGATTGCGGATGAACTTGGGGTTAAGTTGGAAATCTCAAGCATGAGTTTTGATAATGTCTTGACCAGTCTTCAAACTGGTAAGGCTGACCTAGCAGTTGCGGGAATTAGCGCTACTGACGAGAGAAAAGAAGTCTTTGATTTTTCAATCCCTTACTATGAAAACAAGATTAGTTTCTTAGTTCGTAAGGCTGATGTAGAAAAATACAAGGATTTAACAAGCCTTGAAAGTGCTAATATTGCAGCCCAAAAAGGGACTGTTCCAGAATCAATGGTCAAGGAACAATTGCCAAAAGCTCAATTGACATCCTTAACAAATATGGGTGAAGCAGTCAATGAATTGCAGGCTGGAAAAGTAGATGCTGTTCATATGGATGAACCTGTTGCGCTTAGCTATGCTGCTAAAAATGCCGACCTAGCTGTCGCAACTGTCAGCTTGAAGATGAAAGACGGCGAAGCTAATGCAGTTGCCCTTAGAAAAAATAGTGCTGATTTGAAAGAAGTGGTGGACAAGGTCATCCAAAAACTCAAGGATGACGGCACCTACCAAAAATATCTTGAAAAAGCAGCAAGCCTAACAGAAGTTGAACAATAAGAAAAAAGCAGAGTTGGAGGTCAATCCAATTCTGCTTTTAAATAGTTTAAAACATTTTCCAGATTGTCTAAGGAAACCTTGGCAAATTGATAAGGACAGGCATCCAAGTAAGCCTCTTCAAAGAAGTCTAAGCCCAGTTGGCTGTGTTTGAGACTGGCGATTTTAGGATATTGTCTCAGATCGAGCAATAAACCATCGTGTAGGGGAAAGTGAGGAAGGGGACAAGGAGTGTTAGCTAGTCTTTCCTCGAGTTGTTTTTGGTAAGCTTCCTGATTGGACAAGCGAGCCAAACGATTTTTCTCAAACAATTGACTGTCAATATAGAGTGACAGGGCCTTTTGCATGATGAGGTTACTGTCGTAGTCTAGGATATTTTTGTAGGCCACAAAGGCTTCCTTGATAGCATTTGGAAGAATGAGTGCAGTTATCCGCAGGGCTGGAAAGAGGCTGGTTGAGAAGGACTTGATATAAATGACGCGCTCCTCTGTATCCAGATAGTGGAAGGTCTGGCCTTTCTTGGAGTCTAAATCCCCTAGATAGTCGTCCTCTACGATATAGACACCATACTTGGTAGCTAAGTCAAGAATAGTCCGTTTGTCCTGTTCTGAATAGGAATGCCCCAGAGGATAGTGGAAGCGAGGAATAGTGTAGAAAAACTTGATTTTTCCTGTCTTGAAATGGTCTTCCAGTTCCTCCAAGTCAATCCCATCAATGCCTCGTTCAATCGTTTGATGGTCCAATCCCTGAGCAATCAAGAGACGATTCATCCGATGGTAGGTCGGCTGTTCCACCAAGATTTCCTTTGCTTGGCTTGGAAAGGATATTTGAGAAAGGATAAACAAGGCTTGTTGGGTTCCAGAAGTCAATACCAGCTGGTCAGCCTTGCAGTAGAGGGCTTGGTCAAAGAGGAGATGGTGAATGGACTGTCTTAGGTCTTCTAATCCTTCTTGGTTGTCATAGTAGTTGAAGAGGTAGTTTTCCCGGCCAATCAAGGTTTCATTGACACAGAGTCGAAAATCGTCATAGGCGCTGGCATGTTCGTCAGTGACTTCGATTTCTAGGTCCTGGTGTTGTCCTTGTTCTAGAACATAATAGCCACTCTGGGGCTTGGCATAGAGGTATTGTTCGTGCCGTAATTCCAGCAGGGCTCGTTGAATGGTGTCCTTGCTACAGTGAAAGTCCAGGCTCAGTTGACGGATAGAAGGCAGGCGACTTCCCGTAGGAAAGTGTCCAGACTCGATGCCATTTTTCAGAAAAGATATGACCTCTTGGTACTTGCTTTGTTTCTTCATTCCAGACCTCCCTTGATTTTGTTACATTGTACCCTTTTTTTTTCTTCTTGGCAATGTCTAGAGTGTTTCTCTCGTTCACATCTAGGGGCAAATGTGGTATACTTAGGAGTAACATTTATAGAATAACAGACAAGAAAGTGAATGGATAAGAACGTGCAGGAACCAGTGAAATTATTTCAATACAATACCCTTGGAGCCTTGATGGCCGGCCTTTATGGTGGTTCCATGACAGTAGGAGAATTGCTAGAGCATGGTGACCTTGGTTTAGGAACCTTGGATTCCATTGATGGGGAATTGATTGTTTTAGATGGCAAGGCTTATCAGGCCAAAGGGTCAGGAGACCAGCCAGAAATTGTGGAAGTATCACCAGATGCCCTTATTCCTTATGCAGCAGTAGTACCGCATCAGGCAGAGGTTATTTTCCGACAGCGCTTTGAGATGACAGACAAGGAATTGGAAGAGCGAATCGAGTCTTATTATGATGGGGAAAATCTTTTCCGCTCTATCAAGATTCGTGGGGAATTTTCACATATGCATGTGCGCATGATTCCCAAGTCGACACCAGATACCAAGTTTGCTGAGGTTGCAACCCATCAACCGGAATATAGTCGTGACAATGTTGCGGGTACCATTGTTGGTTTCTGGACGCCAGAGATTTTCCATGGAGTTAGTGTGGCAGGCTATCATCTGCACTTCATCTCAGATGATTTGACCTTTGGTGGGCATGTCATGGACTTTGTCATCAAGGAAGGCATTATCGAGGTAGGAGCTGTTGACCAGTTGGACCAACGTTTCCCAGTCCAAGATCGTCAATACTTGTTTGCTAAGTTCAATGTTGACGAGATGAAAAAAGATATTGAAAAGGCAGAATAGGAGAAGATGATGACCATTCATATTATCATTACCATGGTGCTGTTGCTGGCTCTTTTGATAGGGAGCATTTGGTATGCCAAAAAGAAATACCAGATTAACCTAGCTGTCTTGGGCTTGGGGGCTGTAGCCTTCTTTGTCTCTTCACAGATTTTGGAAAAACTGGTGCATATCTTGGTTTTGCATCCTCAAAAAGACGGTAGTATTGCCCTTTTGCAGGACCATCCACTTCTCTATATCATCTATGGTTTAGCCATGGCAGCCCTTTTTGAGGAAACTGCTCGTCTTATTTTCTTCAAATGGTTGGAGAAAAAGAGAAGTTTGGAAAAGGCAGACGCTTTGGCCTATGGACTAGGGCACGGTGGCTTGGAATTGATTTTCCTTGGCCTTACTAGTTTGCTTAATCTCTACATCGTTCTCTCAGCAGTTCAAACTCAGAATCCACAGGTCATGCAATTGCTGTCTGAAAATATGTTGAAAACTATCCAGTCACTGTCTGTCTGGCAGATTTATTTGCTTGGTTTTGAACGGATTTTGGCCCTAGGCTTCCAATTACTCTTGACTGTTTGGGTTTACCAAGCTGTTCGCCAGAAGAAATGGATTTATCTCCTAGCAGCCTATGGCCTACATGCCTTCTTTGACCTAGCTCCATCTCTAGCCCAAGTTGGCTGGCTGACAAGTCCAGTCTTGGTTGAAGTGCTTCTACTAGTTGAACTGATCCTAGTTACCTATGGAACCAAGGCAATCTTTTGCAAAAAATTATAAGAAAAAGAGGGCAACCTCTTTTTCTTATTTAAGAACTAACCAAGTTTTTTTTATGGTCGTCAAATGGTCTTAAAAATGGTATAATGGAATGAATTTTGTAAAAGGAAGAGTAACATGTCAGTAAAAGAAAAAATGCTTGAAATCTTAGAAGGGATTGATATCCGTTTTAAGGAACCCTTGCATAGCTATAGTTATACAAAAGTAGGTGGAGAGGCTGATTATCTGGTCTTTCCACGAAATCGTTTTGAGTTGGCTCGTGTTGTTAAATTTGCCAATCAAGAAAATATCCCTTGGATGGTTCTTGGAAATGCCAGCAACATCATCGTTCGTGATGGTGGGATTCGTGGATTTGTCATCTTGTGTGACAAGCTCAATAACGTTTCGGTTGATGGCTATACCATCGAAGCAGAAGCTGGTGCCAACTTGATTGAAACAACTCGCATTGCCCTGCGCCATAGTTTGACTGGCTTTGAATTTGCTTGTGGCATTCCAGGAAGTGTTGGTGGAGCTGTCTTTATGAATGCGGGTGCATATGGTGGCGAGATTGCCCATATCTTACAGTCTTGCAAGGTCTTGACCAAGGATGGAGAAATAGAAACCTTGTCTGCCAAGGATTTGGCTTTTGGTTACCGCCATTCAGCCATTCAGGAGTCTGGTGCAGTTGTCTTGTCAGCTAAATTTGCCCTTGCTCCAGGAAATCATCAGGTTATCAATCAAGAAATGGACCGTTTGACGCACCTACGTGAACTCAAGCAACCTTTAGAATACCCATCTTGTGGTTCGGTCTTTAAGCGTCCAGTGGGGCATTTTGCGGGTCAATTAATTTCAGAAGCTGGCTTGAAAGGCTATCGTATCGGTGGTGTTGAAGTATCTGAAAAGCACGCTGGTTTCATGATTAATGTCGCTGACGGAACGGCTAAAGACTACGAGGACTTGATTGAGTCTGTGATTGAAAAAGTTAAGGAACACTCAGGCGTCACTCTTGAGAGAGAAGTCCGTATCTTGGGTGAAAGTAAGTAGGAAGTTTTAGTTGAAAAAGCTGCTGCTATGTCATGGAAAGGGGGTGAAAGCCTATCGTTAGCGCAGAAGAATGTAGGCAGTTCAATCTCCTACAAGAGGTAGTAGCGGCCTGACAGAGCCCTGATCTGTTAATCTATGAAAAAGAAGGAAGAAATGACAATTGAAAAAACCAATTATTGAATTCAAAAACGTTTCTAAAGTTTTTGAAGACAGCAACACCAAGGTTCTCAAAGACATCAACTTTGAGTTGGAAGAAGGGAAATTCTACACTCTTTTAGGCGCATCTGGTTCAGGAAAATCAACCATCCTAAACATCATTGCAGGTTTACTGGATGCGACGACAGGAGATATTTTGCTGGACGGTGTCCGAATCAATGACATCCCAACCAACAAGCGAGATGTCCATACGGTCTTCCAATCCTATGCCTTGTTTCCACACATGAATGTGTTTGAAAATGTTGCCTTTCCACTCCGCTTGCGTAAGATTGACAAGAAAGAAATCGAAAAACGTGCAGCGGAAGTTCTCAAGATGGTTCAGTTGGAAGGTTATGAAAAGCGTTCTATCCGTAAACTCTCTGGAGGACAACGTCAGCGTGTGGCTATTGCCCGCGCCATCATCAACCAACCCCGTGTGGTCTTGCTAGATGAGCCTCTATCAGCCCTAGACTTGAAATTAAGAACAGACATGCAGTATGAACTGCGTGAACTGCAACAACGATTGGGCATTACCTTTGTCTTTGTCACTCACGATCAGGAAGAAGCCCTTGCCATGAGTGACTGGATTTTCGTTATGAATGATGGGGAAATCGTCCAATCTGGAACACCTGTGGACATCTACGATGAGCCGATTAACCACTTTGTTGCCACCTTTATCGGTGAGTCAAATATCCTGCCAGGAACCATGATTGAGGACTACTTGGTTGAGTTTAATGGCAAACGCTTTGAAGCGGTTGATGGGGGGATGAAACCAAATGAGCCTGTTGAGGTCGTTATTCGTCCAGAGGACTTGCGTATTACTCTTCCTGAAGAAGGTAAGCTCCAAGTTAAGGTCGATACCCAGCTCTTCCGTGGGGTTCACTATGAAATCATCGCTTATGATGAATTGGGCAATGAATGGATGATTCACTCAACTCGTAAGGCTATCGTTGGTGAGGAAATCGGTCTGGACTTTGAGCCAGAGGATATCCACATCATGCGTCTCAATGAAACAGAAGAAGAGTTCGATGCTCGTATCGAAGAATACGTAGAAATCGAAGAGCAAGAAGCAGGTTTGATTAACGCTATTGAGGAGGAAAGAGATGAAGAAAACAAGCTCTAAACTCTTTGTAGTGCCCTACATGCTTTGGATTGCGCTCTTTGTATTGGCACCCCTGGTCTTGATTTTTGGACAATCATTTTTCAACATCGAAGGTCAGTTCAGTTTAGAAAACTATAAATCCTACTTTGCGTCACAAAACTTGACCTATCTTAAAATGAGTTTCAACTCAGTACTCTATGCAGGGATTGTGACTTTTGTAACCCTCCTTATCAGCTATCCGACAGCCCTCTTTTTGACCCGTCTCAAGCACCGTCAACTCTGGCTTATGCTGATTATTTTGCCAACATGGATTAATTTGCTCCTTAAGGCCTATGCCTTTATCGGGATTTTTGGTCAAAATGGCTCCATTAACCAATTTTTGGAATTTATCGGAATTGGTTCGCAACAGTTGCTCTTTACCGATTTCTCCTTTATCTTTGTCGCAAGCTACATCGAGCTTCCCTTTATGATTTTGCCCATTTTCAATGTCTTGGACGATATGGACAACAATCTGATAAATGCCAGCTACGACCTGGGTGCGACCAAGTGGGAGACCTTCCGTCATGTCATTTTCCCTCTGTCTATGAATGGGGTGCGAAGTGGGGTTCAGTCGGTCTTTATCCCCAGCTTGAGTCTCTTTATGCTGACCCGTTTGATTGGTGGGAACCGAGTTATTACCTTGGGTACAGCTATTGAGCAGAACTTCCTAACCAATGACAACTACGGTATGGGTTCTACAATTGGTGTGATTCTCATCCTGACCATGTTCATCACCATGTGGGTGACTAAGGAAAGGAGAGAACGATGAAAAAATTTGCCAACCTTTATCTGGGACTAGTCTTTCTTGTCCTCTACCTGCCGATTTTTTACTTGATTGGCTACGCCTTTAACGCAGGCAACGACATGAATAGCTTCACAGGCTTTAGCTTGAGCCATTTTAAAACCATGTTTGGCGATGGTCGCCTCATGTTGATTGTGACCCAGACCTTTTTCTTAGCCTTCCTGTCAGCCTTGATAGCGACCATTATCGGGACTTTTGGTGCTATTTACATCTACCAGTCTCGTAAGAAATACCAAGAAGCCTTTCTATCACTCAATAATATCCTCATGGTTGCGCCTGATGTTATGATTGGTGCCAGCTTCTTGATTCTCTTTACCCAACTCAAGTTTTCACTTGGCTTTTTGACAGTTCTTTCTAGTCACGTGGCCTTCTCCATTCCTATCGTGGTCTTGATGGTCTTGCCACGACTTAAGGAAATGAATGGCGATATGATTCATGCGGCCTATGACCTTGGTGCCAGTCAATTTCAAATGTTCAAGGAAATTATGCTTCCTTATCTGACACCGTCTATCATTGCAGGTTATTTCATGGCCTTTACCTATTCGCTAGATGACTTTGCCGTGACCTTCTTCGTAACGGGAAATGGCTTTTCAACCCTGTCAGTCGAGATTTACTCTCGTGCTCGTAAGGGGATTTCGCTAGAGATCAATGCCCTGTCTGCCCTTGTCTTTCTCTTTAGTATTATCCTAGTTGTTGGCTATTACTTTATCTCACGTGAGAAGGAGGAGCAAGCATGAAAAAACTCTATTCATTTTTAGCAGGAATTGTAGCCATTATCCTAGTCTTGTGGGGAATTACAACTCATCTAGATAGTAAAATCAATAGTCGAGATAGTCAAAAACTGGTTATCTACAACTGGGGAGACTATATCGATCCAGAACTCTTGACTCAGTTTACAGAAGAAACAGGAATTCAGGTTCAGTATGAGACCTTTGACTCCAACGAAGCCATGTACACCAAAATCAAGCAGGGTGGAACGACATATGATATTGCTATCCCAAGTGAATACATGATCAACAAGATGAAGGACGAAGACCTCTTGGTACCGCTTGACTATTCAAAACTTGAAGGTCTTGAAAATATCGGACCAGAGTTTCTCAATCAGTCCTTTGACCCAGGCAATAAATTCTCTATCCCTTATTTCTGGGGGACCCTGGGAATTGTCTACAATGAAACCATGGTTGATGAAGCGCCTGAGCATTGGGATGACCTTTGGAAGCCTGAGTACAAAAACTCCATCATGCTCTTTGATGGGGCGCGTGAGGTATTGGGACTGGGGCTCAACTCTTTGGGTTATAGCCTCAACTCCAAGGATACCCAGCAGTTAGAGGAGACAGTGGATAAGCTCTACAAACTGACTCCAAATATCAAGGCCATCGTTGCTGATGAGATGAAGGGCTACATGATTCAGAATAACGCTGCAATCGGTGTGACCTTCTCAGGGGAAGCTAGTCAGATGCTGGAGAAAAATGAAAACCTCCGCTACGTGGTTCCGACAGAGGCCAGCAACCTTTGGTTTGACAATATGGTCATTCCAAAAACAGTCAAAAACCAAGATGCAGCCTATGCATTTATCAATTTTATGTTGAAACCTGAAAATGCTTTGAAGAATGCAGAGTATGTCGGCTACTCAACACCAAATACAGCTGCAAAGGAAATGCTCCCAGAGGAGAAAAAAGAAGACAAGGCCTTCTATCCAGATGCTGAAACCATGAAACACCTAGAAGTTTATGAGAAATTTAATCATAAATGGACAGGCAAATACAGCGACCTCTTCCTACAATTCAAGATGTATCGGAAGTAGTGATAGTAACGAAACGAATCAGTTAAGCTGGTTCGTTTTTTCTTTTGAATCAGATGGAAGTGTTAGTATGAAATTGAAAAAATTCAATTCTCAATAAACCTTTGAAAAAAATATTTAAGCCCTTGACCGTTATTAAGACCTTCTATATAATGATATAAGAGAGATTATGCAAAATTTTCCATATAAATAAAAGAGAAATACAATATGAATGAAAAGATATATTTGAAGGATATTTTCAGATTTAATGAGTTATTGTCACAATCGGAGTATAAAGGGTATCGTATTAAGTTACGATTTAACAAGAATTGGGATGATTATAGTTTTGTTGATGATTATATCAGTGGATCTGAAGATTTTTTACCATGGATTTTAAGTAATGGTTCAGATAAAAAAAGTCGAAATCGTAGAAATGAAATTCAGTTTCAATTTATAGAAGTAGAGTATCATAAATGGCTTTTTGTTGGTGCTTATCTTATAAAAGAAACGAATAGTCAGATAAAGCAAGTGACCTATAGGAACCATCATGTTAAGTTCGCTTTAGCTGAACGATTAAAAGAGTATGATAAGTTTATAGAAAAAGTTTTGGTTAATCATACTAATACAGGTCAATCATGGTTTTATGTTAATCCTAAAATAATTGAATCAGTTGTAGTAGAATCTGTAAACAGTATTTCTTATTTTAATCAAACGTCTCATTTTCCAGGTTATGAAAATATTTCATTTTCTTATCAAGAATTAAAGAAAAATTGGTCAAATAGTTCTTGGAGACAATATCTTTCAGCTGTTTATGGTGTCTATGTCATTACTGATTCTAAGACAGGAAAGCTCTATGTCGGTTCTGCTTATGGAGATAATGGAGTTTACGGAAGATGGTCTACATACTTAAGTGAAGGCTATGATAAATCCGAAATGGAAGAAAATCGATATCCGAATAAAAGATTGTGTGAGATAGTCGAAAAATATGGAATAAGTTATATTAAAAAGTATTTTCAATATAGTTTATTAGAGATTTTTCCAAAGAATGAAGTTGGAAAACAAAAGGCACTTCAACGTGAACGATATTGGAAGAAAGTATTAAAATCTAAAGAACATGGTTATAATGCAAATTAGGAGAGGCTATGAATAATTTGAATGATTGGGAAAAAGCTCGTCGAGAAGAAGAATTGAATCAAGAGCTAAAAAGACAGAATAACTTGTTGGAATAGCAGAGATGGGAACAGCAGTTTTCTAACCAAAAACAACAGGCAGCACTAGATGAACAAAATCGTCTTGCTCGAGAACAACAAGAAACATTAAAAGAGAGAAATGAGTTAGAACGTCAGAGGCAATGGGATGAGGAATCTCGACATCAAAGAGAGTTAGAATTACGTATTGAGTAACAATATAAAGATAATATATTTGATTTAAAAAAACTGTGGGCCAAAGCTGAATCAGAAAATGAGAGAGGGAGAATTCAGATACTCTTAGCAGAAGCAGAAGCTGACTGGAATGAGTATTTACTGGAGAAAGAGAGAGAAGCAGAAAGAAAGCGATTGGCTACAGAGCAATTTCAAATAAAACAGCAGGAAGAAAGAGAACAGAATGAATTATTAGAGCGTCGCAGACAGAAAATTAGTAGGATAAAGTGGTTTTTTGGAATAGTTATAAGCTTACTTTTATTAGTGATAATTGTAACTTTTTTCATAGGTATGAATAAGTCTAAATCATCTCATAATAGTACTAAGCAATCAACTCAATCATCTAATTCAGCAACCTCCACAAGTTCTACAAAGCAAGCTTCTCTTGGTGGAAATAAGTCTAAAGATAAACAAACTTCATCAACAACTTCTGCTTCTTCTAGACCACAGCCTACAAAAGTATATATTGGAAACCTTATTGGTTTAAGTAAATCTGATGCTATATCAGAATTGAAGAGTAGAAAAATTACCGAGAATCATATAAAAGTTGAGGAAGAAGAAAGTGATGAATACTCTCCTGGTACAATTTTACGTCAGAGTTTGTCGGAGGGAACTTTATATGATTTGAATGATTCATCAGATATTATTTTGACTATTGCAAAAGAACGAACTAGTGCTACAATGCCAAATTATGCAGGTTCAAGTTTAGAGTTTACCAAAAATAATTTAAAACAGATTGTTGGTGTTAAAGAAGCTAATATTGAAATAGTAGAAGTTTCTAGTGCGCCTGAGGGGACTTCTGAAGGAAGTGTAGTTGATCAAATTCCCAAACCAGACGAAAAGTTTGATTTGAAACGTACACGAGTTAAAATTTCAATTTATAAGCCTAAAACTCATCAAACATCACAAAATAGATCTAGATAAACTAAGAGGTTAATGCAGCAAGCTAACTTATTGCTAACTCATTCTATTGGTTAAGATCATTTCCAGTTGACGCAAGCTTAAAAAAACGTTATAATAAGAAAGTTGAGAATTGATTTTCACTTGTCTTAGTCCAGAGAAATGGCGGTGCTGCGAGCCATCTAAGCTAGAAAGTCATGCTACTCAATCATACAATTGCATAAGAATAAGAGAATGACAAGTTCATTGAATGAAGGTGGTACCGCGGTTTTTCGCCCTTCGTGATATGAGCTTGTCTTTTGATTTTTGGAGGTGTTGATGAAAACATTTCTTGTCAAACAAAAGTTTCGTCTTGGAGGCGAACGCTTCGCTATCAAGGATGACAGGGGAGAAATCGCCTATCAGGTAGAGGGATTATTTTTTAAAATTCCCAAAACCTTTACTATCTATGATGCATTTGGTAACCAAGTCAGTGAGATTAGTAAAGAGATTTGGACTCTACTTCCTCGTTTTGAGATTCAGCTTCAGGACGGATCGAATTTTGTCATTCGTAAGAAGTTGACCTTCTGGCGAGATAAGTATGAGTTTGATAATCTGGGGCTTCGTATCGAGGGCAATATCTGGGATTTGAATTTCAAACTACTGGATGATCGCGATCAATTGATTGCGGAAATCAGGAAAGAACTCTTCCATCTGACCTCTACCTATAACGTAACGGTTCTTGAGGACGCTTATGCAGACCTAGTCATTTCCCTCTGTGTCGCTATAGACTATGTGGAAATGCTAGAAAGTCAATCAAATTAGTAAAAAGGAGACATTATGAAACAATTATCTAGTGCACAAGTCCGCCAAATGTGGCTTGATTTCTGGGCAAGTAAAGGCCACTCTGTAGAACCATCTGTTAGCTTGGTTCCAGTAAACGACCCAACGCTTTTGTGGATTAACTCAGGGGTAGCAACCCTCAAGAAATACTTTGACGGAACTATTATTCCTGAGAACCCACGTATTACCAATGCGCAAAAGGCTATCCGTACCAACGATATTGAAAACGTAGGGAAGACGGCGCGTCACCATACTATGTTTGAAATGTTGGGAAACTTCTCAATTGGGGATTACTTCCGTGACGAAGCCATTACTTGGGCTTATGAACTTTTGACAAGTCCTGAATGGTTTGACTTCCCAGCTGAAAAACTTTACATGACCTACTACCCAGCTGATACAGATTCTTACAACCGCTGGATTGAAGTGGGCGTGGATCCAAGTCACTTGATTCCAATCGAAGACAACTTCTGGGAAATTGGTGCTGGACCTTCTGGACCAGATACAGAAATCTTCTTTGACCGTGGGGAAGCTTTTGACCCAGAAAATATCGGTATTCGCCTTCTCGCAGAAGATATCGAAAACGACCGTTACATCGAAATCTGGAACATCGTCTTGTCACAATTTAACGCGGACCCAGCGGTTCCTCGTAGCGAGTACAAGGAATTGCCACACAAGAACATTGATACGGGCGCCGGTTTGGAACGTTTGGTAGCGGTGATTCAAGGGGCTAAGACCAACTTTGAAACAGACCTCTTCATGCCAATCATTCGCGAAGTGGAGAAGTTGTCTGGTAAGGTTTATGACCAAGATGGCGACAATATGAGTTTCAAGGTTATTGCTGACCACATCCGTTCGCTTTCATTTGCGATTGGAGATGGTGCCCTTCCTGGAAATGAAGGTCGTGGTTATGTCCTTCGTCGTTTGCTCCGTCGTGCCTCTATGCATGGTCAAAAATTGGGTATCAATGAGCCTTTCCTTTACAAACTGGTTCCAACTGTTGGAAAAATCATGGAAAGCTACTACCCAGAAGTGCTTGAAAAACGTGACTTTATCGAAAAAATTGTCAAGAGCGAGGAAGAGTCATTTGCCCGCACTCTTCACTCAGGTCAACACTTTGCCCAAGGCATCGTAACAGACTTGAAAGAAAAAGGACAATCTGTCATTGCTGGTCAAGATGTCTTTAAACTCTACGATACATACGGATTCCCAGTGGAGTTGACAGAAGAAATCGCTGAAGAAGCTGGTATGACTGTAGACCGTGAAGGCTTCGAAGCAGCCATGAAGGAACAACAAGAACGTGCGCGTGCATCTGCTGTCAAAGGTGGATCCATGGGGATGCAAAATGAAATCCTTCAAAACATCACAGTTGAGAGTGTCTTCAACTACAACGCTAGCCAATTGCCTTCTAAGTTGGTGGCTATCGTAGCTGATAATGCAGAAGTAGAAGCTGTATCTGAAGGAACTGCATCTCTGATCTTTGCAGAAACTCCTTTCTATGCTGAAATGGGTGGACAAGTTGCTGACCACGGTCAAATTTTGGATGCTACTGGAAACGTCGTAGCGACTGTAACTGACGTACAAAAAGCGCCAAATGGACAGGCACTTCATACTGTTGAAGTCCTCGCTCCACTTACTTTGAACCAAGAATACACGTTAACAATCGATACGAACCGTCGTCTTCGTGTTATGAAGAATCACACAGCAACTCACTTGCTCCATGCCGCTCTTCACAATATCCTTGGCCACCATGCAACTCAAGCAGGATCTCTTAACGAAGTAGAATTCCTTCGCTTTGACTTCACTCACTTCCAAGCGGTAACTCCTGAAGAATTGAGTGCCATTGAACAACAAGTCAATGAAAAGATCTGGGAAGCAATCGCAGTGGAAACAGTTGAGACTGATATTGATACAGCCAAAGAAATGGGAGCTATGGCCCTCTTTGGTGAGAAATATGGTAAGGAAGTTCGTGTTGTGACCATTGGTGACTACTCAGTGGAACTCTGTGGTGGTACCCATGTTGGCAATACTTCTGAGATTGGGCTCTTCAAGATTGTCAAAGAAGAAGGGATTGGATCAGGAACTCGTCGTATCTTGGCAGTGACTGGTAAAGAAGCCTTTGAAGCCTATCGTGAACAAGAAGATGCGCTGAAAGCAGTCGCAGCAACCTTGAAAGCACCTCAACTCAAGGAAGTTCCTCACAAGGTTGAAGGACTTCAAGAACAACTCCGTCAATTGCAAAAAGAAAATGCAGAATTGAAGGAAAAAGCGGCAGCGGCGGCAGCTGGTGATGTCTTCAAGAATGTTCAAGAAGCAAACGGACACCGTTACATTGCGAGTCAAGTTTCTGTTTCAGATGCAGGTGCTCTTCGTACCTTTGCAGATAACTGGAAGCAAAAAGACTACTCAGACGTCCTTGTTCTTGTCGCAGCCATCGGTGACAAGGTCAACCTTCTTGTAGCTAGCAAGACAAAAGACATCCACGCAGGTAACTTGGTTAAAGAATTAGCTCCAATCGTTGATGGACGTGGTGGTGGTAAACCAGACATGGCCATGGCAGGAGGAAGCAACCAATCTAAGATCCAAGAATTGTTGGATGCCGTAGCAGGTAAATTGTAATATAAAGAATCTACCAATTTTGGTAGATTCTTTCAGATTGAAGACAAAGTCCTTAGAACACAAGTTTCTAAGGGCTTTTCTTTGTGTAAAGTCGTATAATAGAGGTAA
>NZ_JALDTZ010000004.1 GCF_023109105.1 Streptococcus mitis
ATATAAAAATGGAGAGAACGACGATCGTCCTCTCCAGATGTTAGCTTTTTTCAACCCACTACAGTTGACAAAGAGCCCTAAAAGGGTAGTAAAATAAGAAAAAGCACTAAGGGAAAGCGCCCCAAAGTGCTTATTTTAAAGGCTTTACGCCATCTAATCTAGAAATTAGATTATTTTTTCAAGTTGTAGAATGATTTCAATCCACGGTATTCAGCTACTTCACCAAGTTGATCTTCGATGCGAAGCAATTGGTTGTATTTAGCGATACGGTCTGTACGTGAAAGTGAACCAGTCTTGATTTGTCCTGCGTTAGTTGCAACTGCGATGTCAGCGATTGTTGAATCTTCAGTTTCACCTGAACGGTGTGATACAACGGCAGTGTAACCAGCTTCTTTAGCCATTTCGATAGCTTCAAAAGTTTCAGTAAGAGTACCGATTTGGTTAACTTTGATAAGGATTGAGTTAGCAGCACCTTCTTGGATACCACGTGCAAGGTAGTCAGTGTTTGTTACGAAGAAGTCATCACCAACAAGTTGTACTTTCTTACCAAGACGTTCAGTAAGAGCTTTCCAACCATCCCAGTCGTTTTCATCCATACCATCTTCGATAGTGATGATTGGGTATTTGTTAACCAATTCTTCAAGGTAGTCGATTTGTTCTGCAGATGTACGAACAGCAGCGCCTTCACCTTCAAATTTAGTGTAGTCGTATACTTTACGTTCTTTATCGTAGAATTCTGATGAAGCACAGTCAAATCCGATAAATACGTCTTTACCTGGAACGTATCCAGCAGCTTCAATCGCAGCAAGGATAGTTTCAACACCGTCTTCAGTTCCTTCGAAACGAGGAGCGAATCCACCTTCGTCACCTACGGCAGTTTCCAAACCACGTGATTTAAGGATTTTCTTAAGAGCGTGGAAGATTTCAGCACCGTAACGAAGAGCTTCTTTAAATGTTGGAGCACCAACTGGCAAGATCATGAACTCTTGGAATGCGATAGGAGCATCTGAGTGAGAACCACCGTTGATGATGTTCATCATTGGAGTTGGAAGAACTTTAGTGTTGAATCCACCAAGGTAGCTGTAAAGTGGGATTTCAAGGTAGTCAGCAGCAGCACGAGCTACAGCGATAGACACACCAAGGATTGCGTTAGCACCCAATTTACCTTTGTTAGGAGTACCGTCAAGTGCGATCATAGCACGGTCGATAGCTTGTTGGTCACGTACATCGTAGCCGATGATTGCTTCAGCAATGATGTTGTTTACGTTGTCAACAGCTTTTTGTGTACCAAGACCACCGTAACGAGATTTGTCACCGTCGCGAAGTTCAACTGCTTCGTGTTCACCAGTAGAAGCTCCTGATGGAACCATACCACGTCCGAAAGCACCTGATTCAGTGTAAACTTCTACTTCAAGTGTTGGGTTACCGCGTGAGTCTAGGACTTCGCGAGCGTAAACATCAGTAATAATTGACATTTTTTACTCTCCTTATGAGTTAAATTTTTTACACCTCTATAATACCTTAAAACCCCTCCTTTTTCAAGAAAAAACGTTATCTTTGTGCAAATTTTCCTTAACTTTATAAAGTAATCGCTTTCTTTTGTCTGTTTTATTCTAACTTTTATGATATACTGTTTTCATGACAGATTTATCAAAACAATTACTTGAAAAAGCTCATGGTGGAGCAAAATTAAATCCAGATGAGCAAAGACGCTATCTTGGCACTTTTGAGGAAAGAGTTCTTGGATATGCAGATATTGACACAGCAAATAGCCCTCAGTTAGAAAAAGGCTTTTTATCTATTTTAGAAAATCTTCAGGAAAAAGCAGAACCACTATTTGTGAAGATTTCACCAAATATCGAATTTGACAAGCAAGTTTTCTACTTAAAAGAATCTAAAGAAACTGATAGTCAAGCTACCATCGTATCCGAAGAGCATACTTCTTCTCCTTTTGGCCTGATTATCCATAGCAATGCACCAGTACAAGTAGAAGAAAAGGACCTTCGACTTGCTTTTGCAAAACTTTGGGAAGATAAAAAGGAAGAACCAGCCAAAACATCCATCTGGAAGAAATGGTTTGGCTAAATATTGCGCATATTTAATAAATGCCCTATATTGGCAACCGTGCGCTCCAGATAAAGACTGGCATTTTTCAAACTATCTTCTAGAGGTTCACTTTTCTCCAAAATTGAAAAAGCCGCTTGGATATTCTCAAATGGTAGGGAAGGTAAATCCTCAGCAATACTACCACAAATAGCAATGACAGGAACTCCGACAGGGGTTCTTTTTGCAACACCAATAGGCGCTTTACCTGCTAGGCTTTGACGATCTAGCCTTCCTTCTCCTACAACTACCAAGTCAGCATGTAAAACTTTCTTATCAAAGTTGATTAAGTTCAAGCAGGTATCAATTCCAGACACGATATTTGCCTGAGCAAAGGCACACAAACCGCCAGCAAGGCCTCCCCCAGCTCCTGCTCCTTTAATTTCCAATGTTACAGGTGAGGCTTTTTCATAAAAATCTTGGATTGCCTGATCTACGACTGCAAACATAGTAGGATGTAGGCCTTTTTGCTTGCCAAAAGTGTAAGTCGCACCTTGATGACCGCATAAGGGACTTACGACATCTGCTAAAATACGAATTTGAACATCTTCAGGAATTTCATAGCGATTTTCTGTTGAAACAGAAGCTAAGTTTAATAAGGACTGACCGTAAGCAGGCAATACATTTCCATCCTTATCATAAAATTGATAACCCAATCCAGCAGCGATCCCAATTCCTCCGTCATTACTGGCAGTGCCACCAACGCCGATATAGATTTCTTTAATCCCTTGAGCAATGAGATGACGAATCAACTCTCCAATACCACGAGTTTGGATTTTAAGTGGATTTCGTTTCTCTAGCGGAATCTTTTCAAGGCCAACTAAATCAGCAACTTCAAATAGCACCAGTTCCCCTTTTTGAAAATAGCGCATGGCTTCTTTTTGTCCAAAAGGTCCTGTCACTTGGAACCATTTTTCTTCAAGATCGAGAGAATGTCGAATAGCATCTACTGTACCTTCTCCCCCATCACCAACAGGGCAGAGGAGACAGTCTACATCTGCTATCGATTGTTGGAAGCCTCTTTTTATTGCTTCAGCTACCTGTTGAGCGGACAAGCTTTCCTTAAATGAATCTGGTGCAATTACAATCTTCATATTTTCCCTCATTCTAAACAGTCAATCAAAGGAAGAACTTCTAAAAAATCCCTCTTGTCAACATGATTCGGTATTTCTTTTTTGAGCACTTCTTTGGCACAAAAGGCAATTCCCAATCCCGCTGACTTCAACATCAATAAATCATTAGCCCCGTCACCGATTGCAATCGTTCTTTCTTTAGGAAGTTTTAGTTTCTCTCTCCATTTTTCCAGAGTCTCTTTTTTGACCTGAGGACTGATAATTTGTCCAACTAATTTCCCTGTTAGAAAGCCACCTTTGACTTCCAGTTGGTTGGCAGAGAAATAGGTAATACCAAGTGATTTTGCTAATCTCGCAACTATTGGTGTAAAACCACCTGACACCAGACCGACTAGGATTCCATTCTTTTGGAGAATAGAGATAAATTTCTGTGCATTTGGCGATAGATGAATGGAGTTGAAAACTTTATCAAAGACCGAAACAGGAAGACCTTCCAGCAAGGACACTCTTTTTCTTAAACTGCTTTCAAAGTCTAACTCTCCTCGCATTGCCCGACTTGTAATCTGCGAAATTTCCTCCTCACAACCTGCCTCTCTACCCAAAAGATTAATCACTTCTTCTAGGATTAAGGTTCCATCAACATCCACAACACACAAACCTTTTACTTGAGACATCAGTTCTCCTCTCTAAATAGCCTAAAAATCGTATGAAGTCATCATACGATTTTATCTATTAGTTAACTAAGCTTTGGTACAAGTCTAGGTATGACTTGCAGGCTGTATCCCATGAGAAATCACACTCCATAGCTTGTTTTTGTAAGTTTCTCCAAACGTCAGGATGGTTTCTATACAAATCCAAAGCTGTTTGGAAAGTCCAATTCAACCAGTAAGGAGATAGATTGTCAAAGCTAAAGCCAGTACCGCTTCCTTCGATTGGATTGAAGGCTTTAACGGTATCTCGCAAGCCACCAACTTCATGGACCAATGGCAAGGTTCCGTAACGCATCGCCATCATTTGAGACAAGCCACATGGTTCAAAACGACTTGGCATGAGGAAGAGGTCACAAGCGGCGTAGATTTCTTGAGCTAGTTTGACATCAAAAGTGATATTTGCTGATAGCTTGTCTGGATAGATCTGAGCAAACCATGAGAAAGCTCCTGCAAATGCTGGATCACCAGTTCCCAAAAGAACAATCTGAACATCATTTTGCAAGAGATGGTGCAGACTTTCCACCACCACATCAAAACCTTTTTGACGTGTCAAACGAGAAACAATTCCCACCAGAGAAACGTCAGATCTAACTGGCAATCCAACTCTCTCTTGTAATTTCGCCTTGTTCTGAGCTTTACCAGACAAATCTTCCTGATTAAAATGATAATCTAATAGAGCATCCGTCTGAGGATTATACAGGTCAGCATCAATCCCATTCACGATACCAGAAACTTTACCAGACTCCATTCGAAGAATCTGATCCAAGTTACATCCGAACTGACTAGTCATAATTTCATGAGCATAGCTAGGCGAAACGGTTGACACACGGTCTGCGTAAAGAATTCCAGCCTTCATCCAGTTCAGACAGTTGTTCCAGCGAAGGGTGCCATCAGCATAACGTTCAAAGCCAACTCCAAACAAATCCCATAACATTCCTTCTGAGAATTGTCCTTGGAATTCCAAATTATGAATGGTTAAAACAGTTTTAATTCCATGATAGGCTTGAATCCAACGGTATTTTTCCTTTAACAAGAACGGAATCATAGCTGTATGGTAGTCATGAACATGGAGAAGGTCAGGGATAAAGTCAATTCTTTCCATAGCCTCAATGGCAGCAAGTTGGAAGAAAGCAAAGCGTTCTCCGTCATCAAAATCACCGTAAACATGACCACGGAAGAAATAATATTGGTTGTCAATAAAGTAGAAGGTTACACCGTTTAAGACGGTTTTCTTAATTCCACAATACTGTCTGCGCCAACCAACACTCACTTCAAAATGAAGAACATCTTCAATCTGATCTCCAAATTTAGCCTCTACCATGTCATAGTAGGGTAAAATCACTGCAACTTCATGTCCAGCTTTTACCAGTGATTTAGGAAGAGCGCCAATGACGTCTCCCAAACCACCTGTTTTTGAAAAGGGTGCACCCTCAGCTGCTACAAATAAAATTTTCATGAATGAATATCCTCTGTTACTTTAGCACCTTTCTTAACGACAACTGGATGTTCTGCAGTTCCTCGAATCACAACGCCATCCGCAACTTCAACACCCTTATCCAAGATAGCATATTCGACTTGAGCACCTTCTCCAATAACGACACGAGGGAAGAGTAGGCTATCTTTAACCAAGCTATCCTTATGTACATGAATATTACGTGATAAAACAGAATTATCCACTTGACCCTCAATGATACTACCAGAAGCAAACTGAGAAGTGCTTACCTTAGATGTGTTAGCGTAGTAAGTTGGTTCTTCATTCTTAACCTTTGTATAAATCTTTTGGTTTGGTGAGAAGAGTGAGTAGAATTTTTGAGATTCAAGCATATCTTTGTTAGCTTGGTAATAAGACTCTACAGAATGAATATTTGCCAGATAACCTGTGTACTCGTAGGCAAAAGCTCCTTCTTTAGCAGCTAAATCACGTAATACATAGCGCAATTTCTCTGGATGTTCTTTCTTAGCTTCTTCTTCCAAGCGTTCAATCAACCACGGTGTATCAACTACGAAGATATCTGTAGACATGTTGTAAACTTCATCTGTTGACTTGCTATCAAAAAGTTTATGAGAACGGACATGGTCTGTTTCATCCACTTCTAAGATTGCATTTACTTCTGAAATATCTTTTTTAGCTAGTTTTTTATAAACTACAGTGATAGGCCCTTTTGCTGCATTATGTAGGTGGAATACTTGATTCAAATCAATATTAATCAGAACATCGCAGTTTAGGGCAACCGTTTGGTTTGACCCAGAACGTTTCAAATAAGTAAGAAGCTGTTGGTAGTATTCTTTTCCAACTGTGCTACTTTCCACACGGGTATTGTAAATACCTAGATAGTAGTGGCTAAGAAGAGTTGATAAGCCCCACTCACGCCCAGAACGGATATGGTCAAAGACTGAACTGATATTGTCTTGTTGGAAAATACCAAAGATACTACGGACACCAGCATTAGCAAGACTTGAAAGCGGGAAGTCAATCAAGCGATATTTCCCACCAAATGGCAAACTAGCTACTGGACGGTGATCTGTCAATGTTGACATATCATGAAAACCAACTGTGTTTCCTAAAATGGCAGAATATTTATCAATCTTCATCTGTTGCTACCCCCACTACTTCATCATATCCTACAACTTGTACTTCTTCTGTTCCATCAATTTCGACACCATCGGAAATAACTGCACCTTCACCAATAATAGCACGTTTGATTTTAGCTCCCTGACCAACAATCGCTCCACTCATGATAACTGAATCTACTACTTCTGCCCCTTCGCGAACTTGCGCTCCTGTTGAAAGGATAGAATGTTTAACAGTTCCATCTACGAAACAGCCATCAACAACCAAAGAATCTTCCACATGAGCATTTGCCCCAAGGAAGTTGGGTGGTGAAATTAAGTTTCTTGAGTAAATCTTCCATTGACGGTTACGACTGTCCAAGGCATTTTCTGGAGAAATGTACTCCATGTTGGCTTCCCAAAGCGACTCAATAGTACCAACATCTTTCCAGTAACCACTAAATTCATAAGCATAGACACTTTCACCTGACTCAAGGTAATTTGGAATGACATTTTTACCGAAGTCTGACATATCGACATTGCTCTTTTCAGCAGCAACAAGCATATTGCGAAGACGTTGCCAATCAAAGATATAAATCCCCATAGAAGCTTTGGTAGATTTAGGTTGAGCTGGTTTTTCTTCAAATTCAACAATGCGATTGTTTGCATCTGTATTCATGATACCAAAACGACTTGCTTCTTTAAGAGGAACATCAAGAACTGCTACTGTCAAGCTGGCATTATTATCCTTATGAGACTGAAGCATATCATCATAATCCATTTTGTAGATGTGGTCCCCAGATAGAATCAAAACATACTCAGGATTAACACTGTCGATATAGTCGATATTTTGGTAGATTGCGTGGCTAGTCCCCTCAAACCAACGATTTCCTTCACTTGCAGAATAAGGTTGAAGAATAGAGACACCAGAATTGATACCGTCTAGTCCCCAGCTTGAACCGTTCCCAATATGGTTATTGAGAGCAAGTGGTTGGTACTGTGTAATGACTCCAACATTGTTGATGCCTGAGTTGGCACAGTTTGAAAGAGCAAAGTCAATGATACGGTAGCGCCCACCAAATTGCACAGCTGGTTTTGCGATGCTTTGAGTGAGTTTACCGAGACGAGTTCCTTGCCCACCAGCAAGAATCAAAGCTAACATTTCATTCTTCATTTTCTACTCCTTTTTGGTTTTTACTTGTGACAGTTTTAGTAGGTTTCAAGCGACGCTTGATTTTCCATATACTTGCTCCCATAGCCGGTAGGGTAAAGGTCAAGGTTTGCTCATAATCTTTCCATAGTCCTTCTTGCGTTTGAACAGTTTGGTTATGTTCTTTCCAGACACCGCCCCACTCTTCTAATTCAGTATTCCAGACTTCTTCGTAGATCCCTGCAACAGGTAGTCCGATTGTAAAATCTTTTCGTTCAACAGGTGCCATATTAAAGACACAGACTAACATATCATCCTTCTTACCCTTACGGATGAAGGAAAGAACACTCTGGTCTCGATTATCCGCATCGATGATTTCAATACCATCATAGCTGGTATCAATTTCCCACAGACAGCGGTGGTCTTTGTAAAACTGATTTAGCTGAGAAGTGAAATACTTCATCTTAGCATTCATTGGATCTTCTAGGTTAGACCATTCCAACTGTTCTTCAGATTTCCATTCTAGAAATTGCCCATATTCACTACCCATGAAGAGCAATTTTTTACCTGGGTGACAAATTTGGTAAGTGTAGAGATTGCGCAAGCCTGCGAATTGATTGTAGCGATCTCCCCACATCTTGTGCATCATACTCTTTTTGCCATGAACCACTTCATCGTGCGAGAATGGTAGGAGATAATTCTCCTTGAAGACATACATAAAGCTGAAAGTCACCAGGTTAAAGTCATATTTACGATAAATCGGATCTTCTTCATAGAAACGGAGAATGTCATTCATCCAACCCATATTCCATTTATAGTCAAACCCAAGACCATCTGAATCCTTAGTGTCAGTAATCTGAGTAGCAGATGAACTTTCCTCAGCTATCATCATAACGTCTGGATGAACTAGTTTAATCACATCATTCAAGCGTTGAAGGAAATAATAACCCTCATAGTTGAGATTGCCACCATCTTTATTAGGAGTCCATGGAGCATCATCGTAGTCAAGATAAAGCATGTTGCTAACCGCATCCACGCGAATACCATCTAAATGATAAAAATCAATCCAGAACTTAATACTAGAGATCAAGAAAGACTGGACTTCATTCTTTCCAAGATCAAAATTAAGTGCTCCCCAACCGTAGTTATGAGCCTTATTATGGTCTTGGTATTCAAAAGTCGGTGTTCCATCATAATAGGCCAAGGCATCATCATTGATAGTAAAGTGACCAGGTACCCAATCTACAATAACGCCAATGTTATTTAAGTGACATTCTTCAACAAAATCTTGAAACTCTTCAGGACGACCATAGGCATGCTCAAGAGCAAAGTAACCCATAAGCTGATAGCCCCAACTCAAACCTAGTGGGTGAGACATCAGGGGCATAAACTCAATGTGAGTATAATTCATCTCAACCAAGTAAGGAATGAGTTCATCTTTCAATTGAGCAAAACTATAGGGGCTGCCATCCGGATTTCTCTTCCAAGAGCCAGCATGAGCCTCATAAATATTGACAGGACGCTCTTCAAAGCTCAAGCGTTTTCTACGGGCTAGCCAGAGGCCATCCTTCCATTTCTTTTCTGGAATATCTGTTAAAATAGCCCCAGTACCAGGTCGTGCCTCATATCGAACAGCCAAAGGGTCAATCTTCATCAGCTGATGACCATTTGCACGCGTGATATGGTACTTATAAATTTGGCCTTCTTGAGCAAGACTAGTAAAGACTTCCCAGACTCCAAATTCATTCCGTTCCATCGGAATTTGATTTTCAACCCAATTGGTGAAATCCCCTACCAAGTGAACAGCCTGAGCATTAGGCGCCCACACACGAAAAGTATAGCCATACTCTCCATTTTTTTCTTCCCTATGAGCTCCCAGATAGTGCTGGAGGTGAAAATTTTCACCTGTCACAAAGGTTTCTAAAGCTTGTTTCTTATCCATACACCCTCCTAATTCTGTAAGCGTTTTCTATAGATTTATTATACTACCTTTTTAGGGAAGATTCAAGTAAATTACGGAATTTACAAAAAAATCTTTTGAAAGTCTTCAACAAATTCACTGATGTGTTCACTTGTAAATCAAGAAATTTTCAGAAACGCTTTGAAAACGAATTGTTTTTTTATAATACTATCATAAAGTTCGTTATTTTCCTAACAAAAATGTGATTTTAAGTAAAAAAATAAACCAGGAAACGAATTTCCTGATTTTATTGTTTTAAGAGAAACGGTACTGCAAATGAATTTAAATTGTAAATCTACTCTACAAGACTTTAAAGACGCTGGCACTAACACCACCAACCATGTCTTTATCAGCTAAATGGCTATTCGTCACCAAGAGTTCGAGATTTCCTGCATTTTCAAACTGGAAATCTTGCCCTTTAGCATTAAAGACAACCAATAGATGTTCTTCACCATGAATCTCATAGATAATCCAACCGCTATGTTCGTGGGCTGAATGAACAAAGACATGATGGTAAATGTCATCATAAGTAGGGTAAGAAAAGGCACTGGTTTCTGTCTTCAATCGAATCATCTGACGGATAAAGTCAATGCTGTCTTGACGCTCATTAAGCAAGTCCCAGTTGACTTGATTCACACTGTCTGGAGCATTATAGCTATTCATAGCACGCTCTCTATCATCATGGGTCAACTCACCATTTTCGCCAGTCGCAACTAGTTTGGTACGACCAAATTCTTGACCAATTTCCATAAAGGCCATCCCCTGCATGAGTAGATTCATGGCTGTGGCAGTTTCGACCTTGCGCATAATTTGCTCTGAACTTTGGTCTGGATGTAGGGTTGCCAACAAATCATGAAGATTGTAATTGTCATGGGCTTCCACATAGTTAAGCACTTGATTTGGATGTGTATAGGTTCCTAATTCACGACTGCCTAGAATTGCTTTGGCTAGAATAGGCTCTGTCGCAGCACCACTAACAAAACCTGACTTGATAGCACCGTAGACTTCTCCACCTTTGACAGCATCACGCTGATTGTCATTAAAGAAACCAATGTTTGGCATCTGGTAGGCATTGTCCTTCTTGGCCTTATCATAAGGCGCAAGACCTGTTCCCATATCCCATCCTTCTCCATAAAGGATAATGTTAGGATCTATTTCATCCAAGCTCTGACGAATCATCTGCATAGTCTTGACATCATGAATTCCCATCAAGTCAAAACGGAAGCCGTCAATATTGTATTCCTGTACCCAGTACAGAAGAGAATCAATCATATACTTGCGGAACATTTCGTGTTCACTGGCTGTTTCATTTCCAACACCCGTTCCATTCTGGAAGGTCCCGTCTGGATTCATACGATAATAGTAATCAGGAACAGTTGTTTGGAATGGCGCATCAACAACTGAGAAGGTGTGGTTATAGACTACATCCATAATAACACCAATGCCCGCATCGTGATAGGCTTGAACCATCGTTTTCAAATCACGAATAACCTGAGCTGGATCATCTGGATTAGTTGAAAGGCTGGTTTCTGGTGCGTTATAGTTTTGTGGATCATAACCCCAGTTGTAGGTTACATTCCCATCCGCATCATATTCTTTATGACGGTCTGCAATTGGTTGCAACTGAACATAATTGTAGCCTATATTCTTGATGTAATCAAAAGCAGTTGACTGACCGTACTGGTTAACTGTTCCAGACTGAGCAGCACCCAAGAAAGTTCCTCGAAGATGTTCGTCTACACCTGAGGTCGGTGATTTGGTCAAATCACGAATGTGCATTTCACAAATAACTGCCTTACATGGATTAGTCAAACGCCAAGTAGCCTCAGATCCATGCTTGACCTCGAAGTTTGCAACTTGCTTTTCTGCATGATTCAGGATAGCTGAACGTTTGCCATCAGGACTGGTTGCGATGGTGTAAGGGTCGCGTGTCAGTGTTTGGTGATGGGGGAATTGGACTTGATACTGATAAGCCTTACCAGTCAAATCTTCCTCAACATCCAAACTCCAGACACCGATTGTATTGTCTTTATGGTTATAAGAGTAGCTATTTCCTCTCTCCATATCAAATATTTTCCAAACTGGAGCATCGTTAGCAGCTGATTCATAAACCACAACCTGCACTTCTGTCGCTGTTGGAGCCCAAAGGGCAAAATGAGCCTGATTGTCCTCTACACGGCAACCCAATTCCCCTTGGTAACCCCAATGATGGTCAAAACTAGCACTGTTAATAGCCTTATCAAAGGCAAAAGGATTTTGATTTTTATAGAAAGGACTGGCAATAGCAGGATTTTCAGAATAATAAATTCTATCATCCCCTTCCAAAATCCATACCTCTGTCAAAAGAGGATAGTGATTAAAACGGATAGCATATTCTTTACTGTTTTGACCTGTATGAACCACAAAATTCAAGCTTTCCAAAGCGTGGGCACTTGGATGTTCAAAACTAAATGAAGCACCAAAATAATCTTCTTTGTAGGTCAGTAAATCAATTCGCTGGTCCTGACTTTTTACAAAAGAGCAAGTGTCATATTCTCCATTCTTGCGATGGTAATGAATACGCATAGGGTAATTAAACATTTTTTATTCTTCCTTCTTAATTTGTTTCTATTTCACTAATAAATGCTTAACAGGTTTTGTTCCAATTAACAAGTATTGTCATACTGTCTAAACTCTGCTTTTAAACGATCATTACAGACTTTCGAGCCAAGCTTCGTCTCGAACCTCAATACCAAGTTCTTGTGCCTTTTGAAGTTTACTTCCAGCATCTGCACCTGCCACGACGAGGTCGGTCTTTTTAGAAACACTGCCTGTCACCTTAGCACCCAGACTTTCGAGTTTACTTTTAGCTTCTGAGCGCTTGAGCCGTTCCAATTTTCCAGTCAATACAACGGTCAAGCCTGACAAGGCCGCATCTGCCACTACCATCTGTCCTTTATAGTCCAGATTGACCCCAGCTTCTTTCAATTCTCTGAGGAGAATTTCAGAGCCTTCTGTCGCAAAATAAGTCTGAAGACTCTTGGCAATCACACCACCTAGACTTTCAATACTAGCCACTTCCTCTGGAGCTGCCTGAGCCAGATTTTCAATCGAGTGGAAATGTTGGAGTAAGAGCTGACTGGCCTTGCTTCCGACATGACGAATTCCCAAACCAAACAAGAGCTTCTCGGCAGAATTTTCCTTAGAAGCTTGGATGGCCTGATACAGTTTAGTAGCGGACTTTTCCTTGACCCCCTCTAAAAGGAGGAAATCTTCTTCTTTCAAACGGTAAATATCCGCCACATCCTTGACTAAATTAGCAGCGAAAAGCTTCTCAACAATAGATGGACCAAGGCCTGTAATATTCATGGCATCTCGAGAAGCAAAGTGAATCAACCCTTCCATAATTTGGGCAGGGCAACGCGGATTGATACAACGCAGGGCCACCTCATCTTCAAAATGCAATAAGTCAGAGTCACAACTTGGGCAGTTTGTAGGAATATCTAGTTTCTCTTCAGAAATCCGTTTGGACTCTACCACACATAAAACGGCAGGGATGATGTCCCCAGCCTTATAGACAATGACCGTATCGTCTTTGCGGATATCTTTTTCAGCAATATAATCCACATTATGTAGAGTCGCACGGCTAACAGTTGTTCCCGCTAGTTGTACTGGAGTCAGATTTGCAGTCGGAGTCACAACACCGGTACGGCCAACTGTCCAGTCAACTGATAAAAGTTGGGCTTCTTTTTCTTCAGCAGGGAACTTGTAGGCTACTGCCCACTTTGGAGCCTTAACAGTAAATCCAAGTTCTCCTTGGCTTGCTAAGTCGTTGACCTTGATTACCACCCCATCAATATCATAAGGCAGATATTCCCGTTCTTGTCCTACTTCTTGGATAAAATCCCATATTTCATCTATATTCTCAGCCAAGATTCGCTTTGGATTAACTACAAAACCAAGTTGTTCAAGGTGCTTCAAAACCTTTTCTTGGCTATCACGGGTTGAAGGACTGGCTTCTTGATAGAGAAACGTTGCAAGATTGCGCTTGGCTACTACTGCTGTATCCAACTGTCGCAGAGTTCCTGCCGCCGCATTACGAGGATTGGCAAATTCAGGCTCTCCATTTTCTTGGCGAGCTTGGTTGACCTGGTCAAAAGAAGCGCGTGGCATATAACATTCCCCACGAACTGTGATATCTAGTTCTTCTGGCAAAGTTAAGGGAATGTCCTTGACACGCTTGAGATTTTCTGTGATATTTTCTCCAATAGAACCATCTCCACGCGTTGCTCCAGCAACTAAAATCCCCTTTTCATACGTCAGCGAGATAGATAAGCCATCGATTTTCAGTTCACAAATATAGGTTGGATGAGCTACTTCCTTACGAACACGCGCATCAAAAGCTTCAAGCTCCTCACGTGAAAAAGCATCCTGCAAACTATAAAGAGGATACTGATGACTATATTTTTCAAAACCATCTAAAACCTTGCCACCAACACGATGGGTCGGACTGTCTGCTAACACTTGATCTGGATAGGCAGTTTCTAACTCAACCAACTCTCGGTAAAGGCGATCATACTCACTGTCTGAAACCGACGGATTATCGCTGGTATAATATTCAGTCGCATAGCGATTGAGCAAGGCGACTAACTCATTCATTCTTTTATTCATAAAACCATTTTACCATAAAGTAAGCCCTCCTCACAAACGAGAAGGGCGGAAAAAACACTTAGATTGTAATTATTTTTGAAGTCCAAGCAAACTTATGTCTCTTTTTCAAAATAAGTTCGAACATACACGAGGGATAGACAAGACAGGATGATAACCCCGCTTCCAATTATCAAGAAAGAAGAGAGATGTACACTTGATAGCACTGTCATAAAGCCTTTCGCAATCGGCATAAAGAGAATGGCCAGTGTAAAAATGGTACTCAATACCCTTCCCAGATATTCTCCGTCAACCTTGGTCTGTACCTGAGTGAAAAAGTGAATATTAAAAATTGTCATAAACAATTCACAAATTAAATTTCCAGCAAAAGAAAGGAAAGTTGGCAGTGGTAATCCCATCATGAAAACTCCTACTCCAGTCAAAGCCAGTAAAATCAAAAGGTTATAAACACTTGCCTTTACTTTGCTAGCTAGAATAGCTCCCACAATGGAACCAATTGCTCCCATAGTTAAAATGCTTGCGTAAGCTCCTTCTACTCCGTAAAGCCTATTTGAAAAGGGGAGGAGAAATTCAAAAGCTGCAAAAAAGAAATTAACGCTGGAAGCTACGAACAAGAGAAAGAAAATCTCTTTTTGATGCAAAATATAGTGCAAGCCATCTTTGATATCTGCAAAAATATCTTTTGCAGTAAAAGGTTTCTTCTCTTGAGCCTTTGCTTCTTCTTTTGGTAGTAAGGCCACTAGAACAAATGCTATAAAAAAAGTCAAAGCATCTAGCAAGAGCGTCGTATGGAGACTTGCAAATTGTAAAACAAGAAAGGAAAGTACAGGAGAACTTACAGCTACAACCTGCAAGATTAACTCTAAGCGAGCATTGTAGGTCACTATCTCGTCTTTCTCTACAACCTCCGTTATAATAGCTTTATTGGCTGTACGAGAAAATGCAAAGGCAACCGCCTGAACAATATTGGCAAAAATCAAGGCGGCAATCATCCAGCTGTTATTCCTTATGAAAGAAATAGCCAGACAAAGAATCCCACAAACCAAATCTGTTGTCATCAAAATCTTGCGACGTGAAAAACGATCTGAAATAACACCACCAAAAGGATTAACTAGAATGGATGTGACGAGTTCAGAAATCTGATACATTCCTAAAACTGTCTGTCCGATAGTTCCCATTGATGCCAACCAAACACTGTTTCCATAATCATAGAGCATATTCCCTATCTTGTTTATAGCACCACGACTAATTAACTGCACTGCATAGCGATTCATATAAAAACTCCTCTCAAATTTTGAAACTATTGTATCAAAACTGAAAGGAGCTTTTTATTTTTTCCCTTATTTGGGAAAATCAATCTTTGACAAATTTTTCGTAGTGTTCCTGATAATAGGCTACTTGCTCTGGAAGACCTAGCAGGTCAAAAATATGCATGGCCTCTTGCATCTGGCTACAACCTTCTTTACACTTTCCTTTTTGATATAAGGCAAAACCTTTGAGGTAATGTAAAATATTTCGTTCATAAAGACTAATGTTTTTACCAATAATCTTCTCTGTATAAGTCTCAAAATAGCTTGCATTGTCAAAAGAAAGATGCTCTAAACAATGCTGGTAACAATTGAGGGCCAAAATCAAGACTAATCTCTTATGGCGACCAATCTCTTGATAAAATTCCTCCCTCTCCATAACTTCTCTACCAATTCGAGTGACATAATCCACATTGTAGAAACTATAGAGGTTCCCGAAAAGAATCAACTCATACATAGTCCATTCTTCTGTTTTAAAGAGATAATCTGCTACCTTATCCAAATCATCCTGCTTCATCTCATAACTCGAATCTCTTTGACAAATCAGACCTTGTAACAAAATCCAGTTCAGTTCAAAATAGAGAGGATTTGTCGAACTCTCACCCTTTTCAAGTTGTTCTCTTTGAAGCTTTTGAAAACCTGCAATATCATTTGAATAGTAAAGGGGCACAATTTGTCCCATCATGGCAACATGTTCATGATTATGGAAATCCCTAGCCTTATCCATGAAATTTTCGATTGTGACATGAATATTATCCAAAATCTCAAAGAAACGAGAAACTGCTAGGTCAGACTCCCCAAGCTCAAAGCGAGATAACTGGGAGGTTGAACAGGACTCGCCTGCCGCCTCCTTTAAAGAATAATTTCCACTTGTCCGAAATTCACGAAATACTTTTCCAAGATGTTCCATATTTACACCTGCTCTGATAATTCTTCCCATTCAAGCATAGCTTCTTCCTGACGATGGCTGATTTTGTCCAGTTCAGCCTGTAATTCCATGAGTTTACCTGCATCGTTGGTTTCCAACATTTGTTCAGAAATGACTTGACTTTGACTTTCTAGCTCTTCGATTTCAGCTTCTAGACTTTCGATTTGTCGCATGAGTTTGCGGACTTCTTTTTGACTCTCTTTCTGAGCTTGATAATCATTGACTGGGCTTGCTTCTTTTACTTGATTGCTAGTTGAAGCTTCCTCAGTCTGATTAATTTCCATTTCAGACTTTTTATCAACATAGTAGTCGTAATCTCCCAAGTAAAGAGTCGAACCATTCTCAGACAATTCCAGTACATGAGTTGCTACACGATTGATAAAGTAACGGTCATGGCTGACGAATAGAAGGGTGCCATCAAAGTCAATCAAGGCATTTTCTAGCACTTCCTTGCTATCAATATCCAGGTGGTTGGTCGGCTCATCCAGAATCAAGAAGTTGTTGTTTTCCATAGACAATTTAGCAAGAAGTAAACGTGCTTTCTCACCACCAGACAGCATGCCGACTGATTTTTTAACATCATCTCCTGAGAAAAGGAAGGCACCTAGACGGTTACGAATTTCAACTTCTGGTGTCAGTTTAAAATCATTCCAGAGTTCATCCAGCACCGTATTACTTGGTGTCAGCTTACTTTGGGTTTGGTCATAGTAACCAACCTCAACATTGGCGCCAAAGCGCTTTTCTCCCTTGATAAAAGGAATCTGGTCCACAATAGACTTGATAAAGGTTGACTTGCCAATACCATTTGGACCAACGATGGCAATAGCGTTCATCTTACGAAGATCAAGGTTGATTGGTTCTGATAAGATTTCACCATCATAGCCAATAGCAGCATTCTCCACCGTCAAAACGACATTTCCAGATACTTTATCAGAATGAAAGGTCATATTAGCTGACTTTTTCCCAGCTTCAGGCTTGTCTAAACGCTCCATTTTTTCCAGTTGTTTGCGACGAGATTGGGCACGTTTGGTCGTTGAAGCTCGGACTAGATTGCGATTGACAAAGTCTTCCAGAGCTGCGATTTCCTTCTGTTGCTTTTCATAGTTTTTTGCCTCAGTAGCTAGTTTTTGCTCCTTCAACTCTACAAAACGAGAATAATTGCCCACATAGCGATCCAAGGAATGCTTGGTCAAATCCAGCGTAATCGTTGCAACCTTGTCCAAGAAATAACGGTCATGGCTGACAATAATGAGGGCACCGCTATAGTTTACCAAGTAATTCTCTAGCCAGGCAATAGTTTCAATATCCAAGTGGTTGGTTGGCTCGTCCAAGACCAAGAGATTGGGCTTTTCAAGTAGCATTTTGGCAAGTGCCAAACGAGTATTTTGACCACCAGAAAGCTCGACAATTTTCATCTGCCACATAGACTCATCAAACTTGAAACCATTCAAAATCGCTCGAATATCAGCTTCATAGGTAAAGCCACCTGCTTGGCGAAAATTCTCAGATATGCGGTCGTAATCTGACATCAGCTTATCCAAATCCTCACCTGACTTTTCTCCCATCTCTAGCTCCATCTGACGAAGTTGTTTCTCAGTCCGACGTAAGTCATCAAAGACATGAAGCATCTCATCGTAGATGGTATTTTCAGATTCAAAACGGCTATCTTGGGCTAGGTAAGACAGAGAAATATCTTTTTTCTTATTGATTTCTCCACTAGTTGGCTCCTCTTCTCCAACCAAGATCTTTAAAAGAGTAGACTTACCTGCACCATTTTTCCCAACAAGGGCTATCCTGTCTCGTTCATCAACCTGCAGATTGATATTATCAAAAAGAACCTCTCCTGCAAAAGAACGTTCAATTTTATTAGCTTGTAAAATAATCATACAAGTAGTATAGCATGTTTCCCTAAGGCATTCAAGACTTGATAAAGAGGCATATATCACTACTTTTCTGAAAATTATGCTACCGTTTTACTAAAGTGCTAAAAAGTGCTATAATGTGAACGGTTAAAACAATTTACAAAAAGGAGAATTTCAATGTCTTACCAAGAAAATTACCAGAAATGGGTTGATTTTGCGGAGCTTCCTGACTACCTTCGTCAAGATTTAGAAAATATGGACGAAAAAACAAAGGAAGATGCCTTCTATACCAATCTTGAGTTTGGTACTGCAGGTATGCGTGGACTGATTGGTGCTGGTACTAACCGCATTAATATCTACGTTGTTCGTCAAGCAACTGAAGGTTTGGCTCGTTTGATTGAGTCAAAAGGTGGAAATGAAAAAGAACGCGGTGTGGCCATCGCTTATGATAGCCGTCACTTCTCTCCAGAATTTGCCTTTGAATCTGCGGCAGTTCTTGCTAAACACGGTATAAAATCTTACGTATTTGAAAGCCTTCGTCCAACTCCAGAACTGTCATTTGCAGTTCGTCACCTCAACTGTTTTGCAGGTATCATGATTACTGCTAGCCATAACCCTGCTCCATTTAACGGTTACAAGGTTTATGGTGAAGACGGTGGACAAATGCCTCCACACGACGCGGACGCTTTGACTACTTATATCCGTGCAATCGAAAACCCATTTGCTGTTGAAGTTGCTGATGTGGAAGCTGAAAAAGCTTCTGGCTTGATTGAAGTTATCGGTGAAGCTGTCGATGTGGAATACCTCAAAGAAGTTAAGGACGTTAACATCAACCCAGCTTTGATTGAAGAATTCGGTAAAGACATGAAGATTGTCTACACACCACTTCATGGTACTGGTGAAATGTTGGCCCGTCGTGCTCTTGCCCAAGCAGGATTTGACTCTGTTCAAGTCGTTGAAGCGCAAGCAACTGCTGACCCAGACTTTTCAACTGTAAAATCTCCAAACCCAGAAAGCCAAGCAGCCTTTGCACTTGCTGAAGAACTTGGTCGTCAAGTTGGTGCAGATGTTCTTGTGGCAACTGACCCAGACGCTGACCGTGTTGGTGTGGAAGTTCTTCAAAAAGATGGTAGCTACCTCAACCTTTCAGGTAACCAAATCGGTGCTATCATGGCTAAATACATCTTAGAAGCCCACAAAAATGCTGGAACTCTTCCTGAAAATGCAGCCCTTTGCAAATCTATCGTATCAACCGACTTGGTAACAAAGATTGCTGAAAGCTACGGCGCAACAATGTTTAACGTCTTGACAGGTTTCAAATTTATCGCTGAAAAAATCCAAGAATTCGAAGAAAAACATAATCACACTTACATGATGGGATTTGAAGAAAGCTTCGGTTACTTGATTAAACCATTCGTACGTGATAAAGACGCTATCCAAGCTGTTCTAGTCGTTGCTGAACTTGCTGCCTACTATCGTTCACGTGGTTTGACACTTGCAGACGGTATCGAAGAAATCTACAAAGAGTACGGCTATTACGCTGAAAAGACTATCTCTGTTACTCTTTCTGGTGTTGATGGTGCTGAACAAATCAAAGAGATTATGGCTAAATTCCGTAACAATGCTCCAAAAGAATGGAATGCAACAGCTATCACTGTCGTAGAAGACTTCAAGGCACAAACTTCTACTGCTGCTGACGGTACTGTTACAAACTTGATAACTCCTCCAAGTGATGTGTTGAAATACACACTTGCTGACGGTTCATGGATTGCCGTTCGCCCTTCAGGGACAGAACCAAAAATCAAGTTCTACATTGCAGTTGTAGGGGAAACCAACGATGAATCACAAGCTAAGATTGCTAATATCGAAGCAGAAATCAATGCTTTTGTAAAATAAAGTCCTATAAAAGATGAGACAAACCAATCTCATCTTTTTTCGTATCAAATCTAAGCAATTTTAGAAACTTTATGGCATACTAGACTTATCAACGAAAGCGAGGTAATCTCATGGAACAATTTTTAGATAACATTAAAGACCTTGAAGTCACTACAGTTACGCGTGCGCAAGAAGCTCTTGATAATAAAGAAACTGCAACCTTCTTTATTGGTCGTAAAACTTGCCCTTACTGCCGTAAATTTGCTGGTACCTTGGCAGGTGTCGTAGCTGAAACTAAAGCTCACATCTACTTCATCAACAGTGAAGAACCAAGCCAACTCAATGAGTTGCAAGCATTCCGCTCACGCTACGGAATCCCAACTGTACCAGGATTTGTTCACATTGCGGATGGACAAATCAATGTCCGTTGCGACTCTTCAATGTCAGCACAAGAAATCAAAGAATTTGCAGGATTGTAAAAAATGTAAAAAGAAGGCATTCGCCTTCTTTTTAATTATTTTCAAAATAGGAATCAACCAACTCCTGAATCCTACCTTCTTTAGCCGCAGGAATAGTATCTTCTAGAACAAAGTTCTTTCTACTGATATCTTGAGAGAGATTTCCAAAGATAAAATTAGTCGAGATATTATAGATAATCTCTGAAGGTGCAAATCCATAAACTTGATTTTCCAAGATATGTTTTAAGCGTTCCTCAGAATTTGGAAAAGCATCTTTCAAACCTTCGCTATTATATAGACGCTTAACAAGTTCAGCGATATAGAGGCCTGATTTCATGTACAAATCAATAAATGTCTTAGATGGATCATCAAAGATACCTGGATTTTCTTTTTCAAGGTCATCCACCATTCTCTTCACCACTCGTTTAGGAGTGAAAATCTGGTTAGTTTTCTGCGGTGGAATATAATCAAAAATATCTTCTTTCTGATCTTTAAAATAATCTGCCAATTCCTCTTTCTTACGAAGAAATTCTTGGATTGCTTCATCGAATGTTGCTCGATCAAAGAGATGTCCTGCAAAATCTTGTCCACCATCTCTCAAATAACAAAATTTATCAATCGTTATCCCCGTTACTTCATAAAAAACATGTTCAGGAACAAAGGTGTCAAAATTATCAAGTGTTAAAGTTTGATCACCATAGGCCATAATAAAACTTGGGATGGTTCTTGCAAATCCTCGAAGATGGTCCCGAATTTCATCTTGAGCTGATTGTTTCAACTGTTCAACACGTTTTATCTCAACCTGTTCGATAAACTTCTCAGGCATTTTTTCCACTTCTTTTTTGAGTGTTTGTTCTAGTTTTTCTTTGTGAATGAGCTTATTTTCTTCTAAACGTTTATCCAAATCTTCTTGAATCTTATCCTTTTGCTCCTTATCATCTGCTTCCTTGATTTGTTGTTGCAATTCTTGCTTGATATTAGCTTCAGAAATTTTTCTTTCAATGTCATTTTTTCGAATTTCATTCTCAAATGTTGCTGTAATTTGCTTCTTGATTTGGTCTGTTTCCCGAGTTTTAAGGTTGTATTCAGCTTTTAAATCTTCTACAATCACTGAAGAAACTGTTTTAATCAAATCATTGGCCAATTGTTTTTGAGTTTTGTCATCATCCTTAGTGAACAAATCTGAAACGGATTGACTAAGTCCATAGACTTTTTCACCAAAAAGTCGCATCTGCTGATTAACTACGATTTCATGGTCTACTACTGCATTCCCCTCATCATCTACTGTAACATCTGAAAAGTCTAATAGTTCAGAAGATGTTTGTAACTTCCCTTCCTTTTCAACTGGGAGTTCATTTAAAATGTCTAGAACTGTTTGACTAGCTTGGAAAATACCGCTGATATTATCAAATAAGAGATTGGACATGAAGCCACGTTTGAGGACTTCCCTAGCTTTTATCTGACGCGGTATAGTCAGAACTGACTTGGCATCAATTTCAACCATCTTACCAGCACGATCTTCAGCTATGACAGGGAAGAAATTTAGTAATTCTCTGATATTTTCTTCACGAGTTGCAGAAGTTCCACCACCTCCTGCAGTTGCTAGTGATAAGTTGTTGGCAAACTCATCAAAGAGAATTAAGGTCCTTTCTGGAGCAAAGTCAAATACATAGGCTCTTTCTTTGCGGAAGTGATTTCCTTTCTTATCACTCCATGAGTATGGATTTTGAGCACGGAAAGCAGCCTGCATATAAAGTGCAGGTGATTTCATGTTCGATAACATCAATACACCTGTCCACTCAGGGATAGTGACACCTGTCGTCAATTGACCGACGGATAGAGTGATAGTTTTGTCATTCTCTGCTATCGCTTTTCTAACCAAGTCTAAGGATTTGAGTTTGACTTTATCGTCTTCTTCGGACATACGTCCGTCACCAGCAGCTAGAACAATCTCATAGTTTTCATAGATGGGGTGTTCTTCTAGTAGTGCTTTTAGAGCCTTAGCTGAGGCTACACGCTCCAACAACCAAAAAGTATGCTTGAGTTCGTTCCGAAGTTCTTTGGTTGAAAATGGATACTTTTCATTGCTTGACAGAGTATCTAACCAATTTCTGACATCTTGTTCATGGATAAATTTCCCTTTATCATTTGTAGCGAAAAATTCACTTAAGTCAAAAGCATAGTCAATATTTTCACCATCAAGTTGAGCGCCTTTTTCTAACTCTTCACCAATCATCTGAGACATTTGATAGGTAAAGAGATTTAACTGAGGTAAGGTTTCATATGGATTTTCCTCTTCTTGCTCAGGCGACCAAGTAGTTTTAGCTGCCTGCTCATCAGCATAAGACCAGTTGTAGATCTGCTCCTCGGTAAACTCTCCCTTTGCCAATGCTTTAAATGGAGTTCCAGAAAGGTGTAATGTAAAGTTTCGACGGATCTTATTAAAAGCTTGGTCTGTCTTAAAGGTATCAACTCCTTCGTGAGCCTCATCGATAACCAATAAATCCCAGTGGAGATCTGTAACCCATTTAAGTTTGTTATGCTCTCCACCTAGATAAGCAGAGCCTTTCAAGTCTTGAAGACTGATAAAAGCAAGTTGTCTTACATCGTCATCTAAAATACCAACAAATTCTTTACGTGACAAGGTTGGACGACTCTTAAGGCTATCTGATTCAGAAACAAACTTATAAGTCGTTTGACCTGCTATGAATGTTTCAAAATCATCATACCATGAATTAGCAATGGCGGGCCTGTTGGTTACAATTAGGACATTAACAGCTTCCATTCGACGAGCTAGGTCATAGGTAGACAAGGTTTTACCAAAGCGTGGCTTGGCATTCCAAAGAAATTTGCCTCCAGCGTGTTCTTGGAAATAAGCTAAGGTCTTAGCAACTGCTTCTTCTTGCTCTTGGCGCAGAGTATAGTCCTGTCCTTTTCCAGGCTGATAACCAGACAAATCATGCTGAACAAACTTATCGAAGAGATTTTTAGATTTTTCAGGAGTTCCATTAAAATAGAACCATTCCGTCTTAGGACGACGTTCCACATCATGGAAAGAAAGGAAATGGTGGAAATCATGGTCCTTAAAAGTCTTTCCCTTATCAGGTTCTTCCGTATAGGCGGCATCCCCAGTCCATAAGACATCTGTATCTATATGAGCAGTATGCGTTTGTTCTTTAATTCGTTGCGTGACATCCCGTTCTGTATAACCAATCTTAATCCATCCCTCATTGCTAGTTACCGTCGGTGTGGTGTAGGCATAGATTTTAGGATGAATCTCTTTTGATGTTTTAATTTCTACCATCAATCCATCTCCCGTACATGAGTCTCAATAAAGGCAATTTCTTCAGGAGACAGGTCATATTTTTTATATAGCTGGCGGTCAATATCAGCCACTGATTGTGTCCAATCAATGTCCGAATTGACCGTAAAGTCTTGGAGTGGGATATAATGCCATACTGCTTTCGTATTATCTTGAGTAATTTTCAAAACTCCAAGCATTGTGCGCAAAAACTTAGATTTAATGTATTTTAAACAAGCCTCTGCTTCTTCTAAAGAATTAAATTCACCAACAGAAATAAACGTTTCTGTATACCCGATGACGGGGTACCCGATGACGGGGGTCGATAGGACTTCGCCAATCGCCCCACTTCCATTTGCTTTTGGAAGAATTATTTTATACTTTTCAAAATTTGATGGACATGTTACATAATCTTTTCTAAACCATTTATATACACGTTCATTATTAAAACGCCCATATATTTTAATATACTCATTTCCATCTTCAGGTTTAACATCAAAAAATAATTCAGGCAATTTTTCAAAAGCATTAGAAGCAACTCTCCTATCTGAAACTCTCTTCATAAGATTAGGAAAATCTGTATAAATCAAATCAGAATAGCGATATGATCCTCTATTAGTAACAAATTGATCAATAGATTCAAAATTTTTCTTAATAACTTTTTTTCTAATTGAATTCATTTCTATAAAGGGAACAAAAACTTCAATTGGTTCAAATTCTTGTTCAGTATCATAATAAGTAACTGCTACCCCACCTTTAATATCAGTTCCAGGAAAAACATTGCCACTTTTTTGTTCAAAAAAAGATACCTTTACATGTTGATTATTCAACATTTGTTGATTCCAAGTTTTTGGAGTCCCTCCAGCATTTGATAAAAATCTAGCAGGAGTTATTAAAGATGCTTTTTTAGAAATTTTGTATGATTCTGAAATAAATTTATGATATATAGGCATATCCTTTGTACTTGTTCCCTGCGCCTCCTCTTGGTAAGGCGGATTTCCTATCACTACATCAAATTTCATTTCACTTTCCTCACTAGATAGGCGCTCAAAACCTATCATTTTATTCTTTTTCCAGTCTTTGATTTGGGTTTTAGATTCTTCTGCTTGTTCTACTTCCAGCTCATCGGAAAACAAGCTTAACTGTTGAGATTGTCCTTGTGTAGCTGAGTAGGGACTGTTTTTTTTCAATCCATCCATCTGAAAGACATTGTAGGATATAATAGTCGCAATTTCTTTCTTTTGCTCTAAGGTCGGTTGATTTCCAGTCTTTGCAAGATAGTAATCCTCGAAGGTCGCTAAAAGATTTTCACGCGCCAAAAGGAGAGAATCTCCTTGATACTCATAACCATAAGAAGCTCGATAAGCTTTTTTTACAAGTTCATAAAAGGTGACTTCATCTGAGACCTCACGACTAATGCGCTGCAATTTTCTATCAACAAAACCAACTCGCTCAGATAATGGAATTTCCTCACCAGTCACTGTATCATAGCGAGTAACCATATAAGGTGCTTCACCACAGGTAATTTCTAGCCAGCGCACTTGGATATAATCTTCAAGATCCATAGCTTCAAGTTCAGCTTCCACGTAGCCATTTTGCTTTTCAACTAACCAAGTTGGCGTAAAAACTTCGGCTCTAATCTTGGTTCGGTCTTTTTGCTCATACTTAGACTTTTCTGATCTGGGTTGAATCAAGTTTGCATAGGTTCCCGTCACCTTACTTGGATTGATACGATCACTTGGAGCAAATCCCTTCCCTAACAATTCATAAGAATGCGTCGCCCAAACAATTGATTTCTTTGTCGTTCGATCTTTTAAAAGAATTTTTAATAAGTCAGCCGATTCTTTAGATAAACTTTCTTCACTAATATCTATTGTCATAAGCAACCTCTCTTATATTGTAAGCCCTATTATATCATATTTTAAAGAATGAAAATTTACTTGGAAAAAAGTAATTCAATAAATATCTCTCCGATGACCAACTTCTAGAGTAGCAACGACTAATTCATCATCTACAATTTGTACGATAACTCGATAATTACCAATTCTATAGCGCCATTGACCAACGCGATTACCAACCAAAGCCTTTCCGTGTCGTCTTGGGTCTTCCAAAACATTGGTTTGTAAATAGTTTGTAATTAGCTTCTGCGTATAACGATCCAATTTTTTCAATTGCTTGATGAAACGTCTTGTTGGAACTAATTTATACAAATTATTCATCCTCCAAGCCTAAATCATGCATCATTTCTTCCCAAGTAATGGGGGCAACTCCTTTTTCCAAGTCGTCTAAATACTCTTGATAGGCTAAATCTGCCACACGTGCGTCGTATTCGTCTTCTAGAGCTTCAAGAGTTTTGGTGCGGATAAGTTCCGACAGGGAAACTCCTTCAAACTTAGCCATTGCTTTCATAAATGTTTTATCAGCTTCAGAAACTTTTAATGTAATAGTAGTCATCTTTTGCACTCCCTTTTTTAATGGTAACACCATTGTATTACTTTTTAGGTGTTCCGTCAATATAAAAAGAACACCTTCTCAGCGTTCTTTCTATATATCTGTCAATGGTGTTGCGGTATCTGGTGAGGTATCATAAACCTTAAAGTCTACTCCAACTCCCAGATCAGCTTGTGCTAGCTGGTTGACCATGGTCATGTGAGCCAGCTCCTTGATATTGTTTTCCTTAGACAAGTGACCAAGATAGATTTTCTTAGTACGATTTCCTAGCGTCCGAATCATGGCTTCGGCACCGTCCTCGTTAGAAAGGTGACCCAGATCCGATAGGATTCGTTGTTTGAGTCGCCAAGCGTAAGAACCTGCTCGTAAAATCTCTACATCATGATTGGACTCGATAAGATAGCCATCCGCATTTTCGACAATTCCTGCCATACGGTCACTAACATAACCTGTATCAGTCAGCAAGACAAAACTCTTATCATCCTTCATAAAACGATAGAACTGCGGTGCGACTGCATCATGGCTTACACCAAAACTCTCGATGTCAATATCTCCAAAGGTTTTGGTTTTGCCCATCTCAAAGATATGCTTTTGCGAAGAATCCACCTTGCCGAGATACTTGCTATTTTCCATAGCCTGCCAGGTCTTTTCATTGGCATACAAATCCATACCATACTTGCGAGCCAAAACGCCTACTCCATGGATATGATCTGAATGCTCATGGGTAATCAAGATGGCATCCAAGTCTTCTGGTTTGCGGTTAATTTCAGCTAGCAGACTGGTGATTTTCTTGCCAGACAAACCTGCATCCACTAAAAGCTTCTTTTTTGGAGTTTCCAGATAAAAGGAATTTCCACTGGAACCCGACGCTAAAATACTGTATTTAAAGCCTGTTTCACTCATTCTAGTCTTCTACTTCATCCTCCCAAACTTCTTCTTTCACTGCATCCTTATCATAAGGGAGCACAATTGTGAAAGTTGATCCCTTACCGTATTCACTCTTGGCCCAAATAAAGCCCTTATGTTGTTTGATAATTTCTTTGGCAATAGACAGTCCCAGACCTGTTCCACCTTGGGCACGACTTCTAGCGCGATCCACACGATAAAAACGGTCAAAGATTCGTGGTAAATCTTGCTTTGGTATCCCCAATCCTTGGTCTGAAATGGATAAAATCATCTGATCATCAGTTGTCTTCATGGTCACTGTGATTTTCCCACCGTCTGGAGAATACTTGATGGCATTGTTGAGAATGTTATCAATCACCTGTGTCATCTTGTCTGTATCAATTTCAATCCAGACTGAGGTAATGGGGTAATCTCTCACCAGTTCATATTTCTTCTCTTCATCCTGCCCTCTTATCTGATCAAAACGGTTGAGGATAAAGGTAATAAAAGCAGTAAAGTTAATCAGTTCCACATCTAGATGAGTAGTTGCATTATCAATACGTGAAAGATGGAGAAGATCTGTCACCATCCGCATCATACGGTTGGTTTCGTCTAGAGACACCTTGATAAAGTCTGGCGCGACAGGTTCTGACAAGGCACCCTCATCCAAGGCTTCAAGATAGGATTTTACACTAGTCAGAGGCGTCCGTAGCTCATGACTAACGTTGGAAACAAAGAGTCTCCGTTCGCGCTCCTCCTTCTCCTGCTCCGTCGTATCATGCAAAACTGCAACCAAACCTGAGATAAAGCCAGACTCACGACGCACCAAGGCAAAGCGTACACGAAGGCTCAGATACTCGCCATTGGAATCCTGAGAATCAATCATGAGCTCAGGAATTTGGGTAATCAAATCACGAAGTTCATACTCATCTTCAATCTTAAGCAATTCAAGGATGCTTTTATTGAGAACATCTTCTTTCTGAACACCTAACTGTTTCTTAGCCGTGTCATTAATCATAGTAATCTTACCACGACGATTGGTCGCAAGGACTCCATCCGTCATGTAAGATAGGATACTATTCAACCGTTTACTCTCTTGTTCCAGATTTTCTTGGGTTAAACGGATTACTTCTGATAAATCATTGAGATTATTGGTAACATTAGTAATTTCAGAGCTTCCCTGCATATCCAATACCTGAGAATAATCTCCTGCAATTAGGTCTTTAACCTTTTGATTAATTTGCTTCAGCCGAATATTATCCCGACGATTTTCTAACAAGAGCAAGGTCACTACTAAAATAAAACCAAGTAGAATGAGGATAAAGATAAAATCACTGGTTAAAACTGTGTCTTTAATTAATTCAATCATTATTTCTCATATAATAACCAACACCGCGACGTGTTAGGATATACTCAGGACGACTCGGTGTATCTTCAATCTTCTCACGCAAACGTCTAATAGTTACGTCAACAGTCCGAACATCTCCGAAATAATCATAACCCCAGACCGTTTCAAGCAAGTGTTCACGTGTAATCACTTGACCAATATGAGAAGCCAAGTGGTACAAGAGCTCAAATTCACGGTGGGTTAAGTCTAGTTCTTCACCGTATTTCTTAGCAACATAGGCATCTGGCACAATCTCCAAGTCCCCAATTTGCAAGGGCTGAGTTTTCTTTTCATCAGATTCTTGATTATCTACAGAAGCCAAGTCCGTGCGACGAAGAAGAGCTTTGACACGCGCCTGCAACTCACGATTTGAGAAGGGTTTTGTCACATAGTCATCCGCTCCAAGCTCTAAACCGATAACCTTATCAAATTCGCTATCTTTAGCCGACAGCATGATAATAGGCACACTACTGGTCTTGCGAATAGTCTTCGCAACTTCTAAACCATCAATTTCTGGAAGCATCAAATCCAGAATAATAATATCTGGTTGCTCTGCTTCAAATTGTTCTAGCGCTTCACGACCATTAAAAGCAGTTACAACTTCGTAACCTTCCTTGGTCATATTAAACTTGATAATATCCGAGATTGGTTTTTCATCATCTACAATTAATATTTTTTTCATTTGTTCACCTTTTCTCTACTATTATACCAAAAAAATAAAAAGAAGACACAATAGCTAGTCTTTGCTACTGTCTAAGTTGGCTTGTGCATAAGCCTTCCAGATTTTTTGTTGGGGTTTAGCAAGTGGAACATCCTTGAACTCTTCTGGTGAAAGCCAGCGAACTTCCCTATCTGAAAAATCATGGAAATCAGTCACCTGACCTGCTAGAATCTGTACATGCCACTTGCGATGGCTAAAGACATGCTTGACAGTCTCAAAATTCAGATTAACCCAATCAACTTCTAAGTCATAGTCCTGCTGGAAACTCTCTTCTGGACTAGGACCAAAGTTCACACTTTCTTCCGCGACCTGATGAAAGAGGTCAAACTGCTCTTCTTGCGAAAAGTCATCAACTTCTATCAAGGGGAAATGCCAAAAACCTGCCAATAGCTTTTCACTTTCATTCTTTTCAAGTAAAAATTGTCCCTGAGTATTTTTAACCACCAAGGCTTTAAGATAAATAGGAACTGGCTTTTTCTTAGGAGCTTTAATTGGATAACGTTCCATTGTGCCATTCTGATATGCCGCACTAAAGTCCTTAACTGGGCTTTCTTCTGGTCTGGGATTTACAGGCGCCTCAATATCCGAACCCAAGTCCATCAAGGCTTGATTAAAGTCACCAGGCCGTTCTGGGTCAATCAGGATTTCCATCATTGCCTGAAAAATTTTGCGATTACTTGGAATGCCAATATCGTGGTTGACTTCAAACAGACGAGCTAGAACACGCGTGACATTACCATCTACAGCTGGCTCAGGCAAGTTAAAAGCAATACTGGAAATGGCTCCTGCTGTGTAAGGTCCAATCCCTTTCAAGATGGAAATTCCTTCATAGGTGTTTGGAAATTGACCACCAAAGTCAGCCATAATCTGCTGAGCCGCAACCTGCATATTACGAACTCGAGAATAATAACCCAAACCTTCCCAAGCCTTCAACAAACCTTCTTCAGGGGCAGTTGCCAAACTTTCCACTGTTGGAAACAAATCCAAGAATCGTTCGTAGTAAGGAATAACCGTATCCACCCTGGTCTGCTGAAGCATGATTTCAGACACCCAAATATGATAAGGATTTTTACTTCTACGCCACGGTAAATCTCGTTTATTTTCATCATACCAGTTGAGAAGTTTCTCACGGAAAGAAACGATCTTTTTCTCTGGCCACATGACGATACCGTATTCTTTCAAATCTAACATATCTCTAGTATAACACAGAAGAATCTAACTGTCCTTTTCCTAGTATTAATACTCTTCTAAAATCTCTTCAAACCACGTCAGCTTCGCCTTGGATTATATATGTGACTGACTTCGTCAGTCTTATCTACAACCTCAAAGCAGTGTTTTGAGCTGACTTCGTCAGTCTTATCTGCAACCTCAAAACAGTGTTTTGAGCTGACTTCGTCAGTCTTATCTACAACCTCAAAGCAGTGCTTTGAGCTGACTTCGTTAGTCTTATCTACAACCTCAAAACAGTTTTTTGAGCTGACTTCGTCAGTTCTATCTGCAACCTCAAAGCAGTGCTTTGAGCAACCTGCTACTAGCTTCCTAGTTTGCTCTTTGATTTTCATTGAATATAAAAAGCCTCTTCCCAAGGGAAAGAGGACTAAATCTTATTGATGAACTGCTTGAGCTGCTGTGATAAGAGTCAACTTGTACACATCATCAGCATTACATCCACGAGAAAGGTCGTTAACTGGCTTGTTCAAACCTTGTAGAACAGGTCCAACAGCCGCAAAACCACCAAGACGTTCAGCCATCTTGTAGCCGATATTTCCTGCCTCGATACCTGGGAAGATGAAGACATTTGCTTGACCAGCTACCGTACTTCCAGGAGCTTTCAGTGCTGCAGTTTCTGGAACAAAGGCCGCATCAAATTGCAACTCACCATCAATTTCAAGGTCAGGACGTAAGTCGTGAGCAATTTTCGTTGCTTCTACGACCTTATCAACACTTTCACCAAAACCTGAACCTTTAGTAGAGTAGCTTAGCATAGCAATTTTAGGCTCGATACCAAACATTTTAGCTGTGATTGCTGAGTTAATCGCAATTTCAGCCAAGGCTTCTGCATCTGGATTGATGTTGATGGCACAGTCACCAAAGAGGTAACGTTCCGTACCACGAACCATGAGGAAGGCTCCTGAAGTACGAGTTACATTTGGGCGAGTTTTGATGATTTGTAGGGCTGGGCGAACTGTTGAAGCTGTTGAGTGAATAGCTCCAGATACCATTCCATCAACCAAGCCCAAGTAAACCAACATAACACCAAAGTAATTGACATCTTCAACCAAAATCTTGCGTGCATCTTCTTCAGACATTTTGCCTTTACGACGCTCTACCAAGGCAGCAACCATTTCTTCAAATTGAGGATAATGTTGAGGGTCAATGACTTCATAACCATCCATGATCCCTTCAATTTCAAGATAAATTTTAATTTTTTCAGGATTTCCCAGCAAAACAGGAATTACTTCTGTTTCTTTTACCAAGCGTTTAGTCGCTTGAAGGATACGAGGCTCTTCCCCTTCAGGGAGAACGATACGAGCATTTTTACCAACTAGGTTGGCTTTGAGACTTTCAAAAACTTCCATGAGTTTTCTCCTTTAAGATAATAATTATACTCTGAAACAGTTTTTATAGAGTATTAGTTGATAACTGGGTAATAAGGTTGCTGAAATCATCCGGCAAGGGACTTTCTAACTGCAAGTCTTGCTCTAAAAATGGATGATAAAAGGATAGGTAATGGCAATGAAGAGCCTGACGTTGAATACCATCTTCCAGACTACCGCCATACAAATCGTCTCCCAACAAAGGAAAACCAATATGAGAAAAATGGACTCTGATTTGGTGAGTACGTCCAGTATGCAGGCGAATATCTACCAAGTGAATATTCCCATAAGAAGCTACAATCTTATATGATGTATGGGCATACTTTCCACCTTTAGCCACCCGTCTGGTGATAATGGAGTCTTCATCACGCGCAATCGGAGCAATAATTTCCCCCTCTGGCTCCAAGTATCCATCACCTTTAACCAAAGCAAAATAGCGTTTCTCGATAGACTTTTTCTGCAACTGCTTGTCTAATCGTGCATGGGCATAGCCGTGTTTTGCAAAGAGCATCAAGCCAGAAGTATCTCGGTCAAGCCTAGTCACAATGTGAACCTGCTGATTTTCATAATTTTGCTTGACGTAGTAACCCTTGATAAAATTGGCAATGGTATTAGAGTGATTAACACTAGGAATAGAAGCCACTCCATAGGGTTTGTTCAAGACTAGAAAATGGTCATCCTCATAGAGAATATCCAGTGGGCGCTCGATAGCTTCTAGAGTTTCAAAGCCTTCCTCAGCGGGAATATCGATGATAACTCGGTCTCCAATATCCAATAGATACGTTGCATTTTGCGGTTGGTCATTGACCAGTATAGCTCCACCTCGAAACTTAATCTTGGCCAGCAGTCCCTTAGAAACCTCGTGCTTTTTTAAGAAGGTCTTAATCTTGACATGCTCATCTGCGATAAATTCAAACCTCATTCATCCACCTCGCCAATAAAAGCATCCTTAACACGATTCCAGAAACTGGTGTGACTCGGTGTAGCGACAAAGTGAATCTTATGATGGTCGATTTGATACTCAATACGCTCAATATTACGGAAAGAATAAACGCTATTGTCAACCGAAATAGTATGGTAATCGTTTCTCGTTGGAATGAGTTCAATCTTATCCTTCTTAGGCACAATAATAGATGAACCCAGAGTTCGATAAACACGATTGTTAAGGCTGGCAATTTCTGTCAACTGCAGAGCTTCAATGGTAGGGTGTAAAACAGCTCCACCAAGAGATTTGTTATAAGCTGTACTACCAGTCGGAGTTGAAACTGTTAGTCCGTCTCCACGAAAACGTTCAAAGGGGACACCGTTGATCACAACATCCGCCACCATGGTTCGATCAGACCTGCGGATGCTAGCTTCGTTGAGAGCTCTGAAAATCTTAACTTCACCATTTTCAAGAAAGACCTTCACATTTAGAACAGGGTAAGAGACCCTTGCTCCGGTATCTAGCTGCAAATTAGTTACTAGCTTGTCCAACTCAAAATCACGATAGTCCGTATAGAAGCCCAAGTGTCCCGTATGAACACCGATAAAGCGTACCTTGTCAAGCTGGTTTTCGTACTTATGAAAGGCCGACAAGAGCATGCCATCCCCACCAATGGAAATAACGATATCTGGATTAGTATCATTGAGTATAAACTGATTTCTCTTCAAACGATCTCGCAATTCATACAAAACCCTTTGACTCTGTGGTTTTCTATTAGCTATCAGGTCAATTCGTTTACCTGTATTCTTCATCTGTATCGTCACTGTTTCCTACACCATCATTTAATTTTCTACTCAAAGGATCAAAAAGTGCCTGAGCTTCTTGGATATCATCTCGAATTTTGCCCATTTCTTCATCCAACTGATGGGCAATTTTGGCCGTGATTTCCAGTCGCTCCTTAATCTCCTCTGGGAAATCCCCTTGGTACTTGTAGTTGAGAGAATGTTCTATCGTTGCCCAGAAATTCATGGCCAAGGTACGAATTTGAATTTCCGCTAAGATAGTCTTAGCACCATTGATAGTATCAACAGTATATTCTACTACCACGTGATAGGAACGATAGCCTGAAGCCTTTCGATGAGTGATGTAATCTCGCTCCTGTATAATCCGCATATCCTGACGTTTGCGCAGAATAGCCACAACTTCTTTGACGTCATCTACAAACTGGACCATCACACGCAAACCAGCAATATCCTGCAAATCGTGTTCCAAGGTCGCATAAGTAATGCCACGCCGAGTCATTTTTTCCTTGATACTCTCAATCGGCTTGACTCGACCAGTCACAAACTCAATCGGAGAATGCTTATTTTGCTTACGATATTGCTTACGAATACCACGAAGTTTAATCTTTAACTCACCAACAGCTTGAATGTAAGGATCTAGAAATTCTTCCCATTCTATGGTCATATATTCTCCCTTGTTCTCATATTATCCTTCAAAAATATCTTTGATTTTTTCTCCAGATTCATATACAATAAATACAATGCTTATTATACCATAAGTGAAAAGCGTTTACAAATAGTTATCATCGATTTTCAATAGTTGAGTTTTTACTTATTTTCCATTAAAATCATTTTCGTTAATTGCTATCATTTTTTTAAATCGTATTCATCATCGTATTCATTTTCATACACATATTTGCCCGTATAGTTGAGAAAGTGTCAGTTTATTTCTAATAGTTTACAAAAGAATCAGTGAATAATTTCACTGTTTTTATTTTTGACAAAACCACTACTCCCCCAAGCAGATGATTTTACGCATTTGAAATGCGTTTATTCGATTTACATTTCTTGGATTTTAAATCCAACCTTTTTCAGAGCAAACAAAAAAACCGCAAGCCTAAGCCTGCGGTGAAAGAACATTTTAGAAAGTTTCCTTTCGTTTTATTTTTTAAAATTATTTAGTCGTAATCAAGCCTTCTGGCTCTACTGTGAACTCTGGCTTGTCTGCCATCGTTCCGTCTGGTTTGATGTAGTACCAGCCTTTTTTATCGGCTGACTTGACAAACTGTTTGGATTTCATATCTCCATCCTTTGCATCTAGATAGTACCAATGTTCCTTGTACTTGACCCAACCAGTGGCCATCTTGCCATCTTCTTTGAAGTAGTACCACTTGTTACTGATAAGCACCCATCCTGTAGCCATTGCGCCATTTGGCAGCAAGTAATACCAGTACCCATCTGAATGCTTGTGCCATGTGTTAGCTTTCATATAGCCGTTGCTATCAAAGTAATACCAAACATTGTTGATCTTATGCCATTTATTCGTTGGGTAGTTTCCATCTGCATTGACATACCACCAGCCAGTTGAATTTCTCTTCCAACCTTCCTGATTACCCTCATTATCAAGCATCTCTTGGACAGTCGAGCCGAGGGATTGATAATGCTTAATTTTAGCAATCACATAGTCACGCAAGCTGTCATTATATCCACCGTGCAATTCGAGGGAGCGGGCAGGACATGATGTGCTTGAAAATTCATTGTGAAACTTGATATTGCTATAATTTGGAGTATCACCATAATAAGTCATATCTTCGGCCATTTGGCGTAATACCATGTTTTCATTTTCAATGAATTCGGCATCTGATGCGCTGAGTTGCTGACAGACTTCATAACTGATAGAGTTCATATTCGCATCATAGTCAGCAGCAGACCAAGCGCCATTATATGTATCTTCTACACGAGCGATTGCATCACGAGTGATGTAGTAATGAGCAAAACCAAGTTCAGACCGGCCATTATCATATCGTTCTTGAAGCCATTCGATATAGGACTTTGCACTTTTTGAACCGGCATCATTATGTAAAACATAATATTTTGGTCGCTCAGTTGGACGAGAACCTGCAATTCCGTTGAAAATTGTATTATTAATGATTTCGACCATTGCTATTCCCCTCTCCAGGCATCATTCATCTGCTTGACAGCTGACTCTACAAAAGTGTCTAGATCTTTGTCAGTCATGCTAATGTTGTATTTTGTCAGCTCAGAGCGGACTTTAGTGCGAGCTTGCTCTAGCTTTTCATCACCTTTGTAGCCTGTTGCAGCTGCAACCTGCTCAACAGCATTGACTGCGTTCTTAGCTAAGATTTCAGCGATTTTTACCGCTTTTTCTCCTCCTTTTCGCAAAAGGTAGTCTTTTACTGCTTTTACAATACTGCCTGTGGCTACTGCTAAAAAGCCTGTCGCAAAAGCGATGATAAATTCATTAAATTGTGTCATATGTTTTTCCTTTCTATTATGGCAATGTAGTTGGCCAAGGCTCACTTGTTAAATATGAGATAGAACTCACTCGAATATCTCCAATATCGTTATCTGTAGGGACTGGATCAGTAAATTGGAAGCGTAGCATGTTACCGTCGCTTGGTCCGCTAAGATACCAAGTCCCGTATGGAGTACCCTTATCATTGTAGATACTACCAATCAAGCTAAACTCTGACCTAAATCCTAGCGGTATTCCCCCTTGAGGCAATATAAAGCAATTACGTTCACGGTCAGACGGTTGAATTGAATACCCAGCGCCACCACGTCTAATCACTCCAAACCATCCCCACCTCAGACCTCCGAATTGATAAGTTACTAGATTATTAACGCGTCTTATTTTTACGAATGAACCCCCTAATTTGGAAAGTGAGTTAAGTGTTATCCAGCCTGTATCTCCCCAGAACACCTGCCAGCCGGTACTTCCATTACCTTGCTTTTTTATCCAAACAAGAGCACCGTTAGTGGCATTGACATCTACATAAGTTGTTCCGACTTCGGCAGTTATTCGCCCTTCTGGTGAGCCTATACCACGGATTTCATGACTTACATTATCTGGTAGCGGTAGAGTGACATTATTCCCCCCGACAATGCCGAGGGTATTTCCAGTTAGAGTTAATTGTGGACTTGGTTTTTGATTCAGGGTTTTAACATCACGGCCAACTACTTGAGCAAATTCTTCAAAATTGCTCATAGCCATCACGCTTTCGCTGCATTATATGTTGCTACCAGGTCAAGATTTGCAAACTCGTCAATACGACGGCCTAGGTCAGCCAGTTTTTGTACAACTGCGCCTTCAGTGCTACCGCTCAATTTAGCGATTTCCTCAGCGAGCTCTTTAAGCGTGTTGAGGTTTTCAGGTACCCCATCACCTAGGAGATCATTCTTAACTGCTGTTTTAGCTTGTTCGATAGCTTGCATTAAAGTAGCATTGTCAATCTTCGTATCGACCAACTGCTTCATTGTCTTGTTATCCGCTCCTAATGCTTGAGCAAATGCAATCAATTTACTTGTATCCATAATTTTCTATACCTTTCCAAGATTATAGTACATGAGTAAGTCAGGGATCTCCTGACATACTCCACCATCTGTTACTGTTTTTTCCGCAAGTTGTTTCTCAATTTCCTTTGCGATATCTAATTCCTTTAATTTATAGATATCTTCCGTAACCAATTCCTTATCTGAGTCTTCAATTTCAATATAAGTATCTCTATCGCTTGGGAAGATATACCCTCCAACCGAGATTTCTACTCGGTATTTTCCGCTTGGTAGAATACTATCTAAATTAAAATTGACAGAATGGCTAGTGACGGGAGCAGTTGTCTTCCACCTTCGTTGTCCCTTTGTCAGAGTGACAACCGCATCTTGACCTTCAAACGAGGTCATGACACGGTAATTCTCGTCTAACAACTCAAACCCAAAAGTAGAAGACAAATCCCCTTGTTTAACAAGGTCGCCACCATCAATCCGAGCCAAATTGGTTGTATTAACTCTATGTTTGTTACAACCCATTCTGCGCCCCTTTTCTAATCATCTATTAAGATGCCTTCTTTGATATCCAATTTCTCAAAATCGCTGAATAAACGGTCTATGTATCCATTGCCTCCTAGAGTTTTGTAGATTTTATGCATACTTTCCACTAGGGAGAATTCATCTCGGGAGGTATATCCTCTGTTAATAGCCCGTCGCATATCACGGTCTAGGCGCAACTTCATAGTGTTCAGATGCGCCTTATCGTGAATTTTTAATTTTTCTTGCACTTCGTCAATTTTTGAATTGCTATCTTTAGCGGTAGTCTGGACATCTTTGATTTGTTTCTTGACATCGGTTAGTTCCGAGACAATTTTATCCGTCTCTTCTTTGGCTTTTTTCGGCAATTTGTAGCTAAGCCAAGCGATGATAATCGGTGAAGCCGATGGTAGCACGTTCATGAAGAAATGTTCTATCTGTTGTAAGACGTCCATAGTTACCCCCGTTATTGGTTAGGCGCAACTGTTGTAGCAGAAGATTCTGAAACTGCAGGAGTCACGGTAGCTGTTGTAGAAACTGCGGCTGCTGGTGCAATAGTTGTTTCTTGAGGTTCGTACTTCCATGCTGCGCCTGTTCCGTCCATTTCAAGACGACCGTTACGAGCAAAGTCGCTGACTGGTTCACCGTTGTAAGTAAATTCCTTATTAAACTGAACCAAGATACGCTTACCTTCGCCATCGACCTCAACGTGCGTTGGGTCTTCGATTGTAATCAAGTCATGTGCCATGTAATGTTTACCAACTTCAGCAAGTGGAATCAACTCTACCAATTCCTTGTAGTTGGTTCCATAAGCGATTGTCTTGCCTGCTACAGCATTTAAAACGACCGCATGGATAATCTTTCCATAACGGTCTGTTTCTGCTTGATTGTGCTTAACTGCTTGGTCCGTAGCAGTCTGTTTGGCTTCAGTTTGAGCCAATTTTTGTTCAGCTTCTTGCAATTTCGCTTGAGCAAGCACAATCGCATTTGTTGGGTCAAGTTCTGTGCGGATATGGTCCAGCACTGCTTGAACCAAGGTTGCTTCATTGTCTTGCGTATGGTCACCGTGCAATTCTACTTGCTCGTAAGAATAGCGTCCGTTGTTTTCCATCTTGATTGCGACAACTGTCACATTTTCTGCACCTTTAAGATATGGTTTAATTGCTACTTCGTAATTCATTAGTTATTTCCTTTCATCTTTGCTTGTGTTTCTTCGAACAGTTCTTTAAGCGCTGGGTCATATTCCAGTACCGCCTTAAAGGCCTGCAATTCAGCTAAAGCCAGCGTATAGCGTGCTTCTAAATGCGCATAATTCAATTCGATCTCAGCCAAACGGTCGGCGAGCGACTCAGTGACTAGCTTGTCGATTATGTGATTATCCATGTAGTTTCTCCATTTCTTTGATTTTCTGGTCTAATTCTTGGACAGCCTTCAGCAAGTAGGGTACGAAAACGGTATAGTCGATGTGCAGATAGCCATCTGGATTCTCAGGATCTCGTGAGATAACTTCTGGAATGATGGTCTCAGCCTCTTGAGCAATCAAACCGATTTCTTCGTGTTTCTTGCTCTCAATGAAATCAAATGCGACCAAATTTAGTTGGTTGATTTTGTCCAAGGCTTTCACGGCTGTATCTGTGATGTTTTCTTTCAAACGTCTATCTGAGGACTTATCGCCCCAGTATTTAACACTTCCGCTTCCGACCTGGTTCCACCAAACGACCGTATTCTTTCCACCTTTGGGATTTGAGCCATTACCGTAAATATCTGCCTCGCCCATTTCGATCCCGTGGATAAAGATAGGCGATTTATAGAACGTTTGGGTTCCGTAGCAATCAACAGAACAATTAGTGTCAAATGTGACTTGTCTATAGAAGATTGAATCATTCTTACAGTACATTTTGCCGTCGGTATTCACATACCAAGCTCTATCTCCAATTGTGTTCCAGCTATCGCCCCAGTTCGCCCAAAATGCGGTTCTAGTTCCTCGGCCTTCTCCATTTCCCATTCCAACTGCGAAATGGTTTACGCCAGAAATCCAACGTCCGCCACCTTGGTCAAATTGTCCAAGTGTGAATCCGCCAATTTTGCCTTGATAAGCTTCAAGGAAGGTTGAACTAGACACGACAGATTCAATCTTAGTCGCAAAGACTTCCTTAGATGTCAACTTATCAATCAAGGCATCTCTAGCAGTCAGGTTCCGAATAAGTGCATCGTCTACGTTGATTTTATCGCCAGTAATCGCACCAGCTTGGATATGTTCAGCAGTGACAGAGCCAGCCGCTAACTTACCAGCAGTCACCGCACCGTCAACGATCATATCGGATTTCACTCGAACCCGTGGAGCGATAATGTCCACGCCTTTCGGACTGGTCGAAATGGTAGAGGCTAACTGCTCGCCCGTCAAAGTAGTAGAGCCAATAGTAACACCTTCAGGTGTCACTTGTACTCTTGCACTATTTGCAGCGTCTCGCACTTCCTGCCTGATTTCTCTAGCAGTCTGAGCGATGGCACTCTTGACATTCGTATCAAAGAACTGGGTCAGCGCCCCTTGATTATTCTGCTGGATTTTACCCCAGAGAGTGCTATTTGGGTCTCTTAATTCCAGTTCGATAGAACGCATATCCTTGAAAAGACCCGACAGAGTACGTTGGGTAACAGTTGGTTCCACGAAGCTAGTAGGGAAATCTCCTTGCTCCAGCTGGATGTCCGTCAGCACCGTGTCACCCACACATCCCATGTGGTGCAATTTCAGCAGTTCGTCTCGTGTCCGTGGCTGGAATACCTTGTAATACCGTCCGTTATGTTCAAGAGCAGGCGAACGAACGTTTTGAATGGTAATGTCCATGTGTTACCCTCCTCTTTTTCTACCAAAAATATAGGTTTCGTTGTATTTGTTGGATAGGAAATCCTCCACTTCATCCGTATTTTTGAAAATAACGAATAGTTGGTAATTGTAATGTCTTCGGTAGCCAGCTGAATAACCAGTATCTTGCTGGCCTACTACTACCCTGACTTCAAATGTCTTGTTAGAATTTTGAAGTTTCAACACATTACAATCCTCTATTCCATCCAAACCATACGGACGACGTTCGGATATACCTAAATCAATAAAGGCTCGTTCTGTAGAGCCAAAGCGCCAAAATGAACCGTAGCGGTTTGAAGTGAATCTTAGCACTTCGTCAAACTGGATTATGACTTTCTCCCAAACCAGCCTTGTCCCAACATAGCGCTGAACAATTTCCCTGGACCCCACGTAAATTCCTTCTCTAGCCATAGTTACTCCTACCTGTAGATATCGTAGATGGTATTAGCATCTTTGTTAGAAATTGCGTCATATTGGGACCTCGTTCCAGCCCAATATTTCATTGGTTGTCCACCATTCTGGTTGATGATATTTTGGCCAGGCACACCATCGGCACCTCTAGCTCCGTCCGCACCTCTGGGACCTGCTGGACCTCTAGCACCTTCTGGTCCTCGCAAGCTATTTCGTTGTGTCTGAGTCAAGCTGTCAAAAGTTGGCCGATTTTCAAGGGCTGTAACCCTGCGTTTTAATTCTGTATCGTTATAAGAAATTACGAACGTTCTCTTACCAATTTTTTGAACATTAATATTAGTGCCGTTGACAGTCGTCACCTTCCAAAATTCGTAATCTACAGTACTGCTATCCGTCCAAAGGTCTTCAACAATATCCCCTACCTTGATACCGTCAGGGTTCATGATATCGGTTGTTTTTATTGTTGCTACTGAGCCGATATTTGCACCATAGATATCTCCTTTAGCAATGCGATAAACTGGCGTTTCAGACTTCTTGGCGTATTCCGCCAAAGCACGCTCTGCGGCTGAACCTTCAAAACGCACAACACCATCAGCACCTCTTGGTCCTGCTGGCCCCGTCTCTCCACGGTCTCCTTTGGGACCAGTCAGATATTGAAGAGCTGAGAATCGGTCACGGCCATTTCCGACCTTGACCTTGCCTGTGTCGCTCTCAACGCCTAACTCCCCATCAAGTAAGACCAGAGTGCTACTTGCCCAGTCTCGTGCTGACATGCGCTTGTGCTGTACCCTTACTGGGATTGTTTCCGTCATGTTTTTCCTCCGTCAAAAATAAAAGTTGGATTCTCGTTCCAACTTCCGTCATATCTTGAATTTTGTCCGTCAGCTACCGTCTTGTAGACTGGCGCTAGTTCAATCCGTCTTGTCTGATTGTCAATCATCACAGACTGCTCTACGTTCTGATACCAGTCCCCTGAGAAGGTAAGACGATAGGCACCGTAGTAGACTGCTAAGACCTGCTCCTCTTTTTGGACAAGGTCTTTGTCAATCGCTGGCATGACCGAATTAGCAGGCGCAAGATGAACGTGGCCACCATAAAATGTAGGCTTATTCACTACCACAGTCACATCTGTTTTGCCGTAAGGTGTACAGGTAGCTGACCAGCTTATAACGTATTTCTTACCAATTTCAAAACCCTCTCCATTGTGACCGACTTCTACGAAATCCGTTCCATAACTGATTTTTTTAGCCGTGCCACCATTCAAGCGGTTCTTATTGTATTGAGTATTCCCGTCACCGCCAATCAAACTAGCATTGACCCTTGCAGTCTCGCTGACTTGCTCAAGTTTCTTGCTTAATTCAGCGATTGAGTCCGCACCACTCATCAGTTCATCACGGATACGCTTCACGAACTCAGGACGCTCTTTTTCCATTTCTTCGTGGATTTTAGCGCCAAATTCTTCGGCCTTAGCCTTGTACTGCTCGATGGCATCCGTGATAGCTTTCTCACGCTTGGCAAATTCAGCATCAAATGCACGATCAGCGTTTGCGATTTCCTTTTTCAAACGTTCTTCAAAAATCTTATGTAGATTTCGACTTTCATTCAAAACGGCATCATTTACAATCCCACCGATTGCATTCGCAAGACTTGACTGGAACGTCCCAAAACCAATTGATTTTAGACGTTTCGCCATTGGTGAATAGGTGTATTTCGTAATCTTCTTACGAACATCAAGACCATACCACTCGTGGTAGATACTGACCACATCGAACATCCGAACTGCAACATCACTCTGGCCGACAACCGAGATTTCAAGGTTATCTTCCAGCATGTCGCACATACTTGTCCGAAAATACTGCTTACCGTATTCAATCAAACTAGCTTGGTCTTTGACATTCTGATCATTGACCTCAACAACTGCTTCATAGATTTGGCTATATTTCCCAAGCAAGGGACTATCAATCACCACTACGTAATCAACGTCAGGCGCCTTCTCTCCCTCACCTTTAACTGTCGTTTTAAAGGTTATCCGAGTTTTCAGCGATTTCGTTGAGGTCTTATGCTGGTAGCTAGACAGGTTTTTCTTGTACATAAAAAGCGATTCATTCTCTGAACCGCCATTTTTCAACAAACGTAAGTTATAGCCATTTCGCACCATATCTCCGCCCCATTGACCAAGGATAGAGTGCTTGTCTTTGGCCAAGACCTCCATAGCATTCTTATCCTTGATGTTGAGCGTATGTCTATCATCAATGTCCGAAAAGAAAGAAAAGGGATTGGTTCTGGTAATACTACCAGCAAAAGCACTCAATACCCTCGTCCCACTGACACGATCCACATCGATAGAGCTGACGATGTAGTTATTTAACAGACTGATAACCTGATTGGCATAGACTTGGATATATCCTTGTTGTTTTTCAACCTCAAAAATATAAAAATCCTGCTCACCATGCAGGTCATCAGCTGTCAAAAAGGTTTCCTCTTTCAGCAATTCCCACTTGGGATCTGACGTAGGAAAGCGAAAGGTCAGCTGATAGGTATTGTTCCGCTCCTGGACAATTTCGTCATTGTAGGCCTCATTTAAAGGCGTATTGCCTTCAGTAAGATAAATCATAAGATATACCTCCAATTCGGCCGAACCGTGACCTTACGAACCGCACCAGTAAAGACTAGACCGTTATTACCGACTGCTAACTCAAAGAAGCCTCCACGTTTACGTAGCGTATTTTGAACCGCACCATCTGCGTTGTAGATATTCTGTTTCTTATGTCTACAATCAATGGTCACTTTTCGTCTAATAGTCAAGTGCATAGTTGTCCGTCCGATAGTCAAAGAAATATCACCGTCTCCTTCAATCTCAATTACAGGTTCACTATAGACAGAGCCTGGATTGTTGACATTACCGCTTGCGGTAAAGATAAGAGGAGCAACATTTTTCTGATAGCGGAACGGTTGCATACTCAACTTAATTTCAAGCTTCCAGCCGTGCATACCTTGAGGTTTGTATTTGGCACTGACGAAGTCAGCATAAAAAATAGAGCCTAGTTGGTAGCTAAACTCTAGCGTATTATCATTTGGTTGGAATTTCTCAACGATTTTAGACGGGTCTACTGTCCTTGGAAGGTAAAAGACAAAAGTCCTTTCGTAACTTTCGTAAGCACCGTCCAAGACACGGTAATTCCCGTTGACCCCAAAAAGGGTAGCTGTTTCTGAAACTTTCGGTTTAGCAGCCTCTACCTCGCCAAAATCAGTCACAACACATTTAGGAATGGTTGAAGTATCGAAACCATTGATAATCATGTATTCCATTAAATTCCCTCCCTAGCATAAATTGCACCTTGACGGTGGTAGACACTCATTGAAATTTTATCAGCGTCCAGATAAGTATCTGACGGCTTTTCAAGGATAGCAGTAAGGATCTTCTCCATACTTGCTCTCAGAATCTCTATCTCAGACACGGTTTGACTGTCTTTTGCCTCAATTTGAGCGCTTGGCATAGCCAAACTTGCTTCAATATTCTTGGCAATGGTAGGTGTTCCACTCAATCCAAAATCATCGTTTGAAAATGCGTTTGAGATTTCGCCAGCCATTCCGCTGACAGATTTTTTAACACCTTTGAAACGGTCTTGCAATCCTCTATCCAAACCTTGCATAATCGCATTACCAGCTGGTATCAAGAGCTTGCGGTCGTACTCAATCGGACCTTTGTGATCAGCAATCCAACCAGCAATACCACCAACAAAATCAGTAACTGCACTCCAAGCAGACTTCAAACCGCCAAGGAATCCATCTAGGATAGCTTTACCAGCCTCCCAAAGGTTGATGTTTTTGATTCCATCAAATATGCTTGTAACATTACTTACAAGGTCGCTTACCGCTTGCTTCATGCTATTCCAAGCATTTTGAGCGCCTTGTACAAGTCCATCAATCAAGCCTAAGACGGTTGATTTCAATCCTTCCCAAGCACTGCTTGCGACAGATTTGATCGTGTTCCAGATGTTAGATAATATTTGAGCAAAACCATCAAAAATAGCCTTACCTGCAGCAGACAACCCTTTCCAGATGGCCTCACCAACACCCTTTATAGCATTCCAAGCGGTGCCCCAGTCACCATTGATGATAGCCATGACTGCTTTTATAATGCCACTTATAACATCCATAGCCGTCTGAATAGCAATCTTAATCAATTCCCAAACTGTTGTTACTACCGTGCAGATATTGTTCCACGTAGCTTCAATGAAAGGAGCAAGGATATTCATTGCGGTTTCAATAATAGATTGAATAATCGGCATAACCGTCTGAATAACTGTCTGGATGGCGTTCCAAACCGTTGTGAACGTTTGTTGAATCAAACCTTGATTTTCAGTCCACCATAGGGAAATACCGTCCCAAACAGACCTAATAAAATCAACAACTGCTTGGATAATCGGAGCAACAACAGCCATCATATTGTTCCAGACGGTTGTTGCTGTTTCAACAATACCATTCCAAACTTCGGTCAAGACTGGTGCGACAGACTGCCACACACCAGAGAACCAATCCATGAAGCCTTGCCAGATTTGTCTCCCCATCTCAGTTTGAGTGAAGAAATAAACCAAGCCTGCAGTTAATGCAGCAATCGCTGCGATGGCAATTCCAATAGGATTGGCGCTCATAGCAGTAAATAGACCCGTGACTGCTGTTTTAATTGTCGTTAAGACAGCAGGTATTCCAGATAACAATCCCGAGACTGCCGAAAATGCTTTAAAAGCTAAAAATGCAGAACCAAGAGCGGTAACGATACCACCCATGATACTTCCTAGACCTTCACCGAAAATTCCACTGAAAACACCCTTGATTCCTCCCAAAATAAGGTTAGGAATTTGCTTCAAAATATTTCCAATCATCGGAATTAGGTTTCCGAAAAGAAATGTGGATGTCGTTTCCATCAAAGCCTGTAGTGCGGGTTGAATATCTTCACCCAAAGACAACTTTCCAAGAACGTTCTGAGCAGCTGCTTTCATCGACTCAAATGATCCGGTGAAAGTTGTTGCTGCTTCTCTTGCTGTTGTGCCAGTGATGTCCAAATTCTCTTGGATAGCGTGAATCGCGCTATAAACATCTGACAAGTTATTCATGTCATACTTAACGCCTGTCAACTTTTCTGCATCGGACAAAAGCCGTTGCATTTCTTGTTTGGTACCACCATAACCCAATTTTAAGTTGTCGAGCATGGTGTAGTTTTGTTTGGCGAAACCTTGATACGCCAGTTGAATGCTTTCCATAGATGTCCCCATCTTATTCGCATTATCCGACATATCAATCATGGCCATGTTAGCTGTTTCTGCTGCTTTATCTGTATCTCCACCAAGAGATTGCAATAAGCTTGCTGAGAAACCTGTAACATTTTCCATATAGGCATTGGCTGACAGACCTGTTGTCTTATAGGCCTCGTTTGCAAAACCTTTGACCTTATCAGCTGAATCTTTAAATAGGGTTTCGATACCACCAAGCGATTGTTGGAGTGCTGCCCCTTCAGTTATGGATGCTCCGATTGCTTTACCAATTCCTGCAGCAGTAATAACCTTTGAAACAGCGCCCATCATTTTGGATCCGAGGGATTCGCCTGCGCTAACGCCAGCAGAGGCAACTTCACCACCCATTTCCTTTTGAATCATGCCACTAATGCCTTTAGCGGATGGAATGATTTGTACATAGGCTTTTCCTAATTCGGTCGCCACTATTCCTCACCTCCTGTTTTCGCAAGTAAAGCCTTGCGATAATTTTCAAAGTCCTCACCAGATTCAAAAACGAGATAATCCCTTTCGTCACTCTCTTCTTTGTGATTTTTTTTAAGCAATTCAGCGATTGATGTTGGGCGATTAACACCCTTTTGGCCATCCTTGGTTTGCAACCACAAAGAAAGAGACAGTCTGTCTACGATATTTGCAAGTAACGTCGTTTCAAGAGGGACGATTTGGTCAGATATCATCTGCTTTATCCGCGAATCATCACGCAACCCATACGCAAAAACAGCCACCTGATTTAAAGGTAGCTGTTTGTAGTCGTATATCTGGTAGGTTTCCGCCAAGTCACAGACAAGGGCATCTTCGTCCAAATTGATCATCTGAGCAAGGACTAGGATTTTTTTAAGCCGTTAACGGATTCAAAAACACTCTTGATTTCATCTGCCATTTTATCATTTGGCACGATGCCATCTTCTTCTCTTAGATGGTCTTTAAAAGCCTTGGCTTGCTCATCTCCAAATAAAAGTTTTACAACTTTAGGAAAGACTTGGCCTTGTCCTTCGTCAACTTCACCAATCAATTCTAACAATTCATAGTTATTTAAACGACGCTCAGAAATTTCGAATTTAAAACCTGACTTCGTTTCCCCTTTGAATGTTTTACTCATCTATTTTACGCTCCTTGAATGTATTCGTAGTGAGTGTTCTCACTATTGTCTGGTAATGCAGTGATCGTCAATTCATAGCCGATAGGTTCGCCGTCTTTATAGCTGATTTCGCCAATTTCACTCACCTTACCACGAGGAATCACAACACGTTTTGCATAGCCGTTTTTCAACAATGTATCAATAACCAAGCTATGTTCTGGCAATTCTTTACCGTTAGCTTTGACAGTGATACCTGTTTCAAGCGTTCCTGAAACGTTATCTGGCCCATACACTTCTTTCAAGACTTCAACGTTCAGACCTTCAATTAATTTGTATTTGAAGGTGTCTTTTTTTTCAGTTTGGGAAGACAAGACTGTTTGTCCGCCCCACGCTTTAACTACTTCGCTTTCTGGCGAGTTCTCATTGGTCACCCCATCTTCTGAAATGTAACCTAGCGTTTTAAATGCAGCATCCAATACTGTTTTGGCATTTAGTGGTAGATTTGTTCCAGTTGGTGCAGTAGATACTGCTCCTCCAATTTTAGGCTTAGCAGCCGTTACATTTGATGCTGATGCAGTCGTCATATTCTTTCCTCCTATTGATTCTGCATTTGGTGTTCTTACTTCTGTCGCTTCTAATTCTGGCGCCAAAACCACACCTCCTTTTAAAAATAATTGATGTCATATACCGCTTGATAGCGATATTGCTTCGTTTCCGTGTCTGTAAAGTTGTAGTCACTATTGTGATGCACACCGCTGACTTCGTTGACCGTGATGAGATCCTCAACTACTCTCTTGACTTTCTCATTTAACTCAGCAGCCTTTTGAAGTGATGGTGCATAACTTTGAAAAGCGAATGTAGCGGAATGAACGTAGTCGCTTCCACCGCTTCCAGTCTTTTCTAAAATTACATAACTTTCAGGCATATTTGGCTTATGCTCAAAAAAAGACGGAACATCTAACTGTCCGTCCAAAAATTTCTTTATAACTAATTCGATCATCTCATAGCCTTCAGTAAAATATTATGTTTTTTATTTCTAGCCATGCTCTTGATATCAGTCGTACTAATCTTTGCATTGGCACGCTTTTGCCCTGACGATACGGTCAATTCAAATCCCTCACCAGCTCGGTTTGCAATTCCTTGCCCTTTCTCCCTCAAAATGCCCTGCATTTCGGAAGAACGTAGCAAGGCAGACACACCAGCTGAGTTCAATTGAAATTTCATATCACTCATACACTTCAACCATAACCTTTCTATTCCAAGATAATGGAATCATTGACTCAATCCCCTCTTGAGGGATGCCAATCGTCCGCCATTTACGACCAAAAAACTTGACCTCACGGTTCTCCCACTTGTTAGTGTCTCCTTTAGGAATACCAAGTGTATACTCCGCCTTTTTCCCAGTCAGATTCATTTGATTGATGACGTCCTCTGATGAAGTTGGGACAACCAATACGTTTTTAACCTCAATCTCAACATCACGATGGATTGGATGACCGAAATCGTCGTTACCAATTTCCACCTTGTCTATTAAAATGACAGGGATTCCTTTTAGGTAGGTCATAAATTTCAATCGCTCCATATCGTTGTTTTTTCTTCAAACCAAGCCTTTTGAGTTCGGTGTCTTTAATAAAGAGACCGCCTCCAGGGACAAGGTAAGAACCACTAAAAGAATAACCCAAGGCACTTTCAGAAACTTGAGTCATTGGCTCATGGTCTGTTGAGGTCATGAGGGTTCGTGCCACGATATCGACCGTGACAGACTTGGCAACACTAGCGAATGACACGCTTTCTGCCACCATATCGTCAAGGTCTTTACCGACTTTTTCAGCTTCCACTCGCAAAGAATTAGATACAACTTCCAACAAAGCCTCAGCCCTTGCACGCTCATCAAATTTCAACGAGCGCCATAACAATTCCAAGTCTTCAATCTTTGCAAAAGTTCCCATAGCTTAACCCTTGTTTTCCTCGTACAAGGCTACCAAATCGGATTTTTTTGAACTCTTATCGTAATCAATGCCTAATTCATCCAAACTAGACTTCAATTCCGCTACGGTCATATCTCCTCCGCTTGGTGCCGTATCTTCCACAGGCACCCAATCTCCCCCGATTAGAGAATCGGAAGAGATTACAGCGCCCGTTTTTGTATCACGGTATAAAGCCATAGGTCTTAAGCCTTAACACGAGCAAAAGCGTCTGCGTCAAGAATGCCCCAACCGATAAAGGCTTCTGCACGCAAACAGATTTCATTGTAGGCTTTAAGGTCACGACCTGCTCCGTCTGGGTCACCGTATTCGATGATTTCAAGAGGGATATTTTCTGAGTAACCCCATTTGAAGCGGTTCTCAAAGTCTCCCACGATTGCATGGTCTTGGTCTGCGCTTCCTGAGATTGTAAGGTTTTTGTTTACATCAGACTTCATGCCGAAGAATGAGTCTGGATTTTGACCAAAGCGGAACTCTGGATATTGAACAACGCCATTTACCTTCACTTTAGCAAGCGCTTGTCCTGCCGCTGGTGAAATGGCGATACCTGTTACTTCTCCACCTTTTGCTACGATAGCTTGAACTGCTGTGTCGATATTTTCATCAACTTTAGCTTCATCATAAGTTACTGTAGTACCTGTTACCACTCCGTCAAAAGAGTTAGTATCTTTAAATGAAGCTGGCGTCATACCTTTTGGCTCAAGCCCGTGAAGTGCTGCAATGTCAAAAGCTTCTGCAATTTTCTTAGAAAATCCGTCTGCGAATTGTGACAAGTATTCAAGCTGTTTAGCTTCAGACATATACTTGAATTCTTCTGTGATACGTGCTTGGTAAACAAACTTCAATGGTTTAATAATTTTTGAAGTGATTGTTGCTTTCCCTGCTTGTTTTTGTTCGCCTTCTCCAACGATTTGTGCATTTCCTTCAAGGTTGAAGATGAATTGCTCTACACCATTGAATGGGATAGGCGTTTGATTTGAAAGTTTAGCAAGTACGGAACGTCCTTGAACCTTGCTGATCATTTCTTTAACAAGTTCTGGTTTAAAAAGTGTTGCTGTTTTTAATGAATTGTCTGTCATTTTACTTCTCCTCTACTTATGAAAATTCATTTCTTTTAACATTTGTCGCATTTCTAGCTCTTTTCCACTGCCTACCTCTGGCTCAATGTCTTTCAACGGTGCTTGAGGTACTGGTGCTGGACGCATAAAACCAGCTAGACGCTCAGCATCAGCCCTCAATGCCTCTTCGTCAGCACCTTGAAGACGGTCAGCTAAGTCATAAGGCAAGCCATTTTGTAAAGCGATACGAGTTCGCAAGCTAGCAGTTTCATAATTGCTCACTTGCCCCTGCAATTCAGTGATTTGAGCGTCTAATCCCGCTCTGGTTTGCTTGTCATCTTCAACAGTAGACTTCAAAGCACTGTTTTCAGATTCCAGTTCTGAAACACGTTTTTTAAGATCATCATAATCACCGAATTTTTCACGCTCACGTCTGATACGTTCCTTCACGATGTTATCTAGCTCTTCCTGTGTTTCAATCGTTTTAAATTCAGACATCTTCATGTCTCCTTTCTCCTGCTTCCCCGGCAGTTCGGTAATTTTTTAGGCATCAAAAAAAGCAGGCTCTCAACTGCTCTTCTTAATAACTGATTTTTTGCTTTTTCTTAGGCTTAGTTGTCACACAAGCCCAATGCGCAAGCAAGGCGCTATCCATCAAAGAAATATCCATATCCGCAAAATGCGAGCGATAGCCAAACCCACCGTTTGAACCGATGTTCCGCTTCTCACAGTTGGTTGTGATTTTCTTTAAAGACGGTTGACCAGCATGGCACAAGGTCTTTTGATAAATCCCCTGCTCCCACATAGAGTTAGCCACGATGATTTCCTTAACCGTAGGCAATATCACGCTCTTCATGCGTTCCTTTTTCAACTCTTCATCAAGGATTTTTTGACCGCTTGCCCCATCGACTACGATAGTAGCCACATCGGCACGCTTGACAAAATCCAAAATCCAGTCATTTCCATTACGAACTGACTGACAATCAATCGTCTCAACGAAAATCCGCTCATCTACAGTACGAACAGCAATGCTTAATGCCACGTTTGCGCCATCTTGACCATATTTGACTCCGACAAACAACTTACCTGACAAATCAGGCATAGAGTCAACACATAACTCATTCCATTCCGTTTCCGAAATAGCAGATTTCTGGTTGTATTCAGGCCAATAACCCAAACGCTGAACATTATGGTCTAGCTTATCATCACCAAGCTCTGCTTCTATCTTCCGCTCGTTCAAATGGTAACCCATTGAGGGATTGGAGTTATACCAGGCATCGACATCATCGATTTCTTTTTCTTCAGAAACCGACCACTCCGCCCAACCAGAGTATTTTCCTTTCCCGAAAAGGCAAGTCTTACGGTAATTTGTGAATACCGTCCCATTTGAAACAGGTGTAGGAGGTGTCCCACACATGATTGTGATTGGATTGCTACTATCCGTTACCGTATATTTCAAGGCCGATTCCTGCTCAGTCGTATATTCCTGAGCCTCATCGATTACAAGAAGGTCAAAACCTTCCCCTAAACCACCGTTTGAGGTTCTGGTACGGAATTGTACAATCCCACCGCCGTCAAATAGTTCAATCCGCTCTTGTCCCTTGGCTCGTATAGAGCTAAAGTGCTCACCGTCCACATACCCCATTTTTTCAAGATAACGTTTTACCTTTTCAAAAGAGGAATGAGAGGTGGATATTCTATGAGCCGTGTGTAGGATGTTTAGTCCATTATGCAGGCCCCAAAGTTCAAAAAGGTATAAGAGTTCAGACTTTCCATTACGACGAGGGATAGAGTAGCCAAATTTTTGATGAACCCACAAACCATCCTTATCGACAGCCATGATGGATGTCAACAAGTTGACTTGCCAAGCGTAACAAGAAAGGCCCGTCCGTTCGTAGATTTCTACCGCTTCTTTTGCCTTAGAATTTTTCTTGACGTACTTTAAAATTACCGATTGAGTAGGATTCTGATTGCCAAGTTTCTTTCTAGCCATCCACTGCTCCTTTCAATCGTACCGCATGATAACCCTATCGCTGGGAGATATCAGATCACCTCCACGTTTTATTCCAAACATTTTGTTTTTTTCCGGATTTAGGGTCATAATCAACCGTACATCTACAACGATTGTGCCTAGCATAAATTGCTTTTGGAACTTTTGGATAAATGTAGGTTCCTTCTAAACTTTGACACCAATCACAACAATCACTTACAGCACGACGAGTAATTTCGGGCTTCAACCCTGCTTTATGATGTGCTTCAGCGTTTTTTTGGATAAAATCATCGACAATACTTTGAGTGAAATTCACAATAGGCTCTTTCAAAATCCAATTGATATCCTCAAAATCTCCTTCGCTTGCTAAACGGTTAACAAAACCGTTCATTTTATCCTTATTGAAATTTGGAGTTTGAACTGCAATCCCTATTTTTGCTTTCTTGTTCAAATCCTTTTGAACCTTGCTGGTATAATCACTTACAATGTCGTAATTTCGTCCCAAAACGTCTTCTAACAAGCGTTGAGCAATATTGTAATACATTTTACCGTCTGGTAGCGTTTCGTTCGTCAGAGAAGCTCCCAGAGCCTTAGAAAGTATCTCCCCAATTTCAATAGCATATTGATTAGCGTCCAAATAACTTGCTTTGCTATGATGCAGTTTAGACAGCAAGTCTTTCAATACCTCGCTGTCTAGCCTAGCACCTTCAAACTCAGACTTGATTTTCTTGAGCAGGCTCGGAACGATATCCTCCACCATCTGCACCCTCCTTCACTACTGGAGTAGGCTTGTCTGAACCTTTAATTCCAGTCAAGTCACGGATGGTTTCAGCATCCATATAACCAGGCACCGCTTGATTCAGTTTGATAACACCATCACCAATCAAAGTCAGCATGTTAGCGTCCGCCTCAAACAAAGGCTCCCACTTCACGACCGTTTTATTGAACTGTTTCCTCAAATACGGAAACTCATCTCGTAAACAAGTAGCCACATAAGCCACATTCAGCAAACCAGAGCCCAGAGAGCGCTGAGCCTTCCGACCAGCTAACCGCAAGTTCTCATGACTAGCCTTGATAGCTTCAACAGATGACGGATTATCCGAAACAAATCCAAGGTCATCCAAGGTCAAACCCATCTCCCCAGCAAAGCCAGCAGCTGCAGTCCGTAACTGCTCAGTAAAAGGAGACATGCTGGATGTGGTGAATTGTCCCACATTCGGCTTGTCCCCTTCATCATCTTTGGTAAAGGTCAGCAAGCTAGATACAGTTGCTTTCCACGTATCAATCGCCTCAGCATCTTGACTCAATCCCAACACATACTTCTGAGGGAATGAATAGAACTCAGCAGTCACATCTGACCGCTCAAGCGTTCGTTTAGCATATCTCTGATAGTACATCCCAGCCCGAGTAATTCGTGACCGACCAAACGGCCGAACCGCATCAGGTCTATGAATGACTGGCACCAGCAAAGGAACACCCGTTGGATTTCCGATTGCAAACGGCTTACCATCTTTCGGATAGAACCAAGTCACATCACCAGTGAAGTAAGCCTCAAGCACGGCATAACCATTGTCGTCTCGCTTCAAGACTGCATATCCCTCAGTCAGCAAGCCAGTGATAGGATCTAAAACACCAGTCGCATTGCTTGCTTCGATAACCTGCAACCTAGGAGCATCATCGTCATCTCCTTGCGAGATGTAGACAAAACAACACGACCCAATCAAAGCTGAAAGGATCGCGCTATCAAAGAATACATCTGGATTGTTCTGAGCAAAGATTTCATTTGCCTCAAATTCGTCGTTAGCAAACTCACGAAAGACCAAACGGTCTGCTAGGCTATCAACACCCTTAGCAGCCCAACCTAAGACTGCCCGATATTGTTGCCTGATTTGAGGGGGTATCGTAATACCAACATCTATATCGTTGTGTTGCATAGCATACTGATTATATCTAGTATCTACACCCATTTTGTAATTGGCTAGCTTCTTCCTGAGATAGCCCATACCTTTCAATGTCATTTTATACAACTACCTTTCATTTCCCGCGAGAAAAAATGTACAGTGACGGTGTGAAGTCCTGAAGCACTGAGGGGGAGGGGGGCATCCCCCCACCTTGGCAGGACCGCTCGTCCTTTTTTAATCACGTTTTGTTTTTAACCCTTATACTTAAACCAATCTGTACTCTGTGGCAAGTTCCTATTGCCAATTATTTTAGTTCCATTTGTTTTTTCATCAGCGTACAACTTGTCAGACTTCTGTCTATTACATTGCCAATGCGCCAACTGCAAATTAGCAATGTCAGATGGATGTCCGTTCTTATTTACTGGAACGATGTGGTCAATGACTGGACTTAATGGATGAGGATATCTCAGGTCTTTATCTACAGGCTGACCACATATCCCACAAGTATTTCTTGTCTTTAAGATAATCTTCTTGTTCTTCTCAAAGGCCACTCTATGTGGTCCACTACGGTCCGCTCGGAGGGGGTTGGTATTCATCTGGGGAGGGGGTCCTTTCTTTTTAAGGGAGGGGGTTGGTATTCTCAAATGTACCCCCTCGGTATCTTTCAAAGCAGGGGTGTTTTTAGTGCACCCACCCCCTCTTGTATTTAACATATCTTATATTTTGTGACTTTCGAGAGAACCTGCTTTAACCCAGTCTAGGCAATGCTTCAACTACATTTCTGATTTATTGAATTTACCGTTTCTCAATATGATAAATAGACATGCTTTTAATACGTAAAAGTAAGCATACTTTCATCTATTTCATCTTGATTATAGCCTATATAGTCCAATGTTATATCTGGTGCAGAGTGATTAAGTATCTGCATTAAGATAGCTATATTACCATTCTGTTTATAGTGATGGTACCCAAATGTTTTTCTCATCGAGTGAGTACCAATGTGTTCAAGTCCAGAATGATTTGCTGCATCATTTAGAAATTGATACACAGCTACTCTTCCTATATGCTTGATTCTAAGTCCATCACCCCTCACTTTCTTCCTGCTCGGAAAGAGGTAGTCGTAACTTTCAAGATTGTTTTCTTTTATGTAGCGGTTCAAGGCTTTTCTTAACTCTGGGTTAACTGCGAACCTTCTTACTTTCCCTGTCTTTTTCTCTTTGATCTCTATTCTGTCTTGGGTAACATGTTTTACTTGAAGAGGAACAATATCGCTTACTCGTAAACCTGAGTATATTCCAAATAAAAAGAGAATATAGTTTCGTTCACTTTTTGATTTTAAATAATTTTTCATTCGTTCGATATCATCTAGATCACGAATTGGTTCTACTTTCTTCATGTACCTCTCCTTCCTACATAAAAAGCCACTGGTCGTGGCATTGAATATGACAGTAGCTGGAATTGAACCAGCTGGTCTAGCAGTAAAACGTACGCTTGGTAAAAGTTTCAAGGAGACCCAAACAACCTGCTAACCTGTCCTTACTGTCTAAGAGGCCGAAGCCTCTGTATTTTTAGGAGTCCTCATGACTGTTCGTTGCCAATCATTGGATAATACTATTTTAGCACCTTTTTCTGTTCCAATTCTCCCAAGATTTTCCCAGATTTTTCCCAAGATTTTCCCAGAAATCACTTGTAAACTAGAAGGTTGCTTGCTTGATAGGACTCCGCAAACTCTAACAGAGCTTTGTTCAATATCCGATAATACTCACTAGATGAGTAGCCTAGTTCTGAATAAATGCTATAGTCTTCCCTCTTTTTATTCCTGCAGTATCGTTCAACAAGAATACGTGTATATTCCAAATCTGAAAGATTATTAATTGCCTTGGCAATTAACTCTAAATCCTGCTGAGCTGACACTCTACGCACAACCATACTTTCTACCTGCTTGCTTGTCTTGCCACTTGATGATCTTGGTTCAAGCGAGTAGGATATTGTTATTGTTGGAGCGTATTCTTCTCCAGCAATCCGTCTCAGACGACTGTATTTTTTAAGGACTTTGATAGCTTCCTTTCTGGTTTTCTTTTCATCGATGATATCCAATAATTCTATTTGCACACGAACTCCTCCTCATGATATAATAGTCTTAATGATTTTGTTGTTTGAGGGTCAGCCGTGTGCTGGTTCTTTTTTTATATCTCAATTCCAAAGAAAGTACAGATATCTTCCAATGCGCATTTAGAAATGCTACGGCCTGCTTCCCACTTGGCTATCGTATCTCTGCAATACCCTAATTTAATAGCCAATTCACTTTGAGTCAATCCCAACTCGCATCGCTTTCTTTTTAGCATTTCGGCAAAAGGATTTGTCTTTTTTCTCAAAAATATACGAGGGTCAAGATTCAATTTTTCGCAAATAACAAACATATCCCCATCTTGCGGTTGTGCTTTTCCGCTTTCCCAATGACAAATAGTTTCTGGGGTAACCCCAAAGATTTTAGCAGCTTCAACTTTCTTTAGACCTTTGGCTTTTCGCCACAATCTAATTTGATTGCTAAATTTATTATCACTCATCATCCACCTCAATCTTTACGACAGCTCTACCATTTGGATTTCTTCTTTGCGTGGATGCAAAAGTATAATACTTCAACATCCTTTCAGCAATACCTGTTTCTTTGCTGATTTCAGCGAGAGTCCCCATGGTAATGAACGTATCACCTTGATACAAAGCGTATTCACTCATGTTCCATCTCCTCAATCAACCAGTCAAGGTTCTTACGGGCTTTCTTCAGGTCTTCAAGACCGTTCTTCTCTTTGTAGCGAAGTAAATACTCAACTGCACTGCACCAGCGGTGCGCTTCCATTTCAGTCTTGCCTTTGATGAAATTAGCTGTAACATCCTTTACTTCGAGACCATGAGTCCCGATGTAATGATTTGGTTTGTTTATGCTGTCAATTATTTCTGGGTCCATTTGATAGCCTCCAAAAGTTCTAAGATTATTCGGTTCCATTCTTCGATTGTTGTTTCTCTAAAATCAAACTGAGACATCATTTCAGCTCTTTTGAATAATGCCCTCTTAAAGAATAAAGTTTTTCTGAAAAAATTCATGTCATCTGTTTTAAATTCGGTTATGATTTTCTTTCCATAACCCTCTATCTCTACATGGACTCTTGTTTTTCTATAGAGAGGTAGAGGCTCCGCCCAAACACTTCCTTTCAAGTCTGATTCATCGACTTTCTTAAGCATTAACGATATCTTCTTAGCTTCACTCTCTTTTTTAGCACCACTGAACGGGTATCTTTTTGGTCTCATTCCTTATCCTCCAAAAGCTCTGGGTTTTCGTAGATTCTCGCTCTAACAGTAGACCAATCACACCCATAATATGATGCGATCCAATTTATTGACTTACCTTCTTTAACAAACACCTTTAATTCCTCTTTTGGTATGAGGACTCGTTTTTTCATCTTCATACCTTTCCTGTTATGATTAGCCTTGCCAATTTTTTGTCTATGAGCTTCTGAAAAAACCCTCCCCTTATTATGTTTACTGTTATGAGCTTTATTTAGAATAAGAGAAAGGTTTTCTTTTCTTGAGTCTAACTTGTTCTCATTCAAATGATGCACACTATACTCAAATGGAATTCTTGTTTTCAACCAGTATTGCATTAAAAGTCTGTGTATATGAATCTTTTCGTTATGAATTGAAACAGCAGGATAGAGACCGTGTAAATATATCTTTTTTCTTCCCAAAGTAGGTTTTTGCTGATACCACAAGATTGCCTTCTCTAATTCAGAATAATCAACAAGACATTCACACTCATTGCTAAAATCAATTTTCGCTTGTCTTTTTACCGTCAATTAAATCACCATCCTCCCAAATATTGCCGATGATTTCTTCATGCTCAGTCCACGCATATCCTTCTCTTAAGTCTTTTAGGTATACAGCTGGCATTCCTCCCCAATACGTACCGCCATATTCTTTTTCTATATAGACTTCGTGCAGGCATCCTCTTGTACATTTGATAATATCTCCGACAAAGACCTCCTTACCGTTCTTATCTTTGAGCCCTGTTGATTGCATGAGGACAACATCTTCTCCATTTCGCTTATCTTCAAATTTTAACGGAACCGATGTAGAGCCATCGCTAAACTTCCCTATGATTTCCTTTCTGACAAATGAAATCATCAGTATTTCATCAATCATTTTTTCTGCTAACACATCCCACGCTCTAAATCTTGGTTTCATTCGGCAAATCCTCCTCTTTGACAAACGTACCGTCAATCCAACGACCCTTGCGGTCTTTGATTTCTTGGTAAGCTAATTTAAAGCATTCTTCGAAACTATAACCTAGCGATGTACTGATTAATTTTAACCAATTGATAGAAGATGATAGAAAATCCTTGCATATCAGTTTGTTTTCCCAGTTACAACTCAGTTGAAAGTTACTGATGTCTGAGTTTAAAAATTTGAAGTAACTAAGCACATCTATTTCAAAAGATACTTTAGAAGCATCAAAAATCTCCTGCACATCTATTTTGCTCAACAAGGCCAGCCCGACAATTACGACTGCACAATCTCCGATACTGTCCTTGGTTAACTGCTCATTCTTCTTGAGATAGCCTGCGCATAACTCACCGAACTCCTCGCTTAATTTCAAAGACTGCTTGTCTAGCCGTCCACCGTTTTCTAAATCACGGTCAATAAACCATTGTTTTACATTTTCTAGTGTGTTCATAGTAATACCTCTTATTCTCTTTCTAAAGCCATTCCGATTTTCTCGTTATAGTAACTCAAAACCTTGCTTTGGTTCATCTTTGTTTGTGTGATGTTGTCTATAAAAAATTCCAAATCTGCACTCATTTCATCCAACAACTTAACAACTTTCAACTGATATCCCATATCAGGGACGTCAATCTTTATCTTTGACAATCTAGCTAGTGACAACCCTGGTTGATTGTCGCCGTCTGCACAACGTTCTATCTCTTCCCGTTTCATCAACAGCCAGTGAAATAAATATCGCTTATCTATCATTTCTTTTGGCTCAATTCTGAAGCTATCATCGTCCATCCAAAATGGATCTCGATGAAAATAAACAGCACCAACCGTACCCTTGCGAGTCAAGCGGATTGTGTCGCTCTCACAATTGAATTTATCTGTAGTTCCCTTTGCTTTCATACCAGCGCCATAAATATAATATGCACCTTCGCTAACTTTACCACGCTTACCTGGAATTAAGCCACAAACGTCTAGTAATCCATACTTTTTTATATTGTCTGGTTTCATTCTAATCCTACTGCAAAATTATAAGCCAATAAATAATCATCTAAGACCTTGTGGCATTTCGTTATGAAAGCTTTTAAATCAATATCTGCATTAAAAAACTGAATCAACATCAATTGACTAGCTAAATGTTTTTCAAGGTGGTCGATTGCCATTTGGTCTAGTTCCGCATTTACTTGGTCAATGTCTATTTCTTCCTTCTCTACAGGCTTGCTTGGCGCAACCCATCTAAAATCCGAATCCAATGTATCAGATTCTTGGTATTCAATCTTTTGGGTCTTACAGTCATATATCTCTTTTGAAATCTCAGGACTATTTTTTTCTTTGTCAATGACTAAGAAAATCACGTTGATAGATGTGTCTTCAAATCCATTTTGAATCTCATTCAATTCAACAAGGTTATTCCCTACCAGCTCTCTCAATTTCCTTTCAGATTGACGGTAAGCAATACCAGGAAACATGATATAGAATCCGTATCGTTTCGTGTAGGTCATCGACTTCAACAGAAAAATATCATCAACAACACCTGACTTTTTCCACGGGAACAATTCTTTAATAGCCTGTTGGTCTTCTTCTGGTAAATCTTTCAATTTCAGAGAATAAGGTGGATTCATTGCAATTGCATCCACTTGTATATCTGATTGATAAGTGAAAAAACTCTGATTACTCACGACTGCATGAGGAAAATTGCTTTTCAACGCTTCACAACTTTCCTCCTGAATTTCTACCGCATGAAAATCAGTCATACTGATAAACTGCTCTAGCTGTCCAGATCCTGCTGCACCATCAAAAACAGATACATTCTCACCACAATATTGTTTGACTTTTTGAGCTAAGTATTGACGTAAAGGCTTACCCGTCACATACTCGGCAAATTTATTGGCTTTCTCACGGTTATTGTGTTCAACAAACGTCATAACATTACCTCATCCCCTACTCTGATTTTCTCAAATTGCTCTCTAGTAACTACGAACACCCCGTAATCTCTGATAGTCACTGTATACAGCTTCCCATGCCGTCCTTTCTCAAGGACTCTACCAAATATCTCAGCACCTGCGTTATCCGCCTTGTAGACGACCATTGGCTTCTTCTCTTCCAAATCTCGAATCCTGTCCATCTGCCAGATGTTCAATCCAGCAGAGACAAGAATCCAGATAGCTATGAATCGTTTCATTCTGTGACCTCCTCAAATTTCATAAACGTCATCCAATGCGTCGTCCCACGTTGTTGGCCGAAAAGTGGTTGATGCGGAACTAATTCCAAAATTTCCTTAACGTTTACCTGGGCATCGGACCATTTAAAAATAAGTGTTCCACCTATTTTCAAGACCCTAAAACATTCTTCAAAACCTTGTTGCAAGTCTAATCTCCAAGTCAACAAGTCTAGCTGACCATATTGCGCACGCATAAACGATTTCTGGCCAGCCCATAAAAGGTGTGGCGGATCAAATACAACAAGGTTAAATGTTTCATCATCAAATGGCATATCTCGAAAATCTGCAACAATGTCTGGCTTAACATTGATTTTCTTTTTGTGAATTTCAAATTCTTCTTCACGTCTATCCATGTATGTTGTGTGTGGCTCTTGTTTATCAAACCAGAACATCCTAGACCCACAGCACGCATCTAGTATTCGTATATCTCCCATCACTCCACCTCCTCGACTTCCACGCCTGGGCAATCGAACACCCAGCCGAAGTCTGCGTCTTCTAGTTGTTTGCGAGTGTGTTCTGAACGAAATTTTTTATCTAGTGTTATATTTTTTAACGTCCAAGCGTGAAGGTGCTTAATCAAGGTTAAGTAACTATATGAGTCTTCAATCCATTTAAACCTTACATAATACTTTTTCTCTTCCTCGACCTCGTAGCCGAATTGGTGCATGTTGACAAGGGTTTGAATAGGTTTATTATCTACGTCGTTTAACCAAAAAGCGAACTTACTATCAATCTTTCCCGACTCGCTTTTTGAAGATAACCAATCCCACACATTGTACTCAAATTCGTCTTTGTGTTCCTCATACCAATCCGCCACAAACTTCTTAACTTTGACTTTTTCACGTTCAACCATACCTTCAAGTTTGCCTTGCTCATAACCTTCACGCCATTTTGCATGACTAAAATCCTGTTTAAATTCACTCATGATAGCCTTTAGCCAAACTTCACGATCATGGTCTGGCAGTTCTCGTAATCGTGCTAATATGTTCTTGAGATAGCGTGGAGCTTCGTCTGCATGACCTGTTTCTGGTTCGTCTAAACGCTTCAAATCGCTTATTATACCGTCTGTTGCTACAACTTTAAAATTATAGCTATTTTTAAGCAACTCATATTTCGAAATTAATTCTTGTTTATTCGTTCTTAATTCCTGCTTATTCATCTTCCAACTCCTTTATTTTCTTCCTCAATTCTTTGTTCTTTTTCTTCAACAAATCGCGCTCCAGAGCTCTACTCCGTCTCTTGCGTGAATCGCACGGTTTCGAATACTCGATTATCTTCTCTTCGTTTTGTTCTATTGTCCGTTTCAATCCGTCAATGACTGTTTGTTTATCATACTTCATCTTCTAAAAATCTTTCAATAGCTTCTCTATAGGAGACTTCCACCAGACCGTCTAAGTCGTTCAGTGCTTCAATATAGTCTGGGCGACCTTGCCCGTACTGCTCTTTCAAAAATTCAACAAAGAGATGAATTTCTTGATAGGACATTCCAAACATATTTCTTACCTCTCACTAAAACGGTAAATCATCTTCTTCAAGGGCATATCCTGGCATTTGTTCCTCAATGTTCGAACGGTTAGCTGTATCATCACGCTTTTCAAGTCGCTCGAAATTCTCTGCGATAACCTCAGTCAGATAGACCCTGCGCCCTTCCTGATTCTCGTAGTTCCTTGTCTGGATGCGACCAGTCACACCGACCAGATTGCCCTTCTTGCACCATTCCGCAAACAGCTCCGCCTGCTTGCGCCACATCATACAGTTGATGAAGTCCGCCTCTCGCTCGCCATTGGCTCCCTTGAAGTTCCGATTGACCGCCAGAGTAAAGGTTGCAACCGCCACATTCGACGGCGTATATTTCAATTCAGGGTCTTTCGTCAAGCGACCTACTAACGTAACATTATTGATCATCTTTCTTGTCCTTTCTTGCTGCACGTTCCCCGACTAAATAGCCGAGAAATAGCCACAGAATAGCCATTCCAAATTCTTTAAAAAGTTCAATCATTTTCTTCTCCTCCTGAAAAAGTTGCTAAATAGTAACAATCCTTAGCACCGTAGTCAAACCGTGTCGTCCGCTGACCAATGTGCTTCTGAAACCTTGGATGAGTGATAGCCGAGAAAGCCCATTGATGGTCTTCCATCTGCTCAATGAGATCATCGACATTGTCAAACGTCCCAAGGTAAAACTTGCAGTGCCCGTTGTAGACGAAGTAGAGCTCTAACATCACTCCACCTCGACCGGGTAGAAGTTCCCAAAGGAACCCCTCAATGCCTTGCCAACCTGTAAGGCTGCCGCCCGAGAAACAAACCGCAAGGCTTTCTTCTCTTCTGAACATGAAATGTCCAAGCCAGTCACACCGATAATTGCGGACCTCAAGAATGGCTTATCCTCTCTTGTCCCATGTTTTAAAATAAACATCAATCACCTCTGTTCTAAAAATATTGCTTCCGCTTGTTTGTCAAATCATTAAAAACCATCAAATGATCTTTATCTACCCCCTTCATCAGTCTGGACATAAAGGGTCTGCCATATCTTTTTTGAATATCAGCAGAAATCAAATTCGTGGTAATGATTGTATTTGAACGCTTATTCAGGATATTGTAGAGAATAGTAAACGACCACTCACTATCCTTCTCCATACCCAAATCATCCAAAACCAAAAACTTAGCGCTAGCAATTTTGTTGACCAGGAACTCTTCCTGACTAAAATCAGCTTTAATCTTCATCAGCAGGTCAGTCACGTTGATAAAAATAGCAATCTCTTTCGTGTACTCAGATAGAGCCTTAACCATAGCAAAGGCCAAATGGCTCTTGCCAGTTCCAGCTTCTCCCTGAAGTACAATGTTGTTTCTAGCTCCCTCGGACCATTCACGACAAATTCTCTTTGCAAAAGCTAGCTTCTCCGCTTCTTTTTCGGTTGGGGTCTCAAAATTGTCCAAAGTCGCATTTTTTAAAACCTCATCGTAAAGAGAGAACTTCTCAAGATAGTATTTCCTCTCTCGCTCATTCTCAGCGTTGGCCAGTTCATTAACCCTTGCCTGATTCTCTTCATGGATCCGCTCAGATTCACACATACGACACACAACACTCTCAGTTCTCAATATCTTTATCAAAGGAATGTTGTGCTTTTCGCAAAGCTCTTCCTGTTGTTCTGTATTCCTGCGATAAGATAAGGCGATTTCCTCAAATACATTTTCTACCATACTAGCCGACCTCCGCATTCCTGCCAGCTGGCCATTTCGGACAAGCAGGCAACCACTTGATGAATTGGCTGGTTCGCTAAAAGAGTCTTCTTCTCGTAGCTCAATGGATAGTAGTCTATCTCGAATTGCTCAATCAGTTCTAATACCCCCATTCGTCCTTGGCCTCCTGTTCTTCTTTCTTATCCTTGTTTTTCTTTTCGGATTGGCGAACCTGCTCCACAGTCGTGACATTGTTCATCTGCCAATTTCTTAAAATACCACCTATGTATTTGATATTAGGTTTTCCTGAGTTGATTGCAGTCTTCAGTGCTTCCTTTACCAAATCCACATCATTCTCATTTAGTAGATGGTTGATTTCTTCAATCTCAAATCCAGATAAGAGTCTGCGAAATTCAGATTGAAAAAGTTCTAAGATATTTTCTTCACTACCACTACTATTAGTAGTAGTTATTCTTTTCTTACTCTTATCTTTATCTAATCTATTCTTATTCTTATCTTCTTCTAGTGCGTTACCGTCCGTTACTGTAGCGTTACCTGTAACGTTACCAAGAGCAAGATTTTTCTGTTTTTTACGGTATTTTGCTACACGGTTACGTGTCTGTTCCTTGATTTTCTCCATTCCGTCAATATTTTGATGCTTTTCCCAATTAGGCAAAGTGATGACACCGTCAATAATCTCAATCATCCCGAACTGTTCAAATACTCCCAAAGCCATTCTGACAGTATTCAATGGTCTACGAAAAATAGTAGCTAACATTTCATCTGTATAATGAACCTTATCAGTCATCATCAACAATCCACTACTGTTATGTTTCCCAGCAAGTGTCAAAATTTTGAACCATATCACTAGAATGGCGTCAGGATCAGGCAAGGCATCAATCAGACAAATCTTTTCATCGTCAAAAATATCTGTTGTGATTTTTATCCACTTGATTTCAGACATACCTAGCACCCCACTTCCTACGGTTCGCACGGTACTTCATCCGCATATCTTCATAGATGTGCATACCCTCTAGCGCCATCTTCTCAACCTTTAACAGCTTATTTTCAGAGACCACATCACGATAGTCCTTAGCTAGTTTTTCATAGTCAGCCAGATATTCTTTGATAAGTGATATTTTCCTATTCTCGTCCTCTAAATATATTTCAAAATCAGACTTCTCTTCATCAGACGACATCATTTCAATATTCACTCTCTCATGCCACAACAGCCATTCAATCAATTCTTCCATTTCCTGACCTCCTCAATTCAAGATGTGCATTTTAGGTTCTGGCAAAGCTAGAGGTTCAGGACGTAAGCCTTCAGGACGTTCATTGTCAAACGTAAATCCTTTGAACTCCCGACGGATATTCTTACGAATTTCTTGGCGCTCAATCTCACGCCCCATCTCAAGGATTTCATTGCAATCTCTAATCACTTGCGTGTCCCGTTCTTCTTGCAATCGTCTTTCTTCCTCTTTTTGTTTTTCTAACTGATGAACTAGAATCCCTGCGCTGATAAAACCTAAAATCACTGCGCCAGTTCCTAAAAGTTGGTTAATTAATGGTGGTTCGTACATTATTCTCTCCTTATGCTCTTAATTTTCGTACTTCTTTTTCTAACTCTAAAATCTCATAAACATCATTGATATCGTACATAATATCTTTCCCTTGCTTACGAAATCTTAAGCCTTTACGTTCTAACTTCTTAACATAGGCATGATTAAAGCCAAACTTCTTCATCAAAGCCTGTTGATTGATTGGCATGCGATCATTCTCTAACTGCTCCCTGACTTGCTTCTCAGCAAAGGCTAACAATTGTTTCGTGAACAATTCAGCACTTTCGCCGTCCAATCGTAATTGTAGCGTTATACCTTCCATTTTTTACATCCTCTCAACTATGCGGGCAAGCATTTTTGTGATATAATGGTTTTAATAATTTAAGTGTGCGCCTGACTTCGTTAGGTGCTTTTTTGTGTTGTTGTCAAACTGTTTTACTTTCCATAGCCCTGAGTTCTATCTCATGGCTGACTTGTCTAAATAGCTTCTCACACGCTATTTTAGCTTCTCTGTACGTTGTAGATTCGCTGATGAAGTAATCAGCAAGTTCAATGATTTTATCTTCCATGCCTACCCCTACGCTTGGCTAAAAGCGTTCAGTTCCATGATTTTCATCTTAGTATTGGTGCTTGGCTCCCACGTCATCCAGTAGGCCAATGCGGCTTCTGCAAACTTTTTCGGTAGCAGGTCATAGCGACTAATATTAAAATGATCCTTGAAATCAATCTCAGCTTGTCTAAATACCGACTGAGCAAAAATCTTATCCGCATAAGCTGGGCTATCAATACCACCCAGACATGCCACAACCCTAGCCTTTCTCTTCTTCAGTAGCGACTGAGCATAGCTTGGATGAATCGGTTGCTCGCTCTTGAGGTAGTCGATGTCTTCTAGCATGGTCGCCTGTTGCTCACGCAATTTCTTCTGGCCAGTAAACAGAGCAATGAAGGCATCCTCGTCCAAATCCTCGCGAATGAAACCGCCCTGCTTGCGAATAGCTGGCAAGACCTCTGATGTCACCCAGCGCTTGAACTCTTTCGCTTGAGGTAATTTACTGGATAAGATAAGAGAGTAGAGACCAGATTCGTTGATAATCAACATATCCTGTATTCCACCACTAGTAGGGATGCCCTGTTTTAGGGCGTCCTCTTCATCAACGTGAAGAGCAATCGCATTTCTAGCCTTGCTATATCCTAAGATATCTGCAACATCTTTCCCAACGAACCACGGCTCGTCATCAATTGTCAAAGTACGGACTTCCTGCCCGTGAAAATTAAAAATTTCGTTCATAAAGTTCCTTTCTAAATTTGGTATAATGAAATAAAAACGATTGGAGAGAAAATATGACTGAAAAAATTTGTTTTATTGTAACTGCTATTGGCGAATCTGGAACAGAAACTAGAGATAGAGCAGATGAGGTTTTTTCTTACCTGATATCCCCAGTCTGTGAAGAATTAGGATATAAACCAGTACGAGTTGACCAAGTAGATGCAGTTGATAATATCAATGAAACTATCATTAACTATCTCAAGACCGCTCCAATGGTTGTAGCGGATATGACAGGCCACAATCCGAATGCATTTTATGAACTAGGATTTCGACAAGCATTAGAACTCCCCTTAGTTCCTATCATACAAGCAGGTAATAGACTTCCTTTTGATGTTATATCCCAAAGAACTGTTTTTTATAACCTTTCTGTTGGAAAAATCGAGCAATCCAAAAAGGATTTAAAAGCTAAAATGAAAAGCTTTGAAAACTTTGAAATGCCTGAAAGTCGCATTGATAAAAGCGTTACATTAGAAGAGCTTGATGACAAGCTAACTAAAAAGCTAAACAAGATACTAAATCTGTTAGAAAACCAACAGTCTTATTCTTCTCTCGTACACACGCATGATTTTGATTTTAAACCATCAAAAATTGACTATCAGTCAATTATTCAGCAAATCCAAGGTAAAACTAACCAATTTCAGAGGAATCCATTATTCCCCGAAGATAAGAAATAGCTAGCTCTTGTTGACTTTGCAGTTCCCCAATCTCAGCGAGTTTTTCATTTATAAGTCTAACGGTCCTCAACACTTCATTGAGGGCTTTTCTTTCTAGTTCGTTCATAGTGTTCCTTTCTTCGATTGTCGCACTTATGCGACTGTTTCGCTAAAAAAAATAGATAAAGCTTCGTCTTTTGAAAGATTGAGGGAAGAAACAATCAAGTTTACTTCTTGTATAGAGAAACTACCATTTTGTTTCATTTTTCTATAGAACGTACTCTTATCAATCCCAATATCTTTTGCTAAAGCCTCTTGAGTAGTATTGCGTTCGATAATTTTTCCTTTTAATTTCGATACATTTACCATATCTGCTCCTTTCTGTTTGTCGCATTTGTGCGACTTGTTGTTTTAAGTATAACTGATAAAAAAGGAAATGTCAACAAGAAAATCGCGTTTTTGAAACTTTTTATATTGCATTTTTGCGACTAATGTTGTAAAATTATTGTGTAATATATAATAAGGGGTAAAAAAATGAATGTCGGAGAAAGAATAAAACAACGTCGAAAAGCGTTGAAAATGTCTGCGGACGAGCTTGCAGAAAGTGTAGGTGTCTCTCGCTCTACTATTTTTAGGTACGAAAAAGGAGATATTGAGAAGGTTGGACCTGAAGTATTAAAAAAAATCGCTGACAAATTAAATGTATCACCTGGAGATTTGATGGGATGGGAAGACAATCAACAAGAATTGAAAATCCCAACCTCCCCGTTGGTTCACAAAATTACTGAAAAGGTTGTCAAGCTATCAACTCCGAGAAAACAAAAGGTTCTTAACTACGCTAACGAACAATTGAAAGAGCAAAATAATAAAGTAATCACAATTGAGGAAAAGCTTTTTGAATACCGTGTTTTTGAAAAACTTTCAGCTGGTACTGGATTCTCATACTTCAACGATGGGAACTATGACACTGTTTTTTACGACAAAGACCTAGACCACGATTTTGCTTCTTGGGTTTTTGGAGATTCCATGGAGCCTAAGTACATGAATGGAGAGGTCGTTCTCATCAAAGAAACAGGTTTTGACTACGATGGTGCCATTTATGCAGTTGATTGGGACGGTCAAACTTATATCAAGAAAGTCTATAAAGAAAAAGACGGTCTTAGACTCGTCTCCATCAATAACAAATATAAAGATAAATTCGCACCATTTGAAGAAGATCCAAGAATCATTGGAAAAATAGTCGGAAACTTCATGCCAATTGAAAATTAAAAGGAGAAAATTTATGAAAATAGGAATGAGAAAACCAAGTCTGACCAGAAGTTTAAAAGCTAGAACTACTAGTAAATGGAAAAGACAGGCTAAAAAAGCTATTATTCCTGGCTATGGTAAGAAAGGGATGGGATGGGTTAAAAATCCAAAGAAAGCTATGTATAACAAAGTCTACCACAAGACAACATTTGGACTATCGGATTTGTTTAAACCATCTAAAAAAAGGGCGAAAAATAACAAACAACCTTTACAATATGATTCTTCAAGACAACACACATCTAATAAGAATAATCGAGGTTCACTTATTTTTCTAATTGTCTCTTTAATTTTACTGTTCATAGTTCCTCCTTTGGGTGTGCTTCTTCTACTTGTTAACTTTTTCGTTTTTATAATTAAATATTTTTCAAGTAAGAAACGAAAAGTCACTTCTAGCAATCCATCTGTAGATAAAATTATTTTCCATGAAGATTTCTTGTTGATGGGAACAAATTATCATAAAGAAGAAGCTGAGATTGCTGCTGATTTTCTTTCTGAAGGTGTTCATTATTTCGGAAAAGATAACAAGAGTTTGAAATCTTATATGCTTGAAACATATAAACCAGTTTACAAATACAATAAATTAAAAACAGTAGATGTTCATCTATTGCCCGAACCATCAAATCCTCACGACCAAAACGCTATTCAAGTTTTAGTAAATAATATTTTTGTTGGATATATACCAGCTTCAATTGCGGCACAAATTTCAACTTACATAGCTAATCCGAACTACAGATATGATGCAATTCTTACAGGTAGAGGTGGACCTTATAAAACACTTAATATTGAAACTGAGCGAGTCATTTCTCGAGAAAGTGACCTAACTTATTACTTAGATTTAACAGTATGGCATCTAGCTGAAAAATAAAAAAAGCCCCACACTCTCCGAAGGCAATCTTTGAGTGTGAGGTTTCAACCTTCCATATAGCAAGCAATGGAAAATATGATAAAAAAATACAACTATAGTTTATCATAAGTTCTACACCTTTTCAACTATGCGGGCAAGCAATCGAAAAGAAAGGACTTTTTATGATAAAAAAATACGTTACTAAAAAAGGAGAGACTAGATATCTCTTTCAAACATACCTGGGCATAGACCCTGCTACTGGAAAAGAAAAACGTACAACACGCCGTGGTTTCAAAACCATAAGAGAGGCAAAGGCTGCCGAACGTGATCTTCTCTTAGATGTTGAAGAGAATGGTTTTTCAAACAATGAAGATTTCCAGAACCCTACATTCGCTGAAGTTGCTGAGTTATGGCTAGATAGCTATAAAAACACTGTAAAACCAACAACATATCATAACGTTAAGAAAAAACTTGACGTTATGATTGACTTGTATTTTACAGATATGAAAATCCAGCAGATCAGTGTAGCTTATTGTCAAAAGGTTGCTATCAAGTTAAGTAATCTCTATATCCTCTATGCCAATTACTACTCTGTCATCAGCCGTATTTTCAAGTATGACACTTCTATTGACATTATTAAGTCAAATCCCTTAGACAAGATTATCAAGCCTAAAAATAAACCCTTAAAGGGCAAAGAAAACTACTATACAAAGCAGGAACTAACCGAATTCCTTAAAGTTTACAAAGCAAATTGTAAGCCTGTAGACTATACCTTTTTTCACTTACTCGCTTTTTCTGGATTGAGAACTGGAGAAGCTATCGGTCTCATGTGGTCAGATGTTGACTTTGAAAATAAACGGTTAAGCATTTCTCGCACGGCTGTCGTGATTGGCAAAAAACAAACTGTCCAGGATCCTAAAACCAAAAGGAGTAAGAGGGTTATCACCTTAGATGATGAAACTCTGAATGTTTTGAAACTCTGGAAACGACAGCAAATAAAAGAGTATTTTCGGGCTAGCGTGCCTTACAAACATGATTCAAATTATATCTTTACGAATAGTTTCGGAGGTTGGATTTCTCCTTCAGCTGTAAAAGAGAGACTTAGAAGATTCTTTTGTGAACACAATGATATCAAAAAAATTACGCCTCACGGTTTCAGGCACACACACGCTTCTCTCCTCTTTGAAGCTGGTGTTACAGCCAAAATCATTTCGGACAGATTAGGTCACAACAATGTCCAAACCACTCTTGATATGTATACCCACATCAACGACAATCAACGTGTTGAAATCGTGGATCAGCTCATGACTTTTATCCGTTCAAGCTAAAAGTAAAGTCGTATTCAATCTCGTATTCACTTTTAGATATATACTATAAAACCAATGATTTCAAGGGACTAGGAAACCGTGAGCAGTTTATACCATAAATCCGCTTTCAACGATAAAGAAAAGGTAAGAAAAATGAAACATTTAGAAATTGAATTGAAAACACTATTGAAAAAAGATGAATACAATCGTCTAAAAGACCAGTTCACAGGTGTCACACCTGTTCTTCAAAAAAATTACTACATGGACACGCCTGATTTTGAACTTCGAGAAAAAAAAGTTGCTATGCGCATTCGAACCTTTGAAGACTGGGCAGAATTAACACTCAAAGTCCCACAAAGTGTTGGAAACATGGAATACAATCAAAAATTGCAACTAAAAGATGTTGAAAACTATCTGGCTAAGCAAAAACTTCCTCAGGGACTGGTGCTAAATGAATTAGCCAAACATGGCATCCAAAGCAAGAACTGGCAGGTTCTTGGTTGTCTAACAACGCTTCGCTATGAAATGCAAACAGCTATTGGCCTTATGGCACTTGATGAGAGTCAGTACTTTGATATAACAGATTACGAATTAGAGCTTGAAGTGGAAAATCATGAGCAAGGCAAACAAGATTTCCAGCAATTTTTAGAGGATAATCAAATTTCTTATCAAAAAGCTCCTTCAAAATTGGTTCGATTTGTCAAAAGCATGAAAAATAGCTGAAATAATCTCCATTTTTTGGTAAAATAGAAAAGATAAAAATACACAAATTCCAGTTCATATATGTAAGGCAAATATAACTAGGATTTATAAAGTTTACAGAGGACGGTCTATAATGTCAGATAGAAAAAATATGAAGCTTTTCGCACTCAACTCTAACCAAGAGATTGCACAGAAAATTGCCCAAGCTGTTGGTGTCCCACTTGGCAAACTATCATCACGTCAATTTTCAGACGGAGAAATCCAAGTAAATATCGAAGAAAGTGTCCGTGGTTATGATGTGTACATCATCCAATCAACAAGTTTCCCTGTTAACAACCACCTAATGGAATTGCTAATCATGGTTGATGCTTGTGTTCGTGCAAGTGCCCACAGTATCAACGTTGTCCTTCCGTATTTTGGCTATGCACGTCAAGACCGCATTGCTTCACCTCGTGAGCCACTTACAGCTAAACTAGTCGCTAATATGCTGGTTAAGGCAGGTGTTGACCGTATCCTTACGCTTGATTTGCATGCTGTTCAGGTTCAAGGCTTCTTTGATATCCCTGTTGACAACCTCTACACAGTACCCCTATTTGCAAAACATTACTGCGATAAGGGCCTACTCGGTTCAGATGTTGTTGTCGTTAGCCCTAAAAATTCAGGGGTGAAACGTGCTCGTAGCCTGGCTGAATATCTTGATGCTCCTATCGCCATTATCGACTACCCTCAAGACGATGCAACTCGCAACGAAGGCTATATCATCGGTGATGTTGAAGGTAAGAAAGCCATCTTGATTGACGATATTTTAAATACAGGACGTACCTTCTCTGAAGCTGCTAAAATCGTTGAACGTGAAGGAGCTACAGAAATTTATGCTGTTTCTAGTCACGGTCTCTTCGTTGAAGGTGCAGCCGAACTTCTTGACAATACTAAGATTAAAGAAATTCTTGTGACTGATTCAGTAGCAACAAAAGAAAAAACTCCTAAAAACGTATGCTACATCACTGCTAGTGAGTTAATTGGTGATGCCATCGTCCGTATCCACGAAAGAAAACCAGTCAGCCCACTCTTTGCCTACAACAAAAAGAAATAAGGTGATTCTTTGATTTATTTGGACAATGCTGCAACGACTCCCATGTCAGCAGTTTCAATTTCAGCTATGACCAAGGTTATGCAAGAAACCTATGGAAATCCTTCTAGTATTCATGGGCATGGTCGTCAAGCTGGCAAGCTCTTGCGAGAAGCCCGTCAGGAACTAGCTCAGTTACTGGGGACAAAACCTCAACATATCTTTTTCACTTCTGGTGGGACAGAAGGCAACAATACTGCCATCATTGGCTACTGCCTTCGTCACCAAGAACAAGGAAAACATATCATCACAACTGCTATTGAGCACCATGCTGTCCTTGAAACCATTGATTACTTGGTTCAACACTATGGTTTTGAAGCAACCATTATTCAACCAGAGAATCAGGAAATCACAGCCCAGCAAATTCAAAAGGCCTTACGTGACGATACAATCTTGGTTTCTACCATGTTTGCCAATAATGAGACAGGTAACCTACTGCCCATTGCTGAAATTGGCCAAATACTCAAGCAACACCCTGCTGCCTATCATGTCGATGCAGTTCAAGCTATTGGTAAAATCCCAATTCATCCAGAAGAATTGGGTATCGATTTTCTCACTGCTTCTGCCCATAAATTCCATGGTCCTAAGGGAATCGGTTTCCTCTACGCTTCTAGCATGGACTTTGACTCCTATCTACATGGCGGAGACCAAGAACAGAAAAAACGTGCAGGGACTGAAAATTTAGCTGCAATCGTAGGCATGGTTGCAGCCCTAAAAGAAGACCTAGAAAAGCACGAAGACAATTTTCAACATATACAAAATCTAGAAACTGCCTTTCTGACAGAGCTAGAGGGCATTCAATATTACTTGAATAGGGGACAACATCATCTCCCTTATGTTCTCAATATTGGATTTCCTGGCCAGAAAAATGACCTCTTACTCCTTCGTCTAGATTTAGCTGGAATTTCTATCTCTACTGGCTCAGCCTGTACGGCAGGTATTGTCCAATCCAGCCATGTTCTTGAAGCCATGTACGGGGCAAATTCAGAACGACTGAAGGAATCCGTTCGCATCAGTCTCTCGCCACAAAATACTATTGAAGACCTACAGACCCTCGCAAAAACCTTAAAAGAAATTATCGGAGGTTAGCCATATGGCATTTGAAAAAACCATTCAGTTAAAAAATTGTCGTTACGACTACACTCTTAGCCCTTCTGTTAAAAAATTCACTCTAAAGGACAATACTTTTTTTGAGACAAATGTTGGTAACTATGAACTGACTCGCCTTTTGGAAAAAGTGCCAAATAGTGGTGAAGGCTTCCAACTCAAAATCATCATTAACAAGGAACTTACAGGGGCTAAAATCAATATCACTGACAAGTTTGGGCTTCGTCTGGTTGATATTTTCAAATCAGAAGACCACCACATTCATCAGGAAAAATTCTATTTCCTCATGGATAGCTTGGTAGAACGTGGTGTCTTTACAAAAACGGAAAGATAGAACCAAAATGTTTGAACTAACCTATAAGGACAGCTATCATGTAGAGCGGACTCTCAAGTATGAGGATTATGAAGCTCTCATGCTGGCTCTGTCAGGATGTGTAACCCTACCAGATACACTTTATGTAACCTCTCTGACTTTTAAGGGGCAGGAAGTTTACCAAGGACTGGTCGGAGACCTCTACCGTTTTCTATCACATGCAGATTTTTTACATCAAAACTAAGATTTTTCTTAGTTTTTCCTTATTTTTGTTGATTTTTTCACAATGTTTCTATAAAATAGAAGAATAGAAAGGTTGTGATTTTGTGAAAGATAAACAGTCCGCTATTCCAAAAGCTACAGCAAAAAGACTCTCTCTCTACTATCGAATTTTTAAGAGATTTCATGCAGAAAAGATTGAACGTGCCAACTCTAAGCAAATTGCAGAGGCTATCGGTATTGATTCAGCAACCGTACGTCGTGATTTTTCCTATTTTGGTGAACTAGGTCGTCGTGGTTTTGGCTATGATGTCAAAAAACTGATGACGTTTTTTGCCGATTTACTCAATGATAACTCCATTACCAATGTCATGCTGGTAGGTATTGGAAATATGGGCCATGCTCTTCTCCACTACCGCTTCCACGAACGTAACAAGATGAAGATTATCATGGCCTTTGATCTAGATGACCATCCCGAAGTTGGTACCCAAACTCCTGATGGAATTCCCATTTACGGAATTTCTCAAATCAAGGATAAAATCAAGGATGCTGATGTGAAGACTGCTATCCTGACCGTTCCCAGCGTTAAGTCACAAGAGGTTGCCAATCTCTTGGTGGATGCTGGCGTGAAAGGAATTCTCAGTTTTTCACCAGTCCATCTGCATTTACCAAAAGACGTGGTTGTTCAATATGTCGATTTGACAAGTGAACTCCAAACTCTCCTCTACTTCATGCGAAAAGAGGATTAGAAAGCGAAAATCATTTTATGAAAAAACCAGTTATTGGGATTACAGGAAACGAAAAAACTCATCCAGATGATGACATCATTATGAGCTACTCAGCAAAAGGCTTTGTTGAAGGAGTTAAAGACGCTGGAGGAATTCCCATCATCCTGCCGATTGGTGATCAAGAAATGGCTAGCCACTATATCAGTTTGGTTGACAAGCTCATCTTGACAGGTGGGCAAAATGTCGATCCAAAATTCTATGGTGAACCGAAAATCATTGATAGCGATGACTACCACCTTCAAAGAGATATCTTCGAACTGGCCCTTATCAAGGAAGCTATTAACCAGAAAAAGCCTATTTTCTCCGTCTGTCGTGGTACTCAACTCTTTAACGTTGCCATGGGTGGAACTTTGTACCAAGATATCGAAGACCACTGGCAGGATTGTTCTGCTGAGTACACAACTCAACGCTTGCTGACAGAACCAGATACTGTTCTCCGAGAAATCTATGGAGAAATTTCCCATATCAACTCCTTCCACCACCAGAGCATCAAGGATTTAGCTCCAAATTTAAAAGTTGTGGCTCATGATCCTAAAGACAGTATCATTGAGGCTGTCATGAGTACGGATGATATTGCCTTTCTCGGTGTCCAATGGCACCCAGAATTTCTATTTGAAAATCGTCCCAAAGATAAAAACCTCTTTGACTATGTCGTAAATGAACTTTAGATTAAATCTGTTTTTTCACGGTAACTAAAGTAACTAGAATGAGAGACAATCAAATGGTCTAAGAGAACAATGCCCATCAAGTCACAGGCTTCTTTAACAAGTTTAGTGACATGATCATCATTTCGGCTAGGGGCTACCGCTCCTGAAGGATGATTGTGAACTAAGATGAGAGAGGTCGCCATATGCTTGATGGCATAGTGAAGAATCTCTCGCGGTTCAGCGATACTACGAGTAGCAGAACCGATAAAAATGGTCTGTTGATGGATGATTTGATTTTGGGTATTGAGATAGAGCGCCACTAGGTGCTCTTGTTTTTTATGTCCCAATTCCTGCTGCATCTTCTTGGCTAACTTTTGACTGCTGAGAATACTTTCCATCTCAAGGGTCTCGTGTTTGTGGATACGATGCCCCAGTTCAATCATGGCTTGTAATTCTATGGCCTTAACACGCCCGATACCAGACAGACTCTGCAATTCCTGCAGGGTCATTTTTTTCAAATCCGTTAGGCTTGAAAGATTGCTCAAGACTTTCTGGGCAATTTCAAAAACGCTAGCTTGACGTGTTCCTGTCCTGAGTAAAATAGCTAGCAACTCTTGATTACTGAGTGCTTCAACTCCTTCCTTGGCCAGTCTTTCTCTTGGTAATAGTGAATCTTCTTGAAATGAAATACTGTACATAAAAATCCTCCTCACTCTATTATTCGTGAGAAGGATAAAAAATTAGATTTTTTTCTCAATTGGAGCCACACTGGCTAAAAGTTTTTTCAGGCCTACTTCTGGGAAATTGATTTTCAATTCCTGCGTAGCTCCGTTACCTGAAACTTCAAGAACTGTACCCTCTCCCCATTTTTTGTGGATGGCAATATCACCAATGGACCAATTTGTCTCACTAGACGCTGATTTTGCGCCAGCTGTAAATTGACCAAATGGAAGACCGCTTGACTGAATAGTTTTTGGGGCAGCACTGCGTTTACGGTCTTGAAGAGCCTGAGCCAAACTCATTCCTTGACCGAAGGCAAGGCCTCCACTGCTATAAGATGCCTTAAAGCTTGTATTTGCTGGACGGGCCAGACCTTGATACTCAAGTAAGTCTGAACTGATTTCGTTAATAAAGCGAGTCGGACGGTTGTAGTTGGTACGACCAAAAAGCAGGCGTGAGTTGGCATTGGTCAGATAGAGAATTTTCTCTGCACGCGTAATTCCCACATAGGCCAGACGGCGTTCTTCTTCTAATTCATCTGGATCTTCAGCCGCACGACTAAGCGGGAAGACATTTTCTTCCATCCCAATCAAAAAGACAACTGGAAACTCGAGACCTTTGGCAGCATGCAGGGTCATCAGGGTCACTTCTGATGTCTCCTGACTACCTGAATCTGTATCGGCAATCAAGGCCAAGTCATTTAAGAAACGACTCAATTTATCCAGACCAGTTTCTTCTTCTGACATATCAGAGGTGTCGTCAAAGTTTTTCGTCACAGAGAGGAACTCTTCGATATTTTCAACCCGAGCCTTACTTTCTAGAGTCGCTTGGGCATTAAGAATATCGACGTAACCTGTTTTTTCTAGGATGGACTCAACCAACTCAGTAATGCTTAACTGGTCCAGTTGCTCCCGCAAATCCAGAATCATATTGGCAAAATCCCAGATAGATTGGGCTGCTTTACCCTTGATACCAGACAACATGATATTGGCTGAAGCATCTAGCATGGACATGTCCTGCATATTCGCAAAATCACGAATTTTCTCAACGGTGCCTGGCCCAATTCCACGTTTCGGTTCGTTGATAATACGCTCAAAACTGATATTGTCACTCAAATTAGCAATGAGGTTGAGGTAAGCAATAATATCCCGAATTTCCTTACGGCTGTAGAACTTAGTCCCACCAACCATAGTGTAAGGAATATTGGACTTGAGCAAGGCTTCCTCAATAGTACGAGATTGCGCATTAGTCCGATAGAGAACTGCAAAATCCTTGTGAAGGAAGTTTTGACTGCGACCAAGTTCATCGATGGTTTTGGCTACAAATACAGCCTCGTCCAGTTCATCGTTGGCACGATAGTAAACGATTTGCTCTCCATCAGCATTTTGAGTCCAGAGATTCTTAGGACGGCGGTTTTTATTGTTTTTAATGACCTCGTTGGCCGCTTGGAGAATGGTTTTAGTGGAACGGTAATTCTCCTCCAACAAAACAACCTTAGCTTGGGGATAATCTTTCTCAAAATCCAAAATATTCTGCATATCAGCACCACGCCAACCGTAGATAGACTGGTCCGCATCCCCAACCACACAAATATTTTTAAAGCGGGAAGTCAAAAGTTTGACCAATTGGTACTGGGCATGGTTGGTATCTTGATATTCATCCACGTGAATGTACTGGAATTTCTGTTGATAGTAGGTCAAAACATCAGGATTTTGATCAAAGAGACGCAGGGTCAACATAATCAAATCATCAAAGTCAACCGACTCAGACTGACGCAATTCTTTTTGGTAAGCAGTGTAACACTGAGCCACGATTTGAGTGTACATATCACCTGCTTGAGCTGCATAGGCCACATCATCAATCAAGTCATTCTTGGCATTGGAAATAGTCCCTAAGATGCTTCGTTCATTCCATTTTTTCGGATCCAAGTTCAACTGCTTGAGAATGCGTTTCATGAGCGTTCGCTGCTCTCCTGGATCGACAATTGTAAAATTACGATTGTAGCCAATATGGTCCGCATCGCGACGCAAAATACGAACACACATGGAGTGGAAGGTCGCAATCAGACAGTCCTGAGTCGCTGGATTGAGGCTATAAGCACGCTCCTTCATCTCACGCGCAGCCTTGTTGGTAAAGGTAATGGCCAAGATATTCCAAGGATTGACTAGCTTTTCATCAATCAAATAAGCGATACGGTGGGTCAAAACTCGGGTCTTTCCAGAACCAGCCCCCGCCATGATCAACAAGGGACCTTCTGTCGTTTGCACCGCCTCAGCCTGACGGTCGTTCATTCCATTTAATAATGCGTTCATCTTCTCTTCCTTACTCTTGAAGTCAATATTTCTATTATATCAGAATTCAGGGAAAATATCTTTACCTAGACTGGTTGCGTGTAGAAGACGACTCCTTATATCTAGATAAAAAATGAGCTTGGATATTATTTCCAAACTCATTTTTTACTCAATGAAAATCGAAGTGCAAACTAGGAAGCTAGCCGCAGGCTGTACTTGAGTACGGCAAGGTGAAGCTGACGTGGTTTGAAGAGATTTTCGAAGAGTATAAAGTCAATTACAATATACTAGAACAAACCTAGGACAGTTCCATCACTTTCAACATCCATGTTGAGAGCTGCTGGACGTTTTGGTAGGCCTGGCATGGTCATGACATCGCCAGTTAAGGCAACGATAAAGCCTGCACCTAATTTTGGTACCAATTCACGAATGGTAATTTCAAAGTTTTCAGGTGCTCCAAGTGCATTTGGATTATCTGAGAAACTGTATTGAGTTTTAGCCATACAGATTGGCAATTTGTCCCAACCGTTTTGAACGATTTGAGCGATTTGTGTTTGAGCTTTCTTCTCAAAGTTCACTTTGCTACCACGGTAGATTTCAGTGACAATCTTTTCAATCTTTTCTTGGACAGAAAGGTCATTGTCATACAAACGTTTATAGTTAGCTGGGGTTTCAGCGATGGTTTTGACAACTGTTTCGGCAAGTGCTACTCCACCTTCTGCACCATCAGCCCAGACACTAGCCAATTCAACTGGTACATCGATTGAGTCACAAAGTTCTTTCAAGGCTGCAATTTCGGCTTCTGTATCAGATACAAATTCGTTAATAGCTACGACTGCAGGTACTCCAAATTTACGGATATTTTCAACGTGGCGTTTCAAGTTAGCAAAACCGGTACGCACTGCTTCTACATTTTCTTCTGTCAAAGCGTCTTTAGCCACACCGCCATTCATCTTAAGAGCACGAAGGGTTGCAACAATAACTACTGCATCTGGAAATGTTGGCAAGTTTGGTGTCTTAATATCAAGGAATTTCTCAGCACCAAGATCCGCACCAAAACCAGCTTCAGTAACTGTGTAATCAGCCAAGTGAAGGGCTGTTGTCGTTGCCAAGACAGAGTTACATCCATGAGCGATATTGGCAAATGGACCACCATGTACAAAGGCAGGTGTACCGTAAATTGTCTGAACTAGGTTCGGCTTAATAGCATCCTTCAAAATCAAAGCCAAGGCACCTTCAACCTGCAAATCACCAACAGAAACAGGTGTACGGTCATAGCGATAACCGATAACGATATTAGCCAGACGGCGTTTCAAGTCCTCGATGTCTGTTGCCAAGCAAAGAATTGCCATGATTTCGGAAGCGACGGTAATGTCAAAGCCATCCTCACGTGGAATACCATTTAGAGGACCACCAAGTCCAACGGTCACATGGCGAAGAGCACGGTCATTCAAGTCCACAACACGTTTCCAGAGGATACGACGTTGGTCAATTCCCAGCTCATTCCCTTGGTGCAAGTGGTTGTCAATCAAGGCAGAAAGCGCATTGTTGGCAGTTGTAATGGCATGCATGTCTCCAGTAAAGTGAAGGTTGATGTCTTCCATTGGTAGAACTTGGGCATAACCACCACCAGCCGCACCACCCTTAATACCCATTACTGGACCAAGAGATGGTTCGCGAATAGCAATCATGGTTTTCTTACCGATTTTGTTTAAGGCATCCGCAAGACCAATGGTAATGGTTGATTTTCCTTCACCTGCAGGTGTTGGATTGATAGCAGTAACCAAAATCAATTTCCCAACTGGATTGCTCTCAACTGCACGAATTTTATCAAAGCTGAGCTTAGCCTTGTACTTTCCATACAACTCCAAATCGTCGTAAGAAATTCCAAGTTTCTCTACAACATCAACGATTGGTTCCAACTCAATACTCTGTGCAATTTCAATATCTGTTTTCATTCAAAACTCCTCTAACCTCTTATATGATAATTCATTATAACACAAAACAAGATTTTTAACATCCTAAAACTCTCTAAACGTTCGTAAATATCCCTGTTTTTAAGGTTCTTAGAGTCCTTTCTTAAATTTTATATGGCTTTATAGTTTGAAACTATATTCTTTCCTTTTACCAAAATTTTATCACTTTCATTTTACTTACCGTTTATTTTTGTGTACAATAGTGCTATGAAAATTTTAGTTACATCGGGCGGTACCAGTGAAGCTATCGATAGCGTCCGCTCTATCACTAACCATTCTACAGGTCGCTTGGGCAAAATCATCACTGAAACCTTGCTTGCTGCAGGGCATGAAGTTTGTTTAATGACGACAAAACGAGCTGTGAAGCCAGAATCCCATCCCAACCTAACTATTCGAGAAGTTAACAATACAAACGACCTTCTTCTTGAAATGCAAGAACGTGTTAAGGACTATCAGGTTTTGATTCACTCAATGGCCGTATCTGATTACACTCCTGTCTATATGACAGGGCTGGAGGAAGTCCAAGCTAGTTCCAATCTAGAAGAATTTTTAAGCAAGCAGAATCATCAGGCTAAGATTTCTTCAACTGATGAGGTTCAGGTTTTGTTCCTTAAAAAGACACCCAAAATCATCTCTCTAGTCAAGGAATGGAATCCTGCTATTCATCTGATTGGTTTCAAACTGCTGGTTGATGTCTCTGAGGATTATCTCATCGAGATTGCCCGAAAAAGTCTTATCAAGAACCAAGCAGACTTAATCATTGCAAATGACCTCACTCAAATCTCAGCGAACCAGCATCGTGCTATCTTTGTTGAGAAAGATCAGCTTCAAACAGTCCAGACTAAAGAAGAAATTGCAAAACTCCTCCTTGAAAAAATTCAAGCCTATCATTCATAGAAAGGAAAGCTATGGCAAACATTCTCTTGGCTGTAACGGGGTCAATTGCCTCTTACAAGTCGGCAGATTTAGTCAGTTCTCTAAAAAAACAAGGCCATCAAGTCACTGTCTTAATGACTCAGGCTGCTACAGAGTTTATCCAACCTTTGACTCTACAGATCTTATCACAGAATCCTGTCCACTTGGATGTCATGAAGGAACCCTATCCTGATCAGGTCAATCATATCGAACTTGGAAAAAAAGCAGATTTATTCATCGTGGCCCCTGCAACTGCTAACACTATTGCAAAACTAGCCCACGGCTTTGCGGACAACATGGTGACCAGTACGGCTCTAGCCCTGCCAAGTCATGTTCCCAAACTCATTGCACCAGCAATGAATACAAAAATGTATGACCATCCAGCAACTCAGGCTAATCTGAAAACATTAGAAAGCTACGGCTATCAGCTGATTGCTCCAAAAGAATCCCTACTAGCTTGTGGAGACAACGGACGAGGAGCCTTAGCCGATCTCACAATTATTTTAGAAAGAATAAAGGAAACTCTCGATGAAAAAACGATCTAATATTGCGCCCATTGCTATCTTTTTTGCAACCATGCTCGTGATACACTTTCTGAGCTCGCTTCTCTTTAACCTTTTTCCATTTCCAATCAAACCGACCATCGTTCATATTCCCGTCATTATTGCTAGCATTATTTACGGTCCACGAGTTGGAGTTACACTTGGATTTTTGATGGGGCTACTTAGCTTGACAGTTAACACGATTACAATTCTACCGACAAGCTACCTCTTCTCACCATTCGTACCAAACGGAAACATTTACTCAGCTATCATTGCCATCGTTCCACGTATTTTGATTGGTTTAACTCCGTACCTAGTCTATAAACTAATGAAAAACAAGACTGGTCTGATTCTAGCTGGTGCTCTTGGTTCACTTACTAACACAGTCTTTGTACTTGGTGGAATTTTCTACCTTTTTGGAAATGTTTTTGATGGGAATATCCAAAAACTCCTAGCCACCGTTATCTCAACAAATTCGATTGCCGAATTAGTCATTTCCGCAGTTTTAACCCTAGCCATTGTTCCAAGATTACAAACTTTGAAGAAATAAAAACAAACTCCGCTTTCAATCCTGAAGGTGGAGATTTTGTTTGAAGTAGTTTCTTTTTAGTGAAATCTTTACCAACTTTTAACTAAAAAACGACCTATAAACCCAAGTAAATCCTTGCTTTATTGTTCGTTTTATTGTACTATACTAGTGTATATACAGTTAAAAAGGAGATTCTTATGAATACACGGCAAAAGACACAATTTATGACAATGACAGCCCTCTTAACAGCTATTGCAATTTTGATTCCGATTGTGATGCCTTTTAAGATTGTCATTCCCCCTGCTTCTTACACTTTGGGAAGTCACATCGCTATTTTTATTGCCATGTTCTTGTCGCCCTTGATGGCAGTTTTTGTCATCCTAGCCTCTAGTTTTGGATTCTTGATGGCTGGCTATCCCATGGTGATCGTTTTTAGAGCTTTTTCCCATATCTTTTTTGGGACTTTGGGAGCTCTTTACCTACAAAAGTTCCCCGATACCCTAGATAAACCAAAATCTTCCTGGATTTTCAACTTTGTTTTAGCGCTTATCCATGCCCTTGCTGAAGTATTGGCCTGTGTCGTTTTTTACGCAACTTCTGGTACCAATGTAGAAAATATGTTTTATGTTCTATTTGTACTAGTTGGATTTGGCACAATTATCCATAGTATGGTAGACTATACATTAGCACTAGCTGTCTATAAAGTGCTTCGAAAACGCCGTTAAAAGGAAAAGCTATGACAAAAGATCGCAAACAAGCTCTGCTCCAACTCTTGAAAGAAGCTCCTAAAGCCCTCAATGGCCAAAGTTTAGCTGAACATTTTCATGTTACACGCCAGGTCATTGTACAGGACATTGCAATTTTGAGAGCCGATGGCGCTCCTATCCTATCCACCAATCGTGGCTACATCTATAAACAAATTGAAACCAATCCTTATGTTCACAAACTTTTCAAAGTGAAACATGAAGTTGAAGAAATCGGTCAAGAACTCCTTGCTATCGTTGATAATGGTGGACGTGTTCAAAATACCTTGATTGACCATCCCGTCTATGGAGAAATTGAAACCTTGCTGAAACTGTCTTGTCGCAGAGATGTGCAACATTTTCTAGAACAAGTCGAGCATTCTGATTTTAAACCTTTATCTGAATTGACAGATGGCATCCATTATCACCTAGTCGAAGCCGAAACACAACAAGACCTCCACTATATCGAGGAGGCCTTGGATCAGCTCGGTTATTTAGTAAAAGACTAGAAAATTTTCTTTTCCCAATCGTCTTCTGTACAGCGAGGGTAGAAAAATTCAGATTTGTCAGGAGCTTCCATCATCTCCATCAATGGTAACATATCATAGGCCAGATCCAAGTTCGGAATCTGGTCTTTTTGAATCCAATAGCTCAAATAGTAACAATGATATTTAAAAACCACATTGAATGAAAATTAACAACTACTTGCTTACTAAAAATATATCACCAGTTATGTTGATCAACATTATCCTTAGTCACAAGATAAATTGGAGAAACTGTTTCTTTTTCCAGTTTTTTCCCTTGATAATGATCTATTGCTGATTGAATAGCAATTTCACCCATCTTAGCTGGTTGCTGAGCAATAGTGGCAGTAATATCACCTTTTGCAATAGCATCATGTGCATCTGGTTGACCATCAATACCAACAATTAATACATTGCTAAGACCAGCTGCTTTTACTGCTTGTGCAGCTCCTAACGCCATCTCATCATTCTGTGCAAAGATTGCTTGTACTTCTTTGTTTCCTTGAATCATATTTTGCGCTGTATTCAAAGCTTTTGCGCGATCAAAATTAGCGGATTGACTAGAAAGAACATCTAAATTTGTCTTTGAAATTTGTTCAAATCCTTTACCTCTATCTACAGTTGCAGAAGCGCCAGGGACTCCTGATAATTCAAAAGTTTTTGCTTTTTCTCCCAATTGCTTGGTAATAAATTCTGCAGCCATTTTACCTGCTTCTACGTTATCAGAAGCAACAGTTGTCAAGACTTCACCACCATTACTACCGCGGTCAATTAAGATTACCGGAATGTTTGCATTATTAGCAGCTTTAATAGATGTAACAATTGCATCAGAATCAACTGGATTAATTAGTAAAGCATCTACATTTTGACTAATAAAATTTTGAATATCATCTGCTTGTCTAGCAGCATCATCTTGTGCATCTGCTATCTTCAAAGTTACTTCTTTTTCCCCTGCAGCTTTTTCAAGGCCATCTTTCATAGCCACAAAATAAGGATTGTTAGTAGTAGAAATAGAAACTCCTAATTTTAATTCTTTTGCCGACTTTTGAGTCGTAGATTTATTATCATTTGATGAATTTCCTAAACCAGTTTTTCCACAAGCTACTAAAGCAAAAATAAATGTTACAAACAAAGCAAAAATGCTAATTTTTTTAATATTTTTCATGTTATTACTCCTCGTAATATATATCTATAGGGATAGTTTCAATCCCGATTATTGTACGTCATCTAATAAATTGTTACTATTTCCAAAAAAATTGAAAATTATTCTACTGTTTTACAACTTTAAAACGATCAATCAGAACAGCAATTAAGATTACAACTCCTTTTACTACTTGTTGCCAAAATGCTGAAACACCAATAATATTAAGTCCATTATTCAAAACTCCAATAATTAAAGCACCTATTAGAGTCCCAAGTATACGACCTTTACCTCCAGATAAAGAGGTTCCTCCAAGAACAACAGCTGCAATAGCATCCATTTCATAACTAGCACCTGCTGTTGGTTGAGCAGAACTTAAGCGTGATGTTATAATTAATCCAGAAATTGAAGCCATAATACCTGATATTGAATAAATGATAATTTTCACTTTATTTAATTTCACACCTGATATATATGCTGCTTTTTCATTCCCCCCTATAGCATATACAGATTTACCAAATGCTGTTTTATGAAGTAAAACATATAAAACAATAAATACAATAAACATAATAATTACAGGAAATGGAATTCCTACTATGTAACCTTGCCCCAAAAATTGAAATAAGAATGTATCACTTAATCCTTTTGTAATAGGATTCCCATTTGTATAAACAAGTGTTGCTCCCCTAAAAATAGTCATAGTCGCTAAAGTGACGATAAATGGAGCTAATTTCCCGTAGGAAATCAATAACCCATTCATCATACCTAAAATGCAACCCAAAATTAAAGAGATGAGAATTGCTAACGTAACAGGCATTCCAGATCCTAATAAACCTGCTGTTAGCGCACTGGATAAGGCTAAAATTGATCCTACTGATAAATCGATTCCACCTGTTAGAATAACAAAAGTCATTCCAAAAGCAATCAGTGCATTTGATGTTACTTGCAATAGTAAATTTAACAGATTATTTGCTGTTAAAAAATTTGAATTGATAATAGTGATGACAGCCATTAAAATTATCAATGCTATTACCGTTGTCAATTCTGACATGTACTTCATAGTATTTTTCACACTATTGTCCTCCTGTAGCTAGTTGCATAACTTTTTCTTGTGTAGCTTCTCGACGTGTTAATTCCCCACTAATTCTACCTTCATGCATGACCATAATGCGATCACTGACTCCAATCACTTCTGGTAAATCTGAAGAGACCATAATAATCGGTACACCTCGTTCAGCTAATTCATTCATTAATTGGTAAATTTCACGCTTAGCTCCAACATCTACCCCACGAGTTGGCTCATCTAAAATCAGTACTTTTGGTGCAATACCTATCCATTTTGCTAAAACTACTTTCTGTTGATTACCACCAGAAAGTGTCCCAACTTCCTTATCTGGATAACCTGATTTAATTTGTAACCTATCAATTAAGCGTTGTACAAATATACCACTTGTTTTATTATCGAAAATGCCATTTTTAACAAAATCACGAGTACTAGGTAAAGTCATATTATCTTTAATAGAAAAATCTAAAATCAATCCCTCATCTTTACGATCTTCTGTTAAGAAACCAATTCCATGCTTAATTGCTTCAAAAGGATTTTTAATTATCAGTTGTTCTCCGTTTATTATAATTTGACCAGATTTTAAAGAATCAATTCCAAAAATTGCTCGCATTATTTCAGTACGACCAGCACCCATCAAACCTGAAAAACCAAGAATTTCCCCTTGACGTACATAGAAAGAAACATCCGTAAAAGAGTCACCAGAAAGATTCTTAGCTTGAAAAACAATATTCCCAATCTCAGCCTTTTTTTCTGGATAATAATCTTCTAATTCACGACCTACCATCTTTTGAACTAATTCATCTGCATTAGTTAACTTCGTTTTCTTGGTATCAATTACAAACCCATCTCTCATAACAGTTATAAGATCTGTGATCTTAAAGATTTCTTCCATGCGATGTGAAATATACACAATACCTACACCATCAGATTTTAATCCTTCTATCACTTTGAAAAGTGTTTCAGTTTCACGGTCAGTTAAAGCTGCTGTAGGTTCATCCATAATTAACAACGAAACTTCTGATAATAAACATTTTGCTATTTCTATCATTTGTTGTTGTCCGACTGATAATTGACCAATAATCGCATCGAGAGGAATAGAGATATTAAGACGTTTAAATGCTTCTTTAGCTTTCTTTTCCATACTAGCTTTATCTAGAAAGCCAATCGAATTTTTAATTTCTCTTCCTAAAAAAAGATTATCAAGTACAGTCATATCTGGCCAAGTATTCATTTCTTGATGGATAAAACTCACTCCAAACCGTTCTGCCTCTTGAGGATTAGAAAATGTTTTTTCTTTTCCATCAATAAAAATAGTTCCTGAAGTAGCTGGAAAAAGTCCAGTTAAAATATTCATTAAGGTTGATTTGCCTGCGCCATTCTCCCCCATTAAAGCATGAACTTCTCCTGAATTAAGAACCAAATCAATACTTTCTAAAACACGATTATTCCCAAAAGATTTTGAAATGTTCTTCATTTCAATTTTCATAGGCAACCCCCTTCTAAATAATAACTCCTGATTGCAAGATTATATTCGAATATGGTGTATCTTCCCCAGTGCGAATAACTGCCTTAACTTTAGTATTCATAGCTTTCAATTCTTCATGACTAATATATTCAATAATTATATTCGATCCTAAAAGATCTAGAACTGCTTGCCACTGTTCTTTGTTTTTTTCCTTAATTTCTTCTGCTAAGAAAATTTTTTCGATAAGTACATGATCTGAATATTCTTTTAAAACTTCTAAAAAACTTGGACTACCTTTTCTTAATGCTAAATCAATTTTATCAACACCATTTGGAACTGGCAATCCTAAATCTCCGATACAAACCAAATCCATATGACCTAAATCATCAGCTAGTTTCGCTATATTACTATTTAAAATCCCATATTTCTTCATATCCTGAATGCTCCTTTATTTCTTTCAAACTCGGCATACCTCCTTGCGCTCCAAATCTTTGAACAGAAAGATGTGAAGCAATCGTTGCAAAGGACAATGCAACATCCATCTCTTTTCCTTTTGAGATAGCATAAGCAAAAGCACCATTAAACGTATCTCCTGCTCCTGTAGTATCAACTACTTCTGCTTTTATAGCAGGAATTTTCTTAACTGCTGTCCCATCATAATAAATAGAACCTTCAACTCCTAATGTCACAATCATTTTATTAGGATAAATTTTAATAATTTCTTCTAATTTCTTATCTGGAAAAAGCTCTGAACATTCGTGCTCGTTAGGAGTAATAAAATCACAAAAAGGAATCATCTCTTTGTCTGTTTCTCTAGCTGGTGCAGGATTGTAAAGAACCTTAACTTGATTTTCTTGGCAAAATTTAGCTATAGATAAGTTGGCTTCATGTGGTATTTCATTCTGTAATACAACAATACTTGCATCACTAAGTAATTTCCACTCATTTTTCCAATCATTTGTTTTAACTAAATTATTAGCTCCGGGATAATAAATAATCCTATTATCACCTCCATATAAAGTAATTTGTGCAACTCCTGAAGACTGTGGTACCGTTCCCACATATGCTGTAGAAATATCATTATTTTGCAGATTACTTAATAAATCAGCTGAAAAAATATCTTCTCCTACGTTCCCAAATATGTAAATATTATCTTCAACACTGGATAATCTACCAATAGCTACAGCTTGATTTGCACCTTTTCCACCTGGAACTATATTAAATGAATCGCCAAAAATCGTTTCACCTCCTTCTGGAATCCTTTTTGTTCTCATAACTAAGTCCATTGAAATGCTTCCAACAACAACAATTTTACTCATTTCTTTCTCCTTAATGTATTTCTTTCTATGTACCTAACAGGGAGTTTAATTTTAGCTTCATCTATAGAGAACTTATTTGCCATATTATAGATTAGCTTTGCAGCCTGTTCTCCCATTTTATATGATGATTGGTGGATAGTTGATAAAGAAGGATAAATAAATTGACTAAGTACAATATCATCATAACCAATGATTTGAATATCATCTGGAATTTTTTTCCCAATTGCTAAAATTTCATGAATATAAGCTATCGCATGAATATCAGAAGGTGCTATAATACTATCAATATTTGGATTTCTTTTTAGATTCTCTTTAGCTTCTTTTTGAATTTTTTCAAAGTCAAAAGTTTCACTTTCTTCAATACAAATTTCTAAATTTTTATTCCTCAAATAGTTTAAACTTGCTTCAAATCGTTCCACAATATTCTCAGCTTTATCATCTAAAACTTTGATGATCATAACCTGCTCAGCGCCAGCATTCCAAATTGCTTTAGCAGCCAAACGTCCACCCAACTGATTATCAGAAAAAACACCATAGCCTGTATCTTTACTAATCCGGTCAACCACAACAACAGGTAATGTTAGATTTGGAAATTCCTTTGTAAAGTCAAGGGTTGTTATAATACCAGCTGCATTTGTTTTTAACAAAAGGTTTATATATTCTTCTAACGAATCATGATCTGAAATAGTACCAACCATAATCCTATAACCTTTATCTTTCAAATATGATTCGGCTCCTCGAACCAATCTTGGGAAGAACGGATTAGAAATATCTGGCAATAAGAGTCCTACCATTTGATTTTTTTTAGTTTTTAAAGATTGTGCTAATACATTTGGTGTGTAATTTAATTTCTTGATAGCATTTTTTATCTTTTCTCTCGCATCATCTCCGACATAGCCTTTTTTCGAAATATATCTTGAAACTGTTGACTTTGATACTCCAGCTTCTTCAGCAACCTGTTTTATTGTAGTCATCACTCCTCCTTTTTATTGTGGAACCGTTCCCTTATTTATATAGTAAGCGTTTTCTTTTGTTTTGTCAATACTTTTTTAGAAATATTTTAAATTTATTTCAGAGTACACATGTTTTTACTAATCTCCTATTACTATTAGATACGAAACACAACAAGACCTCCACTATATCGAGGAGGCCTTAGATCAGCTAGGTTATTTAGTAAAAGACTAGAAGATTTTCTTCGCCCAGCCATCTTCTGTACGGTGGCGGTAGAAAAATTCAGATTTGTCAGGAGCTTCCATCATCTCCATCAATGGTAACATATCATAGGCCAGATCCAAGTTTGGAATCTGGTCTTTTTGAATCCAAGAAACTTCTCCTTCATCTGAAGAGCGAAGGGTACCAGAGAACTCAGTTGCCTTATAACAAAAGACAATATAGCGCCCACCTGTATCTAGTGGCCAATTTTTAATGCCGACAAGTTGAGGATTTTGGATAGTCAACCCTGTTTCTTCATAGATTTCACGAATGACAGACTCTGCGAAAGATTCGCCATTTTCTACATGGCCTCCTGGAAAGGCATAACCAGACCAGCGATTGGTTTCAGGAGAGCGATACTGCATAACCACGCGCTGGGTTTCGAGATCTTCAATCAAACAAATATTTGTTAAAATCGTTAATTGGGAACGGGACATATTTTCTCCTTTAAGTACTATTCTAATCCAACGCCTTGACTTCCAACATCATATCCCGAATCTGGGCTGCAAGTTCAAAATCAAGCACTTCAACGGCTTCTTGCATTTGTTTTTCGAGTTTCTTGACTAGTTCTTTGCGCTCTTGTTTGTTGAGGCTATTGATGTCAACTTCCTTGTCTTCTTCCTTAGCAACTGCCTTGGTCACAGCAATCAGGTCACGGATTTCTTTCTTGATGGTTTGTGGAACGATACCATGTTCTTCATTATAGGCCATCTGGATTTTCCGACGGCGAGCAGTTTCATCGATGGCACGTTGCATAGACTGGGTAACCGTGTCCGCATACATGATGACATGGCCTTCGCTATTACGGGCGGCACGTCCAATGGTCTGGATAAGTCCACGTTCGTTACGAAGGAAACCTTCCTTGTCAGCATCGAGAATAGCTACAAGGCTCACTTCAGGAACGTCAATCCCTTCACGAAGGAGGTTGATTCCAACCAAGACGTCAAAGACACCCAAGCGTAGGTCACGAATGATCTCCGTCCTCTCCAAGGTCTTGATATCCGAGTGCATGTACTTGACCTTGATGCCCATTTCCTTGAAGTAGTCGGTCAAGTCTTCTGCCATTTTCTTGGTCAAGGTAGTGATAAAGGTTCGCTCGTTCTTTTCAACACGGGCATTGATTTCACCTAAGAGATCATCAATCTGTCCCATAGTCGGACGGACTTCTACCTCTGGATCCAATAGTCCTGTTGGACGAATGATTTGCTCAATCACTGTCTCAGTCTGTTCATTTTCATAGTCACCAGGTGTCGCTGAAACGTAAACAATCTGATGTACATGACTTTCAAACTCCTCACGACGGAGAGGACGATTGTCCAAGGCTGACGGCAAACGGAAACCATAATTAACCAGCATTTCTTTACGCGAACGGTCTCCATTATACATACCTTTTATTTGTCCCATAGTCATGTGACTCTCGTCAATCATAATCAAGAAATCATCTGGGAAGAAATCGAGAAGCGTGTAAGGAGGCTCACCCTCACTCCGTCCATCCATGTGACGTGAATAGTTCTCAACCCCATTGGTATAGCCCATCTCACGGAGCATTTCGATATCATACTCTGTCCTCTGTTTCAAACGTTGAGCTTCAAGCAGTTTGCCTTCCTTCTCAAAGATAGCTAACTGCTCCTCCAACTCGGCCTGAATCTTGGCAATGGCAACTTCCATGTGGTCATCATTGGTCACAAAGTGAGTCGCAGGGAAAATCGCTAAATGATCCACTTCTCCCAATACCTGACCAGTCAGGGCCTCAACCTCACGAATACGGTCAATTTCGTCTCCAAAAAATTCTACTCGAAAAGCGTGTTCATCACGGGAAGCTGGGAAAATCTCTACCACATCCCCACGAACGCGAAATCTTCCCCGTTGGAAATCAATATCATTACGTTCAAACTGAATATCGACCAAGTCATTCAAGAGTTTATCACGAGAAATCTCTAGACCAGGACGGAGACTAACGACACTATCAGCGTATTCCTTGGGCGAACCCAAACCATAGATACAAGAGACTGAGGCCACGACAATAACATCATTACGCTCCAAAAGAGCCGAAGTCGCTGAGTGACGAAGCTTGTCAATCTCGTCATTGACAGAGCTATCCTTTTCAATATAGGTATCACTAGAAGGGACATAGGCCTCAGGTTGGTAATAATCATAGTAAGATACGAAGTACTCAACAGCATTTTCAGGGAAAAATTCCTTAAATTCTCCATAGAGCTGTCCTGCCAGAGTCTTATTGTGGGCGATGACCAGTGTTGGTTTATTAACTTTGGAAATGACCTGACTCATGGTATAGGTCTTCCCTGTTCCAGTCGCCCCCATCAGAATCTGAGCTTTTTCTCCACCCTCGATATTATCAACCAACTGCTCGATAGCTTGTGGTTGATCTCCTGATGGTTGATATTTTGATACTAGTTTAAATTGATTATCTGTAATGCGATTGATCATAATAATCCTCTCTCGATGTGCTATTCCTATTTTAGCATACTTATAGCATTTTCACGAAGAAAAGGACGGACCGAAGTCACATCCTTTCATTTTCTTTCTTTAATTGATAGACGAGATAGACAATCAGTAGTAACAAGACTAAACTTGTCATGATAGATCCTTCGAGCCCAAAAGAGCCACCTGATAGCCAGCTCTGATCGCCTTGTGGTAAAAAGGTCATCAAAGACGTTCCTGACTGCTGACCACTAACTAAAATCCCAAAGAGATTTCCCTGAGCAAAATTCCAAGCCCCATGAATACCTGCAACACCCCAAACTGTATCGGTTTTTAGAAGGTAAAGAGCCATGGCAACTCCGAATAAGAAGAGATTTACTAGAGATAGTGGTGTTAGACCAGAATTGCCCATATGAAGCAGGGTAAAGAATAGGCTAGATATAAGAACAGCAAGTTTGAGATTGGTTCTTGAAGCCAATTGAGGAAGGAGCCAAGCACGGGCCACCACTTCTTCTGTTGTCCCCTGTAAAATCCAAAATGGAATGGTAAAAATGACAAAGATAAACGAATAAGGATTCAAGTGAATGGACTCCAAACGATATTGCCCCACGGCCACTAAACCTAACAAGGTCAGAAAAAAAAGTGCCAGGCCTAGGCCAAATCCTTTAACAAGATTGCTGAGGAAATTTTCTTTATAAAATCCTAAAGTTCTTATAGGTCTTTTCTCAACTTTTCTAGTCCATCTGAACACAGTGTTGAGAACGAACCCAAAGGCCAGCAATTCTAAAATTAAACGAAAATCACTTGTTTTATCCGTCAAGCTCTGCTGCAAGGTCTGCAAGTAGGTAGCAAAATCTTGACCAGCCTCTCCAAAATTTCTAGCAAGTCCGATGAGAGCTAACAAACTAATACCATATAAAGTAAAAGCCACAAACTCTCCTATAAAGACAAAAACAAAGGCTAACAAGGGGCTTGTGTAAATGTTTAGCTGCATTTGAGAAGCTTGGAAGTCTTTAAATATTCTTTTGTCTTTCATAACTTTATCCTCTTTTACTATATGATATACCTTTATTATAGCACTTCTGTTGTGTGATTCAAGACAAAATCAGAATTATATATGTTATATCTTCTTACATAGTTTTTGTAAAAATTTGCCTTTTTTTATTTTTTTTGCTATAATGGTAAAATATTCGGAAAAGGAGACTAAAAATGAAGAAAAGATTTCTAGCATTTTTGCTAATTTTATTCCCAATTTTCTCATTAGGTATTGCGAAAGCAGAGACGATTAAGATTGTGTCTGATACCGCCTATGCACCTTTTGAGTTTAAAGATTCAGATCAAACTTATAAAGGAATTGATGTTGACATTATCAACAAAGTCGCTGAGATTAAAGGATGGAACATTCAGATGTCCTATCCTGGATTTGATGCAGCGGTAAATGCGGTTCAAGCTGGTCAAGCTGATGCAATCATGGCTGGAATGACAAAAACTACAGAACGTGAAAAAGTTTTCACTATGTCTGATACTTACTATGATACAAAAGTTGTCATTGCAACTACAAAGTCACACAAGATTAGTCAGTATGACCAATTAAAAGGTAAAACTGTTGGTGTTAAAAACGGAACTGCTGCTCAACGTTTTCTTGAAACAATCAAAGATAAATACGGCTTTACTATTAAAACATTTGACACTAGTGATTTGATGAACAACAGCTTGAGTGCTGGTGCCATCGATGCCATGATGGATGACAAACCTGTTATCGAGTATGCCATTAACCAAGGGCAAGACCTTCATATTGAAATGGATGGTGAAGCTGTAGGTAGCTTTGCTTTCGGTGTGAAAAAAGGTAGCAAATACGAGCACCTAGTTACTGAATTTAACCAAGCCTTGGCTGAAATGAAAAAAGATGGTAGTCTTGATAAAATCATCAAGAAATGGACTGCTTCATCATCTTCAGCAGTGCCAACTACAACTACTCTAGCAGGATTAAAAGCCATTCCTGTTAAAGCTAAATACATCATTGCCAGTGATTCTTCTTTTGCACCTTTTGTTTTCCAAAATTCAAGCAACCAATTTACTGGTATTGATATGGAATTGATTAAGGCAATCGCTAAAGACCAAGGTTTCGAAATTGAAATCACCAACCCTGGTTTTGATGCCGCTATCAGTGCTGTTCAAGCTGGACAAGCTGATGGTATCATTGCTGGTATGTCTGTCACAGATGCTCGTAAGGCAACTTTTGACTTCTCAGAATCCTACTACACTGCCAATACTATCCTTGGTGTCAAAGAATCAAGCAATATTGCTTCTTATGAAGATTTAAAAGGAAAGACGGTCGGTGTTAAAAACGGAACTGCTTCTCAAACCTTCCTAACAGAAAATCAAAGCAAATACGGTTACAAAATCAAAACCTTCGCTGATGGTTCTTCAATGTATGACAGTTTAAATACTGGTGCCATTGATGCCGTTATGGATGATGAACCTGTTCTCAAATATTCTATCAGCCAAGGGCAAAAATTGAAAACTCCAATCGCTGGAACTCCAATCGGTGAAACAGCCTTTGCCGTTAAAAAAGGAGCAAATCCAGAATTGATTGAAATGTTCAATAACGGACTTGCAAACCTTAAAGCAAACGGTGAATTCCAAAAGATTCTTGATAAATACCTAGCTAGCGAATCTTCATCTGCTTCAACAAGCACCGTTGATGAGACAACTATCTGGGGCTTGCTCCAAAACAACTACAAACAACTCCTTAGCGGGCTTGGTATCACTCTTGCTCTAGCTCTTATCTCATTTGCTATTGCCATTGTTATCGGGATTATCTTCGGTATGTTTAGCGTTAGCCCCTACAAATCTCTTCGTGTGATCTCTGAGATTTTCGTTGACATTATCCGTGGTATTCCATTGATGATTCTTGCAGCCTTCATCTTCTGGGGAATTCCAAACTTCATCGAATCTATCACAGGTCAACAAAGTCCAATTAACGACTTTGTAGCTGGGACTATTGCCCTCTCACTCAATGCAGCAGCTTATATCGCTGAAATCGTTCGTGGTGGTATTCAGGCTGTTCCAGTTGGTCAAATGGAAGCCAGCCGAAGCCTAGGTATTTCATATGGAAAAACCATGCGTAAGATTGTCTTGCCACAAGCAACTAAGCTCATGCTTCCAAACTTTGTCAACCAATTTGTTATTGCTTTGAAAGATACAACGATCGTATCTGCTATCGGTTTGGTTGAACTCTTCCAAACTGGTAAGATCATCATTGCCCGTAACTACCAAAGTTTCAAGATGTATGCAATCCTTGCTATCTTCTATCTTGTAATTATCACACTTTTGACTAGACTAGCGAAACGCTTAGAAAAGAGGATTCGTTAATGGCAAAATTAAAAATTGATGTAAATGATTTACATAAGTATTATGGAAAAAATGAGGTTTTAAAAGGAATCACGACTAAATTCTATGAAGGAGATGTTGTTTGTATCATTGGTCCTTCAGGTTCTGGTAAATCGACCTTCCTCCGTAGCCTTAATCTTCTAGAAGAAGTTACTAGCGGACATATCACTGTGAACGGCTATGACTTAACTGAAAAAACTACCAACGTTGACCACGTCCGTGAAAATATCGGGATGGTGTTCCAACACTTCAACCTCTTCCCTCATATGTCTGTATTGGACAACATTACCTTTGCTCCTATTGAGCACAAGTTGATGACTAAGGAAGAAGCTGAGAAATTGGGAATGGAGTTGCTTGATAAGGTTGGCCTAGCAGATAAAGCTAATGCCAACCCAGATAGCCTATCAGGTGGTCAAAAACAACGTGTGGCCATCGCTCGTGGACTAGCAATGAATCCAGACATCATGCTCTTTGATGAACCAACTTCAGCCCTTGACCCTGAGATGGTTGGAGACGTACTAAACGTTATGAAGGAACTGGCTGAGCAAGGTATGACCATGATTATCGTAACCCATGAGATGGGATTTGCCCGTCAGGTTGCTAACCGCGTTATCTTTACTGCAGATGGTGAATTCCTTGAAGATGGAACACCTGACCAAATCTTTGACAACCCACAACACCCACGTCTGAAAGAGTTCTTGGACAAGGTCTTAAACGTCTAATACTCAAACTGTAAGGATTTCCTTGCAGTTTTTTTCTATCTCGTATTGGATTTTTTGATTTTTCGGAAAATTATGTTAGAATTAAGTTTATGAAATGAGATTTCCTCATACCTAGTAAGACTAGGAATAAAAATAGAAATTAGGTAGCTAGATGTCATCTAAGGTTATTGTTACAATTTTCGGTGCGAGTGGAGACCTGGCTAAACGCAAGCTCTACCCTTCCCTTTTTAGACTTTATAAATCCGGCAATCTTTCCGAGCACTTTGCAGTCATTGGAACTGCCCGTCGTCCTTGGAGCAAGGAATATTTTGAATCTGTTGTAGTCGAATCAATCCTTGATTTGGCAGATAGTACCGAACAGGCTCAAGAGTTCGCTAGCCACTTCTACTATCAAAGTCATGATGTTAATGATACAGAGCACTACATTGCTTTACGTCAATTGCAGGCTGAACTAAATGACAAGTATCAAGCGGAACACAACAAGCTCTTCTTTTTGTCTATGGCGCCTCAGTTCTTTGGAACTATTGCCAAACACCTCAAGTCTGAAAACATTGTAGATGGTAAAGGTTTTGAGCGTTTAATCGTTGAAAAACCATTTGGTACAGATTACATAACTGCAAGCAAGTTAAATGACGAGCTCCTAGCAACATTTGACGAAGGACAAATTTTCCGTATCGACCATTATCTTGGTAAGGAAATGATCCAAAGCATCTTTGCAGTTCGCTTTGCAAACTTGATTTTTGAAAACGTTTGGAACAAGGACTTTATCGACAATGTTCAAATTACCTTTGCAGAGCGCTTAGGTGTAGAAGAACGTGGTGGCTACTATGATGAATCTGGTGCCCTCCGTGACATGGTACAGAACCACACTTTGCAACTTCTTTCTCTTCTTGCCATGGACAAGCCAGCAAGCTTCACAAAAGACGAGATTCGCGCTGAAAAGATTAAGGTCTTTAAAAACCTCTATCATCCAACTGATGAAGAACTTAAAGAACACTTTATCCGTGGTCAATACCGCTCTGGTAAGATTGATGGCATGAAATACATCTCTTATCGTAGCGAGCCAAATGTAAATCCAGAATCTACAACCGAAACCTTTGCATCTGGTGCCTTCTTTGTAGACAGTGATCGATTCCGTGGTGTTCCTTTCTTCTTCCGTACAGGTAAACGACTGACTGAAAAAGGAACTCATGTCAACATCGTCTTTAAACAAATGGATTCTATATTTGGAGAACCTCTTGCTCCAAATATTTTGACTATCTATATCCAACCAACAGAAGGTTTCTCTCTTAGCCTAAATGGGAAGCAAGTAGGAGAAGAATTCAATTTGGCTCCTAACTCACTGGATTACCGTACAGATGCGACCGCAACTGGTGCTTCTCCAGAACCATACGAGAAATTGATTTATGATGTCCTAAACAACAACTCAACTAACTTTAGCCACTGGGATGAAGTTGGTGCGTCATGGAAATTGATTGACCGTATCGAAGAACTCTGGGCTGAAAATGGTGCCCCACTTCATGACTATAAAGCTGGAAGCATGGGCCCTCAAGCCAGCTTTGACTTACTTGAAAAATTCGGTGCCAAATGGACTTGGCAACCAGATATCGCCTATCGTCAAGATGGTCGCTTAGAATAAAAAAATTTCCTGCAAGTTTGTACCTTGCAGGATTTTTGCTTCTGATTAGATTAAGCCTTCCAAGAGACCCTTCATAAAGTTTTCTGAGTTAAATTCTCCAATATCATCAATCTTTTCACCAAAACCAATCAGCTTAACAGGGATATTGAGTTCCTCACGGATTGCAAGAACAACACCACCTCGGGCAGTTCCATCAATCTTAGTCAAGACAATTCCTGTCAAAGGGGTAATTTTTGAAAATTCTTTGGCCTGTACCAAGGCATTCTGACCTGTTGATGCATCAAGAGCCAAGAAGGTTTCATGCGGAGCTTCTGGCACAACACGTTTGATGATACGACCAATCTTTTCCAGCTCAGCCATGAGATTATCCTTATTTTGCAGACGACCAGCAGTATCAATCATGAGAATATCGATACCTTCAGCTACAGCACGTTCCATACCATCAAAGACCACGCTGGCTGGATCAGCTTTTTCAGGGCCCGTCACAACAGGAACGTCCACACGACGGCCCCATTCAGCTAGCTGGGCTACTGCACCCGCACGGAAGGTATCTGCCGCAACCAACATGACCTTCTTACCAGCTTGTTTGTAGCGGTGGGCTAGTTTCCCGATAGAAGTTGTTTTCCCAACACCATTCACACCAACAAAGAGCATGACTGTCAAGCCATCTTGGAAGTGGATACTTTCATCATAGTTGCCATCCTTTTCATAAAGCTCAACCAATTTCTCAATAATGACACGGCGAAGTACATCAGGTTTCTTGGCATTTTCGAGCTTGGCTTCATAGCGTAGTTCCTCCGTTAAGTTTGAAGCTACCTGCACACCAACGTCGCTCATGATCAGCAGTTCTTCCAGTTCCTCAAAAAATTCTTCGTCAACAGAGCGGAAGTTGGCAAAGAAGGCGTTCAAACGGGCACCGAAACCTGTGCGAGTTTTTTTAAGACTACGATCATATTTTTCCTGAACAGTTTCTTCTGCTTGAGGCGTTTCTTGTTCAAGCACTTCAGAACTATTTTCCTCTACAGTCTCTAGGAGCTCAGAAGTCTCTTCCTCTGAGACTTCTTGTGAGTTTGGAAATTCTTCTATTTCTTCTTGAGAAACTTCTACAACTGACTCTGAATCCTGATTTTCTTCAACTGTGTCTTGATTTTCCTCTTCTTCGAGAACAGCTTCTTCAGAACTTTCAACCACTGCTTCTTCTTGAGAAACTTCCTCAACTTCTGTGAAGGAAGGCTCCGTATCTTCAGACAAATCAAGATTTTCTAGAGCTTCTTTTACAACTTCTTCGATTTTAGGTTCTTCTTTTTTTCCGAATAGACGGTCAAATAATCCCATATCTTAGTTCTCCTTTAGTACATATTCTTCGATAGCCCAAGCGACAGCCTCTTCATCATTGGTCATTGGCGTCACTACATTTGCGACTGCCTTGACTTCAGGAACAGCGTTTTGCATGGCAACACCGAGCCCTGCCCACTCAATCATAGAGAGGTCATTGGACTCGTCACCACATGCCATGACTTGGCTTTGGTCGATTCCTAGATGGCTGATTAGTTTTGCCAAACCTGTTGCTTTATGAACATTCTTTGGAGACCACTCTAGCAACATTTCACGTGATTTAAAGATTTCATATTGGTCGAACAATTCTGGAGAAATCTTCTGAATGGCTGCATCCAAGGGTTCTTGAGCAAAGGCAGTCACGCACTTATTGTAGGTCATCTGACTAGATAAGTCTTCAAAGTCCACTGGAACAAAAGTCAATGCTGGATTGAATTTGGCATAAAGACTTTCTTGGTCCGATTGGATTTGATAAACAGTTCCTTCTGAGATTGCATCAAGAGGCAGTGATAATTTCTCTGTTTCTTCATACAAGCGTGCCACATCATCATATGAAAAGACTGTTTTATCAAGGATTTCACCTGTATTTTTCTGAACTAAACCTCCATTAAAGGTAATCGTATACTCATCTTCATGGCCGTCAGTCCCTAGCTCATGGAGAAAGAAATCCATAGCTTTTAAAGGGCGACCAGTTGTCAATACGATCTTGATACCACGATCACGCGCAGCTTTCAAGGTTGCCTTGGTGCGATCCGTCAGCCTTTTATCAGTAGTCAGCAAGGTACCGTCCAAGTCCAATGCAATCAATTTTATATCTGCCATTATAAGCCCTCCATATAAGCTATAACCGACTGGTCCTTATGGTGACCAATCACTGTCTCTGCTAATTCTAAAATTTCAGGTCGTGCATTTTCAGGAGCTACAGGATGTCCTACAACCTGCATCATATGCAAGTCATTTAGATTGTCTCCAAAAGCCATAACCTGATCCATTGTGATACCAAGTTTTTTAGCTAATTCAACAATAGCCACTCCCTTATCGACATAGTCCAGAACAATATCAATGGATTCAAAACCAGTTGTCATAGCCTTAACACCAGGTACATGTTCATTGACCCAAGCCTCTCCAGCTTCCAGAGTTTCTTCTGTGAAGTTGGTTGTAAATTTGAAAATGTCATCTGTGATATCTTCCAGACCGGCTACTTTTTGGATATTTTCATTATAATGCTGACTCTCTTTCAAATAGGTTTCATCAACCGTATCTAGTACATAAGAACCCTTCTTACCTGTCAAAAGTAATTTATTGACATCTACATAAGGTGACGTTTGTAGCTTTTCAAAAGTCGTCAAATAAAACTCACGAGACATAGTCGCTTCATACAAGTCTTGACCTTGATACTCTACTAAACTGCCATTTTCAGCGATGAAAATAATGTCATCACGAACATCAGCAAATAATTTTTCTAAGGATAGAAATCCTCGACCCGAAGCCACTGCAAAGTAAATCCCTTTTTCCTTGTAGGAAGCTAAGAGAGACTTGAGGCGGTCCATATCAAAGCGTCCATTCCCATCTAGGAAGGTTCCGTCCATATCCGTTGCTACTAGTTTAATCATAAAATCTTTCTTACTCCGATTAGTAAATCTACCTCCTATTATACCATAGATAACTAGAAAAAGGACTAGTCTATCAGCTTTGCTTCTCTTTTATCCTTCTCTACTAGCTAGTCGTGTTTCTAACTTTTAAAAAAGCTCGTAAAATTAAAATCGTGCAACTTTTTTCAGATACTTTTAAAAGATTGATTTCATTATCTGTTTCCTTTATACTGGATAAAAAGGAGATTAGTATGTCAGAAACAAATCACGAAATTGATTCAAATTTTGCAGGTCGTTTAAATATCCTGCGTGCGGGTGTTCTTGGTGCTAATGATGGAATTATTTCCATTGCTGGTGTGGTTATCGGGGTTGCCAGTGCTACGAGCAATATCTGGATTATCTTTTTATCAGGATTTGCGGCTATCTTAGCAGGTGCCTTTTCAATGGCTGGCGGAGAATATGTATCCGTTTCAACTCAAAAAGATACTGAGGAAGCAGCTGTTGCGCGAGAAAAACTCTTGCTAGACCAAGATTTGGAGCTAGCCAAAAAGTCCCTCTATGCTGCCTATATCCAAAATGGAGAATGCGAAACCTCTGCCCAGCTCTTGACAAATAAGGCCTTTCTTAAAAATCCACTCAAGGCTTTGGTAGAGGAAAAATATGGAATTGAGTATGAAGAATTTACCAATCCTTGGCACGCTGCCATTTCTAGCTTCGTTGCCTTTTTCCTTGGAAGTTTGCCTCCAATGCTCTCAGTAACCATTTTCCCAAGTGAATACCGCATCCCTGCTACTGTTCTGATTGTAGGAGTTTCACTCTTGATGACTGGCTACACAAGCGCCAAACTTGGAAAAGCCCCAACTAAAACAGCTATGACTCGGAACCTTGCTATTGGTCTTTTAACCATGGGAGTTACCTTTCTGCTAGGACAACTTTTCAGCATTTAGAATACAAGAAATACCTCGATTTTGAAGTCGAGGTATCTTTTTTACATTTGGACAATTTTACGATAACTTCTAGAGGTAATCATGAAAATCAGCACATAGGCGATGAGGAAGATAGCGCAGATAGACAAGGTCACAATCAACATCATAGTCGTATCCAGTACACCAATCACTTTTAGAATCAGACTAAGCATATGGTAGGCAAAGGCTAAATGTATGAAGGCAAAAAGCAAAGGAAGGAAGAAAACAGTTAAAACCTGTTTGTTAATGGTTTGCTTGATTTGCTTTTGATCTAAACCAACTTTCTGCAAGATAATAAAGCGCTCACGGTCTTCATATCCTTCAGAAATTTGTTTGTAGTAGATGACCAGAACGGTTCCGACCATAAAGATAATGGATAGGAAAATACCAATAAAGAAGACACCGCCAAAGAGGACACTCATTTGAGCACCAGCATCTGCTAGAGTGCTACCATACACATAGTTACCTTCAGTGTTTAATTGAGCATTAAACTTTTGTAAGTATTTTTCATATTCTTCAGCGACTTTGAGTTGCTCTTCTTCACTGATACTTACATTCATACCACCGTAAAACTGATTATAGATATCAGAATCTGGGAATTGGTCCAAAAAGGCTTGTAAATTAGGTACAACAAGGTAATTGTAATCAGAAGTCAAAATATTAAACTGGTTTGGAACATGGTTTACAATGAAATCTTTAGTAAATTCTTCTTTTACAGAAAATTGATGATCATTTAGAGTTAGAGCTTTTTGTTCTTTAACTCCCTCATTCTTTGCAAAGAGTCCGACCTCATTGCCTGATAGAGAAAGTTTTTGACCAGTCATAGTTTCATAATCTTTTTGGTCAAATACCATAAAAACTGTTTTGACTTGGACACGGTTTTGTCCTTTTTCAAAAATGGTTAACTTGCTACCTTCTTGGTTTGCAACACCAAAGTAAGCGTAACGAAGAACTTCTTTCTCTTTAATCTTATAACCTTTATCACTTGCAAACTGGCTCAAGAGTTTGTCCAAGTCTTCTTTTTCAACATTTTGTCCAGTAATGCCAAAGTCATGAGGATTTAGAACTTTTTTAAAACTTTCTGAGGCATTGAAAATACTAGTCGCTGCTGACATGGTTACCAAAACCATTGTTGACAAAATCGCGATAGTTGCTAGTCCAACCGCATTTTTCTTCATACGGAAAATCAAGTTGGACACTGAGATAAGGTTATTGGGCTGGTAATAGTATTTCTTATTTTTCTTTAAGATTTGGAGGAAAACTGTAATCCCTGCATTGAACAAGAGATAGGTCCCAAAAATAACCAGCAAAACAGCTAGGAAAAAAGTTGTTAGAGCTGTAAGGGGATCTTTTACAGTAACCGCAAGATAATATCCACCACCTAAACTAATCGCACCAAGAATAGTTTGGAGAGATAGGAAACGACCTTTTTTCTCACCACTTGCTTTCTCACGAGAGAGCTGAAGGGCATTCATACGGGCGATTCGAAGAGCATTCAGGAACATGAGACCTAGGAAAATCAAACCGAAGACAAGAAGTACTATAATGACAACTTTCATCTGGAAAGTAGCGACTAGTTCTACCTTTAATTTCATCAGTTTGAGTAGGAAAGCGAAAATCAACTTGTCAAACAAGGCTCCAATACCGATACCTGCTCCAACAGTTAGAATCCCAAATACCACTAACTCCTTAAAGGTCATACTGATCAGGTGACGTTTCTCCAATCCCAACATGCCATAAATCCCCAGTTCCTTGGAACGGTTTTTCATGACAAAACTATTGGCATAGAGGACGATAATGGCTGACGCAAGGGTGACGACAAACATACCAAATCCTAGAGTAGCTTGAATGGTTTCCCCTCCACGAATTTCTGCAATCTTGGGATTGAAAGTTAGAGAGTAAAAGAGATAGGTGACAGTGACTGCCAAGAGAACAGCCAGCGCAAAAGGATAGTAGAGTTTACGGTTTTTAATCAAGTTCGATACCGCTAACTTATTGGTTAATCGAAACATACTAATTCACCTCGCTTGCCATGACAGTCAAGGTATCAGAAATTTCTTGGAACATCTGACGGTCTGTTTTTTCTCCACGGTAGATTTGGTTGTAAAGAATGCCGTCCTTGATAAAGAGAACGCGCTTAGCCCTGCTAGCTGCCGCCGTTGAGTGGGTTACCATGAGAATGGTTTGACCACGTTCATTGATTTCATCAAACACATCAAGAAGTGCTGCAGAGGACTTGGAATCAAGCGCTCCTGTTGGCTCATCCGCAAGGAGAATTTCAGGCTCTGTGATGATGGCGCGGGCTACTGCTACACGCTGTTTCTGCCCACCTGAAATCTCGTAAGGGTACTTCTCTTGTAATTGGTTGATACCCAAATTCTCAGCTGTTACCACTAATTTCTTCATCATCTCTGTAATGGGTCTTCTTGACAAGACAAGCGGAAGCAAGATATTGTCCTTAACAGACAGCGTATCTAGCAAGTTAAAGTCTTGGAAGACAAAGCCCAGCTTTTCACGACGGAAACTAGAAGCCTGTGAATTTTTAATGGTTGCTGTATCAGTTCCATTCAGGTAAACCTGACCACGAGTTGGTTTATCCAGCATAGCTAGGATATTGAGAAGAGTTGATTTACCAGAACCAGATTCACCCATGATAGCAACGTAGTCACCCTTTTCGACCGTAAAGTGAATATCCTTGAGGGCTTCTACTTGATTGCCCTGAAAACGAGTTTTATAAATTTTTTGAACGTGTTTTACATCTAAAAGTGTCATGAGAATCTCCTTTCTTAATATCCCATCAAATGAAATGTTGCTTGCATCATAGCGCATCCCAGTTGAACGCGCTCGATATCTTTGTGACTTGGTTTTTTTGAAAATTTTTCTTGAAATAATTTTTTCATGTTCTTACTCCTTTTTCTTTATGAGTCTAGTTTACATCAAAAAAAGACGGCTTGCCATAACCTAACCTTACAAAAGAGACTTTAATCTTACATTTTTGTAAGATTAGAGAACTGTAAGCAAAATTACTTAGAAAATGATTTGATTTCCTATTTTTAAAGTTGTAAAATATAAGTGTGAAAAGGCTTACTTTGGAGAGGAGAAATCGTAACTATCATTTGAGTAAGCTTATCTAGATGAAACGCCATTAAATTGAACACTTACAAGTCCGTCATCCCCATAAGGAAAGAAGGTGCACTTTAATGAAACACAAAGAACATATAGTCTTCGGACTTCTCTATCTGCTCTCTCCATTTATCGGTCAGCTCTTAGTTGAAAAAACATACTTTATCGGTACAGAATTTACAGGTACTGCATATGTTATTTGCTGGTTATCAGTTGTTATCAGCATCCACCATTTTTCAAAAACAGTTTTCTCCCAGCAGCAAAAAATAGATTAGAAACATGAATTCAAAAGAATGCTTTTATACTCAATGAAAATCAAAAAGCAAACTAGGAAGCTAGCCACAGACAGTACTTGAGTACGGCAAGGCGAAGCTGACGTGGTTTGAATTTGATTTTCGAAGAGTATTAGTTTGTAGATGAAGCTGGAAAAAAATTATTAAAAGTAAAAAAGCTTTAAATCAAGCAGTTTAGACTATTGATTTAAAGCTTTTTGCTTATTCCTAATCTTTTGTAGAAGGCTATTAGCAATGTATAGAAAAATCCTATTTCCTTAAATGTGTAAGCAACTATTGCCTTATTAGCTAAGTACCTCACCAAAACCATCCATCATTTTCTTCAATGGCTTGAGCTTCTTTGCGTTTTCGTGGGCCTGTTCCGTACATTTCTGCTTCAATTTCTTCCTTGGTTGGCATGATAGAAGCTAGGATGATATAAATAATCACGCCAAGTCCAAAGTTTGCGACTGTAAAAATGGCAAACAGAAAACGAACAAGGGTAACGTCAAAGTTCCATTTGTCTGACAGACCTGCCAGAACTCCTGAAATCATGCGATTTCGTCTCATTTTATAAAATTTACTGTTCATGGTATTACCTCTTTCTGCTAGGTTAGACATAGTATATCACGGGTAGGCTCGGCTTTCATCAGTCCTCAGGCTGATTTATTAGTAGCAATTTACCTCGACAAACCCCACAGCGATAGCGTTTGGTATCAATCCTTCGTTTGCGCTGATAAGTTTGCTGGCAGGATTGACAACGATAAAGCTTGAGTGGTTTATAGTGATTATTTGGCAAGGTTGGCACAAAGCGTAATCCATCCACCGTTTTCAAAAGTTCCTTAAAATCCCGATCCTTGTGTTGATAACCCTTCCCTTGAAAATAGAGGTGATAATGACAGAGTTCATGTCGGACAATTTTCCTAAAAACATCCAAACCCAGTTCCTGATAAATCTTGGGGTTGAAATCCAGATGCCCATCTTTTGGGAAAAATCGCCCACCTGTCGAACGTAGACGAGAATTCCACTGTGCATGATGGATAAAAGGTCTGCCGAAGTCTTCTAGTGAAACCTGCTTGACGTAATCAGTCAGTTTCATTTGGTGCTAGGAGCGACAGATTGACTTTTTCGCGTTCAGTATCAATTTTCTTAACCCAAACGGTCACCAAATCTCCGACAGACACCACCTGGCTAGGATGTTTGATAAATTTACGACTCATATGAGAAATGTGAATCAAGCCGTCCTCGTGAATCCCGATATCAACGAAGGCACCGAAGTCAACGACATTACGCACTACTCCTTCTAGTTTTTGTCCAACCTCTAAATCCTTGATGTCTAGAACATCTTGGCGAAGCACAGGTGCATCAAAAGAGTCACGGAAATCTCGACCTGGTTTGAGAAGGTCTGCAATGATATCTTTAAGAGTTTCTGGACCAAGGTCTAGCTCTTGCGCCATTTCCTTGACTGAAAGTGACTTGAGTTTACTTTGGGCTTCTTCGTTTATGTCTTTAATATCTAAACGTTTGAAGAGTTCTTTAACGGCAGTGTAATTTTCTGGGTGAACTCCTGTATTATCAAGGATATTGCTACTTTCAGGGATGCGAAGGAAACCAGCTGCCTGTTCAAAGGCCTTGGCTCCCAGACGAGGAACCTTCTTGATTTGAGCGCGTGAAGTGATTTTCCCTTCTTCCTCACGATATTTGACGATATTTTCAGAAATGATCTTATTGAGTCCAGCTACGTGGGAAAGAAGAGCTGGGCTGGCTGTGTTAACATTGACACCGACTTGGTTGACCACCGTATCGACGACAAAGTCCAGGCTCTCAGACAGTTTCTTTTGACTGACATCGTGTTGGTACTGACCGACACCGATTGACTTAGGATCAATTTTGACCAATTCCGCAAGAGGATCTTGTAAACGACGGGCGATAGAAATAGCAGAGCGTTTTTCAACAGTCAAGTCTGGGAACTCCTGACGAGCAAGTTCGCTGGCAGAGTATACCGAAGCACCACTTTCATTGACGATAACATAGCTGACTTCAGGAAAATCTTTCAGAACTTCCGCCACAAAGGCTTCACTTTCACGACTGGCACTTCCATTTCCGATAGCAATGATTTCTACACCGTATTGACCAATCAAGTCTGCCAGATCTTTCTTGGCTTCTTCGATTTGACGAGCTGATGCTGGTTTGACAGGATAAATGACCTGTGTTGTCAGCATTTTTCCTGTTGCATCAACGACAGCTAGCTTGGCACCTGTACGAAAGGCAGGGTCAAATCCTAGAACCACGCGCCCTTTTAGAGGAGCAACCAAGAGGAGATTGCGCAGGTTGTCAGAAAAGAGCTGGATAGCTCCTTCTTCCGCTTTCTCAGTTAATTCTGTCCGAATGCGTCGCTCGATAGCAGGCAAGACTTTTTTCTTAACAGATTGTTGAACTACTTCATCTATATAAGCGTTTTTCACCTTGAAACGAGCAGCAAAGAAAGCAAGAATGCGGTCTGTCGCATGTTCAAAACCGACCTTCAAGACACCGAGCTTCTCCCCACGATTGAGGGCTAAGGTACGATAACCCTGCATGTTGCCAACTGTCTCTGAAAAATCATAATAAATCTGAAAAACATGCTTTTCATCAAGACTTTCATCCTTGACTTGAGAAGTGAGTTTAGAGTGTCTCAGCACTTCCTGATAGGTCATGGAACGCAAGGTCACATCTTCCGATAAGGCTTCAACCAAGATATCAACTGCACCAGATAAGGCTTCCTTACCAGTCGCAAATCCTTCACAGACAAACTTTTCAGCTTCGTTTTCTAAGCCAGCTACATTCTGCAAAATCAAGCGAGCAAGTGGGAAAAGTCCGGCTTCACGGGCAATAGTTGCCTTAGTCCGACGTTTTTCCTTGTAAGGAAGATAAAGTTCTTCTACGTCTGCTAGTTTTTCGGCAGCTAAGATAGCCTCTTCCAACTCCTTGGTTAACTTGCCTTGTTCTTGAATCTTAGCTAAGACAGCTTCCTTACGGTCGTTGAGGTTGGTCAGACTTTTATCCAAGTCAATAATGGCCTTAATCGCCACCTCATCCAGACTACCAGTCATGTCCTTGCGATAACGCGCGATAAAGGGAATCGTCGCCCCTTCAGCTGTCAGACTCAGAACGGTATCAATTTGCTTTAAAGTCACTCCCAAATCCTGGGAGATTTTTTCATATTTTTTATCCATAAAACTATTATACCACAAGGTGGAAGGCTTTCTCCAATCCTTTTCATACTCAATGAAAATCAAAAAGCAAACTAGGAAGCTAGCCACAGGTTGCTCAAAACACTGCTTTGAGGTTGTAGATAAGACTGACGGAGTCAGTCACATATATAATCTATAATCCAAGGCGAAGCTGACATGGTTTGAAGAGATTTTCGAAGAGTATCAACTATCGAAAACAAATTAAAAAACTCCCTTTTCCTCAAAATAATAGTATAATAGAGGTAGAATTTAGAATCGAGGTACACCTATGGCTGTAAAATTTACAAAAACAGACGACTTGGACAAGATGTTTGAAGAGTTTGCGAAACTTCCAGATTTGAAACAAGTTACTTTCCCTGATGACAAAGAGAAAAAAGCCAAAGCAGAAAAGAAAAACTAGATGACTGCTTTCCAACAACTCCCATCTAGTGTGCTTCAAACCGGGGCGATTTTTCTCTCCATTATCATTGAAGCCCTACCCTTCGTTCTGATAGGAAGTATTGTCTCAGGGCTGATTGAGGTTTATATCACACCTGAAAAGGTTTATCATTTTCTCCCTCGAAATCGTTGGGGGAGAATCTTTTTTGGCACCTTTGTCGGAATACTTTTTCCCTCTTGTGAATGTGGAATTGTCCCCATTATCAATCGTTTTCTGGAAAAGAAGGTTCCCAGTTACACGGCCGTTCCTTTTCTTGTGACAGCACCTGTCATCAATCCCATTGTTCTCTTTGCGACCTATTCTGCCTTTGGCAACTCCTTCCATGTTGCTCTGTTACGAGCTCTGGGTTCCATTCTTGTAGCTGTGATACTTGGGATTTTTCTAGGTTTTTTCTGGAAAGAACCGATTCAAAAAGAAAATCGTTTGGCCTGTCATGAACATGATTTTTCTCACTTGAGCCCTGCAAAAAAAATTTTTCAGGTCTTTGTGCAAGCAATTGATGAATTTTTTGATACGGGGCGTTATTTGGTATTTGGCTGTCTCTTTGCCTCTGTTATACAGGTTTACGTTCCGACTCGGATTCTGACCTCTATTAGTGCGACCCCTATTTTTGCCATTCTGCTCTTGATGCTTTTAGCCTTTCTTCTTTCGCTCTGTAGTGAGGCGGATGCCTTTATCGGAGCCTCTCTTCTATCGAGTTTCGGCTTGGCACCAGTTCTGGCCTTTCTCGTCATTGGCCCAATGCTGGATATCAAAAATATTCTCATGATGAAAAATTACTTGAAAGCACGATTTATCAGTCACTTCATAACTATTGTGACTCTTGTCGTTTTAGTGTATTCTCTCTTGATTGGAGTCATCCTATGATTCGATTTTTAGTTTTAGCTGGATATTTTGAACTGACCGTGTATCTTCATCTGTCAGGCAAATTAAACCAGTACATCAACATGCACTATTCCTATCTGGCCTATATTTCCATGGTGCTTTCCTTTATCTTAGCAATTGTTCAATTATATATCTGGATGAAGCAAGTTAAAATTCACAGTCATCTGAACAACCGATTGGCGAAGGTGACGAGTATTGCTCTTCTGGCCATTCCACTTATCGTTGGCTTAACTTTCCCAACTGTTAGCTTGGATTCTCAAACCGTTTCGGCTAAAGGCTATCATTTCCCCCTATCGGAAGGGACGGATCAAGCCATTCAGACAAGTGAAGGGACGACAAGCCAATATTTGAAACCAGATACCAGTTCTTATTTTTCAAAAACAGCCTATGACAAGGAAATGCGAACGGCGGCGGATAAATACTTGTCCCAAGATAGCATTCGAATTACTAATGAAAACTATATGGAAGTCATGGAAGCCATCTACGACTATCCAGATGAATTTGAAGGCAAGACAGTCCAGTTTACAGGCTTTGTCTATAATGACCCCAGCCATGCCAATAGCCAATTTTTGTTCCGCTTCGGCATTATCCACTGTATCGCAGATTCGGGTGTCTATGGATTGCTGACCAAGGGAAATACCCGTCAGTATGAGAATAACACCTGGATAACAGCCAAAGGAAAACTGGTCAATCACTACCATAAAGAACTCAAACAAAACCTCCCAACCTTGGAAATTGATAGTTTTACTAAAGTCGATAAACCAGAAAATCCCTATGTGTATCGTGTGTTTTAATAAAAAAGAGACAATATCAGAGTTTCTGTATTACAGAATTCTAATATTGTCTCTTCATTTTTTTCTTATGCTCATTTCAATTTAACAAACTAGCTTACTTTTTGTTCTTTTCTCTGACAGAATGTTCAGAAACCCATTTAGAATATCTTATCATTTTTTCATCAGTTAAAGTTTCTACCGCTATAGTCACACACATATCAACCGCTTCTTCCACAGAAACAGAAAAGTGATAACCATTTAATTGTAAAAATTTCACTAAAACATAAAAGGCTGTTCGTTTATTTGCATTAGCAAAAACATGTTTCTTTATCAATTGAACAAATAGTATCGTTGCCTTATCAAAAATTGTTGGATAAAGATGCTTCCCAAAGACAAATTGTTCTGGTAAATTGACAATCATATTTAAAGCCGAAGGACTAACTGTTTGAATTTTCTCATTTGGAGAATATCGTTGAATTGCTAAAGCATTAATTTTTTCAATTTGCTTTTCTGTTAGATAGATTGTCATTTTTCCACCAAAGCTTTGAAAACATCGTCGAATTCATCAAAAATTGTATCCAATTTCAAGTTAAAGTCATCATCAGATACATAAGAAACCTGATGATCCAATTCTTCAGGAGTAAAGATAATTTCACCACTTGGTAACAATTTTGCTTCGTATTTAACACCACTTGGAATATTGAATTCACTGGGAATGGTAATGGTGATTGAATTTCCTTGTTTTCTTGTTTTTACGACCATCTGATTTCCTCCTTTGAAGTATTATAACAAATAATTACGGTAATTACAACGATAGTGTAAAACTGCTATCTCATTTCAAATCTTATCCAAAATACTCCTGCATAAGTGATTTTTTAAGGTTTTTAATTCTTCCAAAGATTTTTGAATTGTCAACTATGATTTTGCTCTTTCTATCATATATTCAATATTTGTTAGAGGATTTGCGTTACCTTCAGTCCAAAGAATCTCCCACAACTAATCAATTTTATTTTTTAATTCACCTGTAATCATATAATCTCTTTTCTTTGGTTTTTAAAATTATTAATATCCTTATTTTAACAGATTTCGAACAAAGCTTCAATCGGGTTTATATCTGTAAGAATTTCTTTTCAAAAATAAAAAAGCAAACACAAAATATGGTTCACTTTTTAAACATCCTACTCTCAATCCTTCCAATTCCGAGCAATTTCTTCATCTTTCTGGAGTTGGTCTACCAGTTCTTCAACGGAGTTAAATTTGACCATTTCTCGTACACGGTCTAACCAGTAGACAATGACTGTTTCACCATAAATGTCATCTGAGAAATCAAAAATATTGACTTCAAAACGTGGCTCTTCTCCATCGAAAGTAACATTTTTCCCAACACTCGCCATTCCACGATATCTTTTACGCTGCACTTCGACATCGACTACGTAGACACCATCTGCTGGCATATAGGTTCGATCTCTTAAAACTAAGTTTGCTGTTGGGTAACCGATAGTCCGTCCACGAGCATTGCCATGAACAACCATTCCACGTGATGGTAGAGGAGTTCCAAGTAAATGACCTGCTTCCCTTACATCTCCATCAAGAATAGCTTGACGAATACGAGTAGAACTAATTTTCCCCTTTTCATCCTCAACGGGTGGAACAATGATGATTTCGCCATCAAAATAGTCTTTCAAATCATCAGCAGTTTTCTTATCAGAACCAAACGTGTAATCAAATCCTGCTACGATAATCGCTGGTTTTAATGCTCTAACATAGGTATCAAAGAACTCTTTCCCCGTTAAACTAGCAAATTTACTACTAAAGTCAAGTAAGAAAAGAGCTTCTACTCCATGCCATTTCATCTTATGTTCACGTTCTTCATGGCTGACAATATGAAGCATTAATTCTGGCTTGTAAGGTTGCAAAGCGAGCTTAGGGGACTCTGTAAAGGTCATCACGACAACTGGTAGATAATCTTTCATAGAAGCCTTGCTAGCTACTTCAAAAAGCTTCTGATGTCCCTTATGAATACCGTCAAAATAGCCTAATACAAGAACTGTTTTATCCGGTACTGCGATGTCTTTTTCATTTTTTATAGGTACTGTTGTAATCATGAAACTATTATATCATAGAGAAAGCCTTTTCGCTAAAAGGAAATCCCAAATGTTGTTTTTTGCTCCTGAACTGACCTTATACTCTTCGAAAATCTCTTCAAACCACGTCAACGTCGCCTTGCCGTAGGTATATGTAACTGACTTCGTCAGTCTTATCTACAACCTCAAAGCAGTGCTTTGAGCAACCTGCGGCTAGTTTCCTAGTTTGCTTTTTGATTTTCATTGAGTATTAAAAAACATTTCAAGATGTTAATTTTAAAAAATAGCATCCCCTAAGAGATGCTATCGTTTGGTAACTAGTCTACTGTTTCTTCCAAATCTTTTAACTTCACCGAAACAATTTTTGAGACACCTGATTCTTGCATGGTCACTCCATAGATAGAATCAGCCGCTGCCATGGTTCCCTTACGGTGGGTCACAACGATAAACTGGCTGTCCTTGTCAAATCGATTGAGGTAATCCCCAAAACGTTTAACATTGGCTTCATCCAGCGCAGCTTCCACCTCATCCAAGATGACAAATGGAATGGTCTTGACACGAATAATGGAAAAGAGCAAAGCAAGAGCCGATAGGGCTTTTTCACCACCACTCATAAGGTTAAGCGACTGGATTTTCTTACCTGGAGGTTGAACAGAAATCTCAACCCCAGCTGTCAGCAAGTCGCCCTCAGTCAATATCAAGTCTGCCTGACCTCCGCCAAACATCTGTTTGAAGGTCACTTTAAAGGACTCACGAATAGCCTCAAAGGTTGATTTAAAGCGTTCCTTGACCTCATCATTCATCTCTGTAATGGTCTCAAGGAGCAGATTTTTCGCTGACAAAATGTCATCTCGCTGGCTATTGAGGAAATCCAGACGGCTGTGAACTTCTTCGTACTGTTCAATAGCATCCAAATTGACAGGACCCAGCGAGCGAATAGCCTTCTCTAAATCTTTAACCTCTTGCTCTGCCAGATTGAGATTTTCCAACTCATGTGCCTTTTCTAGTGCTTCAGTATAGCTAATCTGATACTGGTCTGTTAATTGACTTTGTAGATGGCGCAAGCGCTCGCTGACCTTTTCTTTCTTGGCCTCAGCACGAGTTTGCTTGCGAATCCACTCCTCATTCTGCTGGCGAGCCTGGTCCAAATGACTAGCAATATCATCCAGTTGACCTTCAATATCATCCAACTCAAACTGCTTGCGAATCAAACCTTGTTGGAGGTTTGTTTTCTGAATTTTGGCTTCTTCAGACTGTTGACTGAGCAGTTCTGTATCAACCTTCTCAAGATTATCAACCTTTTCTTGGAGAAGACGCTGAATTTCCTCTTGCTCAAGATCAAGATTATTTAGTTCCTTACCTAAGCGTTCAATATCCGCAACTTCGTAACGTTTTTGCCCTTGTAGTTCTGTCTTAAGCAGGCGAACTTGCGCTAGCTCTTCCTGCAAGTTTTGATAGCGTTCTTGGATGGCATTTTTGTTAGACTTAATCTCTTCAATCTCAGCTTCTAGCTTTTGCTTATCACTGGCGATTGTAGCAAGGCTCTCTTGGCATCTTTCCTTGTCTGCTTGCCAATCTCCTTCAGAAAGACGATCTAATTCCTCTACTTGTAGTTTCCAAAGAGTTTCCAGTTCCTCAACTTGCTGACTGGTTTGCTGATAAGCGAGGGATAAGCCCTGCTCCTGAATACGAGCCTGCTCTCCTTGAGATTTGATGGCTTCTAATCTTTCTGTCACCGTAGCCATCTCATCTTGCAAAGCCTTCAAACTCGCTTCTTCTGAACGAAGACTTGCTTCTTCTTCAGCAATTTCTTTTTGTAATTGCTCCAGTTCTGGCTTGATGAAAATACTGTTATTCTGGCGATTGGCTCCACCTGCATAGGAACCACCTGTTCGCAACTCTGTCCCATCCAGTGTCACTATACGAACCTGATAACGAACTTGACGAGCTGCTGCACGCGCATGTTCCACTGTATCAAAAATTGCTGTCGTAGCTAGCAAGTTCTTGAAAATGGCTTCCAGTCTAGTATCGAATGTCACTAATTCATCTGCCATGCCCAGAAATCCCGGACTTGCAGCGATAGCATCTTGATTCTGACTAGAAATCGTACGCGCCTTAATCGTTGTCAAAGGAAGAAAGGTTGCACGACCGGCTCTGTTCCGTTTGAGGAAATCAATGGCTTTGGTTGCCGCGTTCTCATCTTCTACGATGATGTGCTGACTACTGGCCCCTAATGCAATCTCTAAGGCAGTTTGATAATGCACATCAAAGGTCAGATGCTCACTGACTGCGCCAATAATCCCACCAAGACGGTCTTTTTCTTGGAGAACACTCTTAACACCTGCATAAAAGTTACTATGATTTCTCAGGATATTTTCCAAACTTTGAGCTCTGGCCTGCTTGTTTTTGAGATTATCCAGACGGTCAAAGAGTTGACTTTGTTGAGTTTGATAGGAAGCTTTCTGCTCCTCTTGCTCCTTGGCAATAGCTTGATAGTTAGCCAATAATTTCTGAACCTGCTCCTTGGCAGTTTCAAGCTCTTCTTTTTGCTGACTAGCCTTCTCTTTAGCTGTAGGCAGCTGTTCTTTCAGCTTTTGTAGTTGATCTGCTTTTTTTTGAGAAAGCTGACGACTATTTTCCAACTCGTTTTCGATGCGGGTCAGTTGGTTTGAGACATCTGCTTCTTCTTGTAAAAGGGCTACAAAACGTTCACGTAAGTGCTCAATCATCTGATCAGGATCATCTGAAAAAGCTAGCAATTCAGCTTCTAAACGATTGACCTTTTGATTATTTTGGACTAGGTTTTCCTCTAAATGTGCTAAAGAGTTTTCTTTATCAGATTTTTCTTTGCTGAGTGACTTTCTCTTATCATCCAAAGCAGCTAAACGGGCTTGTGCTTCCTGTTGATTGAGGGCAACTTGCTCAGACTCCAGTTTCGACAGGGCTAATTTTCTCTCTAAATCACTAATCAGACTGGTCAAATCCATCAAACTGCCTTGATCTTTGGCCATTTCAGCCTGTAAATCTTGGCGTTGCTTCTTGAGATTCTGATTTTCCTCTTCTAGTTTTTCACGCTTTTGGTAGTAGCTCGTCAAGAGTTCCTGAACCTGCGCCAACTCTTCTTCTGTCGACTCTAATTCAGCCTTATTTTCCTTGATTTGAGCAACTAAAACGTCTAAATAAATGGCCTTACGTTGACCTTCCAAGTCTAAAAACTTACGGGCATTCTCAGCTTGCTTCTCCAGAGGCTTGATTTGATTATCCAACTCGTAGATAATGTCCTCTAAGCGGTCTAGATTATCTTGAGTTTGCTGCAATTTACTCTCAGTTTCTTTTCTGCGAGTCTTGTATTTTAAAACTCCAGCAGCTTCTTCGAAAATGGCACGACGTTCTTCAGGCTTGGAGTTGAAAATCTCTTCAACCTTCCCTTGGGAAATGATAGAGAAGGAATCTCGTCCCAAACCTGTATCCAAGAAGAGATCATGAATATCACGCAGACGGACTTTCTTGCCGTCAATCTTGTATTCGCTATCTCCACTTCGATAGATATGGCGTTCTACCCTGATTTCTTGACCTGCATCCTCTATAAATCCATCATTATTATCCAGAGTCACAACTACAGAAGCATAATTGAGCGGTTTGCGACTTTCTGTTCCAGCAAAAATGACATCCGGCATCTTGCCACCACGGAGACTCTTAACACTAGACTCCCCCAATGCCCAGCGCAGACTTTCTGTAATATTCGACTTTCCAGATCCATTTGGTCCAACAACTGCCGTCACACCTTGGTCAAAGATGACCTTGGTCTTGTCAGCAAAAGACTTGAATCCCTGAATTTCGATTTCCTTTAAATACATGAATCCAGCCCTTTCTCAACGGCATTTTTGGCAGCTTCCTGCTCTGCTAGTTTCTTAGAACGACCTTGACCTTGACCGATACTCTTACCCTCAACAAGAACTTCTACTTCAAAAACCTTATCGTGGGCAGGACCTGTTTCAGAAATCACCTGATAACGAATAGCCACATCCCCATTGACCTGTAGTAACTCTTGGAGATGGGTTTTGTAGTCTGTAATCATCTCAAATTCGCCTGCTTCAACCTTAGGAATCATGACTTGATAGATAAATTCCTTGACCTTGGCCACATCCTTGTCCAAAAGGAGAGCACCAAGAAAGGCTTCGAAGGCATCACCAAGAATGGTGTCACGATTGCGCCCCCCAGATTTTTCTTCCCCCTTACCAAGCTTGATAAACTGATCAAACTGGCAATCACGCGCAAAACCAGCCAAACTCTCCTCACGGACAATCATAGCACGGAGTTTGGACAAATCACCCTCAGGCTTTTTAGGATATTTTTTATACAGATATTCTGAAATCAATAACTGTAGAACAGCGTCTCCTAAAAATTCCAAGCGTTCATTGTGTGAAATTTTTAAGAGGCGATGCTCATTAGCATAACTCGTATGAGTAAAGGCAGTTTCCAGTAACTTTTTATCTGCAAACTCGATTGCAAAATGGTTCTTTAGTACAGTTTGTAATTCTTTCATACCAACCTCTTTCTAACTGATAACAGTCCTTTTTATTATATCAAAAAAAGCCCCCTGAGTCACTTTAAAACGGGACTAGAAAGCATTTGGGCATTCTTTAAAATAAGATTTTCAGTTTTAGGGAAAAATTTGAGGCAGGATAAAGAAAAAAGCCCTATTAAAGGCTTCAGAATGTAGACAAACGTCATTTTTGGCGTTTGTCTTTTTTGCTTTTCAAAAATATTTTGTCTCATCATCTGATA
>NZ_JALDTZ010000005.1 GCF_023109105.1 Streptococcus mitis
GTTCCATATGAATCTTTCTAATGATGGTTTGGTTGCTTTTCATTATAGATCTTATGGGACTTTTTTCTACACTAAAATAGGCTCCATAATATCCATAGGGGATTTACCCACTATAAATAGTATAGAATCGTTTTATATAGTTTATTTTTGTTGTACAACTTTGCTATTACTTCCAAGCCTTGAGTGAAATTTCTCCGCTATTTATCCAAATTTCTTTTCCGTTATCACATTGAACTAAAAGTTTTCCACTTTCAGAGATATCTTTAGCAAGTCCCTTGTAGTCTTTTTGATCTAGTGTAAAAGTAACTTCTTTTCCTAGAACAAATGACTGTTTTTTATATAGGTATAATAACTCATCTGCTGGTGTTTCGAAGAAAGCACGCCATATTTCTATAATTAATTCATTTCTTGTTATAGGAGCTGGTGCTTTAAATAAGCTAGCAGCTTTTTCTTTTAATTCCTGGGGGAAGTCTTTAATAGTAAAGTTGATTCCTACTCCAATAATGATATCTGTGACTAAGCCAGTTTCTATAGAGGTCATTGCCTCAGTAAGGATTCCTCCAATTTTATGATTGTTTAGGTAGATATCATTGACCCATTTTATGTCGACATCTATTAAAGTTAGGTTCTTAATGGCCTTGTAGACAGCTCCTGCTACAAGTAGTGTGTAGGATGGTAATTTATCATAGGGGAGATTGGGTTTAAGATGGAGTGTCATATAAATGCCACCTTGTGGTGAGTAGAAAGAACGTTGAAAACGACCTCGTCCTGCGGTTTGATATGAAGCTAGGTAGAGAGTGTTCGTCTCATTCCCTAAATCAATTGCTTCTTTTGCATCCAACTGTGTTGATTTTGTTTCGGGTTTAAAACTGACCTTAATTGGAAGATTTTCTTCTAGTATATCTGGAAGAATAAGGTCACCATTTAATATTTTATAGCCTTTGTTTTTGATACTATCAATTTCAATGCCTTCTTGTTCTAGCCGCTTGATAGCTTTCCAAATTGATGTTCGGCTTAGGGATAGTTCTTCTGCTATCTTTTCTCCGCTAATATAGTCGGTTTCTTTAGATAGGATTTGGTAGACAGCTTGGTAGGATTTCATAGTGTTGCCTTTCTTTATGAATAGTATATGATTTGAATCTAGTCTGGATAGTTGCACTTAATCTATAATTTATTACTACCATTTTAACATATGCCTAGTATTTACGGCATGATTTTCTTAGAGTAAATGCAATCATTAAGCTTGAGTTTTGAAATCTCAGTATTTTTGCTCCCTTTTTTACCTAGTAAACGTTTGCCTTTGTTTTCAAATTGCTCAAAAAGTGGTACAATATAGGATAGCTTACTATTATCTGAATCAGTTGATTTGGAGAGAAAGGATTCATTTTGAAATCAATAGGCTTTATTGAAAAGCTGAAAGGGTTGTCTAGTAAAGAGCTGATTTTGTTGGGAATTATCCTGAGTATCTTTTTACCCTTTTATCTTTTTGTAGTTGTATTCTGTTTATATATTATCAGTTTGATTTTTACAGGAGACATGAAAAGTATTCTTCAGAAAATGGGGGAGCATCCGATGCTGCTTCTTTTTCTTGGCTATAGTACTGTTATATCCACTTTTGCACAAAATTGGATGGGTCTTGTGGCTTCAGTAGGAATTTTTCTATTTACTGTTTTCTTTTTACACTATCAGTCGATTTTATCACATAAATTCTTTCGATTGATTTTGCAGCTCGTCTTGTTTGGTAGCGTATTATCAGCTGCTTTTGCGAGTTTAGAACATTTCCAAATTGTGAAGAAATTCAACTATGCTTTTCTTTCACCCAATATGCAGGTATGGCATCAGAATCGTGCAGAAGTGACCTTCTTTAATCCTAATTATTATGGAATTATTTGTTGTTTCTGTATTATGATTGCCTTCTATCTGTTTACAACGACCAAGTTGAATTGGTTGAAGGTATTCTGTGTGATTGCAGGCTTTGTGAATCTCTTTGGATTGAACTTTACTCAAAATCGAACTGCCTTTCCTGCTATTATCGCTGGAGCAATTATTTATCTCTTTACGACCATTAAAAATTGGAAGGCCTTTTGGCTTAGTATTGGAGTCTTCGCGATTGGCTTGAGTTTCCTCTTTTCTAGTGATTTGGGAGTTCGGATGGGGACTTTAGATTCTTCTATGGAAGAACGCATTTCTATCTGGGATGCTGGGATGGCCTTGTTTAAGCAAAATCCTTTTTGGGGTGAAGGGCCATTGAGCTATATGCACTCTTATCCTCGGATACATGCTCCTTATCATGAACATGCTCACAGCCTTTATATTGATACGATTCTGAGTTACGGAATTGTGGGAACTATTTTATTAGTTTTATCTTCTGTTGCTCCTGTTCGCTTGATGATGGATATGAGTCAGGAGTCGGGGAAACGTCCGATTATCGGTCTTTATCTATCTTTCCTTACAGTGGTTGCTGTACACGGAATCTTTGACTTGGCCCTCTTCTGGATCCAGTCAGGCTTCATTTTCTTGTTAGTTATGTGCAGTATTCCGTTGGAGCGTCGAACGTTGGTCTCGGACATGACGGATTAAGTTTATAAGATTAAAATCTTCTACCTGAGGTGGGAGATTTTTTACTGGGAAAAATTATTTCTAAATCGAAATAGTTGACAGATGGAACAATGAGTGTTACAATATGTTTATTCATTTCGGTATAGAAATAAATTGGAGGTGTCATGAAAGATAATCATTTGGTAGCCCATCATATTCGTTTGTTGAATGGGCGGATTTTTCAAAAGTTACTGAGGCAAGATCCTAAAGCTCTTTATAGGAGTGAGCAGGGCAAGATTTTAGCAGTTTTATGGAATAGTGAGACGGGCTGTGCAACTGCAACAGACATTGCTTTGGCGACTGGGTTTGCTAATAATACGTTGACGACTATGATAAAAAAGTTAGAGGAGCAAAATCTTGTAACTGTTAGCCCATGTGGAGAAGACAAACGTAAGAAGTATTTGGTTTTAACAGAGTTGGGGAAGTCTCAGAAAGAAGTGGGGCATCGTGTCAGTCAGAAATTGGATACTATCTTTTACAAAGGATTTTCAGAGGAAGAAATTTGTCAGTATGAAGGTTTTCAAGAAAGAATTTTGGCTAATCTGAAAGAGCAGGGAAATGAGGATTAGAATATGTCAAAACAAGTTGAAAATGCTCACAACCTATACATTCATGCTATTCAAGACGGACGAGTTGCTGAGGCTCAAGCCCAGTCTGTAGGGGATACCTATATCCAACATTCGACAGGTGTGCCTGATGGGAAAGAAGGATTTGCAGCTTTCTTTGCGAATTTCTTCGAGCGCCATCCAGAGCGTCAGATTAAGATTGTCCGCACTATTGAGGATGGCAATCTGGTCTTTGTTCATGTTCATCAATATCTGAATGGTGGGGAAGCTCAATGGGTGACAACGGATACTTTCCGTTCGGATGAGAATGGTCGTACCGTGGAGCATTGGGATGTCATTGACTACTATCGCACTCCAGAAAATGGGCAGTTAGACCAAATCTTTGGCGATTTTGAAATCAAGGATGTGGATAAAAAAGCAGAAAATAAAAAAACTGTTCGTCGTTTCTTGACAGAAATTTTCCAAAATGGGGAGCTAGAGCAGTGGAGTGATTATGTAGCGGACGATTTGATTCAGCATCATCATGAGATTGGCCAAGGAAGTGATGCTTATAAAAACTATGTTACTGAGCATGATGTCACTTTTGACTTTGTTTTCCAACTATTAGGACAAGGAAACTATGTGGTTAGCTATGGTCAGACTCAGATTGATGGAGTTGCTTATGCCCAGTACGATATCTTCCGTCTAGAAGACGGGAAAATTGTGGAGCATTGGGACAATAAGGAAGTTATGCCTAAGGTAGAAGACTTGACCAATCGAGGCAAGTTTTAAATTGAGGATACAGAATGATTGAATACAAAAATGTAGCTTTACGTTATACAGAAAAAGATGTCTTGAGAGATGTTAATTTACGGATTGAGAATGGGGAGTTTATGGTTTTAGTTGGGCCTTCTGGATCCGGTAAGACAACCATGCTTAAGATGATCAACCGTCTCTTGGAACCAACTGATGGAAATATTTATATGGATGGCAAGCGCATCAAAGATTATGATGAGCGAGAACTTCGTCTTTCTACTGGTTATGTTTTACAGGCTATTGCCCTCTTTCCAAATCTAACAGTTGCGGAAAACATTGCCCTGATTCCTGAAATGAAGGGGTGGAGTAAGGAAGAAATTGCTCGTAAAACAGAAGAGTTTTTGGCTAAGGTTGGCTTACCAGTAGCTGAGTATGGGCATCGACTTCCGAGTGAATTATCTGGTGGAGAACAGCAGCGAGTTGGTATTGTCCGTGCTATGATTGGCCAGCCAAAGATTCTCCTCATGGATGAACCCTTTTCAGCCTTGGATGCTATTTCGAGAAAACAGTTGCAGGTTCTGACTAAAGAATTGCATAAAGAGTCTGGGATGACAACGATTTTTGTAACCCACGATACGGATGAGGCCTTGAAGTTGGCGGACCGTATTGCTGTTTTGCAGGATGGAGAGATTCGTCAGGTGGCGAATCCCGAAACCATTTTAAAAACTCCTGCCACAGACTTTGTTGCAGATTTATTTGGAGGTAGTGTTCATGACTAATTTAATTGCAACTTTTCAGGATCGTTTTAGTGATTGGTTGACAGCCCTATCTCAACATTTGCAGTTGTCACTTTTGACCTTGTTACTAGCTATTTTGCTTGCGATTCCCTTGGCTGTTTATCTTCGCTATCATGAGAAGTTGGCGGACTGGGCCTTGCAGATTGCAGGGATTTTCCAGACCATCCCGTCTCTGGCCTTGTTGGGGCTCTTTATCCCCTTGATGGGAATTGGAACTTTACCAGCTTTGACAGCTCTAGTGATTTATGCGATTTTCCCGATTTTGCAAAATACCATCACTGGGCTGAAGGGAATTGATCCGAACCTGCAAGAGGCTGGGATTGCTTTTGGGATGACCAGATGGGAGCGTCTCAAGAAGTTTGAAATTCCACTTGCTATGCCTATTATCATGTCTGGAATTCGGACAGCAGCTGTCTTGATTATCGGTACAGCAACCTTGGCTGCCTTGATTGGTGCAGGGGGACTAGGTTCCTTTATCCTTTTGGGGATTGACCGTAATAATGCTAGTTTGATTTTGATTGGGGCACTTTCTTCTGCAGTGCTGGCTATTGCCTTTAACTTCCTACTAAAAGTTATGGAAAAAGCGAAATTGCGGACGATTTTCTCTGGTTTTGCCTTGGTGACGGTATTGCTGGGTCTGTCTTATAGTCCAGCCCTCTTGGCTCAAAAAGAGAAGGAAAACTTGATTATTGCTGGGAAATTGGGTCCAGAACCAGAAATTTTGGCCAATATGTATAAGTTGTTGATTGAAGAAAATACCAGTATGACTGCTACTGTTAAACCGAATTTTGGAAAGACAAGCTTTCTCTATGAAGCTCTGAAAAAAGGCGATATTGACATCTATCCTGAATTTACTGGCACGGTGACTGAAAGTTTGCTTCAACCATCACCCAAGGTGAGTCATGAGCCAGAGCAGGTTTATCAAGTGGCGCGTGATGGTATTGCCAAGCAGGATCATCTAGCCTATCTTAAACCCATGTCATATCAAAATACTTATGCTGTAGCTGTTCCGAAAAAGATTGCTCAAGAATATGGCTTGAAGAGCATTTCGGACTTGAAAAAAGCAGAAGGGCAGTTGAAGGCCGGTTTTACACTCGAGTTTAACGACCGTGAAGATGGCAATAAGGGATTGCAATCAATGTATGGTCTCAATCTCAATGTAGCAACCATGGAGCCAGCCCTTCGCTACCAGGCAATTCAGTCAGGTGATATTCAAATCACGGATGCCTATTCGACTGATGCGGAATTGGAGCGTTATGATTTACAGGTCTTGGAAGATGACAAGCAGCTCTTCCCACCTTATCAGGGGGCTCCACTGATGAATGAAGCTCTTCTCAAGAAACATCCAGAGTTGGAAGCTGTTCTTAATAAATTGGCTGGTAAGATTACAGAAAGTCAGATGAGCCAGCTTAACTATCAAGTGGGTGTTGAAGGCAAGCCAGCAGAACAAGTAGCCAAGGAATTTTTACAAGAAGAAGGTTTGTTGAAGAAATAGCTTGAAAATACTTCACTCAACTTTTTTAAACGACCATAGAGAAGAATGCTCAGATAATGTTGTCTGGGCTTTTTTGATGTTATACTCAATGAAAATCAAAGAGCAAACTAGGAAGCTAGCCGCAGGTTGCTCAAAGCACAACTTTGAGATTGCAGATAAAACTGACGAAGTCAGCTCAAAACATGGTTTTGAGGTTGTAGATGAAACTGACGAAGTCAGTTACCTATACCTACAGCAAGTCGAAGCTGACGTGGTTTGAAGAGATTTTCGAAGAGGATTAGAGTTATTGAATGTCATTAAAAATGGAAAGAAAGAGAAAATTTTCATGATTTTCTAAAATTTTACTGTAAATACACTTGACTATTCATAAAATAGGTGTATAATGTGTTGTGAACTACTTAACAAATAAGGATTTTCAGCTCATGTCGACTAAGGTTAGAAATCTTGTGTATAGACAGTTCATTATCTAATAGAGCGTTGCGTCCGAAAGTCTATCCAGACACGGCTCTTTAAAAACAAAAGGAGAAATGATGCATACTTATTTGCAAAAGAAAATTGAAAATATCAAAACAACTCTAGGTGAAATGTCAGGTGGTTACCGTCGTATGGTTGCGGCTATGGCTGATTTAGGATTTTCAGGAACTATGAAGGCTATTTGGAATGATCTCTTTGCCCATCGCAGTTTTGCCCAGTGGCTTTATTTGCTGGTTTTAGGAAGTTTTCCTCTCTGGCTGGAGTTGATTTACGAACACCGTATTGTTGACTGGATTGGGATGATTTGTAGCCTAACTGGGATTATCTGTGTTATTTTTGTATCGGAAGGTCGGGCAAGTAATTATCTTTTTGGCTTGATTAATTCTGTTATTTACCTTATTTTGGCCCTACAGAAAGGCTTTTATGGTGAGGTGTTGACGACACTTTACTTCACAGTCATGCAGCCGATTGGACTTCTGGTTTGGATTTATCAGGCACAGTTTAAGAAGGAAAAGCAGGAGTTTGTCGCGCGTAAACTGGACGGCAAGGGATGGACAAAGTATCTTTCCATTAGTGTGCTTTGGTGGTTGGCCTTTGGATTTATTTATCAGTCTATTGGTGCCAATCGTCCCTATCGTGATTCAATCACAGATGCGACCAATGGGGTTGGCCAAATTCTCATGACTGCTGTTTACCGTGAACAGTGGATATTCTGGGCGGCTACCAATGTCTTTTCAATCTATCTCTGGTGGGGAGAAAGCCTGCAAATTCAAGGGAAATATCTAATTTATCTCATTAATAGTCTAGTTGGTTGGTATCAATGGAGCAAGGCTGCTAAGCAGAATATTGACTTACCTAACTAGGAAAAGATCTTTGAAAGTGCTGTTTTGAGATTTTGATTAAAAAAGATAGAGTTGATAATCAAGGATTTTATTTTCGAAGAGTATTATATTATGAAAAAGAGGATTGGCGAATCCTCTTTTGTTGTTGAAAAGATAAAAAACTCAGTAGCCTAGAAATAGGGCAACCGAGCTCTACTATGTATTCATACTCTTCGAAAATCAAATTCAAACCACGTCAACGTCGCCTTGCCGTACTCAAGTACAGCCTGCGGCTAGTTTCCTAGTTTGCTCTTTGATTTTCATTGAGTATCAATTTTTAGGAATGAGAAGGTCTAGATAAAACTGGACAACTTCCTGATCTGTAAAGTCTTGTCCTTTTTTGAGCCACCAGGCCAATGTTTCGATAAAGTTTGTTACGACCAAGTGTTGGAGGTAAGAAATAGGTAGACTCGGGTGAGCTTTTTTTAAATCATCAGCTAGCACGGAATAGACATGGTGTTCTAGCTCTTTATGGAGTTGACGGAGGAAGTAGTCATTTTTGGAAAATAGTAGACTAGTAATATGGTCTTGGTTTTTCTGAAAATGCAGAAAGAGGTGGGCGAGATAATCCTCGGTAGAAACGGATTGTTCTCTTTCAAAGAGGTGATGGAAGAGGTAGCGGCAAAGCTCGTCCAGAAGTAGTTCCTTGCTCTCATAGTGACAGTAAAAGGTGGAACGTCCCACATCTGCGAGATCAATGATATCCTGAACTGTAGTGGCTTCGTAACCCTTATCGTTTAAAAGTTGTAGAAAAGCTTGATAGATGGCTTTTTTTGTTTTGCTGACACGGCGGTCAATGTTAGTCATATGGACACTTGAGGCAGATTGTTCAGAACTGAATAAAGCTGACGTTTTGCTTCTATCCTTTCTTTGAGTTTTAGTAGATAATGATAATGAACAAGGTGTTCATAAATCTATTATAACAAAGGAATGAGAAAGATGAAGGCAAAATATACTGTTTGGGTAGCTTTTTTCTTAAATTTAAGCTATGCCATTGTTGAGTTTATCGCTGGAGGAATCTTTGGTTCGAGTGCTGTTCTTGCTGATTCTGTCCATGACTTGGGAGATGCTATAGCCATTGGCATATCGGCCTTTTTGGAAACAATCTCAAATCGAGAAGAAGATAGGCAGTACACATTGGGTTACAAACGATTTAGTCTTTTAGGGGCTCTGGTGACTGCTGTGATTCTTATCACAGGATCCATCCTAGTGATTTTGGAAAATATAACTAAACTTTTTAATCCACAGCCCGTTAATGATGAAGGCATCCTCTGGCTAGGAATCATTGCAGTAAGTATTAATCTGCTAGCTAGTCTAGTAGTTCGTAAGGGAAAGACAAAGAACGAGTCAATTTTGAGCTTGCACTTTTTGGAAGATACTCTTGGTTGGTTGACTGTCATTCTAATGGCGATTATCCTCAAATTTACAGATTGGTATATCCTTGATCCACTCTTATCTCTTGTCATTTCTATCTTCATTCTAAGAAAAGCCATTCCTCGATTTTGGAGTGCACTCAAGATTTTCTTGGATGCTGTGCCAGAAGGAGTAGAGACAGGTAATTTGGAGAAGGATTTGGATGCTCTGATCAATGTCAAAAGTGTCAATCAACTTAGCATTTGGTCCATGGATGGTTTGGAAAATAATGCCATTATCCATCTCTGTTTAGAGGATTGGGAGCAGATGATGGAAACAAAGAATCAAGTACGTCATCTCTTAGAAGAAAGAGGAATTCAGAATATTACCATCGAAGTGGACGCCAGTCAAAGCAATCATGCGCAACATAAACGGAGGGTAACAGCCTTAGAGCAGTCCCATGGGCATCAACATTAGAAAAAGCAAGCTTTTGTTGAGGTCTTTTTGATATTTGATTTGAAAGACGCTTTTCCCAACTTTTTTCTTTGATTGATGAAAAGGTATGTCAATAAGAGAACTGATAATGAAAAATTTTTTTCGTTTAGATGCAAAATGCTTGACTTGGAGTCAACTCAAAGTTATATAATAAGATAAGTGAGTTAGAATAGCTTAAACTCAGTGAATGAAATGAGAGGAGGTTAGTCTATGAATATTAAATCTGCTAGTGATTTGTTGGGAATTTCAGCGGATACAATTCGTTATTATGAACGGGTTGGTCTTGTGCCACCGATTACTCGTACCGCGACTGGGATTCGTGATTTTCAAGTTCAGGATATCGAAGCACTGGAATTTATTAAGTGTTTTCGTTCGGCGGGTGTCTCTGTAGACAGTTTAGTTGATTATATGTCGCTCTACCAAAAGGGGGATGAAACGAGAGAGGAGAGGCTTGGTATTTTAGAAGAGGAAAAGCAAAAATTAGAGGAGCGCTTGTCTCAGCTACAGACGGCTTTAAATCGTTTAAATCTCAAAATTAAACTTTATAAGGAAAGAAAATTTTAAATGAAATCAGCAGTATATACAAAGGCAGGCCAGGTTGGACTTGCTACAATTGAACGTCCGCAAATTATCGAAGCAGATGATGCTATTATCCGCATTGTCCGTACTTGCGTTTGTGGTTCGGACCTTTGGAGTTACCGGAATCCCGAAATCGAAGAAGGACATAGAAATAGCGGTCATGAGGCGATCGGAATTGTCGAAGAAGTTGGTGAGAACGTTACTACAGTAAAACCAGGTGACTTTGTCATTGCCCCTTTCACACATGGTTGTGGTCAGTGTGATGCTTGCCGTGCTGGTTTTGATGGTTCGTGTGATAATCATCCTGGTAACAACTGGTCAGGTGGTGTCCAGGCGGAATATATCCGATTCCACTATGCCAATTGGGCGCTGGTTAAAATTCCAGGACAACCTTCAGATTATAGCGAAGGTATGCTAAAGTCCCTCTTGACTCTTGCTGATGTGATGCCGACAGGCTATCATGCGGCGCGCGTTGCAAATGTTCAAAAAGGGGACAAGGTTGTTGTTATCGGTGATGGGGCTGTTGGTCAATGTGCTGTCATCGCAGCTAAAATGCGTGGAGCATCGCAAATTATCCTTATGAGTCGTCATGAAGATCGTCAAAAGATGGCTCTGGAGTCAGGTGCGACAGCTGTTGTAGCTGAACGTGGTCAAGAAGGAATTACCAAGGTGCGTGAAATTCTCGGTGGGGGAGCAGACGCAGCACTTGAATGTGTTGGAACGGAAGCAGCGATTGATCAAGCACTTGGTGTTCTCCATAATGGAGGGCGCATGGGCTTTGTTGGTGTACCGCACTATGAAAATCGTGCCATTGGCTCAACCTTTGGTCAAAATACAATAATCGGAGGTGGTCCAGCTTCTGTCACAACTTATGACAAACAAGTATTACTAAAAGCCGTTCTTGATGGCGATATCAACCCAGGCCGTGTCTTTACTTCAAGCTATAAATTAGAAGATATTGATCAAGCTTATAAAGATATGGATGAACGTAAGACCATTAAGTCTATGATTGTGATGGACTAAAAAAGAAAATCCTAGTGGAGATTTGAGACTCTCTATTAGGATTTTTTGTCATGTTTAATTTGTGGAGTTATGGCAGAGTACTCTCTCTCAGAGTCAGTCTGGTTCCCAGCATGGTCAGGCTAGGGATTTTGCGACCGTGGAGTACTTCTTTGTTAAGAATGTCCATACCTGCTCGGCCCATTTCTTCGGTATAGACGGTGATGCTAGAGAGGGGAGGATATACTTGCTTGGTCAGGCTGGTGTCGTTAAAGGAAATAAGACTGACGCGGTCTGGCAGGCTGATTCCAGCTTCTTGGAGGGCACGGAGGGCGCCGATGGCTAAACTATCGCTAGCTGCAAAAAATGCTGGTGGGAGTTGGTCTCCTAAACTCTGAATAGCCTCCTTCATCAAGTCATAGCCAGACTGGGCACTAAAGCTTCCTTGAAAGACCAGTTCATCATGATAGATTCCCTTCGCTTGACTGTAGTTTCTGAAATTTTCCAGCCGCTTGTCCTGAATGATTTCTTCTTGGTCAGTTGTTTCTTCAAGACCTGTTAGAATCCCAATGCGATTCACCCCTTGGCTGAGAAAATAATCGACAACCTGTCTCATAGCAGTGTAAAAGTCCGTGATAATGCAGGTATGTCCTAGTGAAAGAGTATCACTGTCTAGAAAGACAAGAGGCTTTTGGTATTCTTCAAAGGCAGAAATCTGAGCTCGACTAAACTTTCCGATGCAGAGAATCCCGATGACTTCCTCGCTTAGGGTAAAAGGATGGTCATTAAAATAGCGCAAGATATCGTAGTCCAACTCTTGGGCTCTTTTTTCTATGCCTAGGCGAATCTGGTAGTAGTAGAGGTCGTCCAGCTCCCCTTGTTCACTGACCCATTGGATAATGGCAATCTTTTGCTTGGGTTTGTGGGACTCGCCTGTCTTGAGGTGCTTGGTGTAGCCCAGCTCTTCAGCAACGGTTAAAATACGGTGCCTGGTTTCTTCTGTAACAGATAGGCTCTGGTCGCGGTTTAGGACACGGGATACGGTCGCGATAGAGACAGAGGCTAGCTGTGCAATGTCTTTTAAGGTAGCCATAAATCCTCCTTCTTTAAGGTTAGTATATCATATTTTTCTGCTTTTTACTGATAATTTAGTAAAATTTTAGTAAAAAGGATTGACCTTAGGAAATCCCTTGGATACAATAGAAGAAAACGATTACACGTTAAGGTGACTTAACGGACAGTAAAAGGAGAAATTATATGACACAACATCTTACTGCAGAAGCCCTTCGTAAAGACTTTCTTGCTGTTTTTGGTCAAGAAGCAGACCAAACATTCTTTTCACCAGGTCGTATCAACTTGATTGGTGAGCACACAGACTACAACGGTGGGCACGTTTTTCCTGCTGCTATTTCCTTGGGAACTTACGGTGCAGCTCGCAAGCGTGACGACCAAGTCTTGCGTTTCTACTCAGCAAACTTTGAGGACAAGGGCATCATCGAAGTACCTTTAGCTGACCTCAAGTTTGAAAAAGAGCACAACTGGACCAATTATCCAAAAGGAGTTCTTCATTTCTTGCAAGAAGCTGGGCATGTGATTGACAAAGGTTTTGATTTTTATGTTTATGGGAATATTCCAAATGGTGCTGGCTTGTCTTCTTCAGCATCCCTTGAACTCTTGACAGGGGTTGTGGCAGAGCATCTCTTTGATTTAAAATTAGAGCGTCTCGATTTAGTTAAAATCGGAAAACAAACAGAAAATAACTTTATCGGAGTCAACTCTGGTATCATGGATCAGTTTGCTATTGGTATGGGAGCTGACCAACGTGCTATTTACTTAGATACCAATACTTTAGAATACGACTTGGTGCCACTTGATTTGAAGGACAATGTCGTTGTTATCATGAACACCAATAAACGCCGTGAATTGGCTGACTCTAAGTACAATGAACGTCGTGCTGAGTGTGAAAAAGCAGTGGAAGAATTGCAAGTTGCCTTAGATATTCAGACCTTGGGTGAATTGGATGAGTGGACCTTTGACCAATACAGCTATCTGATTAAAGATGAAAATCGTTTGAAACGTGCTCGCCATGCTGTGCTTGAAAACCAACGTACCCTTAAAGCGCAAGCAGCCCTTCAAGAAGGTGATTTGGAAACATTTGGTCGTTTGATGAATGCGTCACACGTTTCTCTGGAGCATGATTATGAAGTAACTGGTTTGGAATTGGATACTCTTGTTCACACAGCTTGGGCACAAGAAGGAGTTCTCGGTGCTCGTATGACAGGGGCAGGTTTTGGCGGATGTGCCATTGCCTTGGTGCAAAAAGATGCTGTTGATGCCTTTAAGGAAGCTGTAGGCAAACACTACGAGGAAGTAGTTGGCTACGCTCCAAGTTTCTATATCGCTGAAGTTGCAGGTGGCACTCGCGTCCTTGACTAGTCAAAAGGAGGCTTTATGGTGACTTTAGTAGATAAATTTGTAACACATGTCATTTCTGAAAGTTCATTTGAGGAAATGGATCGAATCTACCTGACCAATCGTGTCTTGGCACGAGTGGGAGACGGTGTTTTGGAAGTTGAGACGGATCTGGATAAAGTGATTGACCTCAAGGACCAGCTGGTTGAGGAAGCCGTTCGATTAGAGACGATTGAGGATAGTCAGACTGCACGTGAAATCCTTGGTGCTGAATTGATGGACTTGGTGACTCCTTGTCCCAGTCAGGTCAATCGTGACTTCTGGGAAACCTATGCCCACTCTCCTGAGCAGGCGATAGAGGATTTTTATCAACTCAGTCAGAAAAATGACTACATCAAACTCAAGGCCATTGCTAAAAATATCGCTTATCGTGTTCCATCTGACTACGGAGATCTTGAGATTACCATCAATCTCTCTAAGCCTGAAAAAGATCCAAAAGAGATTGCAGCAGCCAAGTTGGTACAAGCCAGCAATTATCCTCAGTGTCAGCTTTGTCTAGAGAATGAGGGCTATCATGGTCGGGTCAACCACCCAGCTCGTAGCAACCACCGTATTATCCGTTTTGAAATGGAGGGTCAGGAGTGGGGCTTCCAGTATTCTCCCTATGCTTACTTTAATGAGCACTGTATTTTCTTAGATGGGCAGCATCGTCCCATGGCTATTAGTCGGCAGAGCTTTGAGCGTCTGTTAGCTATCGTAGAGCAGTTTCCAGGTTATTTTGCGGGCTCAAATGCCGACCTACCGATTGTGGGAGGCTCTATTTTAACCCACGACCACTATCAGGGAGGTCGTCACGTATTTCCTATGGAATTGGCTCCCTTGCAAAAGACCTTCCGATTTACTGGTTTTGAACAGGTCAAGGCTGGGATTGTCAAGTGGCCTATGTCAGTGCTGCGTTTGACTTCGGATTCCAATGAGGATTTGATCAACTTGGCTGACAAGATTTTGCAGGAATGGCGCCAGTATTCAGATCCTGCAGTGCAGGTTTTGGCAGAGACAGACGGGACACCGCATCACACCATCACACCCATTGCTCGTAAGCGTGATGAACAGTTTGAGTTGGACTTGGTCTTGCGGGACAATCAAACATCACCTGAGCATCCAGATGGTATCTATCATCCCCACAAGGATGTCCAGCATATCAAGAAGGAAAATATTGGCTTGATTGAGGTCATGGGATTGGCTATCTTACCACCACGCTTGAAGGAAGAAGTGGATCAAGTAGCAGCTTATCTAGTCGGAGAGGATGTTTCAGTTGCATATTATCACCAAGAATGGTCAGATGAGTTGAAAAAATCCAATCCTGATTTGAGCGATAAAGATCGAGCTCTTGAAATCGTCCAAGAATCTGTCGGTAAAATCTTTGCTCGTGTTTTAGAAGATGCAGGGGTATATAAGCAAACTATAGAAGGACAAGCAGCCTTTATGCGCTTTGTAGAACAAGTAGGAATTTTACCAGACTAGGAGCTTTCTCCTTGCACAGTCCTATAAAAAGTAGTATCATAGTGTCGTTTGAAATATCAGGAGGAAACCATGAAAGATTTTCATTTTGACGCTATATCTGCCTTTGAAAATTATGAAATTGAACAAATGAGAGATGGTCACGTTGTGGTGACGACGAAAGTAGTGGACTCTTCGCTCAACTACTATGGCAATGCCCATGGTGGCTATCTCTTTACCCTTTGCGACCAGATTAGTGGTTTGGTGGTCATCTCGCTGGGACTTGATGGAGTGACACTCCAGTCCTCTATCAACTACCTCAAAGCAGGAAAACTTGACGATGTGCTGACCATTAAAGGAGAATGTGTCCATCAAGGTCGCACAACCTGTGTAGTAGATGTCGATATCACCAATCAAGATGGCAGAAATGTCTGCAAGGCAACCTTCACCATGTTTGTCACAGGCCAACGGTCAGAAGACAGACAGGTAAGGATATAGATAAACAAAAAAGAGGCTCGCACCTCTTTTTCTTATTTCTTTTTATGATTTAATACGGCATTGAGGACAATGGCGAGTAGGCTGGCTACGACGATTCCGTTTGAGAAGAACATTTGGAAGGCTGTCGGCATGCTGACAAATAGATTACTGTTGTTGAGTCCGACACCTGCAGCGATTGATACAGCTGCGATAAGGAAGTTATGTTCATTGTTAGCAAAATCAACGCGGGCAAGGATTTGCATCCCTTGAATCGATACAAAACCAAACATTACCAGCATGGCACCACCGAGGACAGGGCTTGGAATGATTTGGGCAAGGGCTCCGAACTTAGGAAGGAGTCCAAGAAGAACCAGGAAACCAGCTGCGTAGTAAATTGGCAGGCGTTTCTTGATACCTGACAATTTAACCAAACCAACGTTTTGTGAAAATCCTGTGTAAGGGAAGGTGTTAAAGATTCCTCCGAGAAGTACAGCCAAGCCTTCTGCGCGGTAACCGTTACGCAGGCGCGTGCTGTCGATTGGATCCTTTGTGATATCAGACAAGGCCAGATAAACACCAGTTGACTCAACCATAGAAACTGTTGCGATGATACACATCATGACAATAGATGAGATTTCAAAGGTTGGCATCCCAAAGTAGAGTGGAGTTGGGACATGAACAAGTGGTGCTGCCGCAACAGGAGAGAAGTCAACCAAGCCCATGCTAGCAGCAATGGCAGTTCCAACCACCAGACCAATCAAAATAGAGATAGACTTGATAAATCCTTTGGTAAAGATGTTAATCAAGAGAATAATCAGAACAGTGATAGCAGCAAGCAAGAGACTTTGACCAGTTGGCTCTGGAACGTTATTTCCCATATTTCCAATAGCGACAGGGATCAAGGTTAAACCAATCGTGGTAATAACAGATCCTGTTACGATAGATGGGAAGAGATTAGCCACTTTTGAGAAGACGCCTGAAACAAGAACCACGTAAATTCCTGATGCGATAAGGGCACCAAACATAGCACCACTACCATGACTTTGTCCAATCATAATCAAAGGAGCAACTGATTGGAAGGCAACTCCGAGAACGACTGGTAGCCCAATTCCAAAGTATTTGTTGAGTTGGAGTTGGAGGAAGGTGGCCACCCCACACATGAAGATATCTGTAGAGATTAAGTAAGTCAACTGTTCAGCTGAATAGCCAAGGGCTGTCGCAATCATGATGGGAACCAGGATAGATCCTGAGTACATGGCGAGTAAGTGCTGCAAGCCAAGAATGGCTGCTTGCGAGTGTTTTTCTTGAGTTTGCATTAGAGATCTGCCTCCTTAAAAATAACTTGACCATTTTCAAAACGATCCAAACGAGCGAGTGATAGGACAGGGTAGCCTGCTTTTTCAAGCAAATCACGACCATCTTGGAAGGATTTTTCAATCACGATACCGATAGCTTCAACTGTGGCTCCAGCCTGTTCGATGATTTGAATCAAGCCTTTAGCAGCTTGTCCATTAGCAAGGAAATCGTCGATAATCAAGACCTTATCCTCTGGTGAGAGGAATTTTCCTGCGATAGAAACGGTGCTGATCACTTGCTTGGTAAAGGAGTAAACTTGGGCAGTTAAGATTCCTTCGTTCATAGTGATGTTCTTAGCTTTTTTGGCGAAAATCATGGGAACGTTTAAGGCTTCAGCTGTAAAAATAGCTGGGGCGATACCCGACGCTTCAATGGTTACGACCTTGGTAATACCAGCAGCAGCAAATTTTTCCGCAAAAACCTTACCGATTTCTCGCATCAAGCCAAAGTCAACTTGGTGGGTTAAAAAGGAATCCACCTTGAGGATGTTGTCACCCAAGATATGCCCATCCTTGAGGATGCGCTCTTCTAATAATTTCATAAGACCTCCTAAAGTCTAAAAGCCAGTTTACTTGTTGGTTAACTGATTCTATAGTGATCCAGTTTGCTAGTACTATATATTTAACCAAAATATTCAAAAAGGACCTACTTAATCTCCAAGTAAGTCCCCAAAATAGGCATGGCAAAAACGACCATACCTCACTTCGGACTTACTTATTGTTAGGTGTTCCGGCACCTTGTAGAAACGTCGTGCCAATTCACGACATAAACAAGTAAAACGATATTCAATTTTAAATAGGCTTGTGCCAATGTTTTTATTTTACACTAAATAATTTTAGAAATCAAATGTTTTGTTAGAATTTAGATAAAAAAAGCGAACGAATAGAAACCTACAACACGATACAGTATTGTAGGTTTCTATTTTTCTACTCGCTAAATCTTAAAAAATAACCATCAGGATCCAAAATCGCAAATTCATGGGGATAAATAAAACTATCTCCCACACGAAATTCTCTTTTTGTCAGGGGACGATGGATGGGATAGTCAGTTTCCAGCAGTTTTTGGTGGAGCAGAGGAACATCCTCAATGCCAAAGGAAATATTGACACCACGCCCGAAAGGATAAGTCAGCTGAGCTAATTCTTCTGCATCGCCTTCTTCTAACATGAGTTGGCAGTCTTCAAGGGAGAGGAAGAGAAATTTCTCTTCGGGGCGTTCGTATTCGACAGAGAAGCCCAGCAAGTCGCAGTAGAAGTAGCGCGACTTTTCGATGTTGGATACCACAAATTCGGGGATGACAGCTTGATAGTCCATTAGGTTTCTCCTTAGAGTTCAATCTCCATGACAATCGGTGTATGGTCTTGGCGAGCACCTGAGTCAATCATGTCAGACTTGGTAACCTTATCTGCTACACGGTTACTTGTGAGCCAGTAGTCGATTCTCCAGCCTGTGTTGTTGATTTTTGAAGTCTTGCTGCGTTGCGCCCACCAAGTATAGCGTTCTGGCACATCGCCATGGATATGGCGGAAGGTGTCCGTAAATCCTTTGGCTAAAAGGTTGGTAAATCCAGCACGTTCTTCGTCAGTAAATCCTGGTGAACGGCGGTTGCTAGCAGGATTTGCAAGGTCGATTTCATTGTGGGCTACGTTGTAGTCTCCTGTTGCAAGGACTGGCTTTTGTTTATCCAGTTCAGCCAAATACTCTGCGTATTTGACATCCCAGACTTGACGTTCTTCCAAGCGTTTGAGACCATCACCAGCATTTGGTGTGTAAACTTGGGTCACGAAAAATGCATCAAATTCCAAGGTGATGATACGGCCTTCCAAGTCCATGGTAGAAGGAGCACCGATTTCTGGGAAAGTGACAGTGGGTTTGAGTTCTTTCTTATAGAGGAACATGGTTCCAGCATAGCCTTTACGGGCAGGCTCTTGGGAAGAGCGCCACGTATTTTCGTAGCCTGGGAAGAGTTCTTCTAAAATTTCCAAGTGTTTCTTTGTAGGCCCCTTGGCAGAAAGCTTGGTTTCTTGGATAGCGATGATATCAGCATTTTCAGCGACCAAGGTCTGTAGGACTTCTTGGGACAATTTGGCACGAGCTGAGTCACTAGTTAGGGCAGCATTGAGGGAATCAATATTCCATGAGATCAGTTTCATAAAGTTACCTTTTTCATTCAGATTATAGATTTTATTATACCAAAAAAAGGTCTATTTCCCCAACGTATGGTTTGAAAAATCACCCTCTTTCGTTTATAATGAAGAATGATTTTATGAAAGGGAGTGAAAATAATTGAAATTTTACTCATATGACTATGTGCTTAGCCAAATCAGTCAGCAAAATGGCATCATGATTGGTTTTGAGATTATTCTCCTAGCTATCACAGGATTTTTTGCTTTTAAAGCCTATCGAGATAAAAAGGGGACTAAGTTTCGGGAATTGGTCATGATTTTAGCTTTGACTTTGGTAGCCATGCTTTTGGTGACAATCTCAAAATACCAGACCAATCAAGTCTCTAACAATCAATTTCAAACTTCCCTTCATTTCATAGAGGTCATTTCCAAAGACTTGGGAGTGGATAAATCAGAAGTTTATGTCAATACTTCTGCAGCCACTGATGGAGCGCTAATCAAGGTGGGTCCAAAGTTCTACCGCGCTATGAACGGGAGTGAACCAGACAAGTATCTTTTAGAAAAATTAGAATTGAATCAAACAGACGCTATTGAATTGGTGGAGGTAAACAAGTGACACTCAACTATATGGAAATTTTAATCAAACTGGCCTTGGGTCTTTTCTCGCTTGTTTTTGTTATCAATGTGACAGGAAAGGGAAATCTGGCGCCCAACTCTGCGACAGATCAAATTCAGAACTATGTTCTTGGTGGTATCATCGGTGGGGTGATTTACAACAGTTCAATCAGTATCCTGCAGTACGCAGTGATTTTGATGATGTGGACGATTTTGGTCTTGACACTCAAGTGGCTCAATAACAATGTTCGTTTTGTCAAACGCTTGATTGATGGAAAACCGACTCTCCTCATCAAAAATGGGCAGATTGACCCAGAAGCCTGTCGTTCAGTTGGTTTGTCTGCAGCGGATGTAGCCCTCAAGCTTCGTAGTCAAGGGATTTTCCAGATGAAGCAGGTCAAACGCGCTGTGCAGGAGCAAAATGGTCAACTCATCGTGGTCCAAATGGGAGATGAAAATCCTAAGTATCCAGTTGTTACTGACGGTGTGATCCAAGTCGATGTTTTGGAATCGATTGGCCGTAGCGAAGAGTGGCTGCTTGATAATCTCAGCAAACAAGGGCATGAAAATGTAGCCAATATCTTTATCGCTGAGTATGACAAGGGTGCGGTCACAGTCGTAACTTATGAATAAGAAGAACCTGGGGTCGTGGCCTCAGGTTTCCATTTGTAACTAGAAAGGAATTTTATGTCCATTATTCAAAAACTTTGGTGGTTTTTCAAGTTAGAAAAACGCCGTTATCTTATCGGAATTGTGGCCCTGGTCTTGGTTTCCATCCTCAATCTTATTCCCCCCATGGTTATGGGTCGGGTCATTGATGCTATCACATCGGGACAATTAAGCCAGCAGGACCTTCTTCTTGACCTATTTTACTTGCTGCTTGCGGCCTTTGGGATGTACTATCTGCGCTATGTTTGGCGTATGTATATCCTTGGAACTTCCTATCGTTTGGGGCAGATTATGCGGTCTCGCTTGTTTGAGCATTTCACAAAAATGTCTCCGGCCTTTTATCAGACCTATCGGACGGGGGATCTGATGGCACACGCAACCAATGATATCAATGCCCTAACTCGTCTCGCAGGTGGAGGTGTCATGTCAGCAGTGGATGCCTCTATCACGGCTTTGGTGACTTTGCTGACCATGCTTTTTAGCATTTCCTGGCAGATGACTCTGGTTGCCATTTTGCCCCTGCCTTTCATGGCTTATGCGACCAGTCGTTTAGGGAGAAAGACTCATAAGGCCTTTGGCGAATCTCAAGCTGCCTTTTCGGAACTTAACAATAAGGTTCAGGAGTCTGTATCAGGTATCAAGGTAACCAAGTCCTTTGGATATCAGTCTGATGAATTGGCATCTTTCCAGGAAGTCAATGATTTGACCTTCCAAAAGAATCTGCAAACCATGAAATATGATAGTCTCTTTGACCCCATGGTTCTACTCTTTGTTGGTTCTTCCTATGCCTTAACTCTCTTAGTCGGTGCCTTTATGGTGCAAGCAGGACAAGTAACTGTCGGAAACCTTGTCACCTTTATCTCTTACTTGGATATGTTAGTCTGGCCCTTGATGGCGATTGGTTTCCTCTTTAATATTACTCAAAGAGGGAAGGTTTCTTATCAACGAATTGAGAGTCTTTTGTCCCAAGAGTCACCTGTCAAAGATCCAGAATCTCCACTTAACGGGATTGAAAATGGGCGCTTAGACTATGCTATTGATCGTTTTGCCTTTGAAGACGAAGAGACGCTGAGAGATATACATTTTAGTCTCGAAAAGGGGCAAACCTTGGGCTTGGTTGGGCAAACTGGTTCAGGGAAAACTGCTTTGATTAAATTGCTCCTACGTGAGTATGACGTTGACCAAGGTGGTATTTATCTAAATGGTCATGACATTCGTGACTATCGACTAGCTGACTTGCGAAGTTTGATGGGATACGTCCCACAGGACCAATTTCTCTTTGCTAGTTCTATCTTAGAGAATATTTGTTTTGGAAATCCCGACTTACCTTTCTCAGCAGTAGAAGAAGCGACAAAGTTGGCTCAAGTCTATCAAGACATTCAAGCCATGCCTGAGGGATTTGATACAGTTATCGGGGAAAAAGGTGTTAGTCTATCTGGTGGACAAAAGCAACGTCTGGCTATGAGTCGGGCTATGATTTTAAATCCTGATATCTTGATTTTAGATGATTCCTTGTCAGCTGTGGATGCTAAGACAGAGTTCGCGATCATCGATAATCTCAAGGAAACTCGCAAAGATAAAACGACTATCATCACTGCCCATCGTCTCAGTGCAGTTGTTCATGCAGATTTGATTTTGGTCATGCAGGATGGTCGTATCATTGAACGAGGTAGGCATGAAGACTTACTAGCCTTGGATGGTTGGTATGCCCAAACCTACCAGTCTCAACAGTTAGAAATGAAAGGAGAAGAAGATGCGGAATAAACAAGAACAATGGGCTGTATTAAAGCGTTTGTTGTCTTATCTTAAGCCCTATAGTCTCCTAACCTTTTTAGCCCTTGCTTTTCTCCTTGCGACGACTGTTGTTAAGAGTATTATCCCCTTGGTAGCTTCTCACTTTATCGACCAGTATCTACATAATCTCAACCAGCTTGCCGTTACAGTCTTACTGGCCTACTATGGTCTATACATTCTTCAAACTATTGTCCAATATGTGGGAAACCTTCTCTTTGCGCGCGTGTCCTACAGCATCGTTAGAGATATCCGACGTGATGCCTTTGCCAATATGGAGAAGCTAGGCATGTCTTACTTTGATAAAACGCCTGCAGGTTCTATCGTTTCGCGTTTGACCAATGACACCGAGACTATCAGTGATATGTTTTCGGGGATCTTATCTAGCTTTATCTCGGCAGTCTTTATCTTTGTGACAACCCTTTATACCATGCTTGTTTTGGACTATCGTCTGACAGCTTTAGTATTGCTCTTTCTACCCTTGATTTTCCTTTTGGTTAATCTCTACCGAAAAAAATCGGTCAAGGTCATTGAAAAAACCAGAAGTCTCTTGTCAGATATTAACAGTAAGCTGGCAGAAAATATCGAAGGGATTCGCATTATTCAAGCTTTTAATCAAGAAAAGCGCCTGCAAGAAGAGTTTGATGAGATAAACCAGGAGCACCTGGTCTACGCCAACCGTTCGGTAGCCCTTGACTCTCTCTTCCTACGTCCGGCCATGAGTTTGTTGAAGCTGTTGGGATATGCGGTTTTGATGGCCTACTTTGGCTATCGCGGACTTTATCTAGGAATAACGGCAGGAACTATGTATGCCTTTATCCAGTATATCAATCGTCTCTTTGATCCCCTGATCGAGGTAACACAGAACTTTTCTACTCTTCAGACATCCATGGTGTCAGCAGGTCGTGTCTTTGCACTTATCGATGAGTCCAACTATGAACCGGTCCAAGAAAATGGACAAGCTGAGATTCAAGAAGGGAATATTCGCTTTGAACATGTGTCCTTCTCCTATGATGGAAAACACCAAATTCTCGATGATATTTCCTTTACCGTCAATAAAGGTGAAACCATTGCCTTTGTCGGACATACAGGTTCTGGGAAATCTTCTATCATCAATGTTCTCATGCGTTTTTATGAATTTCAGTCAGGTCGAGTTTTCCTAGATGGTGTGGATATTCGAGAGTATAGTCAAGAGGAGTTGAGAAAAAACATCGGTTTGGTTCTACAGGACCCCTTCCTCTATCATGGGACCATCAAGTCCAATATCGCCATGTACCAAGATATCAGCGATGACCAGGTTAAGGCAGCAGCAGAATTTGTCGATGCAGATTCTTTCATTCAGGATCTTCCATTAGGCTATGATGCCCCTGTGTCTGAGCGTGGTTCGAGTTTTTCAACCGGGCAACGTCAGCTTCTTGCCTTTGCTAGAACTGTTGCCAGTCAACCTAAAATCCTGATTTTGGATGAAGCGACAGCCAATATCGACTCTGAAACAGAAGCCTTGGTTCAAAATTCCCTAGCTAAGATGAGACAAGGTCGAACAACCATTGCCATCGCCCATCGCCTTTCTACCATTCAAGATGCTAATTGTATCTATGTTCTTGATAAGGGACGGATCATTGAGAGTGGAACCCACGAGGAACTCCTAGCATTAGGAGGAACCTATCACAAGATGTATAGTTTGCAGGCAGGTGCTCTTTCCTAGGGAAGAATTCCTTTAAAACACAGATTTCTTGCACTGCCTCTTTCATTTTGTGGTATAATGTAGAATGTTAATAAAGATTATATATAAAAAAACAGAGGAGAATGTGCATGCTGAAATGGGATGAGCTACCTCAAGAAATGCAATTGAGCGAGGTAAAACCATACTACCAGCTTGTGTCTAGAAGAAAAGGCTCACTGATTTTCAAGCGTTGTTTGGACTGGGTTCTGGCCTTAGTCGTACTGGTTCTGACCTCTCCAATCTTTCTCATCTTGAGTATTTGGATCAAGTTGGATAGTAAAGGGCCTGTGATTTACAAACAAGAGCGCGTGACCCAGTATAACCGTCGGTTCAAGATTTGGAAGTTCCGTACCATGGTGACGGATGCAGACAAAAAGGGGAGTCTGGTGACTTCTGCTAATGATAGCCGCATTACCAAGGTTGGAAATTTCATCCGCCGTGTTCGTTTAGACGAACTACCTCAGTTGGTCAATGTCCTTAAAGGCGAAATGTCCTTTGTCGGTACACGACCTGAAGTGCCACGCTACACGGAGCAGTATAGCCCTGAAATGATGGCGACCTTGCTCTTGCCAGCAGGAATTACCTCTCCGGCCAGCATTCACTACAAGGATGAGGACACTATCATCAGTCAAATGACGGAGAAAGGCCTGTCGGTTGACCAAGCCTATGTCGAACACGTCCTTCCTGAAAAGATGCGCTATAATCTCGCTTATCTCCGAGAATTCAGTTTCCTTGGAGACATCAAAATCATGTTTCAAACCGTGTTTGAAGTGCTAAAATAAAGTAGTCATGAGAGAATGAGTACAGATAAAAGGAGCAAATCAATGCCAAATTACAATATTCCATTTTCACCACCCGATATTACGGAAGCAGAAATTGCTGAAGTAGCGGATACCCTGCGTTCTGGTTGGATCACAACAGGTCCTAAGACCAAAGAATTGGAGCGTCGTTTGTCTCAATACACACAGACGCCTAAGACTGTCTGCCTAAACTCTGCGACTGCCGCTCTTGAGTTGATTTTGCGCGTCTTGGAAGTGGGGCCTGGTGATGAAGTCATCGTTCCAGCCATGACCTATACAGCTTCATGTAGTGTTATCACTCATGTAGGAGCGACCCCTGTCATGGTAGATATCCAAGCAGATACGTTTGAGATGGACCATGACCTTCTGGAGCAAGCCATCACTGAAAAGACCAAGGTGATCATCCCAGTAGAGCTTGCAGGGATTGTTTGCGACTATGACCGTTTGTTCCAAGTTGTAGAGAAGAAACGTGACCTCTTTACTGCTTCAAGCAAGTGGCAAAAGGCCTTTAACCGTATTGTGATTGTCTCTGATAGTGCCCACGCTTTGGGATCAACTTATAAAGGACAACCAGCTGGTTCTATAGCTGACTTTACTTCCTTCTCATTCCATGCGGTTAAGAACTTTACAACGGCAGAAGGTGGAAGTGCCACTTGGAAAGACAATCCAGCGATTGATGATGAAGAGATGTACAAGGAATTCCAAATCCTTTCTCTTCACGGGCAAACTAAGGATGCTCTTGCTAAGATGCAACTGGGCTCTTGGGAATACGATATCGTAACACCAGCCTACAAGTGCAATATGACTGATATCATGGCTTCTCTTGGTTTGGTACAATTGGACCGCTATCCAAGTTTGTTGCAACGTCGTAAGGACATTGTGGACCGCTATGATCGTTGTTTTGCAGGTTCTCGCATCCGTCCATTGGCACACAAGACTGAAACTGTAGAATCTTCACGCCACCTCTACATCACCCATGTAGAAGGAGCAAGTTTAGAAGAGCGCAACCTTATCATCCAAGAATTGGCCAAAGCAGGAATTGCAAGTAATGTCCACTATAAACCGCTTCCCCTTTTGACAGCCTATAAGAATCTTGGCTTTGATATGGCGAATTATCCCAAGGCCTATGCCTTCTTTGAAAATGAAATTACGCTCCCTCTTCACACTAAATTAAGCGATGAAGAAGTGGACTATATCATTGAGACTTTCAAAACAGTTTCTGAAAAAGTGCTAGCTTCATCAAAAAAATTGTAAAAAAGTCTTGACAAAGAAAAAACAAAGTATTAAAATAAGTTCAACAAATCAGAAAAGTAACTATTTTTGATCTTCAGGGAGCCTGTGGTGATTGTGAACAGGTGGTTGGAAGTAGTGAAAGTGGGCTGATTTTAAAAATGAATTTGAAACAATGAAAATTCGGTGCGCACACCTTACAGTGCAACTTGTTGTTAGACAAGGTAGAGATGTAAAGGGGATAGTCCCTTTATAATTGAGGTGGCACCGCGTTACCAACGCCCTCACACGGAGTTTAATTCTGTGTGTGGGCTTTTTTCTTTCGGTCATTTTGTTTTTCTTTTATTAGGGCGTTAAGTCGCTTTGATGAACTTAAGTTCTATCTGCAGCTCCTTGCCTACTACTAAAAGCAAACAAAAAGCCGAATTAATATAGAAAGAGGAAAATTTTATGACAACTAAAGGTTATTTTGGACAATTTGGTGGTAGTTTTGTACCGGAGCCGATTCAGGCTTTGTTGGATGAGTTGGAAGTGACATTTGACAAGTACAAGGATGATCCAGAGTTTTTGGCAGAATTTCGCCATTACTTAAAGGACTATTCAGGTCGCGAAACACCGCTTTATTTTGCGGAAAGTTTGACAGATCACTTAGGTGGCGCTAAGATTTATCTCAAGCGCGAAGACCTTAACCACCTTGGTTCTCACAAACTCAACAACGTTTTAGGGCAAATTCTTCTTGCCAAACGTATGGGCAAAAAACGTGTTATCGCAGAAACAGGAGCTGGTCAGCACGGTGTTGCGACAGCTGCAGCTGCAGCCAAGTTTGGTATGGCTTGTGATGTCTACATGGGGGCAGAAGATGTGGAACGTCAACGTCTCAATGTTTTCCGTATGGAGATGATGGGAGCGACAGTTCATGCAGTTGAAACAGGAACTCGTACCCTCAAAGATGCGGTTGATGCAGCCTTTGGAGCTTGGATGAATGACCTTGAAGCCTTCTACGTTTTGGGATCTGCTGTTGGACCTCACCCATATCCAACTATCGTTCACGAATTCCAAAAGGTCATCAGTGAAGAATCTCGTCGTCAAATTTTAGAAAAAGAAGGCCGTTTACCAGACTACGTCATTGCCTGTGTAGGTGGTGGTTCCAATGCCATCGGTGCTTTTTCACAGTATGTGGCTGATGAAGAAGTCAAATTGGTTGGGGTCGAAGCTGCTGGTCACGGACTTGATACAGACAAGCACGCAGCTACTATGACAAAAGGTAGTATTGGAATTGTCGACGGTATGAAGACCTATGCAGTCTTTAAGGAAGATGGAGAGCTGGCTCCAGTTTACTCTATCTCAGCTGGTTTAGACTATCCAGGGGTTGGCCCAGAACACGCCTACTTCAAAGACTCAGGTCGCGTGGAATATGTGGCTGCGACGGATGAAGAAGCGGTTCAAGCCTTGCTTTTATTAAGTAAAACAGAAGGAATCATCCCTGCGATCGAAAGTTCACACGCTATCGCTGAAGCAGTCAAACGTGCGCCGAAACTAAGTAAAGATGAGATTATCATCATCAATGTCTCAGGTCGTGGAGACAAAGACGTAGCTGCGATTGCAGACTACCTAGAAGCTAAAAAATAAAAGATGGAAAAATTACAGTCCTTTCTCTCACAGAGAGCTTGTGGTTGCTGGAAACAAGCAGAGAAAGCTGTAAGGTTGGGTCCATTTGAAACAAGAGAAGAAAACATAATTCTCAAGGGAGTGCCCTTTATTGCACAGCCTGTTACAGGAAGTATCTGAGACAGGAATGAGAGATAGGAGAAATCCTATAATTGAGGTGGCACCGCGAATTTCGTCCTCACGCAAATTATTTTGCGTGGGGATTTTTTGTAGAATCAACACGGAATTTAAGAAGAACTGAAAGGGAAATTACAATGGAACGAATCATTCATGGAGATGTCTTATCGCCAATTTTGGCTTATATGCGCTTAAAGGGGCAACACAAGGTCATACTTGAAAGTATTCCGAGAGACAAGGAAACAGCTCGTTTTTCTATCCTAGCCTATAATCCAGTTTTTGAGATTAAGTTTGAAAATGGAGTTCTTTATCAAAATGGGCAAGTGATTGATCGTGATCCTTTGAATTTCCTTTATGAAGTGACCCATAAGAGCCAACACCACTCAGACCTACCTTTTGGTGGGGGAGCTATTGGTTTTGTTGGTTACGATATGATTTCTCTCTATGAAGAAATTGGCCAAATCCCTGAAGATACAATTGGGACGCCAGACATGCATTTCTTCGTCTATGAGAGTTACATGGTCTTTGACCACAAGAAGGAGAAAATCCATGTCATCGAAGATGCTCTCTATAGCGAGCGCAGTCAAGAAGACTTGGAAAAAGCCTTGAACCAAGTACTTGAGGAATTACGCATTCCTGCTCCAAATGAATTTGAAGATTTGGATTTATCGCCACTGGACTTCAAACCCCATATCGCTCCTCAGAAGTTTGAGGAAATGGTGGAAATAGCTCGTGACTTGATTCGAAATGGGGATATGTTCCAATGCGTGCTCAGTCAGCGCTTCTCAGCAGAAGTTACTGGAAATCCATTTGACTTCTACAGAAATCTTCGCGTGACCAATCCATCTAATTACCTTTATTTCTATGATTTTGGGGATTATCAAATCATCGGTGCCAGTCCAGAAAGTTTGGTTTCCGTCAAAAATGGCATCGTGACAACCAATCCGATTGCAGGAACACGGCCAAGAGGAGCAACGGATGAAGAAGACAAGGCTTTGGCAACAGACCTGCTTTCTGATGAAAAGGAAACAGCAGAGCATCGAATGTTAGTAGACTTAGGTCGTAATGATATTGGCCGCATCTCTGAAACGGCCAGTGTCCAAGTCACTAAGTATATGGAAGTGGAGCTTTTCCGATATGTCATGCATTTGACCAGTGTGGTCAAGGGACGTTTGCTTCCAGAACTCACTGCTATGGATGCCTTGAAAGCAACCCTTCCTGCTGGAACTGTTTCTGGAGCACCAAAGATTCGGGCTATGAGACGCATCTATGAACTAGAAACGGAAAAACGAGGTGTATATGCAGGGGCAATCGGCTACTTGTCTGCGACGGGTGATATGGATTTCGCTATCGCCATCCGAACCATGATTCTTAAAAATCAAACAGCCTATGTGCAGGCTGGGGCAGGGATTGTCTACGACTCCATCGCCCAAAACGAATACCAAGAAACCATTAACAAGGCTAAATCTATGACTAGAATTGGAGAACTAAGACCATGATTTTATTAATTGATAACTATGATTCTTTTACCTATAACTTGGCTCAATACATTGGGAATTTTGCAGAAGTGCAGGTTTTGAGAAATGATGATGCTAAGCTGTATGAAGAAGCTGAAAAAGCAGATGGTCTGGTCTTTTCTCCCGGTCCAGGTTGGCCAGTTGATGCTGGAAAGATGGAAGATATGATTCGTGACTTTGCAGGTAAGAAGCCGATTCTTGGGATTTGTTTGGGTCACCAAGCCATAGCAGAAGTCTTTGGCGGTAAGCTAGGCTTGGCTCCAAAAGTCATGCATGGGAAACAGAGCAATATCAGCTTTGAAGCGCCATCTGTTTTGTATCAAGGCATCGAGGATGGCCGTGCGGTCATGCGTTACCATAGTATTTTGATTGAAGAAATGCCAGAAGAGTTTGAGGTGACAGCCCGTTCGACTGATGATCAAGCTATCATGGGTATTCAACACAAAACCCTTCCAATTTATGGCTTCCAGTACCATCCAGAGAGTATCGGAACGCCAGATGGCTTGTCTTCTATTCGGAATTTTATCGAGAAGGTTGTAAAGTGAGGAAACTAGGATGAAAGAGATTATTGAAAAACTAGCAAAATTTGAAAATTTATCAGGTGTGGAAATGACGGATGTCATTGAGCGTATCGTAACTGGACGTGTAACAGAATCGCAGATTGCTTCTCTCCTCTTGGCCCTTAAGATGAAGGGAGAAACACCTGAAGAACGCACAGCCATTGCCCAAGTCATGAGAGGACATGCCCAACACATTCCAACTGAGATTCATGATGCCATGGACAACTGTGGTACAGGTGGAGACAAGTCCTTCAGTTTTAATATTTCTACAACTGCAGCCTTTGTCTTGGCTGGTGGCGGTGTTCATATGGCAAAACACGGTAACCGCTCGATTTCTTCTAAATCTGGTTCTGCAGATGTCCTCGAAGCCTTGGGAATCAACCTAGACCTCAAACCAGCTGAACTAGGTAAGGTCTTTGATAAGACTGGAATCGTCTTTCTCTTTGCTAAAAATATGCACCCAGCTATGAAATACATCATGCCGGCTCGTTTGGAATTGGGAATTCCAACGATTATGAACTTGACTGGTCCCCTGATTCACCCAATGGCCTTGGAAACACAGCTTCTTGGGATTAGTCGTCCAGAACTTCTGGAAAGTACTGCTCAGGTTTTGAAAAATATGGGTCGCAAACGTGCCATTGTGGTTGCTGGACCAGAAGGACTGGATGAAGCTGGTTTGAATGGAACAACCAATATTGCTCTTCTTGAAAATGGTGAAATCACCTTGTCAAGCTTTACTCCAGAGGATTTGGGAATGCAACGCTACGCTATCGAAGATATTCGTGGAGGGAATGCTCAGGAAAATGCAGAAATTTTGCTCAGCGTTTTGAAAAACGAACCAAGTCCATTCTTGGAGACTACAGTTTTAAATGCTGGTCTTGGTTTCTATGCTAATGGTAAGGTGGCTAGTATCAAGGAAGGAGTTGCCTTGGCTCGTCAAGTGATTGCTAGTGGCAAGGCCCTTGAAAAACTTAGACTGTTACAGGAGTACCAAAAATGAGTCAGGAATTTTTATCACGTATCCTAGAGCAGAAGGCGCGTGAGGTCGAGCAGATGGAGCTGGAGGAAATCCAGCCCTTGCGCCAGACCTACCGCTTGGCTGACTTTTTGAAGAATCGTCAAGACCGCTTGCAGGTAATCGCTGAAGTCAAGAAAGCTAGTCCTAGTCTGGGAGATATCAATCTCGATGTGGATATTGTGCAACAGGCCCAGACTTATGAAGCAAACGGCGCAGTGATGATTTCAGTTTTGACAGATGAGGTTTTCTTTAAAGGGCATTTGGATTATCTGCGGGAAATTTCCAGTCAGGTAAACATTCCGACGCTCAACAAGGACTTTATCATAGATGAAAAGCAAATCATCCGTGCTCGCAATGCTGGTGCGACAGTTATCTTGCTCATTGTGGCTGCCTTGTCAGAAGAACGTCTCAAGGAACTTTACGACTATGCGACAGAGCTTGGTCTGGAAGTCTTGGTGGAAACCCATAATCTAGCTGAACTGGAAGTAGCCCACAGACTTGGAGCTGAGATTATTGGGGTCAATAACCGCAACTTGACCACCTTTGAGGTTGACTTGCAGACCAGTGTAGATTTGGTTAAACACTTCAAAGATGATTGCTTCTACATTTCCGAATCTGCTATTTTTACAGGGCAGGATGCAAAACGTGTTGCACCATACTTTAACGGAATTTTAGTTGGGACAGCTCTCATGCAGGCAGAAGATGTGGCCCAGAGAATCAAGGAGTTGCAGATTGACAAAGGTTAAAATTTGCGGATTATCGACCAAAGAAGCGGTGGAAACAGCCGTTTTAGCAGGAGCAGACTACATCGGTTTTGTCTTTGCAGTCAGTAAAAGACAGGTGACCTTGGATCAGGCTGCTGAGCTGGCAAAGCTTATTCCTGCAGATGTCAAAAAGGTTGGCGTATTTGTTTCACCAAGTCGGGAAGAACTGCTAGAAGCCATTGACAAAGTTAGCTTGGACTTGATTCAAGTTCACGGCCAGGTGGAGGATGATTTGTTTGAGGATTTGCCTTGTGCCAGCATTCAGGCTGTTCAAGTCGATGGAGAGGGACATGTACCCCATTCTCGGGCAGACTATCTCCTCTTTGATGCCCCTGTGGCAGGGAGTGGCCAGACCTTTGATTGGGGTCAACTGGATACGACAGGACTAGCGCAGCCCTTCTTTATCGCAGGTGGCCTTAATGAAGACAATGTAGTAAAAGCAATTCAACACTTTACTCCCTATGCAGTAGATGTATCAAGCGGAGTGGAGACAGATGGACAAAAAGATCATGAAAAGATTAGAAGATTTATAGAGAGGGTAAAGCATGGCATATCAAGAACCAAATAAAGATGGATTTTACGGAAAATTCGGCGGACGTTTTGTCCCAGAAACATTGATGACAGCAGTTTTAGAGTTGGAGAAGGCCTATCGTGAAAGTCAGGCAGACCCAAGTTTCCAAGAGGAATTTAATCAACTCTTACGCCAGTATGTGGGACGTGAAACTCCCCTTTACTACGCAAAAAATTTGACCCAGCATACCGGAGGAGCCAAGATTTACCTCAAACGTGAAGACCTTAACCATACAGGTGCCCACAAGATTAACAATGCCTTAGGACAAGTTTTACTTGCCAAACGCATGGGAAAAAAGAAAATTATCGCTGAAACAGGAGCCGGTCAGCACGGTGTGGCAACTGCAACTGCTGCAGCCCTCTTTAATATGGAATGTACCATCTATATGGGTGAAGAGGATGTTAAACGCCAAGCCCTCAATGTCTTCCGTATGGAGCTTTTGGGAGCTAAGGTAGAGGCTGTGACAGACGGTTCGCGCGTGCTCAAGGATGCGGTCAATGCAGCCCTTCGTTCATGGGTAGCTAATATCGATGATACCCACTATATCCTTGGTTCTGCTTTGGGGCCTCATCCATTCCCAGAAATCGTTCGTGACTTCCAAAGTGTCATTGGTCGGGAAGCCAAACAACAGTATCGCGATTTGACAGGACAAGATCTGCCAGATGCCCTAGTAGCCTGTGTTGGTGGTGGTTCTAATGCTATCGGGCTCTTCCATCCATTTGTAGAAGATGAGTCTGTAGCCATGTATGGGGCTGAAGCGGCTGGACTTGGTGTGGATACGGAGCACCACGCAGCTACCTTGACCAAGGGTCGTCCAGGTGTCCTTCACGGTTCTCTTATGGATGTGCTCCAAGATGCTCATGGTCAAATTCTTGAAGCCTTCTCTATCTCAGCAGGTTTGGACTATCCAGGTATCGGTCCAGAGCATTCTCACTACCACGATATCAAACGTGCGACCTATGTACCAGTGACAGACGAGGAAGCTTTGGAAGGATTCCAACTCTTGTCTCGTGTGGAAGGGATTATCCCAGCCTTAGAATCCAGTCACGCTATCGCTTTCGCAGTGAAATTGGCCAAAGAACTTGGTCCAGACAAATCCATGATTGTCTGCTTGTCTGGACGTGGTGACAAGGATGTGGTTCAAGTCAAAGACCGCTTGGAAGCAGACGCAGCAAAGAAGGGAGAAGTTCATGCCTAAGACTTTAACAGAAAAATTGAACGCTATTAAAACAGCAGGAAAAGGAATTTTCGTTCCCTATATCATGGCTGGAGACCATGAAAAAGGTTTGGATGGACTCGCTGAAACAATCCGCTTTTTAGAAGATTTGGGTGTGTCTGCTATTGAGATAGGAGTTCCCTTTTCAGACCCTGTTGCAGATGGACCTGTTATCGAAGAAGCTGGTTTGCGTAGTCTAGCTCATGGTACTTCGACACAGACTCTAGTTGAGACTTTGAAGACTATTGAAACAGAAGTTCCACTTGTTATCATGACTTACTTTAACCCCCTATTTCAGTACGGTGTGGAAAACTTTGTCAAAGATTTGGCAGATACAGCGGTTAAAGGATTGATTATCCCAGACCTGCCTCATGAACATGCTAATTTCGTAGAGCCATTTTTGGCAGACACAGACATCGCCTTGATTCCCCTAGTTAGTTTGACGACAGGGATTGAGCGTCAGAAGGAGTTGATTGAAGGGGCGGAGGGATTTGTCTATGCCGTTGCTATCAATGGAGTGACAGGGAAATCAGGCAATTACCGTGCAGACTTGGACAAGCACTTGGCACAATTGCATCAAGTGGCCGACATCCCCGTCTTGACAGGATTTGGCGTATCTAGTCAAGCTGATGTAGAACGCTTCAATGCGGTGTCAGATGGTGTCATCGTCGGTTCGAAAATTGTAAAAGCTCTCCACCAAGGAGAGCCAATTGAGGACTTTATCAAACAAGCAGTAGCTTACCAAAAATAATGACACAAGCAGCGAGTAAGAGGAAAGGCACGAAAGGAAGTCTTTCCTTTTTCTTTTGCAGGAGAAAGGCTAGAATTCCTGCCGCAGAAGCAAACTGAATCAAGATGAGTAATTCGGTCGCACTAAAGACGAGAGCGCAAGAAGCCAGAAAGAGAAAATCCCCTGCGCCCATACGGATATCGATAAAATGAGCTAAAATTCCAAGGACAAGGAAGAAGACCATGACCAAATTCCAGCCAGAGGAAACCATGAGGATTAGGTGGAAAGCCATCCAGACCAGTAGGGGATATTCCTGATGGCGAAAGTCGTAGATGCCCAAGGTCAAACCAGCAGTGATTAGGATGACTTGCCCCAAGGGAAGTAATCCCCAAGAGTAAACCAGAAAGAGGAGTCCTAAGCCTAATTCAAAGAGGGCATACCAGACAGGATAAGGAGCCTTGCAGTAGCGACAGCGAAAGCGATTAAAAACCTGCGACAGAATCGGAATCAAATCCAAGGGACGCAAGAGAGTCTGACAGGAATCGCAGTGACTGGCTGGACTGATAATGGATTGCTCTGGAAAACGGTCAATGACCAAACCAAGAAAGGAAGCGAGAATGCTCCCGACAAGAAAAAAATAAAAATCAATCATACTTATCTATTCGTAAAAAATAGGAAAAGTAGTATAATGGGGAAACATAGATAAGATGGTGAGGCAAATATGACAATTCGTTTTGAAGAAAAGGTGAGCACAGAAAACGCTCAACTCCTATGCCAATGGTCTAATTCCCTTGGCAAATCCTTTCAAGAACAATGGATGGGAACAATGATTCCTTTTCCCTTGACCATTCAAGTTTTGCAAGATTTGGAAGGAATCTTTTCTATCTTTGATGGACAAGAGTTTGTGGGGCTTATCCAGAAAATCAGGCTAGAAGACAGTAATCTTCATATTGGAAGATTTTTTATCAACCCCCAGAAGCAGGGGCAAGGCTTAGGTAGCCAGGCTGTAAGAAAATTTGTTAGCTTGGCTTTTGAAAATGGAGACATAGATAGTATTTCTCTAAATGTCTTCGAGGCAAATCAAGCAGCCAAGCACCTCTATCAAAAAGAAGGATTTGAAATCGTAGAGACTATTGAAGCCACTGAAAGAAAATACATTATGAAAAAGTTTAGATAGAAAGCAAAAAAGCCTTGAAGTCAAGGCTTTTCTGACTAATAATTACTTTTGATACAGTTTCATATGTTGTTAGAATTTCATAAATAAAAAAGAGAACGAATATGTACTGACTCCAAAAATTAGGTTTTTTGTCTGATTTTTGTGATACAGTTCAATAACGTTCTCTATTTTGATCTTAAAACAATATATAAAGTCTAAGCCTTATTTCTCTTCTTTATGAAGCATGTTTTTGATACCTTCTACAGCACCTTCTACAGCGTCTTTAGCATCTTCGGCAACTTCTTTTACTTTAGAAACAACTTTTTCAGCTGCCCCTTCTTTTTCCATTTTTTCATCACCGATGGCTTTACCAACACCTTCTTTGATAGAACCTTTGGCTTGATTAAGTTTTTCTTCTACTGACATGATGATACCTCCATTTATTAGATTATTTTACACGAGAGTTTTCGTGAGCTACTGTCCCAGTTGCTGCATTTTTAACGTTTTCGAAACCTTCACCAACTTTTTCTTGGACAGTAGATACACCGTTACCAAGACCAGATTTTACTTTTTCAAATTGTTCTGAAGCAAATTCTCCAGTTGATCCAGCAACATCAGATACGCGATCTTGGAGGCTTACAGAGTCAGCTTCGTGTTGTTCTTTAGTTTTGATGTCGATAACGTTCACATTAACTTCAACAACTTCTAAATCTGTCATTTTGGAAATTTGTGAAGTAACTACTTTTCTAATTTCTTCATACAAAGTAGGTACATTTTTTTGGTATTCAACAACAACGTTTAGATCAACTGCAACTTGTGTTTTACCAACTTCCACATTAACACCACTAGTTACGCTATCAGTATTGACAATTTTGTCTCGTAGGTTAGCAAAGAAACCACCATCGATTTCCAAAAGCCCTGAAACGTTCTCTAGAGATAGACCGATGATTTTTTGAATTACTTTATCTTCATAAGTAAGTTCGCCTTTAACATCTTGAGATACAACAGTAGAATCTTTCTTTTCTACATTAACATTAGTGTTTTTTTCGTTTGACATAGGAAACTCCTTTATTAAATTATTTATTATTTATTTATTTTCTATATAGATAGTTATTTGTCCATATAGTTGTTTTGTATATACAATCCAGCTGCAACCCCTAACGCTCCTAAGATTAAAACAAATATTGTTTTAAAGAAGCCAAAGGAAATAATCAAACAAGCGAGAAACACACCTATTAGACCAGCTATGATTGGATATCGATAATGTCTAATCCATTCCATTTTTTACTTCCTTACTTTACTCGACTAGTAACTTTTTTCTTTTGAGGTTTCGGTTTAGGCTGATAGTCTTTTACTAAAACTTCTAGTTTAACCTGTCGCTCAATACCAAAAAATTGCTTCAAACCATTAGCTATTTCATTTTGAATTAGCTGACATCTGTTAGCGATGTTGTCCGAAGGAAGAACTTTACCTTCTATCTTAACAAAACATTTATTTCTTCGTAAATTTACGTGGACAGTTGGGTTTTTGATCAATTCATGATCGCTCACCAAACTTCTAACAAAACCTTCGATTGCTGAATTCTTTAATTTTAAGGTATCATGTTTTGTTTCAAGTTGAATTTCCAAATGACGCTTAGGATAAAACAACACAACTAACATCCATAATAAAACTAAAGTTGATAGAACAACTATACCCCAAAAAATATACCTAGCAAGATAGAATTCAATTAAATCGTTCTGCCTCCAGCTGAATAGCTGGATACCTAAATCGCTGACTTGATGGTAGTCTATCAAAATAGGAAGGAAAATTGTCAAGATTAAAATACAGAAAATAATTAAAGATATTTTCTTTGCTTTTGACATATGCATCCTTTCAATTTAACATTTAGACTATTTTCCTGTTGAGTTTATTTAAAAATAGTCTAGTAACTTAAGTGAACATTTATTATTTTCTTCCTGTAATAAATGATACTACAGTAATAACAATTACTGCACCTACTATTGAAGGGACTAGAGACATTCCAGCTATTACTGGTCCCCAGCTACCCAACAAAGACTGACCTACAGATGCTCCGACTAAACCTGCGAATACATTTGCAATAATGCCCATAGAGCTGCCTTTTTTGGTGATTCTACCTGCTACAAGTCCAATTAGTCCTCCAGCAATAATGGACCATAACATAGTGTATCCTCCTTTTCTAATTCTAAATCAAAGAATAAATTTCTTTGATTAAGTTAATTATATAATATTTTAATTAGGAAGGGTATCATTTTGCCTCGAAATAATTGTTTAAAAAATGTACTTAAGGTACATATAAATAAGAAAATATTGTTTGTGTTCAATTTTTAGCAGTTAGGTTAGTGATTTTATAGCAAGCAAAAATAGTTGTAGGGGGATAGATATGCCTTATTATATGTTATAATATATGAAAATTGAAAAATAATCGTTTAGTTTATTATAAAGAGAGAAAAGCTATCCATGAGAGATTTATTATCTAAAAAAAGTCACAGACAATTAGAATTGTTAGAATTACTATTTGAAAACAAACGCTGGTTTCATATTTCGGAACTAGCAGAAGTATTGCATTATTCAGAACGTTCTGTAAAAGATGACTTATCCCATGTCAAATCTTCTTTTCCTGACTTGATATTTCATTCCTCGACAAATGGTATACGTATCATAAATACTGATGATAGTGATATTGAAATGGTCTATCACCATTTTTTTAATCATTCAACTCACTTTTCAATTTTAGAATTTGTCTTCTTCAATGAAGGATGTGATGCTGAGAATATTTGCAAAGAGTTTTATATCAGTGCTTCCTCTCTTTACCGTATCATCCGTCATATTAATAAAATTATTAAGAAACAATATCGTTTTGAAATTAGCCTCAATCCAGTTCAAATCACTGGAAATGAGATTGATATCCGTTACTTTTTTGCCCAGTATTTTTCAGAGAAATATTATTTCCTCGAATTGCCATTTGAAGATTTTTCTCCAGAACCCTTGTCTCAATTATTGGAATTAGTCTATAAAGTAACTTCTTTCCCGATGAATTTGTCAACTCATAGAATGCTAAAGTTGCTCCTAGTAACCAATCTATATCGCATAAAGTTTGGTCATTTCATGGAAGTTGAGAGAGATTCTTTTAACAATCAATTGTTAGAATCGTTCATGCAGGCAGAAGAAATCGAAGACATTGTAGCGAGCTTTGATTCTGAATATCATATCTCTCTGAATAAAAAAGTGCTAGGTCAACTATTTGTATCCTATTTTCAAAAAATGTTTTTCATAGATGAAGAAGTATTTCTGAACTATGCAAAAACAGAAAGCTATGTTAAAAAATCGTATCAATTATTGGGAGATTTAGTGGATCAGGTATCAAGAGACTATAATCTCCAAGTAGACAATAAAGATAATCTGATTTGGCACCTGCATAATACGGCACATCTGCATCGTCAGGAATTATCTACAGAGTTTATCCTATTTGATCAAAAAGGCAATACAATTAAAAACTTTCAAAATATTTTTCCTCGCTTTGTTTCAGAGGTGAAGGAAGGGATTAAACATTATCTAAAGACTTTGGAAATGGAAGACAGTTCAATGAAAGTCAATCATTTGTCCTATACTTTTATCACTCATAGCAAACACTTAGTGCTAAATCTTTTACAAAATCAACCTAAATTAAAGGTTTTGGTCATGAGTAATTTTGATCAGTATCATGCAAAATCAGTAGCTGAGACACTTGCTTACTATTGCAGTAACAATTTTGAGCTGGAGGTTTGGGGTGAATTAGAGTTATCCCTTGATGCTCTAAAAAAATCATCTTACGACATCATTATTTCTAATTTTATTATTCCACCTATTGAAAATAAGAGACTGATCTATTCCAATAATGTCAATACAGTCGCTCTCATCTCTTTGCTTAATGCAATGATGTTTATTCGATTAGACGAGTAACTAAGAATAACAAAAAAGCCTTGGATTTGAACTGTACCCCAAAAGTTAGATTTTTTGTCTAACTTTTGGGGGCAGTACACATCAGGGCTTTTTAATGTCGTTTTAATATAAGAAATCAATTCCGTAGTTTTCTTTTAGATAGGTTGCTAACTCGGTTTTTTCTTCCTCTCTAAATCGACAAAGGCTAAGGGCGAGACGTAATATCAGGGTACTTGTATCGATGATGACGTTTGACTTAGAGATATCTTCTAGCTGGGTCACCTCTCTCAGATCGAAGTCTAAATAGTAAGCCTTGCTGTTGACATGGTCAGGGTCACTGACATCCACTTCAACATACGATGCCCGTAATAATTCTTCTTTTGGGATGAAGATTTCCTTGGAAAAGAAGAGTCCGGGGTAGACATAAATACCTTCAAAGGTGAATTCAAAGGAGAGTCTGCGGCTAGAAAGTCTTTTGATGCCTGCAATCGTTGAATAGATAGCAGCGAAAAAGAGAATGGTTGGAACTACTGTGAGAAGACTAAGCTGGGAAAAGTCGATCAATCCATGTGCGAGAAAAAAGAAAAATTGAAAGAATACACCCACTGCAAAGACTAGATAGCCGATACCGACAAATTTTGAATAATAGATTTTCATAGAAACCTCCAGATATAGAATTGAACTCGCCAACGCTTTTTCAGTAGAAGGCGTATAGGTCGTGCAGAGTTAAAATTCTAGGTATTCCCATCATATCCTATGGAGCGAAGTTCTGTCAACCTTTTAGCAAGATGTGGCTCTTAGCTATCCTATGACCTTTATGGTATACTAGGATAATAAATTCAGAAATTTGAAGGCTTATGTTCATAAATAGAAAGAGGTTAATATGTTTTTTCTTGGACGCCGTCGTGTCTTTATCGGCGAATGTGACGGTCAAGCTGTTTATTATGACCAAAAGACAGGAGAGGCTTTAGCTGCTCCAAAGAGTAGGTTGCTCAATACTGAAAAAGCTGGTGACACGAATTCCTTTATTCCTGACTTGGTAATTCTCTTACTAGCAGGTGGACCCGCAATTTCGGGCTTCTTTTCACTCAAGTTTGTTGGTGTCTATAACTGGTTTAGTCTAGCTTGTATTTTTCTATTTTGGTTGATGCAGTTTTTCTCGTTGGTTGCTTTACTTGAACGAGCACTCTATAAAAATGTTCGCAAAGCACAGCCGACGACAGAGAAAGTCTTTTACTATGCCGCATCTCATAATTTGTTTGTAAAAAATCAGTTTGATCCTAGACAACTGTCTGCTTTACCTTTTCGATTTGCTCGCTATCTAATAAATATAGTGTCTATCTATTATTTTTTGTATTTCTTGACTCTTCCTCGAAAATTTGGTCGACCGATTGATGAAAGCTATGCTTTGTGGTTTGCTGGCATGTTATTCTTTACAATTTTTCTTATGTATAACCAAAACAATGCAGTTCGTTTTGTAAAGATTATGGGATTATATAGCCAAGGAAAGGTACGCTTTAAGGAAGAAGTGGAACATTGACCATCTATCTTTTGGGATAGCCCCTAAATACTTAGATAAACAAAAAAGCCTTGATTTCAAGGCTTTTTCCTGTTGTTTAGATGCCCCCTGCATGAATTTGTAAGAACTTTTCATATTGAAAATAAACAAAAATGTTGAAATATAGCTGATTTTAGGGAAATACTTTTAGGTGTTTTCAATGTCAGGATTTAAAAATGGGGCAAAAGTGGGGCAAAAACGAATGACTCACATTTGGTTTGAAAACCTATAATACCTAATGATTATGCCATACTAGATATATAGTGTTGTTATAAATAAATGTCAGTGCGAGTTCAAATCGGAGGATAAAATGGAAAAACAAATTAATGAAAAAAAAGCCTTGGTTCCCAAAGCTTTTTAATGTTATAAACTCATTAAAATATCCCCCAGTTAGATTTGGAATATTTTTTATTCTGTGTCATATAAAAATAAATAAAATGAATGGCTATAGCTAGAGCTAAAATGGTTGCAATACTCAACACTGTTATAGGATTAGAAGCGAAAATCAAAGAGAGAATCAAGGCAGCCAGATAGAGTGTCGCTTGAGCACAGTAGTAACTTCTCGGATAGCGAAGATAGTTTTTGTTATAGGGCCCATTTGCTAGGACAGCAGCTTGGAAGAGGCCAATTCCGATATAAAAGAAGCTGATTGCAACGAGAAGATTAGCCTCGGGATTCAGGAGATAACCCATCGAAACTGTCATCAACATAAGCCCGATGAAAATAGGATAGTGACTATAAATTACAAATAATCCCTTTTGACTAGATCCTTCATCAATAGCATGGTCAAATTCGCCAAAATAAAACAAGAACAGGGAAAGCATGATAACGAAATTGAGAACCGAATAAATCGAGAAATTCTCGACTGTAAAGAAGCTAGCTAGCCCAACAACCATCTCTCCAAACGTAATAATCACAAGAAGGGAGACGCGCTCGATTAAATGGGGAAGATTTACCTGGAAATGCTCATCTTTAGTAATCAAGAAAATTGGCACAATAAATGTTAGCAGAATACTAGCAATAAAGATATAGACTCCAACGTAAATAGGAAAAAGAGCTGCCAGATAGACTCCTAAACTTCCTAGACCTGTTAACCATAGAAAACCTTTGATACTTTCCCGATCAGTATTATCGGTTGATTTTCTAAAAAATTCAACCAAATATTGAAAAAATAAGGTAAGGGTCAATGTACCAACAGCCCAACAGGTATAATAGAACCATTGTTGCCAATTGTATCCAATCATATTGGACATAAAGAGCATAAGTCCCATGTTGATAAACATGATTACCATGTTAAATAACGAGTTTGTTCCATAGCGATTGGTATAAATGGTTTGAATCATCCAGGAATTGATGATAACCATGACAGAGATGAAGAAATCAAGTAAAGAATCCCAAGCCACAACACCGCTATGAAGAGGGTGAATTAAAGCAGTTGCTTTTGAAATTGCAAAAACAAAAACTAAGTCATAAAAAAGTTCTGAAAATTCTACACGTTTATGTTTAATAAGAGTTGTCATCTTAAGACCTTTCTATTTTAGAAGTACTATTTATTATAACAGAAAATGGTAATGAGAGAAAAGGATATGCTTAAATAATTTCATGTGGCGCGAATTGTCAAAATCTTGGAGCACATTTACCTCATGTACCAGATTACAGGCGGAGTGTTTGATGATTGATAATGAAGAATAAGATTTTACAATAGAAAAGCGAGGATATCCTCGCTTTTTTTATTTAATCTAATAGCTCCTTATTTTCAATTAAGAGTTCTAGTGGAGATTTTTCTCTTGCTTCAATAAAACCAGGTTCATATTGGGTATGAAGTGTTCTTTTCTGAGAAGTTGGATCAATATACAACTCTTTTCCATCTTCTGTGTATAGTTGGTTGCCTCTTGTTAGGTAAAGTAAATCCTCTAAGTACTGTCCATCAGTATGTAGGAAATGCTCGATGTATTTGACAGCTTTTAAGATTTCACTTACTTTATCAGAGTATTCATTAGATTCAAGAACACTCTTTTCTAACTCAATCTCTTTACTCGTTCCAAAGAGTTGGGTTGGAGTTGCATTAAAATATTCTGCTATCTTATCCAAATTTGCAAAGGTAGGATAGCTTTTTTGTTTTTCGTAATCAGAGATGGACTGTTTACCGATTCCTAATTACCTCAGTCTCTTCAGTCTGTTAATTTTTTTTCGAAAATTTCTCTTTAATACTAGCTTTCAATTTATCAAATTTTTCACGACGAGCTTCTTTTTTATCCGCAATTAAGCGAGCTTTAGCTTGATGCTCTAAATCTTCTTGAATTTTGAGAGCTGACTCTATCTCTGCCGCAACAGTAGCGACATCCCATCTAGCAATGTCAACCTGATACTTTTCAAAAATAGCATTTAAAACAGATTCATCATTTTCTTGTACAAGTGCAATAATAGCTACTTCGCCATTAGTCAACTTTTTACTAACGGTTGTAGTTAATGCCGAATTGATCAATTCTTTGTCTGAACCAACGGAGGCGCCAATTGCTCCACCAGTAGCAAAACCAAAGAGAACACCTAGTGGTCCACCTAAAATTCCGATTAAACTACCAATTAATCCGCCTTCGAAATAATCATCTCCTAGGGAATTCATCAAATCAAAGCTATCTTTGACGTTAACAACACCATTTTCAGCTTTTACAATTGAAGCCTGAGCTAATTTTGTATTTTCAGTTTGAACAAACTGTTTTAATTCTGAAAAGCCTAAAAGGACTATACTGTAAGTGACAAAACAAAACAGGAGGATAGTCCAAATGAGCCACTTACATTAGTCCTGTGAAATACAGAACTAAATCCTTCACTTAAATTACTTGTCTAACTTTTTGGGGTCAGTACAAACAGTGCTTTTTTTGTTGAAATCGCAAAGAATCTAAGCTTTCTTTTTGCAGATAACATTCGCTCTTTTATTTTCGGTATGATTGAGTCGATGCCCCGTTCTCGACCGGTTATTATTGCAACTTATCGAATGCTAGAGCACTATGCCATCACTTTTTGGAAGAATACTTGGAGCAATTCTACGCAGAATGGAATGCGAAAAAGTGATAATTAAAGAGACAAAAAAGCTGAGAATATGATTTCCCAGCTTTTTTGAATGCGATAGAAATAGCAACTAGACTATTTACGAAAGACCTCAATAATGTAGGTGAAGCCAGTAACTAAAAATGCAAAGGCAATGACATAAACGACAAAGACACCTGTAGCCACTGGATTGAACAGAATCACTAGACCTAGTAAAAATTCAAGCAAGGCTACCCACGTGATATTGCTACCAATAATAGGGAAAATCAATCCTAGACGATTGCCTTTAAAGAAAGCAATAATGGCTTCTACAATTAACCAAATTCCTACAATGGTCGGAATGACGACCGGCAGGGTCAAAAAGCCATAAGCAACGAGGTAAAGAGCTAAGAGAAGACTAACAAATCCTTGGAAAAGATAAACAGGTGAGCGAAGCTCTTTTGGTGCAGAGAAATAGCCTAAAATAGCTGCTATAGAAGAAACCAGTAAATCAAATGCAATCCACCAGCTGTAAGCAACAAGATTAGCTACTGGGTTTGTAAATAGGAAAAGTCCTAAAAGGACAAAAACAACTCCTGCAAGGAATAGCAGTAAACGATTAGAAAATTTCATTTCAATACCCCCTATATAGTATAGTATAGTTTGCTAATAAAACTATTGTACTTATTTTTATAGAAAATGTCAATAAAATAAATAAACAATTTGGAAGTTTCAGTCTGACTTACAAAAAGAAAAGGAGTTTTCACTCCTTTTCACAGATTGAAGACAAAGTCCTTATAAAAGTGTCTTCTAAAGATTTTAACTTCAATCTGAAGCGAGGTTATCCTCGCTTTTTCTATTTATCAAACAATTCCTTATTTTCAATTAAGAGTTCTAGTGGAGATTTATCCCTTGCTACAATAAAACCAGGTTCATATTGGTTATGAAGTGCTCTTTTCTGAGAAGTTGGATCAATATACAACTCTTCTCCATCTTCTGTGTATAGTTGGTTGCCTCTTGTTAAGTAAAGTAAATCCTCTAAGTACTGTCCATCAGTTTCTAGAAAATCTTCGATGTATTTGACAGCTTTTAAAATCTCACTTACTTTATCAGAGTATTCATTAGATTCAAGAACACTCTTTTCTAACTCAATCTCTTTACTAGTTCCAAATAGTTGGGTTGGAGTTGCATTAAAATATTCTGCTATCTTATCCAAATTTGCAAAGGTAGGATAGCTTTTTTGTTTTTCGTAATCAGAGATGTTTGGAAAGATTGCTCATAAAAAAATGTGGGGCAAATGATGGGGCAAATCAGTTATAGACAAGCAAAAAAGCCTTATAAATCAAGGCTTTTTCCTGTTGATTTAGATGCCCCCTACAGGGCTCGAACCTGTGACCCACGGATTAAGAGTCCGCTGCTCTGCCAGCTGAGCTAAGGAGGCAAACAAAAAAGCTGTATTGGTGCCGAAACTTCACGGTTTGTATTGAACCCGCGCAATTAAGCAGGTGGGCAACTCGCTCTAACTGAAGCTGTTTCCGTGTGAGACGGCCTACATGCTGTTAGAAGACTTTTGTTTCCCTAATAATACAAAAAATAGTCGGTCAACACTTAAGTGTGAAGTCGTACACCACAGCGTTTCTATGTTTATATGATACCACTTTTTCAAAAAAAATCAAGAGGAAAATGCAATTTTTTGAAAAGGATTTCACAAGTTTCGTAATTTATCAATGATTTCCTTGCGTTGAGCCAGGGCCCGTTCGTATTTTCCACTATCTTCTGGAGAAAAGTAGCTATGGTCACGGATTTTTTCTGGTAGGTATTCTTGTTTGACCCAGTGACCTGGATAGTTATGAGGATAGAGGTAGTTTTGGGCGTTGCCAAGTTCCTTGCTTCCGCTATAGTGACCATCTCTTAGGTGTCTAGGAATTGGCAGATGACCTGATGTTTTAAGGTCAGCTAGAGCCTTATCCATAGCCACATAGGCTGAGTTGGACTTAGGTGAGAGTGCCAGGTCAATGACGACATTGGCGATGAGGATACGAGCCTCAGGGAAACCAATCCTCTGCGCCGCATCCAGAGCAGTGACGGTATGAATCTGCGCTTCAGGATTGGCCAAGCCGATATCTTCGTAGGCAATGACGGTCAAGCGACGAGCGAGACTAGGAAGATCACCGGCCTCTATCAAGCGAGCGGCATAGTGGAGACTGGCATCGACATCCGAGCCACGGATGGATTTTTGCAGAGCAGAGAGAACATCATAGTGTCCATCCCCATCCTTGTCCATAGTGATGTAGCTTCTCTGCAGGCTATTTTCCATGATATCGAGCGTGATGTGACGGATACCGTCATCATTTGCCGGAGTCGAAAGAACGGCCAAATCCAGTGAGTTGAAGGCAGAACGGAGATCTCCATTGGTAGATGTTGCGATAAAATCAAGGGCATCATCATCTAACTCAACTGGAAAATCAAAACCTCGTTCAGGGTCAGTTAGGGCGATTTGAATGGCTTCCTTGACATCTTGGTTAGACAGGGGTTCCAACTCAAAAATCTGAACACGACTGCGGATGGCTGGCGTGACAGAAAAGAAAGGATTTTCAGTCGTCGCTCCAATCATAATGACCAGTCCACTTTCCAAGAGAGGCAAGAGGAAGTCTTGTTTAGTCTTGTCAAGACGATGAATCTCGTCCAGTAGCAGTACAAGGCCACCTGAGAATTTAGCTTCTTCAGCAATTTCTTGGAGACGTTTTTTACTATCAACAGTTGCATTGAAGGTTCGAAAGGCATATTTGGTCGTTCCAGCGATGGCCGAAGCGATACTGGTTTTTCCGATACCCGGAGGCCCGTAGAGTATCATAGAGGATAGGCGATTGGCTTCCACCATGCGGCGGATAATCTTGCCTGGTCCAACTAGATGCTCCTGACCGATGACCTGGTCGATGGTTTTGGGGCGCATACGAAGCGCGAGATTGTCTGGCATAGCAGTCCTTTCTAACATGGATTTTCTGATACGAATGTGGTAATATGGTAGTATCTATTTTAGCATATTTCCGAGTATTCGGGGCGATTAAAGAGTCGTATAGAAAGAGGACAAAATGGCAACATACGGATTTTTAGATGTTTTACAAGAAGAGTTGGACAAGAACTTTCCTTTTGATTATGAGATTAGCTGGGATAAGCGCAATCATGCGGTGGAAGTGAGTTTTCTGTTAGAGGCACAAAATGCTGCAGGGGTGGAGATGTTAGATGAAGACGGAGAGGTTTCGTCAGATGATATCCTTTTTGAAGAAGCGGTACTTTTTTACAACCCTGCCAAGTCAACTGTTAATGAAGAAGACTATCTCACGGTCATCCCTTACCTGCCGAAGAAAGGTTTTTCTCGTGAATTTTTAGCTTATTTTGCGCTATTTCTCAAAGATACTGCAGAGGTTGGACTAGATGCTCTCATGGACTTTTTGGAAGACCCAGAAGCAGAAGAATTTGTCATGGAATGGAACCAAGAAGTCTTTGAAGAAGGAAAAGCAGGCTTGGAAGAGGGAGAATTTTATCCTTATCCGAGGTATTAGAAAAGATTCTAAGTGGACATTTTTAAATAATGAATTCAAGGAGAAGGGGGAGACTATGCTAGAAAAAGTCAAACAGTTTTTCAGGAGAAGGTCAGCTAAAACTGAGCCGTCAGTTGATATTCTTCCCCGCAATCGCTTTGCGGATCTGGATTTCGAGAGAGTATTGAAATCAGGAGCTCGTCGCCTTGTTAATGAGGAAGGACGCTATGCTGAGGATGGGAAAATCACAGAACTTGAATTTCCTGAAGATTTTGAGGAATTTGAATTTCTAGTTGGTTTTAAGACGGAGGAAGAAGAGCAGTTTCAGCAACTATTAGCTCGTTTGAATAGTTTTGACAATGCCATTCAGTCCCATTTGGAAAGTGAGTTGCAACAACCCATCCCTCAGTATGCTAAGGATCTCGGCTATACTCAGAAGAAGTGGGAAAGGACATTTTACTTCCATCCTTGGATATTAAGTTTTGAGGAAAACCCGCCTAATCTTCGCTATGTTGCAGATTATGTAAATGATGAGTTTACGGTTTATTTTGCTAAAAAACATGGTAGATGGCAGGCGTACTGGGATGTAGAGTGCCAAAAAGTAATCGAAGAAAACTAGCTTGTATTTTCTTAGAGAGTAATTATTATCATAGAAAAGAGTAAATATCATGGAATTATTGGATAGCAGAATGGATTTTACAGGCTCTAAGATTGCCTTGATTTGTGGGGGTAAGGTTTTGACTATCTTACGTGATGACAAGGACGATATCCTTTGTCCCAACATGTGGGATTTGCCAGGTGGTGGCCGTGAAGGGGATGAAAGTCCTTTTGACTGCGCTCAGCGTGAAGTCTATGAAGAACTAGGAATTCATCTAACTGAAGAGTGCCTGCTTTGGAGTAAAGTATACTCAAGTGTGCTTTTTGAGTGGAAGCAGTCGGTCTTTATGGTTGGTCAGCTAAGTCAAGATCAGTTTGACAGTATCGTATTTGGAGATGAAGGGCAGGCCTATCAGCTGATGAAAGTTGAGGAATTTCTTACTTCCAGTCAAGTTATACCTCAGTTGCAGAGAAGATTGAGGGATTATTTAAAAGTAAGTGATTAGAAAGGATGGTTCAGTTAAATTTCTAAACTGAACTCGCCCTAAACACTGTGACAAAAAAGATAAACTTCTCATAGACACAAGCGTCTTCAGAGAAGTTCCTATTTTGGCTTTGTGTTTTACGGGCTTGGTATCTTAATTATGGAAACATGGCAAGAGTTAAAAGTTACAGTTAAGCGCGAGGGAGAGGAGCTGGTCTCTAATCTCCTGATTGAGTTAGGCGCCCAAGGTGTTGCAATCGAAGACAGCATGGACTATGTGGGAAATGTGGATCGCTTTGGTGAGATTTTCCCTGAGGTTGAGCAACAGGAAGAAATCGTGGTGACAGCCTACTATCCTGATACGGTTGATATAGCAGTGGTTGAGGCAGATTTGCAGGCTCACTTAGCAGAATTGACAGATTTTATGGATCTGGGAGAGGTCAAGATGGGGACAACTGCCTTGGCTGAGGAAGATTGGGCGGACAATTGGAAGAAATACTATGAACCAGCTCGTATTACTCATGATTTGACCATCGTGCCGTCTTGGACAGACTATGAGGCGACTGCTGGAGAAAAGATTATCAAGCTGGATCCAGGAATGGCATTTGGAACTGGAACCCACCCAACGACCAAGATGAGCCTTTTTGCCTTGGAGCAGGTTCTCCGTGGTGGTGAGACGGTACTAGATGTGGGGACTGGTTCAGGGGTTCTTTCCATTGCTAGCTCGCTACTTGGTGCTAAAGAAATTTTTGCCTATGACCTGGACGATGTGGCGGTTCGAGTCGCTCAGGAAAATATTGAGCTCAATCCTGGTATGGAAAACATCCATGTAGCAACAGGAGACTTGCTTAAGGGTGTTGAGATTGAGGCAGATGTTATCGTGGCTAATATCTTGGCAGATATTCTCATTCACCTGACAGAGGATGCTTATCGTTTGGTCAAGGATGAAGGCTACCTGATCATGAGTGGGATTATTAAGGATAAGTGGGACATGGTGCGCGAATCGGCTGAGTCAGCTGGATTTTTCCTTGAAACCCATATGATTCAAGGCGAATGGAATGCCTATGTTTTCAAGAAGACCAAGGATATTTCAGGTGTGATTGGAGGCTAGCATGCAACAGTATTTTGTTAAAGGTAGTGCAATCTCTCCTGTCACCATTGAGGACAAGGAAACCAGCAAGCATATGTTTCAGGTCATGCGTTTGAAAGAAGATGACCAGGTAACCTTGGTCTTTGATGATGGCATTAAGCGTTTGGCGCGCGTGGTAAATGTAGAGGGTCGTCAGTTTGAGTTAATTGAGGAATTGGATGACAATGTGGAACTGCCAGTCCAAGTGACCATCGCATCTGGATTTCCCAAGGGAGACAAGCTGGAGTTCATCACTCAGAAAGTAACAGAACTCGGAGCTAGCCAGATCTGGGCCTTCCCTGCTGACTGGTCGGTCGCCAAGTGGGATGGCAAGAAATTGGGTAAAAAGGTTGAAAAACTAGAAAAAATTGCCCTTGGAGCAGCAGAACAAAGCAAGCGTAATGTTGTTCCAAGTATCAAGCTTTTTGAGAAAAAAGCAGACTTTCTAGCCCAACTTGACCAGTTTGACTCTATCGTAGTGGCCTATGAAGAATCAGCTAAAGAAGGAGAAAGCGCTGCGCTTTTACAAGCAGTTACTGGACTCGAGAAAGGAGACAAATTGCTCTTTATCTTTGGTCCAGAAGGTGGTCTCTCACCTGCAGAAATTGAGAGTTTTGAAGCTAAGGGATCAGTCTTAGCAGGACTTGGCCCTCGCATTTTGCGAGCAGAAACAGCACCGCTTTACGCCTTATCAGCCCTTAGTGTTTTATTAGAATTAGAGAAATAAGAGGAAGAAAATGGAACAAAAACACCGTTCAGAGTTTCCAGAGAAGGAACTTTGGGATTTAACAGCCCTATACCAAGACCGTGAGGATTTCTTGCGTGCGATCGAGAAGGCTCGCGAAGACATCAACCAGTTTAGCCGTGATTACAAGGGCAATCTTCACACTTTTGAGGATTTCGAGAAGGCCTTTGCAGAATTGGAACAAATCTACATTCAGATGAGCCATATTGGTAACTATGGTTTTATGCCTCAGACGACAGATTATAGCAATGACGAATTTGCTAACATTGCCCAAGCTGGGATGGAATTTGAAACAGATGCCAGCGTAGACTTGACCTTTTTTGACGATGCCTTGGTGGCAGCGGACGAGGAAGTCTTGGACCGTTTGGGGGAATTGCCTCACTTAACGGCAGCCATTCGTCAGGCAAAAATCAAAAAAGCCCACTATCTAGGGGCTGATGTGGAAAAAGCCTTGACCAATCTGGGTGAAGTTTTCTACAGTCCACAGGATATTTACACTAAGATGCGAGCTGGGGATTTTGAAATGGCTGACTTTGAAGCCCATGGCAAAACCTACAAAAATAGCTTTGTGACCTATGAGAATTTCTACCAAAACCACGAGGATGCTGAGGTTCGTGAGAAATCTTTCTGTTCCTTCTCAGAAGGGCTTCGTAAGCACCAAAATACGGCTGCGGCTGCCTATCTAGCCCAAGTCAAGTCTGAAAAATTATTGGCAGATATGAAGGGATATGACTCCGTCTTTGACTATCTTCTAGCTGAGCAAGAAGTGGACCGTGCTATGTTTGATCGTCAGATTGACCTCATCATGAAGGATTTTGCGCCCGTTGCTCAGAGATACCTCAAGCATGTTGCCAAGGTAAATGGTCTTGAAAAGATGACCTTTGCAGACTGGAAATTGGACTTGGATAGCGCCCTTAATCCTCAAGTGACTATTGATGACGCCTATGATTTGGTCATGAAGTCGGTAGAACCTTTGGGTCAAGAATATTGTCAGGAAGTTGCTCGTTATCAAGAAGAGCGCTGGGTGGATTTTGCTGCTAATAGTGGCAAGGATTCTGGTGGTTATGCGGCGGACCCATATCGCGTGCATCCTTATGTTCTCATGAGCTGGACAGGCCGTTTGAGCGATGTCTATACCTTAATTCATGAAATCGGACATTCTGGTCAATTCATCTTTTCAGATAATCATCAAAGCTACTTTAACGCCCACATGTCGACCTACTATGTTGAAGCGCCGTCAACTTTCAATGAATTGCTTCTCAGTGACTACTTAGAGCACCAGTCTGATGACCCTCGTCAAAAACGCTTTGCCCTTGCTCACCGCTTGACAGACACCTACTTCCATAACTTTATCACTCACCTTTTGGAAGCAGCCTTCCAACGTAAGGTTTATACATTGATTGAAGAAGGAGAAACCTTCGGAGCAAGCAAGCTCAACAGCATTATGAAGGAAGTTTTGACGGATTTCTGGGGCGATGCCATTGAGATTGATGATGATGCAGCTTTGACTTGGATGCGTCAAGCTCACTACTACATGGGCTTGTATAGTTACACCTACTCAGCAGGACTAGTGATTTCGACTGCGGGTTACCTCCATCTGAAACATTCAGAAACTGGAGCTGAAGATTGGCTCAATCTCCTCAAATCAGGTGGTAGCAAGACACCGCTTGAGTCAGCCATGATTATCGGAGCGGACATTTCAACGGACAAACCACTTCGTGATACCATCCAGTTCTTGTCAGACACAGTTGATCAGATTATTGCCTACAGTGCCCAGTTGGGGGAATTGGAAGTCTAGGGTAAGAGATATCTTTGGATAATGATAAAGATATAGAATGTACTTCATTTTATATGCTTTAAAAATAAAATTCTAGAACAAAAAAGATTCCTATCTAGAATCGCCAGATATTAAAAGAGGTTGGATTGTTTTCCAACCTCACTTTTTTGATCTTAATGGAATTGCATACCACCATCAACGATAATGGTTTGTCCTGTAATGTAGTTTGAATCTGGTCCAGCAAGGAAGCTAACTGCTGCAGCTACATCTTCTGGTTCAGATAGACGTTTTAGGGTAATATCTTTTGCAAATGTCTGCATACCCCACTCGTCATCTTTTCCTGCATTTTTACCAACTTCATGAGCGATATCGTACATCATTGGTGTTTTAACGATACCTGGAGCATAGGCGTTGACAGTGATACCTGACTCTGCTAAATCACGCGCCAATGTTTGAGTAATACCACGAACAGCGAATTTTGTACCGCCGTAAACAGTCAAGTTTGGATTTCCGACAACACCTGCTTGTGAAGTAGCATTGATGATTTTACCACCGTGACCAAGTGCTTTAAATTGATCTTGAGCAGCTTGTGCTCCCCAAATCACACCACCGACGTTAATAGCAAATGTGCGAGCGAATTGTTCCTCTGTAATTGTATCCAGAGGTGTAGTAGGAGCGACACCAGCGTTGTTTACAACAACGTTCAAGTCTCCGAAATGATCGACAACTTTTTGGAAAGCTGCAGCTACTTCTGCTTGTTTAGACACATCAGCTACAACAGCAAAAGCCTTATCTGCTGACAATTCAGCAACTGCTTTCTCAGCTGTTTCAGCGTTGTAGTCTAAAACTCCAACCTTAAAACCATCTTGAACCAAGCGTTTTGCGATTGCAAAACCGATCCCTTGACCTGCACCTGTAACGATAGCTACTTTAGACATATGATTCCTCCTTGGTATCCGTGATACCATTCAAACGTTCATAAAAGAACAGCAAAGGGTTATAAGTGAGTTGTGATAGACTCTAAAAGAAGTCCTATCACTTTTTAGTATATACCTTTGTGAAATTTGTGTCAAACAAATACCTACTTTTTGGAAAAAATCAACCCTCTAAGAGTGAAAAAATATCTGAGACTAACCTATTTATCTTTTATAATGATGATAGCTAGAAAAGAATGTTGTATAATAGATGTGTATGATTGGAGGTATGGGGATGTATCAAGAATTGAAAAGAAAAGTAATAGAAGAAAAACCGAGCTATCGTCAAGAAGAACTCCTATGGTTACTTGAGCACTTAGGGGATCCCAATCCAGATATTCGTGATGAATTGGTTTTTACCAGTCTGGCTAGGGGGATTCAAGAAGAGTTATTTACTAAGGAGCAATTTCAGTTGATTGCTGCTGAGATTGTCTCTGATGGTGGGCTAGATAAAGAGAGTGATAAGACAGGAGCTTCAACGCTTGAACGTTCTTTTAGGGCACTTATTTATGCTAATCTTTTATCTGCCGATGGCAATCAACAGTCTCTTTTTTATCAAGTGCTTAAGACTGATATCAGAAATACGATGCTCGATCAAGGGTTGCATTACCTTGAAAAAGAAGAGGATACGACAGGTTTTTCAAGTCAATATGGTTGGGTGCATGCTTTTGCTCATGGGGCTGATCTTTTGACTGAAGTTGTTTGTCATCCAGACTTTTCTGCAAGTCGAATTGATGAGGTGTTTGAGATCCTTGGTCCTATGTTTAAAAGAGTTTCGATTCGGTTTATTGATGATGAGGACTGGCGCTTGGCCAGAGTGCTTTATGAACCTATTTTGCAAGGAAAGGTGGAGCAAGCGACACTGGCTTCTTGGATAAAGTCCCTTGATTTCCCGATAGAAGATAGGGAAGATTTTTATAAAATTTCCAATTTCAGATCCTGTCTCTTAGAAGTCTATGTTCAACTCGACCAGAGAAATAGTTTACAAGATGACTTGAAAGAAGCTATTCAATCTTTTCAATATTAGATTTCGACTATTAAATGTGAAAACTTGCACAAAATTTCCAAGCACTTTTCTTGAAACCCTTTCCTCCTTCTGATAGACTAATACATAGTTTGAAAAAAGGAGACTTAATATGAAAAAATTTGTTGCTGAATTGATCGGTACTTTTATGCTTGTGTTCATCGGAACAGGAGCTGTTGTTTTTGGAAATGGTGTTGAAGGTCTTGGACACCTTGGGATTGCTCTTGCCTTTGGTTTGGCAATCGTAGTTGCAGCTTTCTCAATCGGAACTGTTTCAGGTGCTCACTTGAACCCAGCTGTTTCTATCGCTATGTTTGTTAACAAACGTTTGTCATCTTCAGAACTTGTAAACTACATCCTTGGTCAAGTAGTTGGTGCTTTCTTAGCATCTGTTTCTGTATTCTTCCTCTTGGCAAATTCAGGTATGTCAACTGCAAGTCTTGGTGAAAATGCCTTGGCAAACGGTGTAACTGTCTTTGGTGGTTTCTTGTTTGAAGTCATCGCAACTTTCTTGTTTGTTTTGGTGATCATGACTGTAACTTCAGCAAGCAAAGGGAATGGCGCAATCGCTGGTTTGGTGATCGGTTTGTCATTGACAGCTTTGATTCTAGCTGGCTTGAACATCACTGGACTTTCAGTAAACCCAGCTCGTAGCTTGGCTCCTGCTGTATTGGTAGGTGGCGCAGCACTTCAACAAGTTTGGATTTTCATCCTTGCACCAATCGTTGGTGGAGTTCTTGCAGCCCTTGTTGCTAAAAACTTCCTTGGAACTGAAGAATAATTGAAACTTAAAAAGCCTTGCTTCTCATCTTGAGAAACAGGGCTTTTTCGTATGATACTCTTCGAAAATCTTTTCAAACCACGTCAGCTTCACCTTACCGTATGTATATGTTACTGACTTCGTCAGTTCCATCTACAACCTCAAAACCATGTTTTGAGCTGACTTCGCCAGTCTTATCTATAACCTCAAAGCAGTGCTTTGAGCAACCTGCGGCTAGCTTCCTAGTTTGCTCTTTGATGTTCATTGAGTATGAGTTTAACGGTTGTCAATTTTCTCTGGATAGAGGTCATGTTGGAAGAGACGTTGTTCTGCCAATCCTTCATACTTGGTTCCAGGTCTACCGTAGTTGTAGTAGGGGTCGATTGAAATGCCACCGCGAGGTGTAAATTTTCCCCAGACTTCTAAATAGCGAGGGTCTAGCAAGTTGACCAAGTCTTTCCCGATAGTGTTGATACAGTTTTCATGGAAATCTCCATGGTTTCGGTAGCTAAAGAGGTAGAGTTTGAGGGATTTTGACTCGACACAGAGCTTGTCAGGAATGTAGGAAATATAAATAGTTGCAAAGTCTGGTTGAGCAGTGATGGGACAAAGTGAGGTAAATTCAGGACAGTTGAACTTGATGAAATAGTCATTTTCCACATGACGATTGTCAAAGGATTCGAGGACATCTGGTTGATATTCGAAAATGTAGTTGGTTTCTTTGTTGCCGAGGAGGCTGAGGTTTTTCATTTCTTCTTGTTGTGACATGATTTTTTCTTTCTAATCTTAAACACCACGTTGGTTATCGTAGAGGAGGGTATGAAGTTGGGGAAGGACGCGGACATTGCCCCAGCTGTCGTCAGCAGCGACGCGTTCCCAGAGTTCTTTGAGGCGGTCCAGTTGGTCTTGGACAATATTGCCTCTAGCCTTGGGCTCAGGATTTCCTGCCGATAAGAAGAGGACATCTGGTTGGTAGCGTTCTTGAATCCCTTTGGCAAAGGCCAAATCTGCATCATCAAAGACAGGAATTTTAAAGGTAACCTTATTTGGATCCAATTGGGAAACGATAAAATCCAAGGTCTCAAAATTGACTTCCATCTTGGATGAGGGAGGTTTGGGACTTAGGGTGACTTGGTCGATGTCTTTTAACCAATTTTGCCAGCGGGAGCCTTGGGTCTCAACAGCCAGAGTGACACCGCGTTCCTTGAGTTTGGTGACTAGCTCGGCCATGTTGGCTGCTAGGATAGCAGGATTTCCCCCAGATAGGGTTACATAGTCGTAGCTTCCTAGTTTATCTAAGGCAGCAATGACCTCGTCAGCTGTCATGCGAGTTGGCTTTTCAGAGCCGTCCCAAGTGAAGGCAGAGTCGCACCAGTCGCAGTGGTAGTCGCAACCTGCAGTACGGACAAACATGGTTTTCTGCCCAATAGCACGACCTTCACCTTGGAAGGTTGGACCGAAAATTTCCAGGACTGGTAGTTTAAGGACACGTTCCCTAGTCATCTAACCACTCCCGTCTAAACTCTGCAAAGGCAGTTGGAGTCTCATGGAGGCGAACGTATTCCAAACGGAGACCGCGCTTGTCTGGCAACTCTTGGTTCATGGTTTGGAAAATCCAGTAAACCATATTTTCAGCAGTCGTGTTCATATAGGGCAGGGTTTCATTGAGATAGCGATGATCCAAGTGGGGCTCTAAGTAGTTCTTGTAGATGGCTTTGATGTCTCCAAAGTCGTAGGTCATGCCACGTTCATCTAAAAATCCACTGACAGCAATCTGCAGATGATAGGTGTGGCCGTGCAGGGATTTGCATTTTCCCTCGTAGTGAAAAAGGTGGTGGGCAGCGTCAAAGGTAAATTCTTTTGATACCAAGGTTCTGTGAGGGTTGTAGACAAGAGGCTCCCCAGTTTCCTGTTTGATTTCTTTGGGTGCAAAAAACATTAGGACTCTCCTTTCTGTGAGAGATAAACATCTAGACCATGTTGACGTAGGTGGCAGGCTGGGCAATCTCCACAGCCACTTCCGATAATCCCATTGTAGCAGGTTAAGGTTTTTTCACGAACATAGTCAAAGGCACCGAGTTGGTCAGCCAATTCCCAAGTTTCAGCCTTGTCTAGCCACATGAGAGGTGTTTGGATAACAAAGTCGTAATCCATGGCAAGGTTGAGGGTGACATTGAGGGATTTAACAAAGACATCACGGCAGTCAGGGTAGCCTGAGAAGTCTGTTTCACAGACACCTGTCACGATGTCTTTAATGCCTCGTTGTTTGGCAAGAACTGCCGCAAAGGATAGAAAGAGGTGGTTGCGACCATCAACAAAGGTATTGGGAACCTCTCCCTCTTTTTGCTCAATTTCCAGATCAGAGGTCAGGGCATTTTCAGTGATTTGCCCCAGCAGAGACATATCTAAGATGTGATGACGAATACCTTGTTCCTTAGCGATTTCTCTAGCAACTTGAATTTCGAGATGATGGCGTTGGCCGTAGGCAAAGGTGACGGCTTCGACAGTTTCATAGTGTTCTTTAGCCCAAAAGAGGCAGGTTGTAGAATCTTGACCGCCACTAAAGACGACCAAGGCTGATTGACGTTTCATAGTACTCCTTCCAAAATGGGGAATGTTCAGAGCACGCAAAAAGCTCCCTTGAGGGAGCTAAAAAATACCAAGTAGAGGTTTTTTTTAGCGATGGCATGTCCCAAACATCGTAATATTATACCTACAGTCTAGCATATTTTTTGAAAAATGGCAAAGGGTAAGAAAAAAGAGACCAAAGCAAGTACTTGGTCTCTAGTATGATTAGCTCAATTCAGCAACGATAGCCTTGATTTGTTCTGCTGTGTGAACACCAGCAACTTGTTTCACTACTTGGCCGTCTTTTTTGAAGAGAAGAGTTGGGATAGACATGATTCCAAAAGCACGAGCTGTGTTTGGATTTTCATCCACGTCCATTTTAACGATTTTCAAAACATCTTCTGAAAGTTCTTCAGATAATTTGTCCAAAATTGGACCTTGCATGCGACATGGACCACACCAAGTTGCCCAGAAGTCTACCAAGACCAAACCGTCTTTTGTTTCTTGTTCGAATGTTGCATCTGTAATTGCTTTTGCCATTGTATTTCTCCTTTTTTAGTTATATTGGCTTAAATCTTGTTTCTTGAGATAGAAGAAGATATCTCCGTAAGTCCCATGGTAGTCCAAATCATGACCGTTGTAAGTTAATTTTTGGACAGGGTAGTAGTCTGCGACGCCGATAAGGCAAGCTTGTTGTGAACGATCAAAGTCTTCATAAGATTCGAAAGTTACAGTTCTTTCGTTCTTGCTGGCATCTAGATAGGTAATTTCAATCATTTTAAAAACTCCTTTGTTTAATGATGACTTTATTTTACTCCTTGTAAAAGAGAATGTCAAGAAAAATGATTGCGCACGCAACTTTTTTTCTAAAATCATCTTAAATCAAGAAATCCAAACCTGTTTCCAAGCTTTCTTCGATAGCCTTTTGTAGTGAGGCCAGTGTCTTTTGCCCATCACCTGTCAGGCAGATAAAGCTAGAGCGCCTATCTTGATCGCAACACCTGCGACTGAGTAGACCGCAATTTTTAGCTTCCAAGCGAGCCACCATTCGAGAAACGGCGCTTGGGCTCAGATGAAGTTTATCTGGCAGGTCAATCTGGCGTAGAGATTTTTCTTGGGCCAAGTCCAGATAGTAGAGCAGGTAAAACTCTTTCAGGGTCAGACTTTGCTCGCTCCGCTGGGCAACAGTCTCTTCCAAAAGACTTTCAATTTCTTTCTGACGCCGATTGAAGTCAAACCATTTTTCCAAATAAGTCATAGTATCTCCTTTCTTTTTAGAGTTGTAATACTCTTCGAAAATCTCTTCAAACCACGTCAACGTCGCCTTGCTGTAGATATATGTAACTGACTTCGTCAGTCTTATCTACAACCTCAAAACAGTGTTTTGAGCTGACTTCGTCAGTTTCATCTGCAACCTCAAAACCATGTTTTGAGCTGACTTCGTCAGTCTTATCCACAACCTCAAAACAGTGTTTTGAGCAACCTGCGGCTAGTTTCCTAGTTTGCTCTTTGATTTTCATTGAGTATAAATAGAAGAAAGTCCATTCACGGATAATCTCTGTATTACAAGATGATTGCGCATGCAATAATTATACTACTTTTAAATCAAGCTGGCAAGAAGAACGCAGGTATCTTTTATCCTAAATCATGCCAGTTTTCACAAGTCAAGAATTGTTTGTATCCCCTTTCCTCTCTAATTTTTAATGATTCTTGCGCATTTCCTTGAAATTTTCTGAAAAAAGAGTAAACTGGTATGCAAGAAGTCTATTTCGTGGAGTTTAGGATGAAATTATATGTTCAATTAATGATTCTCTTTGTGATTTCTCTAATCGGAGAGGGAATCTCCAGTTTCTTTCATCTGCCCATCCCAGGCAGTATTATCGGCTTGATCATTCTCTTTCTAGCCCTGCAATTCAAGTGGCTGAGAACTAGACATGTCAATATGGTGGGGAATTTCTTGCTGGCCAATATGACCATTCTCTTTTTGCCACCAGCAGTGGGAATTATGGAGAAGTTTGATGTGATTGCTCCCTATCTTTTGCCCATCGTTTTGATTGTCTTTTTTGCAGCAGTCATCAATATTATCCTCATAGCCGTGGTAGTTCAGTTCATCAAGAGACGGTTTGAGGGAGATTATGAGAAAGGAGATGCCAAATGAGTGAATTTGTTTCCAATCCCCTGTTTGGGCTTGCCCTGTCCATCCTAGCTTATCTAGTGGGGATGTTGATTTACAGACGTTTTCCCCATCCTTTGACAACACCCTTACTTTTGTCAGCTGTTTTCATTATCATCTTTCTAAAGGTGACGGGCATTTCTTACCAAGATTACTACCAAGGTGGAGTTTATCTGAACAACTTGATTGTCCCATCGACAGTGGCTTTGGGGATTCCGCTTTATAAGAGTTTTCACTTGATGAAGCACCATGCTCGAAGTATTCTCTTTGGTAGTCTATTAGCGGTAGTTGTCAATACCTCTTTCACAGCCCTTGTGGCTAAGATTTTTGGCATGGACTTTTTCCTAGCTATTTCTCTCTTTCCTAAGTCAGTAACAACCGCCATGGCAGTGGGAATCACAGAAAAATTGCAAGGATTGACGACTGTGACCTTGGTGGTTGTAGTGGCAACTGGGATTTTAACCAGTGTCATCGGCCCAACACTTTTGAAGTGGTTGAAAATAGATGATCCAGTAGCTGTCGGTCTTTCCCTTGGAGGAACAGGTCATGCTGTCGGAACAGGAACAGCCTTTCGATACGGCTCTGTAGCAGGAGCTATGGGTGGTTTGGCTATCGGTGTCACCGGTATTCTCTATGTCTTTGTCAGCCCTATCGTAGCCAGTTTGATATTGAGTTAAATCAAAACCCAGCTTTTTAGCTGGGCCTTTTTTATTGCAAATTAACCTTGTTTTTCAAGATGTGGTAAGTTCCTAGATAGTAGATGGCTATAAGAATAACTTCTTCCAGAATAGTCATGATAATGCCCATCTGGAACTGATCAGCTCCTCCTGAGGTTGATGGGAAGTAGAAGCCAGGGTTAGAACGATAGAAGAGTTCAATAAAGCCAACGACAATTTGGATACCAATGTAGGCTACAATTGACAGTGCGGTACGGTATTCATTGAAAAGCTGTCCAATGGAAATAGCCAAGTAGATACAGAGGATTCCAGAAATGGTATTTAGTAGGAAGGACACCCCCATAAGAGAAAGTTGAGGAAGGTGTGTTCTTATAAATGGTATCAAGTCAGAAGTTGCAAACCAATCTGGAGCCGTTAGAGTCAGAACAATAAAAGCACTTAGAGCTAGTACAGCAGTGCTAATCACAGACCAGATAAAGGCACCGACTAGCTTGGCTGTGATGATATGGTGTTCAGAAACTGGCAAGGTCAAAGTCAGATAGCCTTGGCGGTCATAGACACTACCTTTAAAGCGTTTAATAATCAAGAAAAGAGTTGAAATCCCAAGCGTAATCATCAAACCACCAAAGACAGTAGCTAGAAAAATGAGTAGAACGGGTTGACTTTCTTTGACAGGTAGATGGTTATAGGTCTGTGCTTGAAGTCCGATGAGGGCAGAAAGGAAGAGCACGGCAGCGTAAAGGGCTAAATACCACTTGTTAACATTTTTAAATTCGTAGCGAACTAAATTCCAAAACATAATAATCTCCTTTGCTTAGGCCTTAAATTCCTGACGGAAGAGTTGGTCAATGGATTCACCTGACTCATAGCGAATATCATCTACATTACCTTGACGAACGACTTTTCCGTCTTTAAGGAAGACAATTTCATCTAAGATTGGCTCGATATCAGAAATCAAGTGGGTCGAAATCAAAACGGTAGAAGTTGGGGAGTAGTTGTTGATAATGGTATTGAGGATATAATCACGGGCTGCTGGGTCCACCCCACCAATGGGTTCATCTAAAACGTAGAGACGAGCATCACGGCTCATAACCAAAATCAGTTGGACTTTTTCCTTGTTTCCTTTTGATAGTTTCTTGAGACGACTATTTTCATCAATGCCTAGGTCTTCAAGTAGATGATGGGCGCGTTCAAGATTGAAATCTTTATAGAAGGTCTTGAAGTAGGTTAGGGCTTCTTTGACCTTCATTTGTTCATTTAGATAGGTCGTATCTGGCAAATAAGCTACGATAGCCTTGGTTGCTGGGCTTGGATCCATGTCATTGATAAGGACGCGTCCTTGGTCTGGTTGCAAGAGGCCATTGATGAGTTTAATCAGGGTTGTTTTTCCTGAGCCGTTTGGACCAAGGAGACCAACAATTTTTCCAGCTGGGATGTCAAGGGAAACATTTTCAAGGGCTGGGGTTGCTCCATAAGATTTGGATACATTTTCAAATGCTAGTAATGACATAAGCTTAAACTCCTTTAATATAATCACTGACTACGCCTGGTAGTTCTTCTTTTTCATAGCCAAAATGGGTCATAGAGGAAACGAAGTGTTCCAATTCTTCTTCTGATAATTGTTTGCGTGATTGGGCGATTAGCTCCTTATCCTCAGTCACAAATCGTCCAGTTGTTCGCTTGCTGTAGACAAATCCTTCTCGTTCAAGGTCTGACAAGGCTCTTTGGATGGTGTTGGGATTGACACCCGCCTCGCTCGCTAGCTCTCTCACGGTTGGAAGTTGTTGATTGGGTTCCAGTGTATGGGAAACAATCTGAAGCTTGATTTTCTCCATAATCTGTAAATAGATGGGTTTTTTGTTGTCAAATATCCAGGACATCTTGGTCTCCTTTCTTTTATTCTTTTGTCTTAATTAAATAATACAACAAAACAAAAAACTTGTCAAGCAAAAAGAAGAATTGTTTTGGGAATCGCTTAAAAAATGGTATAATGAAAAGAAAACGATAAGGAGGGAAAGGATGCGTTGTCCAAAATGTGGGGCTACCAAGTCAAGTGTTATCGATAGTCGTCAAGCAGAAGAAGGGAACACCATTCGTAGAAGACGTGAGTGCGATGAATGCCAACACCGTTTTACAACCTACGAACGAGTAGAAGAAAGAACCTTAGTGGTTGTTAAAAAAGATGGCACACGGGAACAATTCTCCAGAGATAAAATCTTTAATGGGATTATCCGCTCAGCCCAGAAACGTCCTGTGTCAAGTGATGAAATCAACATGGTAGTCAATCGTATCGAACAGAAACTCCGTGGTCGAAATGAAAATGAAATTCAAAGTGAGGACATTGGTTCCCTCGTCATGGAGGAGTTGGCTGAATTGGACGAGATTACCTATGTGCGTTTTGCCAGTGTCTATCGTAGCTTTAAGGATGTCAGTGAGCTAGAAAGCTTGCTCCAACAAATCACCCAGTCCTCTAAAAAGAAAAAGGAAAGATAAATGAAGCCAATTGACCGTTTTTCTTATCTAAAGAATAATCGGGTGTCGCAAGATACCTCATCTCTGGTACAGTGCTACCTCCCGATTATCGGTCAGGAGGCGCTGAGCCTTTATCTTTATACAATCAGTTTTTGGGACAATGGTAGAAAGGAATACCTCTTTTCAAGCATTCTCAACCATCTCAACTTTGGGATGGACAGACTGATAAAATCCTTAAAAATCCTATCTGCCTTTAATCTCTTGATCCTCTATCAAAAGGGTGATACTTATCAGCTAGTCCTTCATGCTCCTCTATCTAGTCAAGATTTCTTGGAGCATCCTGTTTATCGCAGACTTTTGGAGAAGAAGATTGGCGATGCTGCTGTGGAGGATTTGAAAGTTGAGAGTGCTGATGGTGAAGCAATACCTGTCTCACTCAATCAAGTCTTTCCAGATTTGGCAGAACTAGGCAGTCAAGAAGACCTTGGTCTTAAGAAGAAAGTGGCCAATGATTTTGACTTAGACCATTTTCGTCAGCTTATGGCTCGAGATGGACTTCGCTTTGCGGATGAGCAGTCCGATGTCTTAAACCTCTTTGCCATTGCTGAGGAAAAGAAATGGACTTGGTTTGAAACTTATCAATTGGCCAAGTCAACAGCTGTTTCCCAGGTTATTTCAACCAAACGCATGCGGGAAAAAATTGCTCAAAAACCGGTTACCTCTGACTTTAGTCCTAAGGAAGCAACCATTATCAAAGAAGCCAAAAGTAAGACTGCCCTGCAGTTCTTGGCAGAAATCAAACAAACACGCAAGGGGACCATTACCCAAACAGAAAGAGAACTCTTGCAACAGATGGCTGGCTTGGGCTTGCTGGACGAAGTCATCAATATCATTCTCTTATTGACCTTTAATAAGGTAGATTCAGCAAATATCAATGAGAAATATGCCATGAAGGTAGCCAATGACTATGCCTATCAAAAGATTCATTCGGCAGAAGAGGCAGTCTTGCGCATCCGTGAGCGAGGGCAGAAGAGTCAGGCTCAAAAAAGCAGTAACCCTAGTCCTGCTAAGTCCAATGTACCCAAGTGGAGCAATCCAGATTATAAAAATGAAACCAGCGAGGAAACTCGTCTGGAATTAGAACGTAAGAAACAAGAACTATTAGCTCGATTAGAAAAAGGAGGAGATTAGATGGAAAGTGTCGGAGACGTACTCAAACGTCAACCTAGCCGTTTTCATTATCAAGATTTGGTCCAGAAAATCATGAAGGACCCTGATGTTGCGGCCTTTATCCAGCAAGAATCCTTGACTCCAGAGGAATTAAATCGTAGTATCTCCAAGTTTAATCAATACATCACGGAACGCGATAAGTTTCTCCGTGGTGATACTGACTATATCGCACGTGGCTACAAACCGATTCTCGTGATGAATCATGGTTATGCAGACGTAGCTTATGAAGAGACTCCCGAATTAATTGCTGCAGAAAAAGAGGCAGCTATTAAAAATAGGCTTCGTCTGATTAATCTTCCAGCTAGCCTCAAAAAAGCCAGTCTAGCTCAAGTTGATTTGGACGACCTTGGACGCTTGCCTGTTTTTGAAAAGCTCCTAGCTTTTGTGGAACAATATCCAACTATCCGAAAAGGTCTTTATTTATATGGGGATTTTGGAGTTGGTAAGAGTTTTATGGCAGCAGCCCTAGCCCATGATTTATCTGAAAAACGTGGAGTATCTACAACTCTCCTCCACTATCCGAGCTTTGTCATTGATGTCAAAAATGCTATTGGGGATGGCTCTGTCAAAACCTTGGTAGATGAAATCAAGCTGGCAGAAGTTCTGATTTTGGATGATATCGGTGCTGAGCAATCAACACCGTGGGTCCGTGATGAAATCTTGCAGGTGATTCTTCAGTATCGCATGCAGGAAGATTTACCGACTTTCTTTACTTCAAACTTCAATTTTGAAGATTTGGAAAAACATTTTGCAAAAGGCAAGAACGGAAATGACGAAACTTGGGAAGCCAGACGTGTCATGGAACGTATCCGTTACCTTGCTGAAGAAACACAACTAAAAGGAGAAAACCGTCGATGACAGAAACTACAACATTAATGAAGTCCCACTCTTCAGTACGTCGCTTTAAGGAACAAGAAATTCCTCAAGCTGACCTAACTGAAATTTTAACTGCCGCACAAATGGCCTCTTCTTGGAAAAACTTCCAATCTTATTCTGTGATTGTTGTAAGAAGCCAAGAAAAGAAGGATGCCTTATTTGAGCTAGTTCCTCAGGAAGCGATTCGCCAGTCTGCAGCCTTTCTCCTCTTTGTCGGTGACCTAAACCGTGCAGAAAAAGGGGCTCGTCTCCATACGGATGTTTTCCAACCTCAAGGGGTGGAAGGACTCCTCATCACTTCAGTAGATGCTGCGCTTGCTGGGCAAAATGCCTTGCTTGCGGCAGAAAGCCTAGGCTACGGTGGAGTGATTATCGGTTTGGTGCGTTACAAGTCTGTTGAATTAGCAGAATTGTTTAAGCTTCCTGACTATACCTATCCAGTCTTTGGGATTGCACTAGGTGTTCCAAATCAAAAGCATGATGTAAAACCAAGATTGCCACTAGAGAATGTTGTCTTTGAGGAAGAATACCAAGAACAGTCAACTGAGGCAATCGAAGCCTATGACCGTGTACAGACTGAATATGCAGGTGCGCGTGCGACTACAACTTGGAGTCAACGTTTGGCAGAGCAATTCGGCAATCCAGAACCAAGCTCGACTCGAGAAAATCTTGAGCAGAAGAAGTTATTGTAGAAAGTGAGAAAACATGGCCTTACCAACTGTTGCCATTGTGGGACGTCCCAATGTTGGGAAATCAACCCTATTTAACCGTATCGCGGGAGAACGCATCTCAATCGTAGAAGATGTTGAAGGTGTAACGCGAGATCGTATCTATGCCACGGGTGAGTGGCTTAACCGTTCTTTTAGTATGATTGATACTGGGGGTATCGATGATGTCGATGCGCCTTTCATGGAACAAATCAAGCACCAGGCAGAAATTGCCATGGAAGAAGCAGATGTTATCGTCTTTGTCGTGTCTGGAAAAGAGGGAATTACAGATGCGGACGAATACGTTGCCCGTAAACTCTATAAAACTCATAAACCAGTCATCCTAGCCGTTAACAAGGTTGACAACCCTGAGATGCGAAATGATATCTATGATTTCTATGCTCTAGGTTTGGGCGAACCACTACCGATTTCATCTGTTCATGGTATCGGGACAGGGGATGTGCTGGATGCTATTGTGGAAAATCTCCCGCATGAAGTCGAAGAAGAAAATCCAGATGTCATTAAATTCAGCTTGATTGGTCGTCCAAATGTCGGAAAATCTAGCTTGATCAATGCCATTTTGGGAGAAGACCGTGTCATTGCTAGCCCTGTCGCTGGTACTACTCGTGACGCCATTGACACTCATTTTACAGATGCTGACGGCCAAGAGTTTACCATGATTGATACTGCTGGTATGCGTAAGTCAGGTAAAGTCTATGAAAATACTGAGAAATACTCTGTTATGCGTGCCATGCGTGCTATTGACCGTTCAGATGTAGTCTTGCTGGTGCTCAATGCTGAGGAAGGTATTCGTGAGTATGACAAGCGTATCGCAGGTTTTGCCCACGAAGCTGGTAAAGGGATGATTATCGTGGTCAATAAGTGGGATACTCTTGAAAAAGACAACCACACCATGAAAAACTGGGAAGAAGATATCCGTGAGCAGTTCCAATACCTGCCTTACGCACCGATTATCTTTGTTTCAGCTTTGACCAAGCAACGTCTCCACAAACTTCCTGAGATGATCAAGCAAATCAGCGAAAGTCAAAATACACGTATACCATCAGCTGTCTTGAACGATGTCATTATGGATGCTATTGCCATCAACCCAACACCGACAGACAAAGGAAAACGTCTCAAGATTTTCTATGCGACCCAAGTGGCAACCAAACCACCAACCTTTGTGATTTTTGTCAACGAAGAAGAACTCATGCACTTTTCTTACCTGCGTTTCTTGGAAAATCAAATCCGTAAGGCCTTTGTTTTTGAAGGGACTCCAATCCATCTCATCGCAAGAAAACGAAAATAAAAATGTAGAATCTGGAATGACATTTCCAGATTTTTTTGGTAGAACGAAACTAAAGAAAACAATTTTAAAGAGGAGGTGTCGATGATGAAACATTTGTTTAAATTCTTACTTTTAGCACCTTTCTTTTATTTTTATGACTGGATTGAAAATGCCAATAAAGATAGTAAATTTTTCCCAATTTTTTATTATTTTTACTGGTTTTATATCCCCCTCTATGCTCTTTTTAGCCTTGCTTGGACAGTTGTTTCAGTTCTGTTTTTCAATATCGTCTTGAGAAATCTGACAGATATCAAGTTATGGGGCATTTGGTTTCTTTTTATTCTGCTAGCTATTGGTATGAATAGGTTAACTTATTCCTGTTTCAAGAAAATGTTTAGACTAAGAAAGGAGTTAGGAAAGTCTAAAAGTGGAAGGCATTGATTTATATTGGTAATAACATTTAATAGAACGAAACTAAAGAAAACAATTTCAAAGAGGAGGTGGCGCTGATGAAACTGTCCTTTAATTGGTTTAATTTGATACCCTTATTTCCTTGTTTTTATTTTTTCTATTGGATAGATAATGCTGACAGAAACAGTAAAATTTTCCCCATCTTCTACTATTTTTACTGGATTTATATTTCCCTTTTAGCTTTTTTTAGTATGAATATGACAATTTTTTCATTCTTATTTTTCCCTCTTGTTCTGAACTATGTATCAGATGCTAGTGTTTGGGGTGTTTGGTTGCTTTTGATAGTCATATCTCTAGGCAGTGACTGGTTAGACTATATCTTTTTCAAGAAAATGTTTCGTTTGAGACGAGAACTAGGGAAGTCCAAAGGTGGAAGGCATTGATTTATACTCAATGAAAATCAAAGAGCAAACTAGGAAACTAGCCGCAGGCTGTACTTGAGTACGGCAAGGCGACGTTGACGTGGTTTGAATTTGATTTTCGAAGAGTATTATATCGTTTTTTATTTGTAGGAGGTGGCTTATGGAACATCTAAAATCATTTATTACACGCTATTCTAAAGTCTATATTGGTTTAGTCCTGCTTATCTGGCTTGCTTTCTTCTTTGTTCCTTGGGATAAAGAAGTTCTGGGAATATCTATCAATCTCTTTAGTATGCAGAAAATCTTGCTAGTTTTTGGCATTCTGTCCATTTTGATGGCCTTGCTGTCCAAGAAAGTCAGTCTCTTTGTTTTTGGACTCATCTGCTGTCTTTCTCTTTGGATTAACCTATTTATCCTGTTTGCTATTTTGCCGATTTTTGGCAATTAAAGTATCATAAAAGTCAGAGAGGTTAGCTTGGAAACTAGCCTCTTTTTCCTTTTCAAAATGGGGATTCTTCCTTGAAAATAATCAGTAATTGTGCTAAAATTAAAAGAACATTCTAAAATATTCGGAATTTAAAGTAAGGAAAAACATGGCTAATATTTTAAAAACAATTATCGAAAATGATAAAGGAGAAATCCGTCGTCTGGAAAAGATGGCCGACAAGGTTTTCAAATACGAAGATCAAATGGCTGCTTTGACTGATGACCAACTAAAAGCAAAAACAGTTGAATTTAAAGAACGTTATCAAAATGGAGAATCACTGGATTCATTGCTTTATGAAGCATTTGCGGTTGTTCGTGAGGGTGCCAAACGTGTCCTAGGACTCTTCCCATATAAGGTTCAGGTCATGGGGGGAATCGTTCTTCACCATGGTGACGTGCCAGAAATGCGTACAGGGGAAGGTAAAACCTTGACTGCGACTATGCCAGTATACCTCAATGCCCTCTCAGGTAAAGGGGTTCACGTAGTTACGGTTAACGAATACCTATCAGAACGTGACGCGACTGAGATGGGAGAATTGTACTCATGGCTTGGTTTGTCAGTAGGGATTAACTTGGCTGCCAAATCTCCGATGGAGAAAAAAGAAGCCTATGAGTGTGATATTACCTACTCAACCAACTCAGAAATCGGATTTGACTACCTTCGTGATAACATGGTTGTTCGCGCTGAAAACATGGTACAACGTCCGCTTAACTATGCCTTGGTCGATGAGGTTGACTCAATCTTGATTGACGAGGCCCGTACACCTTTGATCGTATCAGGTGCTAACGCAGTTGAAACTAGTCAGTTGTATCACATGGCAGACCACTATGTAAAATCTTTGGACAAAGACGACTACATCATCGATGTGCAGTCTAAGACTATTGGTTTGTCTGATTCAGGGATTGACAAGGCTGAAAGCTACTTCAAACTTGAAAACCTCTATGATATCGAAAACGTAGCTCTGACTCACTTTATTGATAACGCCCTTCGTGCCAACTATATCATGCTTCTCGATATTGACTATGTGGTGAGCGAAGAGCAAGAAATCTTGATTGTCGACCAATTTACAGGTCGTACCATGGAAGGTCGTCGTTATTCTGATGGCTTGCACCAAGCCATTGAAGCCAAAGAAGGTGTGCCAATTCAGGATGAGACCAAGACATCTGCCTCAATCACCTACCAAAACCTTTTCCGTATGTACAAAAAATTGTCTGGTATGACGGGTACAGGTAAGACTGAGGAAGAGGAATTCCGTGAAATTTACAACATTCGTGTTATTCCAATTCCTACTAACCGTCCAATCCAACGTATCGACCATTCAGATCTTCTATATGCTAGCCTCGACGCAAAATTCAAGGCTGTCGTTGAAGATGTTAAGGCCCGTTACCAAAAAGGTCAGCCTGTCTTGGTAGGTACTGTTGCCGTTGAAACCAGTGATTTTCTATCTAAGAAATTGGTTGAAGCAGGCGTACCTCACGAAGTATTGAATGCCAAAAACCACTATAGAGAAGCTCAAATCATCATGAATGCTGGTCAACGTGGTGCGATTACTATTGCAACCAACATGGCTGGTCGTGGTACCGATATTAAGCTTGGTGAAGGTGTTCGTGAACTTGGTGGACTTTGCGTCATCGGTACAGAACGTCACGAGAGCCGTCGTATTGATAACCAGCTTCGTGGACGTTCAGGTCGTCAAGGGGATCCAGGGGAATCACAATTCTACTTATCACTCGAAGACGATTTGATGAAACGTTTCGGTTCAGAACGCTTGAAGGGAATCTTTGAACGCTTGAACATGTCTGAAGAGGCGATTGAGTCTCGTATGTTGACACGTCAGGTTGAAGCGGCGCAAAAACGTGTCGAAGGAAATAACTACGATACCCGTAAACAAGTCCTTCAATACGATGATGTCATGCGTGAACAACGTGAGATTATCTACGCTCAACGTTACGATGTTATCACTGCAGACCGTGACTTGGCACCTGAAATTCAGTCAATGATCAAACGCACGATTGGTCGTGTCGTTGATGGTCATGCGCGTGCCAAACAAGATGAAAAACTAGAGGCAATTTTGAACTTTGCTAAGTACAACTTGCTTCCAGAAGATTCTATTACGTTGGAAGACTTGTCAGGCTTGTCTGATAAGGCAATCAAGGAAGAACTCTTCCAACGTGCCTTGAAGGTTTACGATAGTCAGGTTTCAAAACTTCGTGATGAAGAAGCAGTGAAAGAATTCCAAAAAGTCTTGATTCTACGAGTGGTAGATAACAAGTGGACAGATCATATCGACGCCCTCGATCAATTGCGTAACGCGGTTGGACTTCGTGGCTATGCTCAGAACAACCCTGTTGTTGAGTATCAGGCAGAAGGTTTCCGTATGTTTAATGACATGATTGGTTCGATTGAGTTTGATGTGACACGCTTGATGATGAAAGCACAAATTCATGAACAAGAAAGACCACAAGCAGAACACCATATCAGTACAACAGCGACTCGCAATATCGCTGCCCACCAAGCAAATATGCCAGAAGATTTGGATTTGAGCCAGATTGGACGGAATGAACTTTGCCCATGTGGTTCTGGTAAGAAGTTTAAAAACTGTCACGGTAAAAGACAATAAAATGAGATAGTTTAGAGGCGGATACCTTGTGAAAAGTAAATTTTTACTTGGTATCCGTTTGCTTTATAAGGAGATGAGTTATGGTATTTACAGCAAAAAGTCCTAAAATTAATATTGAAGAAGTTCGTGCCTTATCAAAATTAGAAGGCCAAGCTTTGGAGAGAAAATCACAGCGCGATCAAGAGCTAGAAGCCATTATACGTGGAGAAGACCAACGAATTCTCTTGGTAATCGGGCCATGCTCATCTGACAACGAAGAAGCTGTCCTTGAATACGCTAAGCGTTTGGCAATCCTACAAGAAGAAGTAGCAGACCGTATCTTTATGGTTATGCGTGTTTACACAGCCAAACCCCGTACCAACGGAGATGGCTATAAGGGATTGATTCACCAGCCTAACACAGCAGAAGCGCCTAGTCTCATCAACGGAATTAAAGCCGTGCGCCATCTTCACTATCGTGTCATCACGGAAACAGGTATGACGACAGCTGATGAAATGCTTTATCCTGAAAATCTTCCGCTTGTGGATGATCTGATTTCTTACATGGCGGTTGGTGCTCGTTCAGTTGAAGACCAGCAACACCGCTTTGTTGCAAGTGGGGCAGATTTCGCGACTGGTTTTAAAAATCCAACCTCTGGAAATCTCAATGTCATGTTTAATGGGATTTATGCTGCTCAAAACAAGCAAAGTTTCCTTTTCCTAGGAAAAGAAGTGGAAACAACTGGGAACCCGCTTTCGCACGCCATTCTTCGTGGAGCAATCAATGAGTATGGTAAGAATATTCCCAACTACTACTATGATAATTTGATGGATACCATTGCCCAGTATGAGAAAATGGGCTTGGAAAATCCTTTTATCATTGTGGATACCAATCATGACAATTCTGGTAAGCAATACATGGATCAGATTCGAATTGTCCGCCAGACCTTGATTAACCGTGATTGGAATGAAAAGATCAAGCAGTATGTTCGTGGCTTTATGATTGAGTCTTATCTAGAAGATGGCCGTCAAAACGAACCAGAAGTATTTGGCAAGTCTATCACAGACCCTTGCCTAGGCTGGGAAAATACGGAAGCCCTTGTCAGAGAAATCTACCAAACGCTAGGAGAATAGTATGGCATTTATTGAAAAAGGTCAAGAAATCGATATTGAAGCAATCAAGGCAGAAACTCAATTGTCTGCGGAAGCCTTGCGACTAAAAGAGCGCCGTGATAGAGAATTGTCAGACATCATTTCAGGAGAAGATGACCGTATCCTTTTGGTGATTGGTCCTTGCTCTTCTGATAATGAAGAGGCTGTCTTGGAATATGCTCGCCGTTTATCAGCCTTGCAGAAGAAGGTGGCGGACAAGATTTTCATGGTTATGCGTGTTTATACAGCTAAACCTCGCACTAATGGAGACGGTTATAAAGGTTTGGTTCACCAGCCAGATACTTCGAAGGCTCCAAGCTTGATTAACGGCTTACAGGCTGTGCGCCAGTTGCACTACCGCGTGATTACAGAGACTGGTTTGACAACGGCAGATGAGATGCTTTATCCGTCAAATCTGGTCTTGGTAGATGATTTGGTCAGTTACCATGCTGTTGGGGCTCGTTCTGTGGAAGACCAAGAGCACCGCTTTGTGGCCTCAGGGATTGATGCGCCAGTCGGGATGAAAAATCCAACCTCTGGAAATTTGGGTGTCATGTTTAATGGTATCTATGCCGCTCAGAACAAACAGACCTTCCTCTTCCACGGCCAAGAAGTTGAGACTTCAGGAAATCCCTTGGCCCACGTCATCCTTCGTGGCGCAGTTAATGAATATGGGAAAAATGAGCCTAACTTTTATTATGAAACTCTGCTAACTGCCATTGAACGCTATGAAGCTATGGGGCTTGAAAATCCCTTTATCCTCATTGACACCAACCATGATAACTCAGGCAAGCAATATATGGAACAGATTCGAATTGTTCGTCAGACATTGCAGAATCGTGATTGGAATGAGAAAATCAAAAAAATAGTTCGAGGCTTTATGATTGAATCTTACCTAGCAGATGGTCGTCAAAACCAACCAGAAGTCTTTGGTTGCTCTATTACCGATCCTTGTCTAGGTTGGGAAAATACAGAGGCCTTGGTAGAAGAAATCTATGCTACCTTGACAAAATAAGTGAAAAGGATGGAGTTGGGGGAATCTCAACTCCTTTTGATGAGAATGATAGTTGGACACGGAATTGATATCGAAGAATTGGCTTCGATAGAAAGTGCAGTTACACGACATGAAGGCTTTGCTAAGCGCGTGCTGACTGCTAAGGAAATGGAACGGTTTAACAGTCTTAAAGGGCGCAGACAAATCGAATATTTGGCTGGTCGCTGGTCGGCTAAGGAGGCTTTTTCCAAGGCCATGGGAACTGGTATTGGAAAGCTCGGTTTTCAGGATTTGGAAGTCTTGAACAATGAACGCGGAGCGCCTTATTTTAGTCAGTCACCATTTTCAGGAAAGATTTGGCTGTCTATCAGCCATACAGAACAGTTTGTGACAGCTAGTGTCATTTTGGAGGAAAATCATGAAAGCTAGTCCACATAGACCAACCAAGGCTCTGATTCATCTAGGAGCTATTCGACAAAATATTCAGCAAATGGGGGCCCATATCCCTCAAGGAACGATCAAGTGGGCAGTGGTCAAGGCCAATGCTTATGGGCATGGGGCTGTTGCCGTTGCCAAGGCGATTCAAGATGATGTCGATGGCTTTTGCGTTTCTAATATCGATGAAGCCATTGAACTCAGACAAGCTGGACTCAGCAAGAAAATCCTCATTTTAGGAGTTTCTGAAATCGAAGCTGTTTCTCTTGCTAAAGAATACGACATCATCTTGACAGTGGCTGGACTGGAGTGGGTTCAAGCACTCTTAGATAAAGAAGTGGACCTAACTGGATTGACAGTCCATCTCAAGATTGATTCAGGAATGGGACGGATTGGTTTTAGAGAGGCCAGTGAGGCTAATCAAGCTCAAGACTTGCTTAAACAACACGGTGCTCGTGTTGAGGGAATCTTTACCCACTTTGCTACTGCAGACGAGGAATCAGAAGTCTACTTTAATGCCCAGTTAGAACGGTTTAAAACTATTTTGGATAGTATGAAGGAAGTTCCAGACCTGGTTCATGCCAGCAATTCTGCAACGACTCTTTGGCATGCAGAGACTATTTTCAATGCGGTTCGTATGGGAGATGCCATGTATGGTTTAAACCCAAGCGGAGAGGTCTTGGATTTGCCTTATGACTTGACTCTGGCCTTGACCTTGGAGTCTGCTCTGGTCCATGTCAAGACAGTTCCAGCTGGAGCTTGCATGGGCTACGGAGCTACCTATCAGGCGGATAGCGAGCAAATTATCGCGACAGTTCCAATCGGCTATGCGGATGGTTGGACACGTGACATGCAGAATTTCTCTGTCTTGGTAGATGGCCAAGCTTGCCAAATCGTTGGACGAGTATCCATGGACCAAATCACCATTCGTTTGCCTAAGCTTTATCCCTTAGGAACAAAGGTAACCTTAATTGGTTCTAACGGAGGCAAGGAAATCACAGCTACTCAGGTAGCGACTTACCGTGGAACCATTAACTATGAAGTGGTTTGTCTTCTCAGCGACCGCATTCCGAGAGAATATTATTAGAAAAGAAAGGAGTGGAGCATGAATCTACATCAACCCTTGCATGTCTTACCTGGTGTGGGACCAAAGTCAGGAGAAAAATACGCCAAACTAGGAATTGAAAACTTGCAAGATCTCTTGCTCTACTTTCCTTTCCGTTATGAAGATTTTAAGACCAAACAGGTACTAGAGCTAGAAGACGGTGAAAAGGCAGTCCTATCTGGTCAGGTAGTGACACCGGCTAGTGTTCAGTATTATGGTTTTAAGCGTAATCGCCTGCGCTTTAGCCTTAAGCAGGGAGAGGTCGTTTTTGCGGTTAACTTTTTCAATCAACCTTACCTAGCAGACAAAATTGAACTAGGAGCGACTTTGGCTGTCTTTGGCAAGTGGGATCGTGCCAAGGCTAGCCTTACAGGTATGAAGGTTTTAGCTCAAGTCGAGGATGATCTCCAGCCTGTTTATCGATTGGCTCAGGGAATCAGTCAGGCCAGTCTAGTCAAGGTCATCAAGACAGCCTTTGATCAGGGACTGGACCTCTTGATAGAGGAAAATCTTCCCCAGTCCTTGCTTGACAAATACAAACTCATGTCTCGTTGTCAGGCTGTTCGTGCTATGCATTTTCCTAAGGATTTGGCAGAATACAAGCAGGCCCTTCGCCGTATCAAATTTGAGGAACTCTTTTATTTTCAAATGCAGTTGCAGACGCTCAAGTCTGAAAATAGAGTTCAGGGAAGTGGCCTGGTTCTGAATTGGTCTCAGGAAAAGGTGACAGAAGTCAAAGAAAGTTTGCCTTTTGCCCTGACCCCTGCTCAGGAAAAGAGTTTGCAGGAAATTTTGGTTGATATGAAGTCGGACCACCACATGAATCGTCTACTACAAGGGGATGTGGGGAGTGGAAAAACTGTTGTTGCTGGCTTGGCTATGTTTGCGGCAGTGACGGCTGGCTATCAGTCCGCCCTCATGGTGCCGACAGAAATCCTTGCAGAGCAACACTTTGAGAGTTTACAAAACCTATTTCCAGACTTGAAACTGGCTCTCTTGACAGGTTCTTTGAAAGCTGCAGAAAAGAGAGAAGTCTTGGAGGCTATTGCCAAGGGGGAGGTTGATTTGATTATCGGAACTCATGCTCTAATTCAGGATGGGGTGGATTATGCTCGACTTGGTTTGATTATCATCGATGAGCAGCACCGTTTTGGTGTGGGACAAAGGCGTATTTTACGGGAAAAAGGCGACAATCCTGACGTCCTCATGATGACGGCGACTCCTATTCCACGGACGCTGGCCATCACAGCCTTTGGTGATATGGATGTTTCCATTATCGACCAGATGCCAGCAGGACGGAAGCCTATTGTGACACGCTGGATCAAGCATGAGCAATTACCTCAGGTCTTGACTTGGTTAGAGGGGGAAATTCAAAAAGGTTCTCAAGCCTATGTCATCTCTCCCTTGATTGAAGAATCAGAAGCTCTGGATTTGAAAAATGCCATTGCCTTATCAGAGGAGCTGACAGCTCATTTTGCAGGTAAGGCAGAAGTGGCCCTTCTACATGGTAAGATGAAGAGTGACGAAAAAGACCAGATCATGCAGGATTTTAAAGAGAGAAAAACGGATATTCTGGTTTCGACAACGGTTATTGAGGTCGGGGTTAACGTTCCCAATGCTACTGTCATGATCATCATGGACGCCGATCGCTTTGGGCTCAGCCAGCTGCACCAGCTCAGAGGTCGTGTCGGTCGGGGAGACAAGCAGTCCTACGCTGTACTTGTTGCCAATCCTAAGACCGATTCTGGGAAAGACCGCATGCGCATTATGACAGAAACCACCAATGGATTTGTCCTTGCGGAGGAAGATTTGAAAATGCGTGGTTCAGGTGAGATTTTTGGAACCAGACAGTCAGGTCTTCCAGAGTTCCAAGTGGCTGATATTATCGAAGATTTTCCGATTTTAGAAGAAGCTAGAAAAGTTGCTAGCTACATTAGTTCCATAGAAGGTTGGCAAGAGGATCCAGAGTGGCGCATGATTGCCCTTCATCTGGAAAAGAAAGAACATTTAGATTAATACTTTTCGAAAATCTCTTCAAACCACGTCAACGTCGCCTTAGCGTATGTATGGTGACTGACTTCGTCAGTTCTATCCACAACCTCAAAACAGTGTTTTGAGCTGACTTCGTCAGTCTTATCCACAACCTCAAAACAGTTTTTTGAGCTGACTTAGTCAGTCTTATCCACAACCTTAAGGCAGTTCTTTGAGCAACCTGCGGCTAGTTTCCTAGTTTGCTCTTTGATTTTCATTGAGTATAAGCTTTCTCTAAGGAAATCTTAAGTTAGCTTTCAGGTTTGGCCCTTATACTAGAGTCATCAAAAAGAAACGAGGACTCTCACATGACAGTAACGATTAAAGTAAATTACCAAACCACTTTCCAAAAGAAAGAAGCAAAAAATTAATATAAATATAAGGAAGAAAGAGCGAAATGCTCTTTTTTCGTTTTAAAACTACTTTCAGCCCGTCATCCTAAAAGTAAAGAATCTAAATTCACTTTCTATTTGTCCTTCTTTCTTGCATTGCTTTTCTAGATATGCTACAGTGGTGATAGCGATTACAAAATAAAAGGAGCATGCTATGAAAAATCCAGCTTTGCTAGAAGAAATCAAGACCTATAAAGGAAGGGATGAGGTTCCAGAGGACTTTGATGCTTTCTGGGATGGGGAAGTGAAAAAAGTTTCAACTCTTCCAGCCTACCAGTTGGAGGAAAGAGATTTCCACATTCCTCAAGTCAAGTGCTATGAGTTAACATTTGAAGGAACCAATGAAGGAAAGGTCTATGCGCGCGTCGTTCTTCCAAAGAGTGAGGAAAAAGTTCCTCTAATCTTCCATTTCCATGGTTATATGGGACGTGGCTGGGACTGGGCCGACATGCTGGCCTTCACTGTAGCTGGTTACGGTGTTGTTTCCATGGATGTACGGGGTCAGTCAGGTTACTCGCAAGACGGCTTGCGTTCTCCTCTTGGAAATACCGTTAAGGGGCATATTATCCGTGGTGCTGTGGAAGGTCGGGAGCATCTCTTTTATAAGGATGTTTATCTGGATATTTACCAGTTGGTTGAAATTGTTGCTAGTCTACCTGAGGTAGATGAGAAGAGACTTTCTAGTTATGGTGCCTCACAAGGAGGGGCTCTAGCTCTGGTTGCAGCAGCGCTCAATCCTCGAATTCAGAAAACAGTTGCCATCTATCCCTTCTTGTCAGACTTTAGACGAGTGCTTGAGATTGGTAATACCAGTGAAGCTTATGACGAACTTTTCCGTTATTTCAAGTTTCATGATCCCTTCCATGAAACTGAGGAGGACATCATGGCGACCCTGGCCTATATCGATGTGAAAAATCTTGCCCATCGTATCAAGGGTGAGGTTAAGATGATTACGGGCTTGGACGATGATGTTTGCTACCCTATTACCCAGTTTGCGATATACAACCGTCTGACCTGCGATAAGGCCTATCGCATCATGCCTGAGTATGCCCACGAAGCCATGAATGTCTTTGTCAATGACCAAGTCTACAACTGGCTTTGTGGTAGTGAGATTCCTTTTAAGTACGTAAAATAATGAATGAGAGAGCCTAGTAGCTCTCTTTTTTTGTTTTAGACATTGAAACTACTTTTAAAAATATTAAAATATTACTGAAAGTAAAATCTATTCTATGTCAAGCTCGAGATAAACCTATGACTTTATTGTATAATAAAGAAAAAGTCTCTAGGAAAGGAGTGAAAGAGCTACTGTTTGGATTGCAGCTAGCTAAATTTTGAAAGAGAGAAAGAGAGCAACTCTCGTTTATTAATTGCTTTCTTGTGTTTTCCTATGATGGGGAGTAAAAATTTTAAAGTAAAAAGAAAGCGCTTTATTTTTTGTGAAATTGAAAGGTAGAAAGATGAATCCAAAGAATTTTGATAGAAAACAAAGATATGGCATTCGTAAATTTGCAGTGGGTGTAGCCTCTGTAACCATTGGTGCAGTGGTGTTTGGAGTAAATCCTGTATTGGCAAATGAACAAGGAAACTCAACTGCAACTGCATCTGAAAATAATAATCAAGGTTTATCAGAATTATCAAAAGAAGTTTCTTCAGGAAGTATTGCTCAGTTAGATAGTGAACTAGCTGGAAAATTGGCAACAGCGAAAGACAATGGTGTGGAAGTTGATCAGGATAAGTTGAAGAAAAATGAGACTGCTGAAACAGAGACAACCACTCCAACAAATACACCTGCAGCTGAAAATACACCAGTTCCTACTGATAAACAAGAAGGAGATTCTACAACTACAGAAGAAAGTAACAAGGAGCAAGATAAAGAAGAAGAGGGCGTGATTCCTCGAGATTATTATGCTAGAGACATCGAAAACGCAACTCCAGTAGTGGAAAAAGAAGATGTTGAAACAAATTCGAAGAATGGTCAGCGTGTAGATCTAGCCAGTGAATTAGATACATTGAAGAAACTTCAAAATGCGACCATTCATATGGAATTCAAGCCAGATGCCAAAGCTCCAGCATTTTATAATCTATTCTCAGTATCTAGTGATAAGAAAAAAGATGAGTACTTCACCATGGCTGTTCTCAATAATACAGCCTTAATCGAGGGACGCGATGCAAATGGAGCACAATTTTATGATAAATATACGGATGCTCCATTGAAAATTAAGCCTGGGCAGTGGAATTCAGTTACCTTTACTGTAGAAAGACCGAATGCAGAAAATCCAGGAGGAAAAGTTAGACTCTATGTAAATGGTGTTTTATCGCGTACCAGCTTGAAGTCTGGTAAATTTATCAAGGATATGCCAGATATTACACATGCTCAAATTGGTGCAACAAATCGAGCAGGGAGCTCAGTTTGGGGGGCAAATTTACAGGTTCGTAATTTAAGTGTCTATGACCGAGTATTAACTCCAGAGGAAGTTCAAAAACGTAGCCAATTATTTGAAAGATCTGATTTGGAGCAAAAGCTACCAGAAGGGGCTAAAGTTACTGAAAAACAAGATGTCTTTGAAGGCGGTATGCATAATAAACCAAATAAAGACGGGATCAAGAGTTATCGTATTCCTGCTCTTCTTAAGACAGATAAAGGCACTCTGATTGCTGGTGCAGATGAACGTCGTCTTCATTCAAGTGACTGGGGTGATATCGGCATGGTCGTTAGACGAAGTGAGGATAAGGGGAAAACATGGAGCGATCGAGTAACGATTACAAATTTACGAGACAATCCAAAAGCTTCTAATCCATCAATCGGTTCTCCAGTGAACATCGATATGGTTTTGGTTCAAGATCCTGCAACAAAACGAATTTTTTCGGTCTATGATATGTTCCCAGAAGGGCAAGGAATCTTTGGAATGGCTGCTCAAAGAGAAGAAGCCTATAAACAAATCGATGGCAAAACTTACCAAATTCTCTATAAAGAAGGCGAAGAAGGTTCTTACACAATTCGTGAAAATGGTACAGTATATACACCAAGTGGGAAAGCAACCGATTATCGTGTTGTTGTAAACCCAGTTAAACCAGCTTATAGTGATAAGGGTGATTTGTATCAAGGGGATCAACTATTAGGAAATATTTATTTCACAAGCAATAAAACGTCTCCATTTAGAGTTGCAAAGGATTCTTATCTATGGATGTCTTACAGTGATGATGATGGTAAGACTTGGTCGGCACCTCAAGATATTACCCTAATGGTAAAAGCTGATTGGATGAAATTCCTAGGGGTTGGGCCTGGAACAGGAATTACTCTTCACACTGGACCTCATAAAGGTAGAATCATTGTACCTACGTATACAACAAATCAGACCAACCACTTAAATGGTTCTCAATCATCTCGGATTATCTACTCAGATGACCATGGTAAGACTTGGCATATGGGAGGTGGTGTGAATGATCATCGTACGCTGACTGATGGCACTGTGATTGACTCAAGTTTCATGAATAATTATTATGCTCAAAATACTGAGTCTTCCGTTGTACAATTAAATAATGGAGATCTCAAGCTCTTCATGCGTGGCTTGACAGGGGACCTTCAAGTTGCTACTAGTAAAGATGGTGGTGTAACTTGGGAAAATGATATAAAACGTTATGCAGATGTCAAGGATGTTTATGTTCAATTGGCTGCTATTCATACGATGCATGATGGAAAAGAATATATTGTTCTTAGTAATGCAGGTGGACCAGGACGTTTTAACGGTTTGGTACACTTAGCTCGTGTCGAAGAAAATGGAGAGCTAACTTGGCTTAAGCATAATCCTATTCAAAGTGGTAAGTTTGCCTACAATTCTATTCAAGATCTCGGAAATGGCGAATACGGATTGCTTTATGAGCATGCAGAACACAACCAAAACGAATATACCTTGTCTTATAAGAAATTTAATTGGGATTTCTTAAGCAAGGATATGGTTTCTCCAACCGAAGCAAAAGTTACACATGCAGTTCATATGGGGCAAGGCATTATTGCCATGGAATTTGATTCAGAAGTATTGGTCAATCAAGCACCAACATTACAGCTTGCAAATGGCAAAACAGCTACTTTTATGACGCAGTATGACACAAAGACTCTATTGTTTACAGTAGATCCTGAGGATATTGGTCAAAAAGTTACAGGCTTAGCAGAAGGCTCTATCGAAAGTATGCATAATTTGCCTGTTTCAGTAGTTGGTTCTAAAATTACTCATGGAGTAAATGGAAGTGAAGCTGCGACAAATGAAGTTCCTGAATTTACAGGTGGAGTTAATAACGAGGATGCTGCAGTAACTGAAGAAGTTCCTGAATATACAGGCCAATTAGCGACAGCAGGAGAAGAGACAACACCAACAGTAGAAACACCAGAATTTACAGGTGGAGTTAATGGCGAGGATGCTGCAGTAACTGAAGCAGCTCCTGAATACACTGGTCCGCTAGCAACAGTAGGAGAAGAAGTAGCACCAATAGTAGAAACATTAGAATTTACAGGTGGAGTGAATGGAGTAGAAGCTCTTGTTACAAAAATTCCTAAATACACTGGTCCATTAGCAACAGCAGGAGAAGAGCCAGCACCAACAGTAGAAAAACCGGAATTCACAGGAGGCGTTAATGCTGTTGAAGCAGCGGTTCATGAACTTCCAGAATTCAAAGGGGGTGTAAATGCAGTTCTAGCAGCTTCAAATGAGGTTCCGGAATATACCGGTGGTGCTAACTTTGTCTTGGCAGCTACAAATGACCTTCCTGAGTATAAAGGAGGTGTTAACGGTGCTGAAGCGGTAGTCCATGAAGTGCCAGAGTACAGGGGGGAAACCAAGCCAGACTTAGCAGCTACAAATGACCTTCCTGAGTATAAAGGAGATGTTAACGGCGCTGAGGTGGCAGTCCATGAAGAGCCAGAGTACAAGGGGGAAACCAAACCAGACTTAGCAGTTACAAATGAACGTCCAGCTAGCAAGTTATCTCTCGGACAAGATGCTACTTATCAAGCACCAGCGGCTAAACAAAATGAGCTACCAAATACTGGAAGTAAAGAAAACACAACCCTTACTTCTCTAGGATTAGTGGCAGGTCTCTTATCTATCTTGACATTAGGAAAGAAACGAAAAGAAGACTAGACTAGGTTTTATATAAAATGAATCTCTCTCATTTCAGACTTTAGACGAGTGCTTGAGATTGGCAATACCAGCGAGGCTTACGACGAACTTTTCCGTTATTTCAAGTTTCACGACCCCTTCCATGAAACGGAGGAGGAAATCATGGCAACCCTTGCCTATATTGATGTGAAAAATCTTGCCCATCGTATCAAGGGTGAGGTTAAGATGATTACGGGCTTGGACGATGATGTTTGCTACCCTATTACCCAGTTTGCGATTTACAACCGCCTGACCTGCGATAAGGCCTATCGTATCATGCCAGAGTATGCTCACGAAGCCATGAATGTTTTTGTCAATGACCAAGTCTACAACTGGCTCTGTGGTAGTGAGATTCCTTTTAAATATGTGAAGTGGGGAATGAGAGGCTGAGAAAAAAGCCTTTGAAATCATAAAAACGCATAGTATCAGGTATTGAACAACCTAGATATTATGCGTTTTATTATGGGAAGATTTACTTCATTTTCTCCTGAAGTTGAGTTTTTGTTCAACCTCTCTTTTACATTAATAATGTGACTAGAACATGCCATATATTTTCTGAATGAACTATAACAAAGAGGGCTATATCTTAATTTTAAATAAACCCGTCTAGAGCCTAAGAAGATAGTGAGGCCTCTAGAGTTTTTTTTAATAATTGATAAAATTAGAGTTATATTTATAGTTGTTTTAGACAATAAGAATTTTTAAGCTATTTTCTAATGGTTGTTTTATGATTATATCACCTAATTATAAATAAGCATTAATATATTTGGTATAGAAAGTAGTTTCTTAATAATGTGTTATATAAAATATTTATAAAAGTATATTCTATTTTACAACAAATATTGAAAGCGCTTTAAAAAAGGTATATAATGGGTTCATAAAACAAGGGAAATGAGGCATAAGAAAGACACGTTATAAGAGATGTAATAAATAATTTTTTTGGAGTTTATCATAGGTAAGAAACAGAAATAAATTCTTAATAGAATTGAGAATTAATATATCGTAAATTATATATTTTTAAAATAGGGATTGTGGTGCTGCTATATATAAATAAAAATGTGTAGAAAGGAGGATACGGTATGATTATTACAAGAATTAGTCGTTTAGAAACTTATGTGAAAGTAAATCCACATTTTGCAACATTAATAGATTTTCTAGAAAAAACAGGACTAGAAAATTTGACAGAAGGTCCGATTGATATCGATGGTGATCGATTGTTTGGAAATTGCTTTACATATTTAGCAGATGGCCAAGCAGGAGACTTCTTTGAAACTCACCAAAGATATTTGGATATTCATTTAGTTTTGGAAAACGAAGAAGCTATGGCTGTTACGTCGCCTGAAAATGTAAGCGTTACCCAAAAATATGATAAAGAAAAAGATATTGAATTATACACAGGGAAAGTGGAACAGTTAGTTCATTTGAGAGCTGGCGAATGCCTCATCACTTTTCCAGAAGATTTACATCAACCAAAGGTTCGTATAAATGATGAACCTGTGAAAAAAGTAGTCTTTAAAGTTGCGATTTCTTAATGTAGAAAGGGTAGAACAATGAGAAAAATGAGAAAGTTTTTATGTCTAGCTGGAGTTGCGCTAGCAGCTGTTGCTTTGGTAGCTTGTTCAGGAAAGAAAGAAGCTACAACTAGTACTGAACCACCGACAGAATTATCTGGTGAGATTACAATGTGGCACTCCTTTACTCAAGGACCACGTTTAGAAAGTATTCAAAAATCAGCAGATGCTTTCATGCAAAAACATCCAAAAACGAAAATCAAGATTGAAACATTTTCTTGGAATGACTTCTATACTAAATGGACTACAGGTTTAGCAAATGGAAATGTGCCAGATATCAGTACAGCTCTTCCTAACCAAGTAATGGAAATGGTAAACTCAGATGCTTTGGTTCCTCTCAACGATTCTATCAAGCGTATTGGACAGGATAAATTTAACGAAACTGCCTTAAATGAAGCAAAAATCGGAGATGATTACTACTCTGTTCCTCTTTATTCACATGCGCAAGTCATGTGGGTTAGAACAGATTTGTTAAAAGAACATAATATTGAGGTTCCTAAAACTTGGGATCAACTCTATGAAGCTTCTAAAAAATTGAAAGAAGCTGGAGTTTATGGCTTGTCTGTTCCGTTTGGAACAAATGACTTAATGGCAACACGTTTCTTGAACTTCTACGTACGTAGTGGTGGTGGAAGTCTTTTGACAAAAGATCTTAAAGCAGACTTGACAAGCCAACTTGCACAAGATGGTATTAAATACTGGGTTAAATTGTATAAAGAAATCTCACCTCAAGATTCTTTGAACTTTAATGTCCTTCAACAAGCTACCTTGTTCTATCAAGGAAAAACAGCATTTGACTTTAACTCTGGTTTCCATATTGGAGGAATTAATGCCAACAGTCCTCAATTGATTGATTCGATTGATGCTTATCCTATTCCAAAAATCAAAGAGTCTGATAAAGACCAAGGAATTGAAACCTCAAATATTCCAATGGTTGTTTGGAAAAATTCAAAACATCCAGAAGTTGCTAAAGCATTCTTAGAAACACTTTATAACGAAGAAGACTACGTTAAATTCCTTGATTCAACTCCAGTAGGTATGTTACCAACTATTAGAGGGATTAGCGATTCTGCAGCCTATAAAGAAAATGAAACTCGTAAGAAATTTAAACATGCTGAGGAAGTAATTACTGAAGCTGTTAAAAAAGGTACTGCTATTGGTTATGAAAATGGACCAAGTGTACAAGCTGGTATGTTGACTAACCAACACATTATTGAACAAATGTTCCAAGATATCATTTCAAATGGAACAGATCCTATGAAAGCAGCAAAAGAAGCAGAAAAACAATTAAACGATTTATTTGAGGCTGTTCAGTAGATGTAAAAGACTAGAAAATAGGTGGGCTAGTGAGCTGGAAAGCCCTAGCCCAATCTTGTAAAAGAAGGGAGAAGGAGAATGGTTAAAGAACGTAATTTAACTCGCTGGATATTTGTTTTGCCAGCTATTATTATTGTAGGATTACTATTTGTTTATCCGTTTTTCTCGAGTATTTTTTATAGCTTTACCAATAAGCATTTGATTATGCCCAATTACAAATTTGTTGGTTTAGCTAACTATAAAGCTGTGCTATCAGATCCCAACTTCTTTAATGCGTTCTTTAATTCAATTAAGTGGACCGTTTTCTCATTAGTTGGTCAAGTTTTAGTAGGGTTTGTATTGGCTTTAGCTCTTCACAGAGTACGCCACTTCAAGAAATTATATAGGACCTTATTGATTGTTCCTTGGGCATTTCCTACAATCGTCATTGCCTTTTCTTGGCAGTGGATTCTAAACGGGGTTTATGGCTACTTACCTAACCTAATCGTAAAATTAGGTTTAATGGATCATACACCTGCATTTTTGACAGATAGTACATGGGCATTCCTATGTTTGGTGTTTATCAACATTTGGTTCGGAGCACCGATGATTATGGTTAATGTACTTTCAGCTTTGCAAACAGTACCAGAAGAACAATTTGAAGCTGCTAAGATAGATGGTGCTTCAAGTTGGCAAGTGTTCAAGTTTATTGTCTTTCCACATATTAAAGTGGTTGTAGGGCTTCTAGTTGTTTTGAGAACTGTATGGATCTTTAATAACTTCGATATCATCTACCTAATTACTGGTGGTGGACCAGCCAATGCTACAACGACGCTTCCAATTTTTGCTTACAACCTAGGTTGGGGAACTAAATTGTTGGGTCGTGCTTCAGCAGTTACAGTATTGCTCTTTATCTTCTTGGTGGCGATTTGCTTTATCTACTTTGCTATCATCAGTAAGTGGGAAAAGGAGGGTAGAAAATAATGAAGAAGAAATCCAATATTTATTTAGATATTCTCTCACATGCACTCTTGATTGGTGCGACTATCGTTGCAATTTTCCCATTGGTATGGATTATCATATCGTCTGTAAAGGGGAAAGGGGAATTAACTCAGTATCCAACACGATTTTGGCCTGAACAATTTACATTAGATTATTTCACTCATGTTATCAACGATTTGCACTTTATTGATAATATTCGAAACAGTTTAATCATTGCCTTAGCTACAACCGTTATTGCGATTATTATTTCTGCTATGGCAGCCTATGGTATTGTTCGATTCTTCCCTAAATTGGGAGCAATCATGTCGAGACTACTCGTCATTACCTACATTTTCCCACCAATTTTGTTAGCAATTCCATATTCAATTGCCATTGCTAAAGTTGGGTTAACAAATAGTTTATTTGGCTTGATGATGGTTTATCTATCTTTTAGTGTTCCATATGCAGTTTGGCTCTTAGTTGGATTTTTCCAAACAGTTCCAATTGGAATTGAAGAAGCAGCTAGAATTGATGGTGCGAATAAATTTGTTACATTTTATAAAGTTGTGCTACCGATTGTAGCACCAGGTATTGTAGCAACAGCTATTTATACATTTATTAATGCTTGGAATGAATTCTTGTATGCTTTGATCTTGATTAACAATACAGGAAAGATGACAGTAGCAGTAGCCCTTCGTTCGCTTAATGGTTCAGAAATCCTAGACTGGGGAGATATGATGGCAGCATCTGTTATTGTAGTTCTTCCATCAATCATTTTCTTCTCTATCATTCAAAATAAAATTGCAAGTGGATTATCAGAAGGATCTGTGAAATAAGTTAAAATTAGAAAGTTTATTTAATAAAGGAGAAAAAACATGGTTAAATATGGTGTTGTTGGAACAGGATATTTTGGAGCTGAGTTAGCTCGCTATATGCAAAAGAATGATGGAGCAGAGATTACTCTTCTCTATGATCCAGATAATGCAGAGGCGATTGCAGAAGAATTGGGAGCAAAAGTAGCAAGTTCCCTAGATGAGTTGGTTTCTAGCGATGAGGTAGATTGTGTTATCGTCGCAACTCCAAATAATCTTCATAAGGAACCGGTTATTAAGGCTGCACAACATGGTAAAAATGTTTTCTGTGAAAAACCAATTGCGCTTTCTTATCAAGATTGTCGCGAGATGGTAGATGCATGTAAAGAAAACAATGTAACCTTTATGGCAGGACATATTATGAACTTCTTCAATGGTGTCCATCATGCAAAAGAACTAATTAATCAAGGAGTTATAGGAGACGTTCTATATTGTCACACAGCTCGTAATGGTTGGGAAGAACAACAACCGTCAGTATCATGGAAAAAAATTCGTGAAAAATCAGGTGGTCACTTGTATCATCATATTCATGAATTAGATTGCGTGCAATTCCTTATGGGTGGAATGCCTGAAACTGTAACCATGACAGGTGGAAATGTAGCCCATGAGGGTGAAAATTTCGGTGATGAAGATGATATGATTTTTGTCAATATGGAATTTTCTAATAAGCGATTTGCTTTGTTAGAATGGGGTTCAGCTTATCGCTGGGGCGAGCATTATGTCTTGATTCAAGGAACGAAAGGTGCCATCCGTTTAGACTTATTCAACTGTAAAGGAACTCTTAAGCTAGATGGACAAGAAAGTTATTTCTTGATTCATGAATCGCAAGAAGAAGATGATGACCGTACTCGTATCTATCATAGTACAGAGATGGATGGAGCAATTGCTTATGGTAAACCTGGTAAACGTACTCCATTATGGTTATCATCTGTCATTGATAAAGAAATGCGCTATCTGCATGAGATTATGCAAGGAGCTCCAGTATCAGAAGAATTTGCAAAATTGTTGACAGGTGAAGCTGCTCTCGAAGCAATTGCTACTGCAGATGCTTGTACTCAATCTATGTTTGAAGATCGCAAAGTAAAATTGTCAGAAATTGTAAAATAAATTTTGGTATTCTCCTATTATAGGTTGACTAGCTCCTCTGAAAGTACTTTCAGAGGAGCTGTTTGACTTGTCTAGTTTTTGAAACTGAAATCTATTCCACTACAAAGTATTGAAAGCGCTTTAAAAATGATATATAATAAACCCATAAGAAAAAAGAGAAGGAGGAAAGAGGATGCCACAGATTACTAAAGAAGCCTTGATTGCACAAATCAAAGATGGAATCATCGTTTCTTGTCAGGCCCTTCCTCACGAACCGCTTTATACAGAAGCGGGAGGAGTCATTCCCTTGCTGGTCAAAGCGGCTGAGCAAGGTGGAGCAGTCGGTATCCGAGCCAATAGTGTTCGCGATATCAAGGAAATCAAGGAGGTTACAAACCTTCCGATTATCGGGATAATTAAACGAGATTATCCGCCACAAGAACCCTTCATCACTGCTACTATGAAAGAAGTTGATGAATTGGCAGAACTTGATATTGAGGTAATTGCTCTGGATTGTACCAAACGTGAACGCTACGATGGTTTGGAGATTCAGGAGTTTATCCGTCAGGTCAAGGAAAAATATCCTAACCAGCTCTTGATGGCTGATACAAGTACTTTCGAAGAAGGGCTAGCAGCTGTAGAAGCAGGAATTGACTTTGTTGGAACAACCTTATCAGGATACACATCTTACAGTCCTAAAGTGGACGGACCAGATTTTGAATTAATCAAAAAACTCTGTGATGCCGGTGTAGATGTCATTGCAGAAGGAAAAATTCATACACCAGAACAAGCCAAACAAATTCTGGGATATGGAGTGCGAGGCATCGTTGTCGGTGGCGCTATTACGAGACCAAAAGAGATTACAGAACGCTTCGTTGCTGGTCTCAAATAACATAATCTCAAAACAGAGGAGAGTGGTGGATGCGTCGAATAAAATGAAAACGTATACAAACACAAAGAACTCATTATCCAATATGGATACGCTTATCAATTAGGAGAATACAAATGAAATTTAGAAAACTAGCTTGTACAGTACTTGCGGGTGCTGCGATTCTTGGCCTTGCTGCATGTGGTAATTCTGGCGGAAGTAAAGATGCTGCAAAATCTGGTAGCGATAGCGGAAAAACAGAAATCACTTGGTGGGCATTCCCAGTCTTCACACAAGAAAAAACTGGTGACGGTGTTGGAACATATGAAAAATCAATCATCGAAGCTTTTGAAAAAGCAAATCCAGATGTAAAGGTGAAATTGGAAACCATCGACTTCAAGTCTGGTCCTGAAAAAATCACAACAGCTATCGAAGCAGGAACAGCTCCAGATGTGCTTTTTGACGCACCAGGACGTATCATCCAATATGGTAAAAACGGTAAATTGGCTGAGTTGAACGACCTCTTCACAGATGACTTCGTCAAAGATGTTAACAATGAAAACATTATAAAAGCAAGTAAAGCAGGCGATAAAGCTTATATGTATCCAATCAGTTCAGCACCATTCTACATGGCTATGAACAAGAAAATGTTGGAAGAAGCTGGTGTAGCTAACCTTGTTAAAGAAGGTTGGACAACAGACGACTTTGAAAAAGTTTTGAAAGCGCTTAAAGATAAAGGATATACTCCAGGTTCATTGTTCAGTTCTGGTCAAGGGGGAGACCAAGGAACACGTGCCTTCATCTCTAACCTTTACGGCGGTTCTGTAACTGATAAAGAAGTAACTAAATATACAACTGATGATCCTAAATTCGTCAAAGGTCTTGAAAAAGCAGCTAGCTGGATTAAAGACGGTTTGTTGAACAACGGTTCACAATTTGACGGTGGAGCAGATATCCAAAACTTTGCTAACGGTCAAACATCTTACACAGTTCTTTGGGCACCATCTCAAAACGGTATCCAAGCTAAACTCTTGGAAGCTAGTAAAGTAGAAGTGGTAGAAGTACCATTCCCATCAGACTCAGGTAAACCAGCTCTTGAATACCTTGTAAACGGATTTGCAGTATTCAACAACAAGGACGACAAGAAAGTTGCAGCATCTAAGAAATTCGTTCAATTCATCGCGGATGACAAAGAATGGGGTCCAAAAGACGTTGTTCGTACAGGTGCTTTCCCAGTTCGTACTTCATTTGGCAAAGTTTATGAAGACAAACGTATGGAAACAATCAGTGGTTGGACTCAATACTACTCACCATACTACAACACTATCAATGGTTTTGCTGAAATGAGAACACTTTGGTTCCCAATGTTGCAATCTGTATCAAATGGTGACGAAAAACCAGCGGATGCTTTGAAAGCCTTCACTGAGAAAGCTAACGAAACAATTAAAAAAGCTACAAAACAATAAGCACTAAATCAGATTGACTCCTCCCTTTTCCCTGTGCATAATCTATGTAAGAAAAGGGAGGATTTTATTTGAAATATCAGGAACTGTCACGAAATTAAAATGAAGTTCTTACATAAGCGAATCTTAAAAAATTTCATTTTGATTTTAAAACAGTTCAAGAAAATCCAAAATATTCTATTTGTGAAAGAGAGGTGCCGACTGTGAAAGTCAATAAAATTCGTATGCGGGAAACAGTGATTTCCTACGCTTTCCTAGCACCAGTGTTATTCTTCTTTGTCATCTTTGTATTGGCTCCTATGATTATGGGATTCATTACAAGTTTCTTTAACTACTCAATGACTAAATTTGAGTTTGTGGGCTTGGACAACTACATTCGTATGTTTAAAGATCCTGTCTTTATGAAGTCTTTGATCAATACCGTGATTCTGGTTATTGGATCTGTACCAGTTGTTGTTCTGTTCTCACTCTTTGTAGCATCTCAGACCTATCATCAAAATGCCATTGCCAGATCTTTCTACCGTTTCGTCTTCTTCCTTCCTGTTGTAACAGGTAGTGTTGCCGTAACAGTTGTTTGGAAATGGATCTATGACCCACTATCAGGGATTCTAAACTTTGTCCTTAAGTCAAGCCACATCATTAGCCAAAATATTTCTTGGTTGGGAGATAAAAACTGGGCTTTGATGGCGATTATGATTATCCTTTTGACTACATCTGTTGGTCAGCCGATTATCCTTTATATCGCTGCCATGGGGAATATTGACAATTCATTGGTGGAAGCAGCGCGTGTTGATGGTGCGACTGAATTGCAAGTTTTCTGGAAGATTAAATGGCCTAGCCTCCTTCCAACAACACTTTATATCGCAATCATTACAACAATCAACTCATTCCAGTGTTTCGCCTTGATTCAGCTCTTGACATCTGGTGGTCCAAACTATTCAACAAGTACACTTATGTACTACCTTTACGAAAAAGCCTTCCAATTGACAGAGTACGGCTATGCAAATACCATTGGTGTCTTCTTGGCAGTCATGATTGCTATCGTAAGCTTTGTGCAATTTAAAGTACTTGGAAACGACGTAGAATACTAAAGAAAGGAGACAGCTATGCAATCTACACAAAAGAAACCTTTAACAGCTTTCACTGTTATTTCAACTATTATCTTGCTCTTGTTGACAGTGCTGTTCATCTTTCCATTCTACTGGATTTTGACAGGTGCCTTCAAATCACAGCCTGATACCATTATGATTCCGCCACAATGGTTCCCTAAAATGCCAACCATGGAAAACTTCCAACAACTCATGGTGCAAAACCCTGCTATGCAGTGGATGTGGAACTCTGTGTTTATTTCATTGGTAACCATGTTCTTAGTTTGTGCGACCTCATCTCTAGCAGGTTATGTACTAGCTAAAAAACGTTTCTATGGCCAACGAATCCTATTTGCTATCTTTATCGCTGCCATGGCTCTTCCAAAACAAGTTGTCCTTGTACCATTGGTACGTATCGTCAACTTCATGGGAATCCATGACACTCTTTGGGCAGTTATCTTGCCTTTGATTGGATGGCCATTCGGGGTCTTCCTCATGAAACAGTTCAGTGAAAACATCCCAACAGAATTGCTCGAATCAGCTAAGATCGACGGTTGTGGTGAAATTCGTACTTTCTGGAGCGTAGCCTTCCCAATTGTAAAGCCAGGATTTGCAGCCCTTGCAATCTTTACCTTCATCAATACTTGGAACGACTACTTCATGCAGTTGGTAATGTTGACTTCACGTCAAAACTTGACCATCTCACTCGGGGTTGCGACCATGCAGGCTGAGATGGCAACTAACTACGGTTTGATTATGGCTGGTGCTGCCCTTGCAGCTGTGCCAATCGTAACGGTCTTCTTAGTATTCCAAAAATCATTTACTCAAGGGATTACTATGGGAGCTGTTAAAGGATAAGAAAAGTAAACTAGTTTATCAAGATTGCGGAAGTGGTCTTGATATGCTATGGGAATATAGAGGTTATAAGTGTCTACAAAATGTTGGGTATTTGCTTACCTTAAAGATTTTGTCAGACACTTATAAACTTAATCTATGATTTTAGTTAACTATCAGAAACGAAGGAAAGAGTATGATTTTTGACGATTTGAAAAACATCACCTTTTACAAAGGGATTCATCCCAACCTAGACAAGGCTATCGACTATCTCTACCAACACCGTAAAGATTCTTTCGAATTAGGTAAGTATGAGATTGATGGAGATAAAGTCTTTCTAGTTGTTCAGGAAAATGTCCTCAATCAAGCTGAAAATGATCAATTTGAGCATCATAAGAACTATGCAGATTTGCATTTGCTGGTAGAAGGACATGAATATTCGAGCTACGGTTCACGTATCAAAGATGAAGCAGTAGCATTCGACGAAGCGAGTGACATTGGCTTTGTTCATTGTCATGAAAAATACCCACTCTTGTTGGGGTATCACAATTTTGCGATTTTCTTTCCAGGAGAACCACACCAGCCAAATGGCTATGCAGGTATGGAAGACAAGGTTCGCAAATATCTCTTTAAAATTTTGATTGATTAAAAAATCAGGAGGAGCAAACATGGCACAAAAAGGAGTAAGCCTTATCAAGGCAGCATTTGATACAGATAACTTTCTCATGCGTTTTAGTGAGAAGGTCTTGGATATCGTGACAGCCAATCTTCTTTTTGTCGTCTCTTGTTTGCCTATTGTGACGATTGGGGTGGCTAAAATAAGCCTCTACGAGACTATGTTTGAGATTAAGAAGAGCAGACGTGTGCCTGTCTTTAGAATCTATTTAAGAGCTTTCAAGCAAAATCTGAAGCTAGGTCTTCAGTTAGGTCTGCTTGAGTTGGGTATTGTCTCATTAAGCCTTTTAGATCTCTATCTCTTCTGGGGTCAGACAGCTATGCCTTTCCAAATGGTGAAAGCTATCTGTCTAGGCGTTCTTATCTTCCTCACTATCGTGATGCTGGCTAGCTATCCCATCGCTGCGCGCTTTGATTTAACTTGGAAAGAAGTCTTACAAAAAGGACTTATCTTGGCAAGTTTTAACTTTCCTTGGTTCTTCCTTATGTTAGCTATTCTCTTTCTCATTGTGATGGTTCTTTATCTGTCCGCCTTCAGTTTACTTTTAGGTGGCTCAGCCTTCCTGCTTTTTGGATTTGGACTCTTGGTCTTTATTCAGACTGGATTGATGGAGAAAATTTTCGCAAAATACCAATAGGATGGCTTGTTTCTGAAACTACTTTCAAGCCATAAACATTTCAAAATACATATCGAAACTAAAATCTAAGTGTACACAAGATATTGAAAGCGTTTTTCGCAAGGTGTATACTATACACGTAAAGAATAAATCCTGCTTTTAGCGGAAAAAAAGAAATCTTAGGAGAAATCTATGTCAGATTTAAAAAAATATGAAGGTGTCATTCCTGCCTTCTACGCATGTTACGATGATGCTGGTGAAGTTAGTCCAGAACGTACACGTGCTTTGGTTCAATACTTTATTGATAAAGGTGTTCAAGGACTTTATGTCAACGGTTCTTCAGGTGAATGTATCTACCAAAGCGTAGAAGACCGCAAATTGATCTTGGAAGAAGTCATGGCAGTTGCTAAAGGTAAATTGACAATCATTGCTCACGTGGCTTGCAACAATACTAAAGACAGTATGGAACTTGCTCGTCATGCAGAAAGCTTGGGTGTTGATGCTATTGCAACAATCCCACCAATTTACTTCCGTTTGCCTGAATACTCAGTAGCAAAATACTGGAACGACATCAGTGCTGCTGCACCAAATACAGACTATGTCATCTATAACATTCCTCAATTGGCGGGTGTTGCTTTGACTCCAAGTCTTTACACAGAAATGTTGAAGAACCCACGTGTTATCGGTGTTAAAAACTCTTCAATGCCAGTTCAAGATATTCAAACATTCGTTAGCCTTGGCGGCGAAGATCATATCGTCTTTAATGGTCCAGATGAACAATTCCTAGGTGGTCGTCTCATGGGAGCAAAAGCTGGTATCGGTGGTACTTATGGTGCTATGCCAGAACTCTTCTTGAAACTTAATGAGTTGATTGCTGAGAAAGACTTGGAAACAGCGCGTGAATTGCAATACGCTATCAACGCTATCATCGGTAAATTGACTGCAGCACATGGTAATATGTACTGTGTCATCAAAGAAGTCTTGAAAATCAATGAAGGACTTAATATCGGATCAGTTCGTTCTCCACTTACACCAGTGATCGAAGAAGATCGTCCAGTTGTAGAAGCAGCTGCTCAATTGATTCGTGAAACCAAGGAGCGCTTCCTCTAATCCATAAGGAGGTATTTATGACACACTATGTTGCAATTGATATCGGTGGAACCAACATCAAATATGGTTTGATCGACCAAGAAGGCCAACTTGTTGAATCGCATGAAATGCCAACAGAGGCGCATAAAGGTGGACCTCATATCTTACAAAAGACCAAAGATATCGTAGCCAGCTATTTAGAACAAGGTCCAGTAGCAGGTGTTGCCATTTCTTCTGCTGGGATGGTGGATCCAGACAAGGGTGAAATTTTCTATGCTGGGCCTCAAATCCCTAACTACGCAGGCACCCAGTTCAAAAAGGAAATCGAGACTAGCTTTAATATTCCTTGTGAGATTGAAAATGATGTCAACTGTGCAGGTCTTGCTGAAGCGGTATCTGGTTCAGGCAAGGGAGCGAGTGTGACACTTTGCTTGACTATTGGAACAGGTATCGGTGGTTGCTTGATTATGGATGGGAAAGTCTTCCATGGTTTTAGCAATTCAGCCTGTGAAGTTGGGTATATGCATATGCAGGATGGAGCGTTTCAAGATTTGGCTTCTACAACAGCTTTAGTGAAATATGTAGCTGAAGCACATGGAGAAGATGTTGATCAGTGGAATGGTCGACGCATCTTTAAGGAAGCCACTGAAGGCAACAAGATTTGTATGGCTGGTATTGACCGTATGGTAGACTATCTAGGAAAAGGTCTGGCTAATATTTGCTACGTTGCTAATCCAGAAGTGGTCATTCTCGGTGGCGGTATCATGGGACAAGAGGCTATCCTCAAACCCAAGATCCGCACAGCCTTGAAAGAGGCTTTGGTACCGAGTTTGGCTGAGAAAACAAGATTAGAATTTGCTCATCATCAAAATACAGCAGGTATGTTGGGAGCTTATTATCATTTTAAAACAAAACAATCCTAGTTTGGCCCAGCCAAACTAGGATTTTCTTATACGTTTTTGCCTACGATAGCCGTTGAGTTTTTTATTTTCCCAATAGCTATTAAAGATTTTTTCCTTGCTTTCGCGATTGATTTCCAAAAAGTAGGCATAAATCAAATCAATAAAGAAGAGCATAGGAAGTTGGGCGGATATTCGTTGGATGTAGGAGGGTTGGCTGTGGTTGGCTACAAGAACAGTCTCTGTATAGGCCAGACTATCTTTATTGGGAACACTTGTAAAGAGTACAGTCTTTGCTCCCATCTCCTTAGCGTCTAATAGACTATCTAAAATAGAAGGTGTTGTACCAGAAAGTGAGAAGCCCATTACTAGGCAATTATCATCCATAATACTGGTTGTCCAGGCAAAGCCGTCTTGATCAGTCAAAGCCTCGCAGACCACACCTAGACGCATGAAGCGCAATTTCATTTCACGGGCGACAAGTCCAGAACTGCCTGTTCCAAAGAAGTAGACACGCTCAGCATCTTCGATTAGTTGGGCAATTCGTTCTAGTTGTTCTTCGTCAATCAAGTCCTGTGTTTGTTCCCTCATATTACTATAGCTTCTGAGGACTCGTTTTGTCAGTGGACTGTGCTTGGAGACTTGTTTGGTTTGATTTTCTGCCTGATGTTGGTATTGGAAAATAAATTCTCGGTAGCCAGTAAAACCACACTTTTTAGAAAAGCGGGTCAGAGCAGCTTGAGAGATATGTAATTTTTGAGTAACCTGCTGAGAAGATAAATTATCATTAATCGTCTCATCTTGCAAAAAATAGCGAGCGATTTCTTGCTCTAAATCTGTCATTTCTTCGAAGTGGGAATCAATGAGGGTTGCTATATCTGATTTGTCCATAGGGAAGGCTCCTTTAAATGAGTCGTATTGGAAAAAATTGGGTTATCGAACTTTTACATTCATTATATCATATAATATAGGGATGAATAAATAAAAACTTATCTTACCGTAAAAACGAAAAAAAGCTTTTTCCTTTTCCATAATTTTCTTCTCAAATTGTGGTACAATGAAGAGTAAGATTTTAAATAGAAATGAGACTGACTTGTATGAGAAAATTTGATAGCCATTCGATTCCGATTCGGCTTAATTTATTGTTTTCAATTGTTATTTTGCTTTTTATGGCCATTATTGGTCGCCTGCTTTATATGCAGGTTTTGAACAAGGATTTTTATGAGGCAAAATTAGCATCGGCTAGTAAAACAAAGGTGACCACTAGTTCAGCCCGTGGACAAATCTACGATGCAACAGGGAAACCTCTCGTCGAAAACACCATCAAGCAAGTTGTATCTTTTACAAGGAACAACAAAATGACGGCTGCAGATTTAAAAGAAACAGCCAAGAAGTTGCTGGCTTATGTGGGAGTTTCTTCTCCAACATTGACTGATCGACAGTTGGCAGATTACTACCTAGCAGATCAAGATGTCTATAAGAAAGCAGTGGAAAGTTTACCACGTGAGAAGCGACTTGATTCTGATGGCAATCAATTATCTGAATCCGAGCTTTACAATAATACTGTTGAAAGTATCGATCCAAGCCAATTGGCCTACTCTGATGACGAAAAGAAAGAAATTTACCTCTTTAGCCAACTTAATGCAGTTGAAAATTTTGCGACAGGGACCATTGCCACAGACTCCTTGACAGATACTCAGATTGCCTTGATAGCTTCTGCTTCTAAGAATTTACCTGGTATCAGTATTTCAACTTCGTGGGATCGAAAGGTTTTAGAGACTTCTCTTTCGTCTATAGTAGGAAGTGTATCCAGTGAAAAAGCTGGTCTTCCAGCTGAAGAAGCAGATGCTTATATCAAAAAGGGTTATTCTCTAAATGACCGTGTTGGAACCTCTTATCTAGAAAAACAATATGAAGAAACCTTGCAAGGAAAACGTTCTGTGAAAGAAATCCAGCTAGACAAGTATGGCAATATGGAAAGTGTCGAAAATATCGAAGATGGTACCAAAGGGAATAATATTAAACTGACCATCGATTTGGCCTTTCAAGATAGCGTGGACAATCTTCTTAAGAGTTATTTCAATTCCGAGTTAGGAAATGGAGGAGCCAGATATTCTGAAGGTGTTTATGCAGTTGCTTTGAACCCAAAAACAGGTGCAGTTTTGTCTATGTCAGGGCTCAAACATGATTTGAAAACGGGAGAGTTGACGCCTGATTCCTTGGGAACGGTAACCAATGTCTTTGTCCCAGGTTCGGTTGTCAAGGCGGCGACCATCAGTTCTGGTTGGGAGAATGGAGTCTTGTCAGGGAACCAGACCTTGACAGACCAACCGATTGTCTTCCAAGGCTCAGCTCCGATTAATTCTTGGTATACTCAAGCCTACGGTTCATTCCCGATTACAGCTGTGGAAGCCTTGGAGTATTCTTCTAATGCCTATATGGTTCAAACGGCTTTGGGCATTATGGGGCAGACCTATCAACCCAATATGTTTGTTTTAACTAACAATTTAGAATCCGCTATGGGGAAACTTCGTTCGACATTTGCTGAATATGGTCTTGGAGCCTCAACAGGTATTGATCTTCCAGATGAGTCAACTGGTTTTATACCAAAAGAGTATAATTTTGCTAATTACATTACCAATGCATTTGGTCAGTTTGATAACTACACCCCAATGCAATTGGCCCAGTATGTTGGAACCATTGCTAACAATGGTGTTCGAATTGCACCTCACATTGTTGAGGGAATTTATGGAAATAATGAACAAGGTGGCTTAGGGAACTTAATCCAATCTATTGATACCAAGGAAATGAATAAAATTAATATTTCTGAGTCTGATGTTTCCATCCTCCAACAAGGATTTTATCAAGTTTCACATGGTGGGAGTGCTCTGACGACAGGTCGTGCCTTTTCCAATGGTGCAGCTGTATCCATTAGTGGTAAAACAGGTACTGCCGAAAGTTATGTTGAGGGAGGTCAAAAAGCTAACAATACCAATGCTGTGGCTTATGCACCATCAGATAATCCTCAAATCGCTGTAGCTGTTGTCTTCCCTCATAACACCAACCTTACAAATGGTGTCGGACCTTCTATTGCGCGCGATATTATCAACCTCTATAACCAACATCATCCAATGAATTAGAAAGGAACATATGCTTTATCCAACACCTATTGCTAAGCTAATTGACAGTTATTCGAAGTTACCGGGTATCGGGATTAAGACGGCTACCCGTCTGGCCTTCTATACTATTGGAATGTCTGATGACGATGTCAATGAATTTGCTAAAAATCTCCTTTCTGCTAAGAGAGAGCTAACCTATTGCTCCATCTGTGGTCGTTTGACTGATGACGATCCTTGTTCTATCTGTACCGATCCAAGTCGTGACCAGAAAACGATTTTAGTCCTCGAGGATAGTCGTGATGTGGCAGCCATGGAGAACATCCAAGAATACCATGGACTCTATCATGTCTTACATGGTCTTATTTCTCCCATGAATGGTATCAGTCCAGATGATATCAATCTCAAGAGTCTCATGACTCGTCTGATGGATAGCGAGGTTTCAGAAGTGATTGTGGCCACAAATGCTACGGCAGATGGTGAAGCGACATCCATGTATCTTTCACGTTTGCTCAAGCCAGCTGGGATCAAGGTTACGCGTCTAGCACGAGGTCTCGCTGTGGGAGCAGATATCGAGTATGCGGACGAAGTTACACTCTTACGAGCCATTGAAAATCGAACAGAGCTGTAAGTCTAGACAAATTAACAAACTCAATTCATTTATACAAAAATCACGGAGATCGACAGTTGTTTTATCGGTCTCTTTTTAGATTTATTGAAGACCAGTATCAGGTTCAAGTTTCAAAAAAGAAGCAAATATGATATACTAAAGAACGAGTATTCTATTAGAATTGGAACAAATAATATGAAACAAACGATTATTCTTTTATACGGTGGACGTAGTGCAGAGCGTGAAGTCTCTGTTCTTTCAGCTGAAAGTGTCATGCGTGCGGTCAACTACGACCGTTTCACAGTCAAGACTTTCTTCATCTGCCAGTCAGGTGACTTTATTAAAACGCAAGAATTTAGCCATACTCCAGGTCAAGAGGATCGTCTTATGACCAATGAAACCATTGATTGGGATAAGAAAGTTGCACCAAGTGCTATCTACGAAGATGGTGCAGTGGTCTTTCCAGTCCTTCATGGTCCGATGGGAGAGGATGGCTCAGTTCAAGGATTCCTTGAAGTTTTGAAAATGCCTTACGTCGGTTGTAACATCTTGTCATCTAGTCTTGCCATGGATAAAATCACGACCAAGCGTGTCTTAGAATCTGTCGGGATTGCCCAAGTTCCTTATGTGGCCATCGTTGAAGGCGATGATGTGACTTCTAAAATCACCGAAGTTGAAGAAAAATTGACTTATCCAGTCTTCACAAAACCATCAAACATGGGTTCAAGTGTCGGTATTTCTAAGTCTGAAAATCAAGAAGAACTCCGTCAAGCTTTGAAACTTGCCTTCCAATATGACAGCCGTGTCTTGGTTGAGCAAGGGGTTAATGCCCGTGAAATCGAGGTTGGTCTCTTGGGCAACTACGATGTCAAAAGCACGCTTCCAGGGGAAGTAGTCAAGGATGTTGCCTTTTATGACTACGATGCCAAGTATATTGACAACAAGATTACTATGGACATCCCAGCCAAAATCAGTGATGATGTGGTAGCTGTCATGCGCCAAAATGCAGAAACAGCCTTCCGTGCGATTGGTGGGCTCGGTCTCTCTCGTTGCGATTTCTTCTATACAGATAAGGGAGAGGTTTTCCTCAACGAGCTCAATACCATGCCAGGTTTCACCCAGTGGTCTATGTATCCATTACTTTGGGACAATATGGGAATCAGCTACCCAGAACTAATCGAGCGTTTGGTTGACCTTGCCAAGGAAAGTTTTGACAAGCGCGAAGCGCATTTGCTATAAAATGAAAGAGAGGGTAGGAGCCAGAACCATCACTGCAAGGTGACTAGAGTTCTCGAGCTTCGACCCTTTTTAAAGGAGTAGAAATGAAATTAACAATCCATGAAGTGGCCCAAGTTGTCGGAGCTAAAAATGATATCAGCATATTTGAGGATACCCAGTTAGAAAAAGCTGAGTTTGATAGTCGTTTGATTGCTACAGGGGACTTGTTTGTGCCCCTCAAGGGAGCGCGTGATGGCCACGACTTTATCGAAACAGCCTTTGAAAATGGTGCCACAGTAACCCTGTCTGAGAAAGAAATCGCAAACCATCCCTACATTTTAGTAGATGATGTTTTGACTGCCTTTCAAAAACTAGCAGCCTACTATCTTGAAAAAACAGCGGTTGATGTCTTTGCAGTTACAGGTTCAAATGGCAAGACAACGACCAAGGATATGTTAGCGCACTTGCTATCAACAACCTACAAAACATACAAGACACAAGGCAACTACAATAACGAGATTGGGCTTCCCTATACAGTTCTCCACATGCCTGAAGGAACAGAAAAATTAGTCTTGGAGATGGGGCAGGATCGCTTGGGAGATATTCATCTCTTGTCTGAATTGGCTCATCCAAAAACAGCCATCGTGACCTTGGTTGGAGAGGCTCATTTAGCCTTTTTCAAAGACCGTTCCGAGATCGCTAAAGGGAAAATGCAAATTGCAGATGGTATGGCTTCAGGTTCTTTGCTTTTGGCGCCAGCAGACCCGATTGTAGAGGACTACTTGCCTACTGATAAAAAAGTGGTTCGTTTTGGCCCAGGAGCAGAATTGGAAATTACAGAACTGGTTGAGCGTAAGGACAGTCTGACATTTAAGACTAATTTCTTGGAACAAGCCCTTGATTTGCCAGTGACTGGTAAGTACAATGCCACTAATGCTATGATTGCATCCTATGTTGCCCTGCAAGAAGGAGTGACTGAGGAGCAGATTCGTCAGGCCTTCCAAAATCTTGAATTGACGCGTAACCGTACCGAGTGGAAGAAAGCAGCCAATGGTGCAGATATCCTATCAGATGTTTACAATGCCAATCCAACTGCTATGAAGCTGATTTTAGAGACTTTCTCTGCCATTCCAGCCAATGAAGGTGGCAAGAAAATTGCAGTGTTGGCGGATATGAAGGAACTGGGTGAGCAGTCTATTCAACTCCATAATCAGATGATTTTGAGCCTAGCACCAGATGTAATTGATACTGTGATTTTCTATGGGGAAGACATTGCTGAATTAGCCCAACTTGCCAGTCAAATGTTCCCAATCGGCCACGTCTACTACTTCAAGAAAACAGAAGACCAAGACCAATTTGAAGACCTAGTCAAGCAGGTCAAAGAAAGCCTTGGAGCTAATGACCAAATCTTGCTCAAAGGCTCTAACTCTATGAATTTAGCCAAGCTGGTAGAAAGTTTAGAAAATGAAGCCAAGTGATTTTGTCAAGTATTTGCAAAGAATGATTGCCATTACAGATACTGGATTAACCTTTACAAAGGATCCTTTTGACCGTGAGCGCTACGAGGACTTGCGAGGTCTTTTATCTGAAATGTTGAATCAGGGATCAGACCTTGATGCAGAAGAAGTGGCAGAAGTCTTGAAACCAACTTCCTCTTATGCGACCCCGTTAATGGACGTCCGTGCTTGGATTGTTGAGGACGAAAAGATTTGTCTGGTTAGGGGACAAGGAGAGAATGATTGGGCTTTGCCAGGTGGCTTTGGTGAAGTCGGCTATTCTCCAACCGAAAATATTCTCAAGGAAATCGAAGAAGAAACTGGTTTTGAAGCCAAAGTAGAAAGACTACTAGCTGTTTTTGATACCAATCGTTTCCAACTACAGAGCAAACAATATACAAAGTTTGTTTTTGAATGTAAGCTTCTTGATGGACAATTCCAAGAAAATCAAGAAATTGCTGACCTTCAATTTTTTGCCATTGACCAACTGCCAACCTTATCAGAAAAACGCATTACCAAGGAGCAAATAGAGATTCTTTGGCAGGTTTATCAAGGTCAGAGGGAGCAATATCTTGATTAAGAAGATGATTATCGTATTTCTAAATCCATTTTTCTTAAGTAGCGTGGTATAATAATATGCAGGAAAATTTTGAATCATGAGGAAGACTAGATGAATTTATGGGATATTTTCTTTACGACCCAAGCAACAGAGCCACCCAAATTTGACCTTTTTTGGTATGTTAGCCTATTTACGCTCTTGGCCTTGACCTTTTATACGGCCTATCGTTATCGTGAAAAGAAGGCTTACCAACGATTTTTCCAGATTTTACAGGCGGTTCAGTTAATTCTCCTTTATGGTTGGTATTGGGTCAATCATATGCCACTGTCAGAAAGTCTACCTTTTTACCATTGCCGTATGGCTATGTTTGTGGTGCTCTTGCTTCCTGGTCAGTCTAAATTTAGGCAGTATTTTGCATTACTAGGAACATTTGGGACATTAGCAGCCTTTGTTTATCCAGTGCCAGATGCTTATCCTTTCCCACATATTGCGATTTTATCCTTTATCTTTGGGCATTTAGCACTCTTGGGGAACTCTCTAGTTTATCTATTGAGACAGTATAATGCGCGGTTGCTGGATGTGAAGGGAATTTTTCTCATGACCTTTGCCCTAAATGCCTTGATTTTTGTGGTCAATTTGGTGACAGGTGGCGATTACGGATTCTTGACAAAACCGCCATTGGTTGGAGATCACGGCTTAGTAGCTAATTATTTAATCGTTTCTCTTGCCTTGTCAGCGGCGATTACATTGACAAAGAAAATTTTGGAACTATTTTTAGAACAAGAAGCAGAAAAAATGATTGCAAAGAAAGCTTAGAAATGAGCTTTCTTTTTTGTACAATAGACAGATTGTTGACAAAGTTTACAGTGAATGAATTTCTAAACAGAAAAACTAAAAAATTGAGCTAAATTCCCAAACTAAGTTCCATCGCTAATTCAAGTGGAAGTTAGTCTGATAAAAACCCTAAAAACCAGTGGCAATCCGTGTCAAG
>NZ_JALDTZ010000006.1 GCF_023109105.1 Streptococcus mitis
TTGCCACTGGTTTTTAGGGTTTTTATCAGACTAACTTCCACTTGAATTAGCGATGGAACTTAGTTTGGGAATTTAGCGTTTTCAGAAAACAAATTAAAGATCCGCATCCAAACTGATGACCTGCTCAAGGAACGAAAAAGGAGATCTTACGATCTCCTCTGTGAAGTCTTTTACTCTTCTTCACTCGTTTCAGCGTCATCGTCAGAAAACTCGTCGTCTTCTTCGTTAAGATCCACGTCTTCACCCAAGTCATCAGGAGCGATTTCGTTGATTTCTGCATCGTAAGCTTCCACTTCATTTTTCTCATCATCAGGATTTTCATCATCATATGAAAGAGCTGGATCTGCTTCGTATGCATCTTCGTCTTCTGGATCATCTGCATTGTAGTCAATCGCATCTGAGTCGCCATCCATAAAGGCATTGACGCGTTTTTTCTTAGCTTTTGGTGCTACTTCATCGTCGTCACTTTCTTCAAGAGCGATGATTTCTTCGTCGATTTCGTCCACACCATACCATGAACGAAGCCCCCATTTGTTGTCTCCAAGAGAGATGAAGCTACCGTCAAAGTTCAACTCTGTGTAGAACAAAGGCAAAGCTTCGCGGATATCGCTGTTTGATGTTCCAAGGTAGTTTTGAATTTCGTTTACAAGATCACTAAAATGCATCTCATGATCGCGACCACGAAGTTCCAAGATAGCACGCGCTACCTCAATCATAGATAGTTCACTTTTTTCTTGCCCAGCAAATACTTCTAATTCCAAAGCGTTTCTCCTCATTTTTACTACTATCGCCAGAGCGAATAGACTCTGACCTCATTTTATCATGTACTCTTTATTGTACGATAATTTTGCGGAATAGTCAAAGGTTAAAATAGATTTATCTATGATTTATTAAGTAAAAATCAATTGATTTTATCACATGGTAAATTTAAAAATATTTGTTAAAATATTACTTGGAGGTAGCTTATGTCAAAAAAAATAATAAATGTTATTGCAGCGGCAATCACCGTGTTGTCAAACTACTATTATGAATCCAATACAAAATAGATTTGAATCAAAATGAATGACCAGTATTAAAGATATTTTACTTTTAAAATATGATATACTATATTTAACAAAATATTAAACACAGGAGTCCGATATGTCTGAAGAATTTACACTTAACTACCATGCTGCAACGATTCAACATCTAGGTATTGGATTATATAAACAGTTACCACAGGCAATTGCCGAACTCATCAGCAATTCTTGGGATGCTGATAGCCATAATGTTAAAATTCATATTAATTATCGAGAAAAAATAATAACCGTATCAGACGACGGCAATGGTATGTCAGCACAAGAGCTAAATGAAAATTTTTTGACCATTGCTAGAAATAGACGATTGACAGATAAAATAAATGATGAAAAAAATGAAACCGGACTATCGAAAAACGGCAGAAAAGTTACAGGAAAAAAAGGACTTGGAAAACTAGCTTTATTTGGTATCGCTAATACAATTATTATTGATAGCATTCAAAATAAGAAACTAAACTCTTTTGAATTGAATTATAATGACATACAGGGCTCATCAAATAATACCTATCATCCAAAAACAATCCATTATAATGTTCAAACCGACGAACCAAATGGTACAAAAATAACCATTAAAGACATTACTTTAAAAAATCTGACTAAAATCGATACATTATATGATAGTCTTTCTAAAAGATTTAACAAGTATTCCCGTACAGATTTTTTAGTAACTTTAGCAAGCGATGACGGTGCCATTAAGGAATTAGATGAAGAGGTATTTATCAATAGTATACGACCCAAGGAAGTTGAAACTGAGTTTACTTTTTCTTTTCCAGATGATTTTGAAACTCTTACAAATAAACAATCTCAGATAGTCATTCATAAACTTAAAGAGTTTCATATAAACGGGATTATTTATACCAAGAAAACACCTTTACAAGCAAACCAACGTGGATTTTCAGTACTGTCTAGAGGGAAGCTAGCAAGTGAACAATCTGTTACACAATTTCAAGATAGAGCAAATGATAATTTCTATAGCTATGCAGCTGGGTATTTTAATATTGATTTTCTTGATGATGATAATAAAAAAGATTTTATTTCAACAGATAGACAATCGATTAGGTGGGAAGCTGATGAGGAGTTAATAGAAATCAAAGAAAATCTTAACAAACTAATTGGGATTATTCAAAGAGAATGGAGAAAGCGACGTTCTGAAGCAAAAGAAAAAAAAGCGCAAGAAAATATACAAAAAAATTCCTCCTTAGTAGAAACTACATTATCAACCGAAGATAAAGAAAGCATCAATGAAATCAGTAAAGCATTAGAAAATGATAATGTTGATATACCTGAACAAACAAAACAATCTATTTTAAAAACTGCAATAAAATCAACTACCTCATATAAAAAAGACCACAGTGTGTATAAAGAATTAGTCCCGACTAATTTTATTGTTCCAAAAACGATTGGTCCAAAAATTAGAATGCTCAGGGAAGAGATGTTAGAAGCGGCAGAAGATAAAAATATCGATCGTTTCATTTTAACCCAAGGCTTACTATTGCGTGCTATGATTGAAAGTACAACAACAACATTATTGAAAAGCTACTGGGTGGAAGCAAGTACTCATAATCTAATAATAGAAAATAACCGTCCAAAAACACTAACTGCCGAAAATGAAGTTGACAAACTTTCGTTTAAAGTTAAGTATGAAACCATGGTTCGACTGCTTTCTAGAAAAGGAAAAATAGCTTCAAATAGAGTTCAAAGCCTAATTGCCGAATTTTCAAGTATAAGAGCAACGGAGCATTTAAATACATTAATGCATGATGCTCATAATTTTCCTCAATTTGATACCTTAAAAACAATATGGAATGCTGTAGCTCCTCAACTTCTTGCTGCGTTCGATCTTTTGTAACTAAAAAATCAACATATGTTCAATTTCTAAATAATGATGAACATATGTTGATTTTTATTTAAATTCCAATGTTAAAATCGCATCAGCCATCTTTTTACTAAAAATTGGAGGAACTGCATTACCAATTTGAGTAAAAGCACTGGTTCTAGAATCTAAAAAATAGTAATTGTCTGGAAATCCCTGTAATCTAGCTGCTTCTCTCACAGTAATTGATCTATTTTGTTTTGTATCTGGATGAATATAATGATGACCATCTTTTGAAATATGTGCAACTACTGTATGTGATGGAGAATTCCATGAAAGAGCTTTGAATCTGTCCAAAAATTTATCCGTATGTTTATGGGTTTTTAGCTTTGAGTCAAGTTCACTATATTTAATATTTTTACCATTTTTCTTAGCTTCTGCTACAATTTTATAAATTGCTAAGTCGTTGCTATTATTTGGTCTTGCAATATTTTGAGTTAATGGCGTTTTAGAATCCTGTAAAAAATTTTGTTCAACATAATCATTTGATAAATTTGTATAAGAATTGTTTACTTCTCCCGCCTTCAAACTAGGTAATCCCTGAAAAGCTGTTTTAACATCCACCTCATTTTCTTCATATTTTTTAAGATTTTTAAAGAAGTCTTGAATGAGTTCTTTTTTCTCATTCATCACTCCAAAAATAATAAGTCTTTCTCTTGATTGTGGGACACCATAGTTTTTAGTATTTAAAACTTCATAACCTAAAGAATAGCCAGCCTCTTCAAATTCTTTTTTCATTCTAGGTAATAAAAACTCATCATCAGCATCTCTAAAGCTCAATAATCCTTTTACATTTTCAAAAATAAAAAATTTGGGTTGATACTTGTTTAAAAAATGTATATAAAATTTATATAAATAAATTCTTTCATCTGAAGACTTTTTACTTGCATTTCTAGCTCTTCCAATGGTTGAATAAGCTTGACATGGAGGACCACCTATAATTCCATCAACGTTTTCCCCTAAATCATCAAAAAAACTAAAAATACTGTGAATATTTTCTTGACTAATTTCAAAGTTAAGAATTTTATTCAATTTTTCTTGAGGTACATGTTTCAACAAATCCTCTATACTAGTCTTACTATTTAGAAAATCATTATAAAGTCCTAATTTATTTTTTTTCTTTAAATAATAATATACTTCCCTAAGTTTTAAAGTTTCACAAGCCGCTTTTTCTTTCTCTACATGTCCCAATATTTTATATTGCTGATTTCTGAATCCCTCAGTTAATCCGCCTGCACCACTAAATAAATCTATTATATTAATCATAATTAAGCCTTTTAAATAAATAAAATATATTACATCAAATACACACTATTATTCATTATACCAAAAACCCCAGCAAATTGCCGAGGTTTATAACTTATTTCACCAACTTCTTCATCTCATCAATACGTGCGACGGTCGCATCATATTTCGCTTGGTAGTCGGCTTGTTTGTCGCGTTCTTTTTGGACAACTTCTGGTTTGGCGTTGGCTACGAAGCGTTCGTTAGAGAGCTTCCTGCCGACCATATCCAGTTCTTTTTGCCATTTAGCCAGTTCCTTGTCGAGACGAGCCAGTTCTTCTTCGACATTGAGGAGGTCTGCAAGTGGCAGGTAGATTTCTGCTCCTGTGATGACGCTTGACATAGCAAGTTCAGGCGCAGGAATATTTGATGCGATTTCCAAATGCTCTGGATTTGTGAAGCGTTTGATGTAGTTCACATTGCTGTTAAAGAAGGCTTCTAAATCGCTATCGCTAGTCTTAACAAGAATGGTGATTGGCTTACTTGGAGCAACGTTTACTTCCGCACGCGCATTACGAACGGCACGGATCAAGTCTTTGAGACTTTCTACACCAGTGTGAGCTGCAAGGTCTTCAAAGGCTGGGTTGACAGTTGGGTATTCCGCTGTGACGATAGAGCCTTCTGAGATTTGTCCAAAGATTTCCTCTGTCACAAATGGCATGATTGGGTGGAGGAGACGAAGGATCTTGTCCAAAGTATAAAGGAGAACAGAACGTGTGATGACCTTCTCTTCTTCGTTATCGCTATAAAGGACTTCCTTGGTCAACTCAACGTACCAGTCCGCAAATTCATCCCAGATAAAGTTGTAGAGGATGTGTCCAGCCACACCAAACTCAAACTTGTCAAAGTTTTCAGTGACCTTGCCAATCGTTTCATTGAGGTTGTGGAGAATCCAGCGGTCTGTGACATTTCCAGCTTCCTTGTTAACAACTTTTTCCACATTAGTAGTTGCTTGCTCAAGGGTCAAGCCTTCATTGTTCATGAGGATGTAGCGAGAGATGTTCCAAATCTTGTTAATGAAGTTCCATGAAGCGTCCATTTTCTCGTAAGAGAAGCGGACGTCTTGCCCTGGTGCAGAACCATTTGAAAGGAACCAACGAAGGGCATCGGCACCGTATTTCTCGATAACATCCATTGGGTCAATCCCGTTACCGAGTGACTTAGACATCTTGCGTCCTTGCTCGTCACGAATGAGACCGTGGATAAGAACGTTTTGAAATGGTTGACGGCCAGTGAATTCCAATGATTGGAAAATCATACGAGACACCCAGAAGAAGATGATGTCGTAACCTGTTACCAAGGTTGACGTTGGGAAGTAACGTTTGAAGTCTTCTGAGTCGACATCAGGCCAGCCCATAGTTGAGAATGGCCAAAGGGCAGAACTGAACCACGTATCCAAGACGTCTTCGTCCTGAGTCCATCCGTCACCTTCTGGAGCTTCTTCGCCGACGTACATTTCACCCTCAGCATTGTACCAAGCAGGGATTTGGTGACCCCACCAGAGCTGACGAGAGATTACCCAGTCGTGGACATTTTCCATCCATTGGAGGAAGGTATCGTTGAAACGAGGCGGGTAAAATTCTACCTTGTCGTCTGTGTCTTGGTTGGCAATGGCATTCTTAGCCAATTGGTCCATCTTGACGAACCATTGTGTAGACAAGCGTGGCTCAACCACAACACCTGTACGCTCTGAGTGACCAACACTGTGGACACGTTTTTCGATTTTAACGAGGGCACCGATTTCTTCCAACTTAGCAACGACTGCCTTACGAGCTTCGAAACGGTCCATGCCAGCAAATTCGAAGGCCAAGTCATTCATGGTTCCGTCGTCGTTCATGACGTTGACTTGTGGTAAGTTGTGGCGTTGTCCAACCAAGAAGTCGTTTGGATCATGGGCAGGCGTGATTTTCACGACACCAGTACCAAACTCTGGATCTGCGTGCTCATCTCCAACGATTGGGATCAATTTATTCGCGATAGGAAGAACGACGTTTTTACCGATCAAGTCCTTGTAGCGTGGGTCTTCTGGATTGACCGCAACAGCAACGTCCCCAAACATAGTCTCAGGACGAGTAGTCGCCACTTCAAGGGCGCGTGAGCCATCTTCTAACATATAGTTCATGTGGTAGAAGGCGCCTTCGACGTCCTTGTGGATCACCTCGATATCAGAAAGAGCTGTACGAGCTGCTGGGTCCCAGTTGATGATAAACTCACCACGGTAGATCCATCCTTTCTTGTATAGGTCCACAAAGACCTTGCGAACCGCTTTTGACAAACCTTCGTCAAGGGTGAAACGCTCACGAGAATAGTCTACAGAGAGCCCCATCTTGCCCCATTGTTCCTTGATAGTAGTGGCATATTCGTCTTTCCATTCCCAGACTTTCTCAAGGAATTTCTCACGACCAAGGTCATAACGCGTAATGCCCTCACCACGCAAGCGCTCCTCAACCTTAGCCTGAGTTGCAATCCCAGCGTGGTCCATCCCTGGAAGCCAAAGCGTATCAAAGCCTTGCATGCGTTTTTGACGGATGATGATATCTTGCAAAGTCGTATCCCAAGCGTGACCAAGGTGGAGTTTCCCAGTTACGTTTGGTGGTGGAATGACGATTGAATAAGGCTTAGCCTTTTTATCGCCTGAAGGCTTGAAAACATCTTCGTCAAGCCATTTTTGGTAACGACCAGCCTCAACCTCGGCTGGATTGTATTTAGGTGAAAGTTCTTTAGACATGTGTGTGTCCTTTCTCTATTGTTTTCATTTTTTCTTGAATCTGCTTTGCAACTTTTTCTGCGGACAGATTCGTATTATCAATTTTAAGGTAGTGGTGAAGACCACTCGGTTGCTTTTGAGAATTAAGTTGATTCGTTTTATCAGTCTCTAAAATTTCTCTTTCAGATACTTCAAAATACCGTTTCAAGGGTTTGTATTTCAACCGATTCTCCGTCCGATTTCTACGTAAGCGCTCCTCAAGAGACGTTTCTAATTCGACAAAAAGAATCTCTTGATGATACTCATTTAACAAATCTTGAATATCCTTCAAATACATCAGATGGTATTGATTTGAAAAATCAGTTACACCTGTTAAAATCACCGACCGATGATATCTAGCACTCGTTTCAAGAAAAGAAAAGTTAATTCTACGAACAAGTTCCCACATTTCCTCTGAAAAATCTTGATAGATTTCGAGTGCAAAATCAATGGGTTGATGGTTGAAAAAGAGAGTCGCACCGGTGAGTTTCGAAAGTTCCTGACCAATGGTCATTTTCCCTGAGGCTGGTGCTCCAATAATGAAAACATACATCAATCCGCCTCCCACTCACTCTTCAGCAAACCATATATCAGACTGTCACAGCGGTTACCTTGAGCATCTTTACGGTCTCTTATACGAGCTTCAAGAGTGAAACCAAGTTTTTCAGCGACGCGTTGACTTTGGACATTGTATCCAAAACAGACCAGTTCTATCTTGTGAAGACCAAGTTCTTTAAAAGCTAGGTCAATCAAGGCACACGCTGCTTCTGGAACATAACCTAGACCCCAATAGTCTGGGTGCAAGGTGTAGCCAAGCTCTAGCACATCATCCGAATGGCGATGGTTGAAGTCAACAGAACCAATGACTTTATCGGTTCCTTTAACGACAATCCCATAGCCAGCTGGCAGATTTTCCTTTTGATTGCGCTCGGGAAGAATATGCTCTAGATAATAAATCTCATCTTCCACGGTCTTGACGGGTGGAAATCCTGCTGGGTAGGTAACCTCCGGCAAACTAGCGTAGGCATGGATATTCTCTGCATCAGCCACTGTACGAACTCGCAAGATGAGCCGTTCCGTTTCTAATCGTTCTGGTAACTCAGCTCTTCTCATTCTTCTTCCTCGCTTTCTTGATAAAGCTTCCCATGGAATCAACTCGGTCATCTAGATAACGATAAACACGTTGATGGCCGTCCCCCATAAAGTAAGTCGGCGCAAAACGGTCATTTTTAAAATGTCCCTTATCATCCAAAAGTTCAGGATTAGCTAGTCGGTTAAGAATCTTAGCAAAGATATGGCAAATACCATCTTCCTCAATAATCCTATCTACCTGACAATCTAAAACAAGTGGACAGGAATCTAAAATGGGAGATTGAGTTTGTTCAGAAATCTCGTAGTCTAGTCTCAGGTGTTTCAGTTTTTCCCGATGACTGATGAAGCCGGCCTGCTCCATCGCAAGCATAGAAGTTTCATCAGGAATGTTCACGGTGAATTGTTGATAATGCTTAATCTGATCTGCTGCATTTTCCTCAGAACCAACACCGATAACTAGCCAATCTCCCAGACTATAAGAGGAACTGCAGGTCGTTATATTGTGTCCAAAATTCTGGTCCTGATACCCCAAAATGAAGATAGGAAAGCCATAATATAGTTTACTTGTGTTAAAAGATTGCTTCATGACAACCTCCTTTGACCAAAACTCAAAAGAAAAGCCCTGCCATCTACATGACAGGGACGAATGTGTTATCCGCGGTACCACCCAAATTCGGGCAACGCCCGCAACTCTCGTCTTCTTGTTTCTCCTCTATGACGTCGTTAGCTCGCTTTGGTGTAATTGAATACAGCCTGCAACTCGCTACCTAGTCCTAAACAGAAACAAAAAGACATAAATTTATTTCATTTTCATCCATCAGCAACCAGTTTTGACACATTTGTGGACTTCTCAGCACCGCCACTTTCTGTAAAATGTGGGATTCAAAACACCTCTAATGGCTCTATTGTAGCAAGATTCTGACGGAAATGCAAGGCTCAAGAAAGATTACTTGAACTTGATGCCATTTTCTTTTAATTTCTTGATGGTAGCTGGGCCGATTCCTTTCAAGGCAAGGAGTTCTTTTTCAGTCCAATTTTTGAAATCTGACGCAGACTTGATTCCTTCATCATAGAAAGTTTTGGCACGGTCAAGTGGAAGTCCACCCAAGTTTGCTGCAAAATCTTCAACAGAATTGGCTACTTTTTGAGCTTGCTCTTTGGTAGCTTCTACTGCTTGCTCAATTTTTTTAGAAACAGCCTTACCAGCTTCGCTTGCTGACTTCTCGGCACGTTTCACGACTTTCTTTGTCTCTTCTACAACCTTAGTCACAGTGCTTGAAAAAGCACCTGCACGACGGAGGCTATTTCGTAATTGTTTTTTACGATTGAGTTTCTTTGACATGATAAAATCCTTTCAATAAAAAATCCCTGTTCTGACAAGGATTTAATATAAATATTCTATCAAGATTTTAGTAAAAAATCAAGAATCTATCTCGTTTAATAATTTCTCTCACCAAACAAGCCTTCTGGCAAGTCATGGAAGCCCTTGCCTGCCTTGAAGTTTTCAAACTTACCAAGCAAGAACTGATAAGCATCCAAGCGACTTTCGTAGCGAATCATGGCATCTTTGGCACGCTCGTCTTGGTCTTCTTCGTAGACCTTTTGACTTTCCTTGTGCGCCATGTCGTTAATCATAATCTGGGTATTGACCCAAGCTTCAAATTCCTTCATAAATTCTTGTTCGTAACTCATTTTTTCTCCTTATTCTAATCCACGGAAATAGTCCGTGTCAATCTCTCGGTAGGGCTGGATATCCTGAACATACTCCAACACTCCTTGGAATTCTCCATCTTCATCGTGTACTGCGGCATAGGTGATGTGGACAAACTTGCCTCGCGACTCAGACTTGAACCACATTTCATACTTGTCCTTGACTCCCTCACGAAGACCCTTCATGATAGTCTTGACCTTGTCCAAGTACTTAGGTGGATGGCAAAGTTCAACATTGCGCCCGACTTGAGATGGTGTCCGTTTGAAAATCATCTCATCAGCTGGCGTATTGTCATTGTAGTACTGAAAAATATCGTCTTTATTGACAAAGGTAATCTCCATAGGGAGGTGATTGAGGATGAGATTGGCCTGCTCGACTGAGAGATAGCCATTGCCAAAAGCCTGTTGACTATGGCGGTCCAGTACTGCTTCCTTTTCCTTAGGGGTAAAGGTAATGGTGAACTGGCCTTCGGGGGTATCGATAACTTGCTGAACTTGACCTTCTGCCGTATCTAGTTGCACGGGCTCCTCTGCAATCTTTTCCTCAACAAAACTCTGACGTTCTGGCACCCATTTCTCAGAAGGACGGATGATGGCATAGCCATAGGCATCGCTCTCCTCTGCAATCTGAAGCCAATCATCCTGGGTGAAAGACTCGAGGAGAATCATGAGAAGGATGGACTCTTCCTTGAAAATCATACTTTCAAACTCTGTCGCAAAGGCTTCAAAAGCTTCTTTTACACTGCTAATCGACACTTCTGGTAGTGACTTGGCTGTCGCTAGAGCTGTTTGAAAGAGTTCCCTAATCTGGTCATCCACTCCCCACATAACTTTGGGAGGTGAATCGTGTCCATAGCGCTCCATGATAGGAAAAAAGAGTTCTTCCTTACGCTGGTAGTGAATATCAAATTGACCCACAAGTCCCATCTGACGAACCAAGCCCTTGCGCATCTCTGCCAGCATTTCTTCATCTTCCATAGACTCATAGGTATCTAACAATCTCCGAATGCGAATCAAGGCCGCACGGAGGGCTAGATTTTCTTCCTTAAAGACACGAACTGGGTGACCTGGGTGCTCGGTATCTGCAACTTCGACACCTTTAATAGCATTTTTAAAAAGATTAGCATGAACATCGCAGAGTTCCATGACATCTTCAAAGGTGACACCTGAGTCTGAGTTCATCAGCTCATGCTCCATGAGGGAAATCTCGATGGCTGAAACACCTGTGAAGGTCGCATCAAAGCGCTCTTGAACCGATTCAGGAGAGGCGCCATTGTGCAATTCTAACAAAATATCCCGTAGGACATGAATCCGTTCATCTGCCATTAGTCTAATCCAATCACTTCGTAGCCATTTGCTTCCAGCGTGCGGACAATCTTGTCCATAGGAGTTCCTTCAAGCTTAGAACCCTGTTTGAGTGATACTTTACGCCCGACGGTGTTGCGCATCAAGGGATTGGCAAGAGGTTTAAACCCCAACTCCACTAGAATTTCCAAGACTTCTGGATGCTTATCCACCACTTCTGCAACAGGAATTGACACATCGATGATATTGTCCATGACGACCTCCATTGAATGTTCTAAAATGATTTTACTGCTTATATTATACCATAAGGAGGACTAGCAAATACCAAAAAAGAGGGCAACCCCTCTTCTTTAGTTCTTATCCAGATTGCGTAGCATCTCGTCAATCTTGTTTCCATATTCGATGGATTCGTCTTTGACGAAGGTCAAATCTGGGATTTTGTACAATTTCAAATTACGACCAAGTTCACGTTTGATGGTACCAGTTGCTTTTTCAAGCCCGATTTGGGCTTTTTGATTATCCGAAGCAAGGTTACTCAAAATGGTATAGTAAACCTTGGCAACAGACAAGTCACCTAGCATCTGAACATCTGTGATGGTCACGCCTTGGACACGCGGATCACGGACTTTCTTTTGCAAAATCTCATTGACTTCGCGCTTAATTTCCATGCCCACACGATCCGTACGGAAATGATTTGCCATGATATTCCTTTCTCTAATTTGAACCAAAAGCTAGGCCAGCAGACCTAGCTATTTTCTAATAGTATAGAGGAACTAGAGCCATTTGAATCTAGGAAACAAGCCTTTGATAGAACTGAAGTTCATCAAGGCGCTGTTGACAACGAGTCAAATGAGCTATCGTTTCTCTATTATCGTTTGATTTCTTCCATGACGTAAGCCTCAATCACATCATCAGTCTTGATATCATTGTAGCCATCGATCATCAATCCACCTTCGCGACCGTTTGTAACTTCTTTGACGTCGTCTTTGTAGTGTTTCAAGCTTGCAAGTTCGCCGTCATAGATAACGACACCGTCACGGATAACACGGACTTTAGAGTCACGGGTAACCTTACCGTTGATAACCATGAATCCACCGATAGTTCCCACTTTAGAGACTTTAAAGGTTTCACGGATAATCGCTTCACCGATAATTTTTTCTTCGAATTCTGGATCAAGCATACCCTTCATGGCTTCTTCCATCTCTTCGATAACCTTGTAGATAATGCTGTGAAGACGGATTTCTACATCGTCTGCTTCTGCTTGTTGACGAGCTTGTGGTGTAGGGCGTACGTTGAAACCAACGATAAAGGCATTTGAAGCTTCGGCAAGTGTCACGTCTGATTCGTTGATGGCACCGACCGCTGAGTGGACGATGGTAACTTTAACACCTTCCACATCGATTTTTTGAAGTGAGGCAGAAAGGGCTTCAACAGAACCTTGTACGTCGGCCTTGATGATAACGTTAACTGATTTGAGTTCACCAGCTTTAAGCGTATCAAATAGGTTTTCAAGGCTGACACGTTGGGTAGCTTGACGTTGTTTCATAAGGGCACGTTTGGCACGTTCTTCACCTGCTGCACGCGCAGATTTTTCATCTTCATAAACGGCAAAGTGGTCACCCGCCATCGGTGCTTCGTTCAAACCTGTGATTGACACTGGGGTTGATGGGCCTGCTACCTTCACACGACGTCCAAGGTCATTAGTCATAGCACGGACACGACCGAAGGTATTTCCAACAACGATTGGGTCTTGGACATTCAAGGTACCTTGTTGAACAAGAAGGGTTGCAACCGCACCTTTTCCTTTATCCAAGCGCGCTTCGATAACTGTACCGATAGCACGAACTGTTGGGTCTGCCTTGAGTTCTTGGATTTCAGCCACAAGAAGGACTGTTTCCAGCAATTCTTCGATATTTTGGTTGAATTTAGCCGAGATTTCAACAAATTCAGAATCTCCACCCCAGGCGGTTGACATAACCCCATGCTCTGCCAATTCACCAATAACGCGTTCTGGGTTGGCACCTGGTTTATCAATCTTGTTGATGGCTACGATGATTGGAACGTTGGCTGCTTTTGAGTGGTTGATGGCTTCAATTGTCTGAGGCATAACCCCGTCATCTGCCGCTACGACCAAGATAGTAATATCGGTAACAGAAGCACCACGCGCACGCATTGATGTAAAGGCCGCGTGTCCTGGTGTATCAAGGAAGGTAATCTTCTTGCCATTTTCAACGATTTGGTAGGCACCAATATGCTGGGTGATACCACCTGCTTCTCCTGTAGCGACACGAGAATTACGTAGGGTATCCAAAAGGGTTGTTTTACCATGGTCAACGTGTCCCATGATAGTTACAACTGGTGGACGTTCAACTAACTTGTCTTCATTCAGATATCCATCTTCTACGAAGAAACGTTCAATGTCCGCATTATCCACTTCAACCTTTTGTTTGGCTTCGATACCATAATCCACCATGAGGAGTTCGATTGTTTCCCCATCCAAGGATTGGTTTTGTGTGGCCATGACACCCATCATGAAAAGTTTCTTAACGATTTCAGCTGGTTCACGTTTGATACGTTTTGCGATTTCCGCAACAGTCATACCATCTGTATATTCAAATTCTGTTGGCAATTCATGGAATTTACGCTCTGTAACAGGTTTTGGAGCCTGATTACGGTTGTTCTTGTTATTGCCTTTTTTGTTCTTTTTGTTGTTATTCCAATTACTATTTTTTTGATTTCTCACTTGATTTTGACTACTTCGATTCTTTTGTTGTTTTCTAGGACCATCTTCTTCGTGATCGTAATCGTCACGATTTTTGTCTGGTCGAGCTTGTTTTTTACGACGTGTATCCACTGCAGCTTCTTTTTGCACAGGAGCTGTTTCAACCACTGCTTGAACTTGCTGTGCTTGTTGCGCTTGTTCAGCTAATTTAGCAGCTTCTTCAAAGATTTCCTCTGGTTCCTTGCGTTTGTTAGCTTGTGCCAAGGCTTCTTTAGCAGCCTGATACTGCTTGAAGCGTTCCTCACTTGAACGAGCGTACTCTGCATTTTGCTCTGCTTTTAGGGCTGCTGCACGGGCTTTAAAGTCAATACGTGGAGCCGCTTGATTTGGACGTTTGTCCTCTTGTTGACGGCGATCGTTTCCTCGATTTTGCTGACCTTGCTGTTTCTTAGCTTGGTCATTAAAGCGACGATTGTCGCGGTTGCCTTGACCTTGTTTTCCACCATTACGGCCATCGTTTTTCTGACGGTTTCCGTTTTGTTGTTGATCACGGTTATTGCCCTTATTTTGCTTGCGTCGTTCTGCCTGCTCTTTAGCACGGGCTTCACGCTCAGCCTTGAAATTACGGCTTTGCGGTTTAGCTACTACTTTTTCTGTTTTAGGAGCAACTGGCTCAGCTGGTTTTGCCTCTTCCTTAGGCACAGCTGGTTTTGCTGGCTCAGATTTCTCGGCTTTCTTTTCTGCACTTGCTTTTGGTACTGCAGGTTTTGCTTCTGCTTTCGGAGCAGCTGCAGACTTAAAGCTGGCAGCGATTTTTGCAGCGACAGCTTCTTCCACACTTGATGAGTGGCTTTTCACATCCAAGCCCAACTCTTTTGCACGCGCTACAACTTCTTTACTTTCTTTTCCAAGTTCTTTTGCGATTTCGTACAATCTTTTCTTAGACAAATCATGTCCTCCTCTTCTATTCCATAAGAGACCTCATTTTCTTTGTAAATCCAGCATCTGTTACAGCCAAAACCTTTCTTGATTTTCCGACTGCTATGCTTAATTCCAGTGTTGAAAACACGGTTACAATTTCTACTTGATAATACTGACTTTTATCTTGAATCTTCTTGGTCAAATTGGGGCCAGCATCATGGGCTAGAAAGACTAACTTGGCCTTGCCATCTTGAATGGCTTTGACCACTAATTCTTCACCCGATATAATCCGCCCTGCTCGCTGAGCGAGTCCCAAGAGATTGCTTATCTTTTGCTTATTCAAGTCCTAACTCTCTTCTTTTCACTTTGTGATCCACATAAGCGATCAACTCATCATAAAAGCTTTCTTCAACTTCCATATTAAAGCTGCGGTTAAAGACTTTCTTCTTTTTGGCCTCTAGGGCTTCTGCATTGTCTAGCTTGATATAAGCGCCACGGCCATTGGCCTTGCCTGTCGGATCAATAAAGACTTGTCCTTCCTTGTTTTTGACAATGCGGAGCAAATCACGCTTATCAATCACTTCGTTAGATACAACAGACTTGCGCAAAGGGATTTTTCTTGTTTTCATCTTTCCCTCCTCTAGCAACTTTTATTCTTCGATAGTATCGTTTTCTGCTTCCAACTCTACTGAAGCAGCTTCTTCCATGGCTTCAAATTCGCTAGCAGACTTGATATCAATACGGTAACCAGTCAAGTGAGCTGCCAAACGAACGTTTTGCCCACGACGACCGATGGCAAGAGAAAGCTTGTTATCAGGTACAACAACCAAGGCACGTTTGCTGTCGTTTTCGTCAAAGATAACTTGGTCAACCTCAGCAGGAGCGATGGCATTGTAGATAAATTCAGCTGGATCTGCTACCCACTCGATAACATCGATATTTTCTTCGATTGGCACCATACGGTCGCTCTTTGCATCATAGCGAGCGGGGTGGAATTTACTAGTAATCTTCTTGATATTAGCACCACCGCGTCCAACAATTGTACCGATAGCATCCACGTTTGGATTATGACTGCGAACGGCAACCTTAGTACGGTCACCTGCTTCACGAGCCACGCTCATGATTTCAACAGTTCCATCATAAACTTCTGGAATTTCTTGTTCCATCAAACGTTTGATCATTTCTGGATGGCTACGGCTAACAAAGACGTTGACACCACGAGGGTTGTCTTCAACCTTGTAGACATAAACTTCAATACGATCATGAGAAGCAAAGACTTCTCCAGGGATTTGGTCTTGTTTTGACAATTGGGCTTCGATGCTACCAAGGTTGACATAGATAAAGCGGTTGTCAAAGCGTTCTACTGTACCAGACATGATTTCTTGCTCATGCTCTTTGTAAGTATTGTAAGTGATGGCACGTGTTTGCTTGCGCATTTTTTCCATGATGGTTTGTTTGGCAGATTGGGCTGCTACACGACCAAACTCAGCAGGTGCTTCTTCAAACTTGATTTTATCACCAAGTTCATAGGCTGAATTGATGGCAAGAGCATCTTTCAAGCTGATTTCTAAACGGCTATCAAATACTTCATCAACCACTTCACGGACAGTATAAACTGTAAAATCACCTGTTTTTTCGTTAAAGTCAATAGCTACGCTATCAGATTGACCATAGCGTCTGCGATAAGCGGAACGAAGCGATTCTACGACTGCGTCGATGATGTCTTCTTTTTTGATTCCCTTGTCTTCTTCCAAAATGCGGAAGGCCTCTAGCATTTCTTTACTCATGTTTTCTTCACTTTTGAATCCTCAAAAGCTATCCTTTCTTTTTCTATAATTTAACTGCTAAACGTGCTTTTGATACTAAACTGTATGGAATTTGGACGGTTTTCTTACGTGTCTTGTCCATATATTCCATGGTCAACTCATCCTCTTCGAAGGCCAACAAGGTTCCTTCAAAGACCTTTTGCTTATCGATGGCTTGGTAGAGCCCGACATGGATGTATTTCCCAACCGCCCCAGCAACAGCATCCTTGGTTTTCAAAGGACGCTCCAAGCCTGGACTGGTGATTTCTAGGAAATATTGTTCTGGGAAGGGATCTGGCTTGATAGTGTCTAGGACAGGGCTGATAATTTCTGTCAAGTCTGCCGTGTCATTCAAGGTAATTCCTTCAGGTTTATCTACAAAAATACTGAGAATCATGTCACTGCCAATCTTTCCATACTCGATATCCACGAGTTCGAAAGGTGCTTGGATGACAGGTTCTACAACTTCTCTGACTAATTCTACGATTGTTGCGATTATATCCACCTCCTCATAAGCAAGAGGCGAAGATATTTCCCCGCCTCTCTTTCTCATATTCTTACTATTAGTATAGCACGTTTGCCAACTTATGTAAAGCAAAAGCACTTATACAGCCTGATTTCAGGCTATTTCTTAAAATTCTGCCTCAACTCGGTAGATAACTTGCCCCTTATTGGAAAATTTTTGCTCGTATTCTGTCATGACATTGCCTTCAAAATCACTGGCATGTAAGTCTAACCAGACACCATTGAGCTTCATGCCATACTGAGAAAAGCTCACTAGGCTGTACTCAAACAAGCCACGGTTATCCGTCTTGAAATGAATTTCTCCATTTTCAGGCAAGATACGCTTGAAGGTATCCAAGAAGGTCTTGTAGGTCAAACGACGCTTTTCATGGCGTTTTTTTGGCCATGGATCTGAAAAGTTCAGATACAAGCGATCAATCTCACCATCTTCAAAATAGTCAGTCAAGTCAGAACCATCTACCCACAAGAGCTTGATGTTAGGCACTCCAACTTCAAGCACCTTGTCCAAAGCGTAGCTCAAAACAGACTTTTGAATATCAATCCCGATATAGTTGATGTCAGGATTTTGTTTGGCCATACCTGAAACAAAGGCACCCTTTCCACTTCCAACTTCTACATGAATGGGATTGTCGTTTCCGAACAAGTTCCGCCATTTCCCCTTGGCTTCCAAGGGATTGAGGACCACATACTGGGGATTTGCCTCTAGTAATTCTGTCGCCCCTTTACGATTTCTAACTCTCATCTTCTCTTTCCATACTTGTCTCGGAAGTGACGCAGGCCATGAATCTCCCGATTAACATTTTCTAAATCTTGGTTCATATAATACTTGGAAATCTGGCTCAAGTAAGACAATTGACCGTACCAATACAATTTATTTAATACCGTTTGATTGTACTTGTAACCGTAGTAGGTCAACCATTCCTTCCACTGATGTTCTGGAATATAATGGCAGAGCATGTGAGCCACGTCAAACATGCGGTCGGTCAAGCGAACCGAATCCCAATCTACCAAATAAATCAAGCCACTATCTGTCTCAATCCAATTACTATGTCGTACATCTCCATGGACAATGGTCGCATAGTCCTCTCTAAATCCTGGAATAGTCTGACGTAAATCAGCCATCACTTCACTGATAAAATGATTTTTACGCAAAGCATCTGGAGCCGTTTCTTGCCAAGACTGCAGTAAATCTACAGGTGTTTCCATGGCATAGCCCAAGCGACTCAACTGTGTCATCAAAGGACGTGAGCGATGAAGACGGGTTAAAATATTGACGATTTGCTTACGATTCATATCATAGGGGGTCAATATCTTGCCTGTCAACCATTCTTGAGCACACATATCACGCCCATCTGCCAAACGGCGACTCCATAATAATTGTGGAGCAATTTGTTCTCTAGCTAGACCAGGTAGGATTGGAGAGGTGTTCATTTTTACAAAGATTCGCTTCCCATCAGGATAGCTACCCATATAAGCCTTGCCACTTTTCCCAGGTATGGGAGTCAGTGTTAGCTCATTATCACCCAAATCCATTTCTTTCCTCCGTATAAAGTTTCCTTACTATTCTACTAGTTTTTGGCCTATTCGTCAACCGGTCCACACCCGATTCTCAAAGAAAAGCATCTGGATTAGCTCGGGCTATCATTATAGCTTGAAAAAGGCAAGCACCGTCTTCTGCCCACCTTTTCATAATGTTTATAAATAAGCTAATAGTGGCAAACTGTTGTAAAACATATGGACTAGAGTAGAAACCCATAGGTTTTGACTCTTTTTATAAGCAAAACCCAACAACAAGCCCCCAAGTAGATAAAAAATAAACGAAGACACATTAGAAGGTCCATGCATGAAAGAAAAGAGAGAGGAAGTCAGTACAAGCCCTAACCAAGAATTTTCAAATATAGCCCCCTGAAGAAGTCCTCTGAAAATGAGTTCCTCCTGGATGGGGCCAAAAACTGAGGAAGTCAAAATCAAAGACAGGGAAATTCCTCTGCTGACTTCCGTCAAGTGTTGAACCCCTGCGCCAGAAGAAATAGCGAAGAAATGAATATAAACCAGCGTTTCAAGCACACTTAGAAGAAAGATTGCAATGAAAAGTAAAAGTTGTTTCCTGCTTAACATCCCAAAAGAAATCATTTCAAACTTTCTAGCATAAGCAACACTCAGCGAGGTTACTAGAAGACTTACAATAATCAATGCAGTTTCATTTTGAAAAAAATCCCCATGGTTAATCGTATAAGGAACTGTAATGACGATTATTAGTACTAAAAATCCAAAACAAAAGGCATGAAATTTATCAAAAAACTCCATAAAACAATCCTCCTCAACAAACAGACTTCCCTATAAGTCATCCTTTAACTCTAGCCTTTCCAAAACAAACCATTTTATACTCTTCGAAAATCTCTTCAAACCACGTCAACATCGCCTTACCGTAGGTATGGTTACTGACTTCGTCAGTTCTATCCACAACCTCAAAACACTGTTTTGAGCAACCTGCGGCTAGTTTCCTAGTTTGCTCTTTGATTTTCATTGAGTATTAGCATCCAAAATCCGACAACATAACCAGCTCCTAAGAAGATAGCCATAAAAGATAGCATAGGATTTAGGAAAGAAAAGACCACAAAGATACAAAGGTTTGCACAAAAACATTAAAAGCAATGGTGTCAGAAGCCAAGACTAGAATATAGGGTGTCAACCAGTCTATGGTTTTGGAATCTGATAATTTACAAATCCTCTTATCAAGAACTTTTCATGATGTTTATAAATAAGCTAATAGTGGCAAACTGTTGTAAAACATATGGACTAGAGTAGAAACCCATAGGTTTTGGCTCTTTTTATAAGCAAAACCCAGCAACAAGCCCCCAAGTAGATAATAGAAAAACGAAGGCACATCATAAGGATCATGCATGAACGAAAAGAGAGAGGAAGTCAACACAAGTCCTAACCACGAATTGTCAAAAACTGCACCCTGAAGAAGGCCTCTAAACAGGAGTTCCTCCTGGACAGGTGCCAAAATTGTGACACTGACAATAAAGGAAAGCGAGAGTCCTTTACTCGCTTCCTCAAGGTGTTGAACCGAAGCACCAGAAGCAACTGAGAAAAAGGCATGATAGCCTATATTTACAAGCACCATGAGAAGGAAGATTCCAATGATGAGCAAGACTTGTTTCTTACTTAAAATCTCAAAAGAAATCATATCAAACCATTTTGCATAACCAAAACTAAGGAAAAGCAAGAGACTCTTTATCATAATGAATGTGTACTGGTGTTGAAAATAATCTCCTTGATTGATGGAATAACCCGCTGCACCAATGATTGCAAATACTAAAAATCCCAAAAATAAGGCATGACACTTATTAAAAATAGCCATAAAATTATCCTCCTCACCAAACAAACCTCCCTACAAGTCATCCTTCAACTCTAGTCTTTCCAAAACAAACCATTTTAGTAACCAAAATCCGACAACATAACCAGCCCCTAAGAATATAGCCATAAGAGCTAGCATGGGATTTAGAAAAGAAAAGACCACAACAGATACAAAAGTTAGCACAAAAACATTAAAGGCAATGGTGTCAGAAGCCAAGACTAGAATATAGGGTGTCAACCAGTCTAATGTTTTAGAATCTAGAAAAAATAAGTGTTTATACATGATAACCTCCTCTATGACTGAAAAGATAGCCTTTTGATTTTTTACCCCAAGACCCTGTGTAAAAAAGTGAGCAAAAATGGTAAAGTCGCTACAATATTATTAATCACATGCACCGCATAGGATGGATAAATGCTCTTGGTATAGCGGGTCAAACCAGCAAAAATGATTCCAAATGTTGTAAAAACGAAAATATCTAACAGACTAGGCAGACTTAAAAAATGAGGAAGAGCAAACAGAATGGAAGGAAGAAGTAAATCAAGGCCAAATCGCGAATGTTTAAAGAAAGCATGTTGCAACAACCCCCTATAGATCAATTCTTCCATCAGTGGCACTAGAAAGAACAAGGTTATATAGATACCTAGCTCGGCAAAGTTGGTCCCACTATAACCAATAAATACGGCCCAACCTTCAGCAGTTGACTGAGCATGTTTAGCTGTCTGAACGTTAAAAGAGATAACGTTAAAAGAGATATGGAGCACTACTACTAATACTGTCAAAATCGAATACCAAAGCCATTTTTTTCTTGGAATTTGAAAGAGATAGCCATGGCCTGTCTTAACCAGAATCCAAATCATGACCCCGCTAAATAGCAAACTCAAGATATTTCGAATCCAGAAGAAATTGCCTATCTGAGAAGAAAATTGCCAATAATTTTGGACTATAAGCGTTAGCTGAGAAAGGCCAAATACGAAAAATAAGTAAGACAAGACTGCACTTATTTTGAAGATAAGCTGATACTTTTTCATAGAAATTCTTCCCACTATCTACAAGACAGTGACTAGCCTAATACCTCCTCTTGCTAGACCATAGACTAGTCGCATATAAAGCAACCTACTTTTTATAATACTTCAAACCCCAAATGAGCAGAAGCATAATAAGCAAGCAGAGAATGGCACCAATATAGGCTATTAATTGTTGATAGGATTCTCCTGCTGTGATACCTCTATACAAACAGATAATAGACATAAAGCCTGTCAAGCCGATGAACATGAGTTGATTGGTTCTAGGACTAACCAAATCATCATTTACGTATATTTAAGAGCATCTCTTTTATGTTAGTGTATATTAACACTAAAAAACAAGTTAGGCCAATAATATTTAAAATGAACAATAACGGGGTTAAGTCTCTAAAAAAATTATCCACTGACTCTACAAGAAATACTATACATACTATGGTCGAAACTATTTTTTTCTTATCCATAATAGCTAAATCAATCATTTTTTCTTCTTTTGTATTTCTTATAATTAACATGACACGATATAATGGAAGTAATAATTAACACACCTCCAATAATAAAGTTTAATAAATCCTGATGCTCTACAACTATGTACAAACCAAATAAACATAGGCCAAATTGCGAAATACAGTTTTGAAATTTCATCAAGCCCCCACCCCCATTTTACAAAATTGATATACACTCTAACTTGGTCCATACAATATACCTTATAAGTATTTACTATTAATAAAATCTATAAGATTAATACATTTCTTTTTTGTCTTGTTGCAACTTTGACAAGTTTGGTATATCATTGTTTTTTAAAATTTTTCATCCAAATCTTGAATAGTCATCGAAACGTCTTAAATTGCAAAATCTTCATTGGTCCCTACTTTTTATAATACTTCAAGCCCCAAATGAGCAAAAGCATGATAAGTAAGCAGAGAATAGCGCCAATATAGGCTATTAGTTGTTGGTAGGATTCTCCTGCTGTGATACCCCTATACAAACATATAATAGACATAAAACCTGTCAAGCCGATATACATAAGTTGATTGGTTCTAGGACTAACCAAATCATCATCTTCAAACTCTCTTATCCTCATCTCCCTAGTGAGGTAAACAGTGACCAAAATAGAAGCCAAGTTAATAACTACTAAAAGAAATTGGAAAACCAAGGAAAAATTTAAAAACTGACGAGATAAAAATAGATAAGTAGAGACAAGCAAGGGCAACTGACCTAGGAACAATCTTGCAAGGAAGATATTCCGTTTTTTAGCAAGAAAAGCTTTCATTTCTTTACTCCTTTCTTTTTAGTTAAAGCAACATAGATCATAACCGCAATCAAATAGGCTATGGTATAAAATAACTGATACCAAATACTCTCCCTAAGCGGATAAAGAAAGATGGACATAATCAGATACAAGATGAAAATGATAAGTATTTTTCTCTTCATAAGATTCCCTCCTAAATGTATGCTTTATCTTAGTTGAGCAAGAACCTCTACACTGCTAGTATAGCACTCATTTTGACCTTGGAACACTCAAATCATAAATGGTCATCAAAACATCTTGAATTGTAAAAAATTTAAAAAGCAAGTATGAAAAACATACTTGCCCTAAGGGAATTTAACAATAATCGAAAACTATTCACCCTCACTTTCGTCTGTTCTGATAGATTCTCATGATCGCAACAAGGATACAGGCTGTCCCACTTGCCAAAACGAGAAGGGTAATGATAATGTTGAGGATTTCAGGCGTACTCTCTATTCTGTTGACAAGACGGAGTAGAGATATAACTGCCAACTGAATCAGGAGTATTGATTCTACATTTACCAATGAAGTCTGTCGGTTCTTAACTGCATATAAAAAGGCTGGTAGCAAAACACAGGCTATAGCAATCACAAACAGGTTACTCCCTGTTTCTTCTCCCTTGTTCACCACGGAAATCATGAGAAGATTCGATGCTATAATCAACGTAGAACAGATGATAAAAAAGGATTTCTTATTCATATAGGATACCTCACAAACTAGAGTATATATTATTTTTGGTTTCTGAATGATATTCATTATTTTGGTAAGGAGAAAGTTCTTTGTTCAATTCAAGATGTTTCAATAACCATTCAAGATTTGGATGAAAATTTTTTAAAAATAGTACTATACTAAACTTGTCACATTTGCAACATAGCAAGAATCTATATTCGGAGGCAAGTAATCATGAAGAGTAAGATTTATTATATATCCAATATTTTTTATGGAATATTACTATTTTCTATTGGATTAACATCAAAAGTATTTATTTTTAGCAGTTTAATGTCCATAACTTTAATAACTCTATCTATAATAGGATTATTAAAAACTAAAAATAAAAAGTAGATATAGCAGAATTAGATTTCAAAAATTAGAACCCCCTCCCGATAGTTGATGATAGAGAAAATTATTTCATACAAGCAATTTACTGTAACTCAAAACTACTTTGATTAACTATTCAGCCATACAGACCGAGAAACAAGCACTCTCGGTCTTATTTTTTATCATTCTGTATGTATTATAGTAAACACCTGACGAAAGACTTGATCTTGACAGGTGGTATTGAGACTGGCATTGGGATAACTTTCCACAATCTTCATGACGGTATAGAGACCAACACCTCGGTCCTCCCCCTTAGAACTAACTCCAAAAGAGAAGATTTCAGAAACATCTATACTCTCTTCTTTGATGGAGTTTTCAATGATAAAGGTTTCCTGTACTCCATTTTTTATAAAGGCGATTGAGACATGAGGTTGACTAGCCTCTGCACTGGCTTCAATAGCATTGTCACAAAGGATAGACACAATGGTTAGAAAATCAAGTAGGCTCATCTCCTCGACCTGAATCTCCTCTGGAACTTCGACATTAAAGACAATGTTCTTATCTCTGGCTTTTAAAAATTTCCCTGCTAGGAGACTTTTGAGGGCTTTATCACGAATATTCACCAATCGGCCCAGGTCATATTTATTGTCCTGCAATTTTTCACTAGAATCCTTTAAGACCGAGTCATAGACCTCTTTTATCTGCTCCATATCCTCCTCTTCAATGCCCAGACGTAAGCTGGTCAAGAGGTTGGTGTAGTCATGGCGAAAACTCCGGACTTCCTTGTAAAGTTCCTCTATATGCCGACTATAGCGTTCCATATCTCTGTAGCGCAAGGCCTGCTCTTGGTCCAGTCTCTCATGGAGTTTGTTCTTCAAATAGGTATCCAATTTCTTGATAATCCCCATAAAAAAGAGTAGGTAAAAGACTAGGATGAGATGGCGAACAGTCTTTGATTGGATATTGTATGCATATTCAAAGTAAGACAGATTTTCCATGACTAGAAAGTAAGCCCCCATTATCCAGTTAATCTTAGTCAGGGACTGTTGAAAACCTTTATCTAGAATCTCCCTTCTCAAGTTAGTGAAATCATAGTCCAACCATTTCAAAAAGGCTAATACTATGGAGTAAACGAATATCATAATCAACAAAAAGAGAGGATTTCCATCTCCATCTACAATCCCTTGCCCCAAAAACGGAAACACAAAATAGGAAACACTTCTGTAAAAGATATCCATCAATACAATTGGAAAGAGACCATAAAAGAAAAGGAGTTTTTTAGGAAGCTCTCTTAACAATAAGAGAGATAAGCTGATGCCGAACAAGGGTTCTATAAAGTATGACAGATAGTCAGTCAAGACTAAAAATTTAAAAGTTGTAACAATTGCTGCTAGAAGAAATTTTAGAAGAAAGGCCTTAAAAATTCTATCGAAAGTGAGACTAATTCCATCTACCTTAAAGAACATGATAATTTCTAGCCCAATAATAGCTAGTGAATACAATATCATCCAAAAAATATACATAAATTCTCCTCACTCAGTGTAAGTTATTGATAGCCTCAGACACTTCCCTGACCTTATAACGCGCTATCATACAGCTTCCACCATTGGGAAAGAAAAGCAGTTTTTCTTTCTTATCCAAACGAACCACATTGGCAGGATTGATGAGAAAAGAGCGGTGGCACTGCAAGAGACGAGGCTCCTGCTTGAAAACCTCCTCTAGACTCGCTGTAAATTCCAACCTGTCTGTCTTGGTATAGAGGATAACACGATGGGCTCTGGGCGACGTTTCGAGATAGTAAACCTCTTTAAAAGGATATTGGAATTGGGCAAATTTTGATTTAAAATAAAAGCAATCTTCCGCCAGACTTTTACTGTCTTGACTATTTGCATAGAGGAGGGCTGTCTCGATACGAGATTCAAACTCCTCTGCTGACAAGGCCTTATCAATGTAGTCCAAAGCAGACACTTGGTAGCGAAAGGACAGGGGCATAAACTCCGAGTGAGTCGTCACAAAGACGATCAAGGCATAAGGATCCCGATCCCGAATCTTTCTAGCCACCTCTAGACCCTTCATCTCCTCATTTCGAATCTCAATATCCAAAAAGAATAGCTGATGGACTCCCTTCTCATGCACCTCTGCCAGCAGTTGATCTGACTTGCCAAAGACTTCAAAAGAGCTGGGAGTGATATGATGTACTTTCAAAAGTTTCTCAATCGTCGTTTCAATCCTAGCCTGTTGGGAAAAATCATCCTCTAAAACAAATATTCTCATCTTCTTACTCTCCTTGTTTCAATTTCTTCCTAAAAAGAGAATAGCAAAAATACTATGATACAAGCCCACCAAATCCTAAACAGGCCTTTAACGCTCCTGAAGGGTATCTTGTTCCTCAAATAAGCATGATAATCTTACAACTATTTTATCATAAAATCTTAACAGTACCATTCAGGAAATTTCAAGTACAATTAAAGATTTGAGGCTGAAAAAGGATATAAAAGTGATAGACTGACAGTATCAAAACACAGTTGCTAGAATCAAGACTGGCACCCAGATTAAAGGAGGAATTCTCATGACAGATACAGACCCCATCAAAAGAGCTCAGACTTTGATTACTGACTTAAACAAAGCCTATCAAGCATGCAAACAGGCAACCGCTGACGACGTCCGCTTTCAGGAGCAATTAAACTCTATTCTTGGCTTTCTAGCCAAGGCTGAGACAGTGGATAATCGAGTCTTGATTGAACTGGAAAAATTTTACCAGACTTCCAGCCTTCTCATGGGACTCAGTGCTCTCAATCCAGATGCTCCAACTCGCGCCGCTTGGCGGGCCTATGACCGCTTCCACTTTGACCAAGTCAAGACAAAGTTGAGTCTCTACGGACCAACCATTATCCTGTAGAAAATAAAAGAAGTTGAGACAAACTGCACTCAACTTCTTTTTTAGTTTCATATAGGCAATGTTAGTCCTGCATCTGACGTTTTACCTGATAAGGCAAATACAAGACTAGTAAAACCAAACCAGCGCCCAGCAAGGCTAGAAGGGGCAGTTTGTCTTGGAAGGTAATCAATCCGACAACTAATTCCACAAGTAAAACAAAACTGGTCAATCCTCGGACCACCGCCTGCAAGCCTTTTTCCTTTTGCCCCTTGTCCAGTGGAAAAAGTTGGGTCAAATACTGGTAGTCAAAGGCGTGATAGAGGGCCAGCAGCTGGAAGAGCAAGAGGTAGTTAAAGAGAACCACCACTGCTGTCGCAATCCAAGCTTGCTCGATAAAGACCTGCGCCAGTATGGAAAGCAAGAGCAGACGGAGACTGAGGGCAAAAAGGTCTCCATTTCGCAGATAAGAACGCAGATAGAGATTTTGCCAAATCTTTCCAGGCACCTTCTGAACAGACTTTAGGATAAAGTCTAGATAGGCACGACGCTTGACGCTGTTTGAAATTCCCTTGACCTGCGTAAAGAGGGCAAAGAAACGAAGTAAGACTTGCTTGCGCTTGCTTTCTTGGGAAATGACATAATCCCAGTCCAGTCCAGTTTCAGTAAAAAATTTGCTGGCCTTTTGACGAAAGAGGAAATATTTACCTACTCCCAATAAAAGCACATAAACCAGAAAAACTGGCAAGCCATACCCCATAGCTAAAAATAAGGGTGCAAATAACAGCAAGAAAAGTGTTTGGACAAAGAGCCAAAAGACTAGGGAAATGACCGTTTGACGCTTGAGATGGAGCTTGATTTCCTCTTCTCCAACCAAGAGAAAGAGCTTGTCTGGAGCCTCCATATAGGTGGCAATTCCACCCCAAAGCAAAAGTAAAACAGACGTAATTCCTACAAACAAAAGGATAGGCCAATGATTTTCAGGAAAATCTTGCAAGAGTTGACTGTACTGATAGGCTAGAAAGCCCAGCAGGACAAGCAGGAACAAGACAAAGTGGTCATTGAGAACATAGCGCAGATAACCAAGACACTCCTTACGAAAGGCCTGCTTTCTCTTTAAAAACAAGTCTTTCATAGCTCCTCCTCTTTGGTCAGAGCCAAGTAAATATCATTCAAACTAGCCTCAGGCATATCAAAGGCTTCACGCAGTTGCGAGAGATTTCCTTTGGCACGCACCTCACCCTTGTGGAGAATGACAAAGGCATCACACATCTTCTCCGCCGAATCCAGTACGTGGGTACTCATAAGAATGGACTTGCCCTTTTGCTTTTCCACTTCCAAAAGCTGAATCAAGTCCGCAATAGCCAGCGGATCGAGACCAAGGAAAGGCTCATCCACGATAAAGAGACTTGGATCCACCACAAAGGCACAGATAATCATGACCTTCTGCTTCATCCCTTTTGAAAAATGAACAGGGAACCAATCTAACTTCTGATCCAAACGAAACATTTTTAACAGAGGTTCTACACGTTCAAAAGCTAGATTTTGCTCAATACCATAAGCCATAGCGACTGTCTCGATATGTTCTCTGAGAGTCAATTCCTCGTACAAACTGGGAGTTTCAGGAATGTAGCCAATTTGCTTGCGGTAGCTAGTCGCATCTTCTTGCAGGGTCAGGCCATTGATATTGATGGAGCCACTATAAGGTGTCAACAGACCGATAATCTCATTGATCGTCGTCGATTTACCAGCACCATTGAGACCAATCAAACCGACCAACTGCCCACTTTCAACGGTAAAAGACACATCTTTCAAAACAGGGACATGGGCATAGCCACCTGTCAGGTTTTTAATTTCTAACATATTTTCTCCAAATCTGGTATAATGTAGCTATATTATATCAAAATTCAATACAGTAGAGGTAGATTTTATGTCAGATTGCATTTTTTGTAAAATCATCGCAGGAGAAATTCCTGCTTCAAAAGTATACGAAGATGAGCAGGTTCTTGCCTTCCTTGATATCTCTCAAGTGACACCAGGCCACACCTTGGTCGTACCTAAAGAACACTATCGCAATCTTTTGGAAATGGACGCTACTAGCGCCAGCCAACTCTTTGCCCAAGTACCAAAAGTGGCTCAAAAAGTCATGAAAGCTACCAAGGCTGCTGGTATGAATATCATTGCCAACTGTGAAGAAGTCGCTGGTCAAACAGTCTTTCATACCCACGTTCACCTTGTACCTCGCTACAGTGCGGACGATGACCTCAAGATTGATTTTATCGCCCACGAACCTGACTTTGACAAACTTGCCCAAGTCGCTGAAACCATCAAAAACGCCTAAGGAGTTGCCATGAAATTATCCAACCTACTGCTATTTGCAGGAGCTTCAGCCGGAAGTTATCTGGTCACAAAAAATCGTCAAGTCATCACAGATGAGGTCTTGAATACCACTGACCGCGTTCAAGCTATCAAAGACGATGTGGCCATTATCCAAAACAGCCTGCAAATCATCGAACAACAAAAAGAACTCATCAAGGAATACCAAGAAGACCTGACTTACAAGTTTAAGGTCTTAGAAAAAGATATCCATACTAGACTAGCTGTGATCAAAGAAACACAGGAAACTGAAGATAAGTAAAAAGAGCCCGACGGCTCTTTTTACTTTTATTCTCCTTCAAAGGCATCTTTAATATGGTCAAAGAATCCCTTTTTCTTTGGATTAACTTTTAAATCACCAGCAGCTGCGAATTCTTTAAGCGCTGCTTTTTGGCGGTCGTTCAAGCCTGTCGGTGTTACGACATTAACGGTAACATATTGGTCACCAACTGCACCACCACGAAGGCTCGGAGCTCCTTTTCCACGTAGACGGAACTTCTTACCAGTCTGAGTTCCCTCTGGGATTACCAATTCAACATCACCGTGAACCGTTGGGATATCAACTGTATCACCAAGAGCTGCTTGGACAAAGTTGAGGTTGAGATTGTAGAAGATAGTGGTTCCTTCACGTTCAAACTTGTCGCTAGCTTCCACAGAAACCACTACATACAAGTCACCATAAGGTCCACCATTAAAGCCAGCTTCACCTTGACCTGCTAAGCGAATTTGTTGACCGGTTTCCACACCAGCAGGGATTTTTACATGTACACTATGGGCTTGTTTTTCATGACCTGTTCCGTGACAAGTTGTACATGGATCTTTGATTTCTTTTCCGCGACCATGACAGACATCACAGGTTACTTGGCGACGCATCATACCAAGCGGAGTCTGCGTATCGACGTTAATGACACCAGCGCCATGACAGCGTCCACAAGTAACTGGACTTGTTCCTGGCTTAGCACCAGAGCCATTACATGTACTACAGCTAGCTTCGCGATTGTACTTAACCTCTTTTTCAGCTCCAAAAATAGCTTCTTCAAAGGTCAAATTCACACGATACTGGAGGTCATCCCCTTGACGAGGAGCATTTGGATTGCGTGAAGCACCGCCTCCGCCAAAGAAACTTGAGAAAATATCCTCAAAACCACCGAAGCCACCTGCCCCGTCGAAACCGCCGAAACCGCCAGCACCACCAAAACCGCCATTGGCACCCGCAGCACCATATTGGTCATAGGCCGCACGTTTTTGGTCGTCACTCAAAGTCTCATAGGCTTCCTGAACTTCCTTGTACTTTTCCTCAGCACCAGGCTCCTTGTTGATATCTGGGTGATATTTTTTCGAAAGCTTACGATAAGCCTTTTTGATCTCGTCTGCTGAAGCGTTTTTTGACACCCCCAGACGATCATAAAATTCAGTATTGTTCATACAAGATACCAAGACCGTAAAATTCGACTGAAAAATAGGAAATCTGACGCTGGAGCGATGCTCCTAGGCAGATTTATCTTTTTTCCGAGAATTTAGGTCGGGTTCAATTCCTTTCTTTTATATTGAGTAAGAAATTTGGGAACCCGTGTTCAATTCCCTGAACACTCTTTGTTCCTCTCTATAATTTTTATGTAAATCTTTAGAGGCTGTTTTCTATACTCTGCTTCACTTGATCAAACTCTTCATCTGATAGAGTAAATATCAAATCCTCTTCAGCATACTCGTTCTGTTCTTTAAAATAGTTGTCCGTATTCTCTGCCAACCCTAAACCGAAAATCACTTTTCTTGCAAACTCTTGATGTGCAAAACCGATAGCCGTAATGATTTGTTTATCTTGGACAAGAACTTTCGGTCGGAAATTCTCACGTGGAAGAAATTCAAAATAGTCAAAGAAGTTTTGCCAAATTCCACCTGTAAATTTCGTATCGTTCAACAAGCCTGCTTTCGCCAATAAAAGGGGCGCTGAAGAAATAGCTGCAATTAGGATATCTTGCTCATTAAGACTTCTCAAAAACGAGATCAATTTCTCATCTTGTAGAGCAGGACCTATATTTACCATTCCTGGCAAAATCACACAAGAATAATCTTCTATACGGATTTGATCCAATGTTTTCGTCGGTTGACAGGGCAAACCATCCTCAGAGACCACCATCAAATGATCTGAAGCTACATAATCAATCGTGATATCAAAAGACAGAGCTAAAGTACTCGTTAAAGCGGTTATTTCATAAAGAGAAAAATTAGGATAAATGATACAAAGTACTTTTTTCATACGCAACATCCTCTATTTTACCGAAAAACAGAGGCTGGGTTGCAACCTCTGGATTTCTTCTTATCATTGTTAACATTCTTAACGAGTTAGGCTTAACTGAGTTTCGGCTAAAAACTTCGGAAAAAAGATAAGCCATCTTTTGTGCATCGCACAAGGCGATGGCTTCCTATTTTTCTTTCGTTTTCTTAACGCCTCAACATCTTATTTTTCCGTAAACTCACCATCTACGACGTCATCGCCTGCGTTTCCTGTTGCTTGTGCGCCTTCTGCTCCTGCTTGAGCTTGTTGAGCTGCTGCGGCTTGTTCGTAGAGTTTGACAGCAAGTCCTTGAGCTTTTTCGTTCAATGCTTCAAGTTTCGCTTTCATTTCGTCCAAGTTGTTGTCTTCTTGGGCTTTCTTAAGCTCATCAAGGGCAGCTTGGGCAGCGTCACGTTCTGCATCGAAACCTTTACCTTCAGTTTCCTTGATTGTCTTTTCAGTCGCAAAGATAGCTTGGTCTACTTCGTTACGAAGGTCTACTTCTTCTTTACGTTTCTTATCTGCTTCAGCGTTTGCTTCTGCATCTTTCATCATGCGGTCGATTTCTTCGTCAGTCAAACCTGAGTTCGATTGGATAACGATTGTTTGTTCTTTTTGAGTTCCAAGGTCTTTGGCCTTAACAGACACGATACCGTTCTTGTCGATGTCAAATGTTACTTCGATTTGAGGAATTCCACGAGGTGCAGCTGGAATATCAGTCAATTGGAAACGTCCAAGAGTCTTGTTATCTGCTGCCATTGGGCGTTCACCTTGAAGAACGTGGATATCAACAGCTGGTTGGTTGTCTGCTGCTGTTGAGAAGACTTGTGATTTAGATGTTGGAATAGTTGTGTTACGGTCGATGAGTTTTGTGAAGACACCACCCATTGTTTCGATACCAAGTGACAATGGTGTTACGTCAAGAAGGACAACGTCTTTGACATCACCAGTAATGACACCACCTTGGATAGCAGCACCCATAGCAACAACTTCATCAGGATTTACTGATTTGTTTGGTTCTTTACCAGTTTCAGCCTTAACAGCTTCCACGACGGCAGGGATACGAGTTGAACCACCGACAAGGATCACTTCGTCGATATCTGACAAGCTCAAACCAGCATCTGAAAGGGCTTGACGAACTGGAACTTTTGTACGTTCTACAAGGTCACGAGTCAAATCATCGAATTTCGCACGAGTCAAAGTCACTTCCAAGTGAAGAGGTCCAGCCTCACCAGCAGTGATGAATGGCAAGCTGATTTGAGTTGAAGTTACACCAGAAAGATCTTTCTTAGCTTTTTCAGCTGCGTCTTTCAAACGTTGAAGAGCCATCTTGTCATTTGACAAGTCGATGCCGTTTTCTTTCTTGAATTCTGCTACTAAGTAGTCGATGATTTTTTGGTCAAAGTCGTCACCACCGAGTTTGTTATCCCCTGCAGTTGCCAATACATCAAAGACACCATCACCCAATTCAAGGATAGATACGTCAAATGTACCACCACCAAGGTCAAATACCAAGATTTTTTCTTCTTTGTCAGTCTTGTCCAAACCGTAAGCAAGAGCGGCTGCAGTTGGTTCGTTGACGATACGTTCTACTTCAAGACCAGCGATTTTACCAGCGTCTTTTGTTGCTTGACGTTGAGCATCGTTGAAGTAAGCTGGAACTGTGATAACTGCTTTAGTTACTTTTTCGCCAAGGTAGTCTTCAGCATAACCTTTCAAATATTGAAGAATCATAGCTGAGATTTCTTGTGGAGTGTATTCTTTTCCGATTGCAGAAACTTTTTCAGAAGTACCCATCTTAGATTTGATAGAGATAACTGTATCTGGATTTGTTACTGCTTGACGTTTTGCAGCATCACCAACGATGATTTCTCCGTTTTTGAATGAGACTACAGATGGAGTTGTACGGTTACCTTCTGGGTTTGCGATGATTTTGCTTTCAGTTCCTTCAAGAACTGCAACTGCTGAGTTTGTTGTACCTAAGTCAATACCGATAATTTTAGACATAATAATGATACCAAGAACGCCGAAAATGCGACTGAAAATTAGGAAACCAACGAAGCATTCGATGAATGCTAGGCGGTTTATCTATTTTCCGAGCATTTCGTTCGGGTTCAAATCCTTTCTTAATTCCTCTTTAATATTTTTTTCTATTTTTTATATTTCCCTTAAGTGGTGGGGACGTGAGCAACTCCCTTCGGGATTTCATCACTTATTTTTGAGCCTATTGTCTCAAAAATCCCCTGTTTCAGTAGATTTTGCTACTGAAACTTTCACCACGATGGGAAATATCTTCCTTGCAAGCCTCCGGCTTGCCTCTTATCTTTCTTCATAGTTTATTGTCGTTTCGGACAAGTTTTCTATTATGTAAATTGCGACACGAGGAGTCGAAATCGATTTTATTTCGACGACGAGTTAGTAAGGAGGCTAGGCAAACGCCATAGCGATTGCCGTTTTCTGACGAGTTGCTTTAGCCACCGTCAGAATTGCCTAATTATACACCACTACCATTGCTGGGCGTAGGATACGATCATGGAGTTTGTAGCCTTTTTGGAAGACTTGGGCGATGGTATCTGCTGGGTGTTCATCGTCTGCTGGGAGAGTTTGGATGGCCATATGGTAGTTATGGTCAAATTCTCCGTCCGCTACGATTTCTTCGATTCCTTCTTCTTTCAAAGCATGAATCAAACTTTCTTGCACCATTTCCAAGCCCTTTTTCACATCATCTGTCAATCCTTCAACTGCAAGGGCACGCTCAAGGTTATCCAAAGAAGGGAGAATCGCTTTTGCCAAGTCTTGGCTACGATAACGTTGCAAGTTTTGACGCTCTTCATTGGCACGGCGTTGGATATTTTGCATTTCCGCATGAGCGCGAAGGTATTTGTTTTCGAACTCATCTGCACGTTCATTTGCCAAGTTCAATTCAGATTTCTCAGGAGTTGTTTCTTCTACCGTTTCCACAACTTCCTCTTCTTGAACTTCTTCTACTTCTTCATTTTTTATATCTTGGGCCATTTTCGCCTCCTTTAATGATTTCAATCTTAATGTACTTCGTAATGATTACTGCTGAGGTAGCGGTAAAAATCTGTCAACTTCATCGTCAAAACACGGTTGACTACATTGACTTGGTTGATTAGCTGTTGGTAATCCAGATTGACCGGACCGATAATGGCTAGAATTCCAACTCCCCGATAAGGAATAAGAAACTTGCTACTAATCACAGCTAAGTCAGCCAGACAGGACTCTTGACTGTCTGCAACACGGACATTTTGCATCTGATCCTCATGCAGCCCCTCACGAATTTCCAAGGCCACCTTTTGCGGTTGGTCAAAGAACTGATAGGCTGCTAGATTAGCAAAATTCAAGAGATTGACCTTGCCCGCCACCACAATGTTTTCGTTAAACATTTCCTTAAAAATGTGTTCAAAGAGATCGATGACATTGTCCGTTGTTGTAAAGTAACGCTGGATAATCTGCGGAATCTCCGTCCGAATCTTGTAGTGAATATCTAGAACGGTGTGGCCGAGGAAACGTTCCTGAATGATGCTCTTCAGTTTCAGCAAATCCTCCTGCAAGAAGTTCCTTGGGATCAGAAACTGACTAGTAACCGTTCGCGACTCGTCTAGGGTGAATACTGCCAAGGCTGTATGTTGCCCCAAAACAACGATATCAAAGGCTGTCAGGCGTTGCCTGCTCGGCTCAACATCCAGTGCTACTACCGTACAGCCACTCAGATCTGTCAGTAGATTGGCAGCCTCTTGAAGAATATCCTCAAGCTTGAAGAACTCTTGATCAAAGGCTTTTACAATCTCATAAACTTGATTCTCAGCCAAACGGTCAAAATCCAGTGAATGTTTCACATAGTACTGAAAACCAGCAACACTTGGCATCCGACCACTTGAAGTATGAGCCTTCTCAAGCAAACCTTGCTTTTCTAGAGCTGCCATTTCATTACGAATAGTTGCACTGCTAGAGTTAATAGACTCTTGCAAGGCTTTGGATCCGACAGGTTCGTGCGTTTTGGTAAAGATGTCAATAATCAGATTTAAAATATCCTGCTGACGCTCTGTGACCATCCCATCACTCCTCTCTGTCTGATCAATTAGCACTCGATACACCCAAGTGCTAACTTATGATTCTATTATACACCCTTAAAAGAGAATGTCAAGACAAAAACTCAAAAAATTAGCACTCTTTTATCAAGAGTGCTAAAAATCAGTCTAAAGACCTAGAAGCTTACTGCTCATCTACTCGGTATTTCTTTTTTAGTCTGAAATAACCATAGATTAGATAAGAAAACAGTAAAGCATATAAAACAAAAATAATGAAGAAAGACATAGAAAGATCTTCTTTAAATAAACTCATACAAACAACGAGACCACCTAAGAAAGCCGCTGTACATAAACGAAGTCTATATTGTATAACTGCCCATCTGAACCCCTTACTTATATAGACTTGATCCTCCGGAAGTAAATCAGAAGATGATTTACGCAAAAGTGAACAGAAACCTATCTCTATCAATTCCCAACCTCTATTTCGAAAATCATGCAGTTCATGCTTATACTTTTTAAGAAATCTAGAATCATAGATACGGTAGATGATATCGTCCGGTTGACATTGGTCAAAATAGAAAAAACCAAAACGATTTCTACTATATTTCCAACCTTTTAAATGCATCTCATGTAAATATTCTTCTTTCTTGTCCAAATCAAGAATAGTGAAGATCCGAAATTGTAGTTTGCTTTTCATTGTTTGACCTCCAAACTAGAAAACATTCATGCTTTTATTTATCAGATAATTCTTTCCACTTTTGAAACAATCTCCAAAGAATATAAGAAATCTGAATCGCATGAATTATCAATAAAACAAAATCTATTAAGACAAGCAAAAACAATTCCCAACTGAAAGAACTACCTCCACTGACAAACTGTGAGAAAACCGGTAGCAGAGCCGAAAAGATAAGCAAAAAGAGAAGCAAAATAGGAAGCATCCGCGTTGTTAAAATCCGTTTGACCATATCCAACTTGCCGGTCGCATCATTATAAATTTCAAACTCTGCATCCGACTCAATTCCAGAATGAAGCTTTCTAAAGTAGGAAAACCCATTAAAGTCTGTAATATGCTCCCAGCCACAGTCTTTAAATAGTTGTAAATAGGAGGCCCTCTCTGATTTTTTCATGGGATAAATGTCCAACTGATAAGACACCTGCTCCGGTTTGCACTTTTCAAAAGTATACTTAACCGCAATTACTAAGCTAGAGTAGCTTGCTTTCTTAAGTTTCCATCCCTCGGCATGCATTTTTCTAAGATATAAAGCTTCTCTATCATAATCCGCAATTGTAAAAATTCGATAAACAATTTTCTTTTCCATCATCCTTCCTCCCGACTGTTTCTATAGAGCCGTTCAATACGTTTCAATTCAATATCTAATACTTTGCGTCCCAAGTCTGTAATCTGATAGATTTTCCGTTTTTCCTCCTCTCGGACAAAGGAAATCAAACCATCCTTTTCCATTTTTGACAAGGTTCCATACATAGTTCCAGGACTAATCAAGACTTGCGAATCTGTCATTTCCTTGACCTTTTGTGTAATACTATAACCATGACGTTCCTTTTGCAGACAGAACAAGATATAAAAGCCCGTTTCCGTCATCGGAAGATAAACTCGACGAATCTTATCCGTTAATTCCATTTATAACCATCTCCTATCTTAGTTCGATATATCGCACTTCGTTATATAGAATATATCACACCTCGATATAAAATGCAATAAAAAAGACCGCCCTCAGGCAATCTTTCTTCTATATTAGTAAAGATCTAAATAATTATCAATTTCCCATTGTGAAACAAAGGTTGCGTAGCTTGCCCATTCGATTCGTTTAGCTTCAAGGAAGCTTGTGTAGATGTGATCTCCTAGGGCAGCCTTAACCACCTCATCCTCAGTCAAAGCCTTCAAAGCGTTGTGAAGAGTTGATGGAAGGTCCGTAATACCAGCTTCCTTACGCTCTTCTGCTGTCATGATGTAGATATTTTCTTCGATAGGAGCTGGTGCTTCGATTTTGTTTTCAATACCATGCAAACCAACTTCCAAAAGAACTGCCATAGCGATGTACGGGTTAGCCATTGGATCCACTGAACGCAACTCAAGACGAGTTCCCATACCACGTGAAGCAGGCACGCGCACAAGTGGCGAACGGTTACGACCAGCCCATGCAATGTAAACAGGCGCTTCATAGCCTGGAACCAAACGTTTGTATGAGTTAACTGTTGGGTTGGTAATAGCTGTAAAGTTGTAAGCGTGCTTGATCAAACCGCCAAGGAAATGGTAAGCTGTTTCTGACAACTGCATTCCTTTTGGATCATTTGGATCAAAGAAGGCGTTATTGCCTTCTGCATCAAACAAGGACATATTACAGTGCATACCTGATCCAGCAATACCAAATTTTGGTTTGGCCATAAAGGTTGCGTAAAGCCCATGTTTGCGAGCAATGGTTTTAACAACAAGTTTAAAAATTTGAATCTTATCACAAGCACGGAGGACTTCATCGTACTTAAAGTCAATCTCATGTTGTCCAACCGCAACCTCGTGGTGACTCGCTTCTACTTCAAATCCCATTTTGGTCAAGACATTCACGATTTCACGACGTGTATTGTCCGCAAGGTCCGTAGGTGCCAAATCAAAGTAGCCACCCTTGTCATTCACTTCAAGTGTTGGGTCTCCATTTTCATCCAATTTAAATAGGAAGAATTCTGGCTCTGGTCCAAGGTTAAAGGATTTGAATCCTACTTCTTCCATGTGACGAAGAGCACGTTTGAGATTACCACGAGGGTCACCTGCAAATGGTTCACCTTCTGTTGTATAGACATCACAGATCAAACCTGCAACACTTCCATTTTCATCTCCCCAAGGGAAGACTGTCCATGTATCTAAGTCAGGGTACAAGTACATATCTGATTCATTGATACGTACAAAACCTTCAATGGAAGATCCATCAAACATAGCCTTATTTGACAAGACCTTATCTAACTGTTCATCTGTAGCAGGAATTTCGACGTTTTTCATGGTTCCCAAAATATCTGAGAACATGAGACGGATAAAGGTAACATTTTTTTCCTTGACTTCACGACGAATATCTGCAGCTGTGATTGGCATGAGTTTTCTCCTTAATGTATGACTACTTGCGGTTGCCTAACCGCGACCAAAAGGTGACCGTACTGAAGCAAAGCGACCTTGTTGGAGGAGTTCATTGTGAAGTGCACGACGCACCTCAGTCTGACTCACCGCTTTCTTGGATTTCGCTTCACGTTCAGCATATTTTTTCTTAATGGCAGCGATATTATAACCTTCAGAGATATAATCTTTGATTTCAAGTAGACGATCCATGTCATTCAAAGAATACATGCGACGGTTCCCTTCGTTTCGATCAGGCTTGATTAACTCTTGATCTTCATAATAACGAATCTGACGCGCCGATAGGTCGGTCAACTTCATAACACTGCCGATAGGAAAAACAGCCATATTTCGGCGAAATTCTTTTTCCTTCATTTACAATTTCCTTCTTTCTGTCTATTATAGTCTAAAAAAAGACAAACGTCAATTGATAATGTTATAAAATGTAACATTATTTTTCTTTTTTCTCTAAAAAGAGACGAATACGATCAATATCGTAATTTACGAGAATTGCGACAAAAACTCCCATGAAAGTTTCTGATACACGCGCAAACACGTACAAAATCGTTTCTCCACTCGGAATTGACAGGGTAATGATTAACATAGCCGCTACACCGCCAATAACACCTGCTTTGTTATTCATGGCTACATTTGTCATAATGGTTAACATGGTGCAGATTGGGACAACTACCAAGGTCACCCAAAAAGCCTCGTGGAAAAAGGTATTTAATAGGAAGAAGAGGAGGGCATAAAAGCCACCAATACTATTTCCTAGAATACGCGAAGTCCCAAAATGGACACTCTTATCAAAACTCTCCCTCAGGCTAAAAACAGCTGTCAAAGCACCTATTTGAAGACCTTTCCAGCCAAAAAAACCAAAAATCAAGAGAACTAGAAAAACAGCAATACCTGTTTTAAAGGTTCGCATACCAAGTTTGAACTGGGATTTATCGAATTTATATTTTTTAAAATAACTCATAATCTCAACTTTCTATTTCCATTTTATCATAAATTGGCTGATTTTATGATGAATAGTTGAGAGGAAACGTTTTTATTTCAAGCAAAAGAAAAGAGGAACTGTCGTCCCTCTCTCCTTTGATTCATTTATAATACTCTTCGAAAATCAAATTCAAACCACGTCAACATCGCCTTGCCGTACTCAAGTACAGCCTGCGGCTAGTTTCCTAGTTTTCTCTTTGATTTTCATTGAGTATAAAATCTTATTTTTCTGTCAAAGCTGCAAGTCCTAGAAGAACTTCACCTTCAAGAAGTTCCATTGATGCTCCACCACCGCGTCACAAATACCTACACTAACACAAAAAGGTGACATAGCCACCTTTTTGTTAACGTTTCAGTTTTGTTCCTTTTTCTACAAAATCAGGATTTTGTAGAGACTAACGGGCTGAATTTATTTTTCTGTAAGTGCAGCCAAACCTGGCAATACTTTACCTTCGAGAAGCTCCATTGAAGCGCCTCCGCCCGTACTGATCCATGAGAATTTGTCTGCACGTCCAAGGTTGATAGCTGCGGCAGCTGAGTCACCACCACCGATGATTGATTTAACGCCTGGTTGTTTCACGATAGCGTCCATCACACCGATTGTACCAGCTTGGAAGTCTGGGTTTTCAAATACACCCATAGGTCCGTTCCATACAACTGTTTTAGCACCAGTCAAAGCTTCGTCAAATTTAGCGATAGATTTTGGACCGATATCAAGACCAAGGAAGCCTTCAGAAACTGCTTCACCTTCAGTGTCACGCACTTCAGTGTAACCAGCAAATGCGTTTGCTTCTTTTGAGTCAACTGGCAAGATCAATTTACCGTTTGCTTTTTCAAGAAGAGCTTTCGCAACATCCAATTTGTCTTCTTCTACAAGTGAGTTACCGATTTCGATACCTTGTGCTTTGTAGAATGTGTAAGTCATACCACCACCGATAAGGACTTTGTCAGCTTTTTCAAGCAAGTTTTCGATAACACCGATCTTGTCTGAAACTTTTGAACCACCAAGGATCGCTACGAATGGACGTTCTGGAGTTTCAACTGCTTCTTGGATGTAGGCAATTTCGTTTTCAAGAAGGAAACCAGCAACTGCTTTTTCAACGTTTGCTGAGATACCAACGTTAGATGCGTGAGCACGGTGAGCTGTACCGAATGCATCGTTTACGAAGATACCATCTCCAAGTGATGCCCAGTATTTACCAAGTTCAGGATCGTTTTTAGATTCTTTCTTGCCGTCAACATCTTCGTAACGAGTGTTTTCAACCAAGAGAACTTGTCCATCTTCAAGAGCGTTGATAGCTGCTTCCAATTCAGCACCACGAGTGACACCTGGGAAAACAACGTCTTGACCAAGTTTTGCTGCCAAGTCTGCTGCTACAGGAGCAAGTGATTTACCAGCTTTATCAGCTTCTTCTTTCACACGTCCAAGGTGAGAGAAAAGAATTGCACGTCCACCTTGTTCGATGATGTACTTAATAGTTGGAAGAGCTGCTGTGATACGGTTGTCGTTAGTGATTACGCCATCTTTCAATGGTACGTTGAAGTCAACACGAACGAGGACTTTTTTACCTTTCAAGTCAACGTCTTTAACAGTAAGTTTTGCCATGTTACAAAAACCCCTTTATTTATTTTATTCGAAACTATTATATCACACTTTTGAAATATAAGGAAAGATTTCACAAGATTTTTCGATATTTAATCTTCATGTCATTTTAGAGTCTATTATTTTTGATTTTTATCACAAATTTTCTTTCTAAAATTTCATCTTAACACTTGTTAGATTTACTTTTATCCTTTAAAATAGAATAGGAGAAATTCCGTTATTATTTTTCGGAGGAAAAAGAAATGTCCATTAATTGGCAGGAAATTTTATTTCACTTTTTAGGTGGTCTGGGACTATTCTTATATAGTATCAAGACCATGGGAGACGGTTTGCAACAAGCTGCTGGAGATCGCCTTCGTTTTTACATTGACAAGTACACTAGCAATCCCTTTTTAGGCGTTCTAGTCGGAATCGTCGTGACTGCCCTGATTCAGTCAAGTACGGGGGTTACAGTTATCACGGTCGGACTGGTCAGCGCTAGTCTTCTCACTCTTAGACAGGCTATCGGAATTATCATGGGAGCCAACATCGGAACCACTGTTACTTCCTTTATCATCGGTTTCAAACTAGGAGAGTATGCTTTACCCTTGATTTTCCTTGGAACTATGTTCCTCTTCTTCACAAAAAACAGAACAGCAAACAATATCGGGCGCATCCTGTTTGGTGTCGGGGGAATCTTCTACGCCCTCAACCTCATCAGTGCCGGCATGAGCCCTCTTAAAGATTTACCACAATTCAAGGAATATATGGTAACCTTGGGACAAAATCCTATTTTAGGAGTTTTTGCCGGTGCAGTGATCACCGTTCTCATCCAGGCCTCTTCTGCGACAATCGGGATTTTGCAAGGTCTCTATGCAGGTGGATTTCTTGACCTTCAAGGTTCTCTACCAGTTCTCTTCGGGGATAATATCGGGACAACCCTAACAGTTATCATCGCGGCAGCTGGAGCCAATGTCTCTGCGAAACGCGTTGCTGCAACCCACGTCACCTTTAACGTGTTAGGAACTATCCTTTGCTTAATCTTATTAGGCCCCTTCACTGCTATGATTGAGTACTTCCAAGCACTCCTTCACCTCTCACCTGAGATGACTATTGCCTTCTCTCACGGTGCCTTTAACGTAAGTAACACCATTGTACAATTTCCATTCATCGGAGCCTTGGCTTTCTTTGTAACCAAACTCATCCCTGGTGAAGACGAAGTTGTCAAGTACGAGCCGCTTTACCTTGATGAGCATTTAATTAAACAAGCTCCATCAATCGCTCTCGGAAATGCGAAGAAAGAACTCCTTCACTTAGGAAATTATGCTTCTAAAGCCTTTGACCTTTCATACAACTACATCATTGACCTCAATGAAAAGGTTGCTGAAAAAGGTCACAAGACAGAAGAAGCCATCAATACCATCGATGAAAAATTGACTCGTTACCTTATTACTCTTTCAAGTGAAGCCCTTAGCCAGAAAGAAAGTGAAGTGCTGACCAACATCCTTGATTCATCCCGTGATTTGGAACGGATCGGGGATCATGCAGAAGCCCTAATCAACCTGACTGACTATCTTCAACGTAAAAATGTTGAGTTCTCTGAAGCTGCTTTGCAGGAATTGGCTGATATTTATCAAAAAACTACTGGCTTTATCAAGGATGCCCTTGATAGCGTGGAAAACAATGATATCGAAAAAGCTCAAAGTCTGATTGAACGCCATAAAGAAATCAACAATATGGAACGTGTTCTCAGAAAGACCCACATCAAACGCCTTAACAAGGGTGAGTGTTCAACACAAGCTGGGGTCAACTTTATCGACATTATTTCCCACTATACTCGTGTATCTGACCATGCCATGAACCTTGCTGAAAAGGTCATCGCTGAACAAATCTAAGAGACAAGAAGCTATCCTGATACTCAATGAAAATTAAAGAGCAAACTAGGAAGCTAGCCGCAGGTTGCTCAAAGCACTGCTTTGAGGTTGTAGATGAAACTGACGAAGTCAGTAACCATATATACGGCAAGGCGAAGCTGACGTAGTTTGAATTTGATTTTCTAAGAGTATGAACAGGATGGCTTTTTCTTCTCCAAACCAAGAATTACTTTTCTACCCTATAGAAAAATGCTTTGATTCACAATGGAATCAAAGCATTTTAAATAGCTCCCCATACATAATCGCAGAAGCTGCAGTTCCTCTGTACTTGGCTTCTTCTCTTTTGATAAAGCGAGCCAAGTTGAGCAACTCAGGTGCCGGATGTTTGGGGTTTAGGAGCAATTCACGATTGACCAGGCCTGAGAGACGAACTGCCAGCAATTGCTCATTTGTAGTAGGCAGTTTTTTAGCAGTCTCTAGGAGAGCAGCAACTAAATCTTCACTCAAATCATGTCGAGCATGATTATAAAGATCTTTTATAAGGCTTTCTAGGTTTGGTTCTACCATCCCTACCACCTCCCTTATGTTTAATAATTTTTAATCAAATCAACCGTTGAACGATCCAATTTCTTCACCAAGGCTTGTAAGAAAGCTTGCGCTTCTAAGAAGTCATCCATAGCGTAGAGGGTTTGGTGAGAATGGATATAACGAGCGCAGACACCGATAGTTGTAGAAGGAACACCTCCATTTTTCAGATGGGCTGCGCCAGCGTCCGTTCCGCCTTTACCACAGTAGTATTGGTACTTGATACCAGCTTCCTCAGCCGTTGTCAAAAGAAAATCCTTCATCCCTGGGAGAAGCAAATGACCTGGATCATAGAAGCGAATCAAAGTTCCATCCCCAATCTTGCCTTGACCACCATAAACGTCACCTGCTGGTGAACAGTCAACTGCCAGAAAGACCTCTGGGTCAAACTTAGTTGTAGAAGTATGAGCACCACGAAGACCAACTTCTTCTTGGACGTTAGAACCAAGATAGAGTTCATTGCCAAGTTTTTGACCTGACAGAGCTTCAGCTAGCTCGCTAACCATAAGAACCCCGTAGCGGTTGTCCCAAGCTTTTGAGATGATATTTTTTTCATTGGCTGTAAGGATTGCGCTACTATCAGGTACGATGGTATCGCCAGGACGGATGCCAAAACTTTCTGCCTCAGCCTTGTCCACAAACCCACCATCAAAGACAATATCCGCAACAGCAGGCATGGTTGGTCCACCCTTTCCACGAGTCAAATGTGGAGGGACAGAGCCTGAAATCACAGGAATTTCACGACCATTACGTGTTAAGAGTTTGAAACGTTGGCTACTGACCACCATAGGATTCCAGCCACCGATTTCTACAACACGGAAGGTACCATCTGGCTTGATTTCGCTGACCATAAAACCAACTTCATCCATGTGAGAAGCGACCAAGACGCGCGGTGCATCTGCAGCTTCTGAATGTTTAATTCCGAAAATACCACCCAAGCCATCTGTCACCACTTCATCCACATGCGGTGTCAACTTTTCACGAAGATAAGCACGAACAGGTGCTTCATGACCTGAGATTGCAGCAAGTTCTGTTACTTCTTTGATTTTTGAAAATAATGTTGTCATTTCAGTTCCTTCTTTCTTTCATCCATTTTACCACTTTTTATAGGAGAAGGACAGCGGAAAGGTGGATTTCTGAGTTAGGATCTTCGTCTTTCTCTATCTTAGAAAAAGATAGCATTCTCTTACATGTGGGGTGAAATCTAAGAAACTTTCCAAGATTAACTAAATCATTCATTCCCAAACAAAAAAACAATTTAATAATATATTCGTTCATTTTTTTCACGAAATTCGCAGAAAATAGTTGACTCTGCCTTCTTATTTCTTTAAAATAGTACAAAAATAGGAAAAGGAAAAAATCATGACCAAAACAATTCTTGTTACAGGTGGGGCTGGCTACATTGGCTCCCATACTGTTAAAGCTCTTTTAAATGCTGGCTATCAGGTTCATGTTCTAGATAACCTCTCTACAGGAAATCGTTCAGCTGTAGATAGTCGTGCTAGCTTTAAACAACTGGACGTTTATGATGCTAGTGCCTTAAAAACCTACTTGGAAGAAAACAAGATTGACGCTGTTCTCCATTGTGCAGGTGAGATTGTTGTGAGCGAAAGTATTGAAAATCCAAGTAAATACTTCACTGCCAATGTTGCTGGTATGAATCAAGTTCTCAAAGTTTTATCTGAAGTTGGTATTCAAAAAATCATGTTCTCTTCGACTGCTTCTCTTTATGGTAATAACTGTATTGACAAGCCAGCCACTGAAGATACTCTGCTCGACCCTGTCAACCCTTATGCAGAGACAAAACTGATGGGTGAACGAATGATTTACTGGATGGCTAATCGCTACGACTGGAAATATGTCATTTTCCGTTACTTTAATGTAGCTGGGGCTGAAATGGATGCTTCAAACGGTCTGCGCGTAAAAAATCCAACTCACATCATTCCAAATATCAACAAGACCGCATTGGGACAAAATGATAGCCTAAAAATATTTGGAGATGACTACGATACACGTGATGGTTCATGTATTCGAGATTACATTCATGTCTTGGACCTTGCACAGGCTCATGTTAAAGGATTGAACTACCTATTTCAAGAAGACAGTTCTTCTCAAATCTTTAACTTAGGAACTGAAAAAGGCTATACTGTCAAAGAAATCTTTAAAACTGCTGAAGAATTACTGGATCAAAAAATCCCACACGAAATTGTTGCTCGTCGTGCTGGTGACCCAGCTAGCGTCCTAGCAGACGCATCAAAAGCTAAACAATATCTTGACTGGCAGGCCAGCTACTCCCTCGAAGATATTATTTTATCAGATTATCGTTGGCGTGTTAAAGAAGGCAAAAACATTTTGGAATAAATAACAGAAACATCAATCATAAATAAAAACACAGATAGATGACACTTAGTAAATACCAAGTATCATCTATCTGTGTTTTATACATTAGAATACAATCTTACTTTGAATTTCTTTTCAAAGTAAAGTGGTCTGAGACGGGGTCCTTACCTGTTTTCGACCAGGGATGGCAACGTAATATCCTAGCCAAGCCCATCAAGACACCTTTGAAGCCATGTTTTTCAATAGCCTGAATCATATAGTTTGAACAGGTAGGCTCAAATCGACAAGAGGGTGGAAAGGCTGGTGAGATAAAACGTTGGTAAAAGCGCACAGATGCAATTAAAATTCTTTTCATTATTTCTTGGTTACAGCCATGGTGTGTAGTTGGCTGATTTCTTTTTTATTGAGACGGCGTGATTCCCCTGGACGAAGGCCTGTCAAATCTAGATGTCCAAAATGTGTCCGAGACAACTTATCAACTTGGAGTCCAACTGCTTCAAACATCTTTTTAACCTGATGGTTACGTCCTTCATGAATAGTCAGCTGTACTACAGAGCGGTTTTTAACAGGATCTACTTTGAGAATTTCGTAGACGGCTGGCTTCGTCTTCTTGCCATCAATCTCAAGACCACAAGTCAAGGGACGGAGGTTTTCTTTGTTAGCAATCCCTTTTACACGCGCCACATAGACCTTGTCGATTTCATTACGAGGGTGAATCATCTCATCGGTAAAGTCACCATCATTGGTCAAAATCAAGACACCTGATGTATCCCAGTCCAAACGTCCTACAGGATAGATACGCTCTTTCACATTAGGCAAAAGATCGACAACCGTCTTGCGACCCTTGTCATCTGTCACGCTTGAAATCACACCACGTGGTTTGTTGAGCAGATAGTAGACTTTTTCTTCGTTATAGATGGGTTGGCCTTCAACTTCGACCTTATCACCAGACTTGATAGTTGTCGCAAGTTCATGCACTACTTGACCGTTGACAGTCACCAAGCCCTGCTTGATCAACTCTTCTGCTTTTCTCCTACTGGCCACACCTGCGTGGGCAATATATTTATTGATTCTCATCTTCTTCTATCCTTTCACCAAATAATTGGCTTTCTTGTGCTTGAATTTCAAGCTCATCAATCACAGGCAATTCTTCCAAATGGTTAATACCCATGTAATCTAGAAAATAATCCGTCGTTACATAGAGATTAGGTCGTCCAAGAACTTCTTTCTTCCCATCTTCTCGTATCAAGTCAAAGGCCTGTAACTTTGCCAAAGCTCCACTCGAATTAACCCCACGAATAGCGTCGATTTCTATACGTGTGATAGGTTGCTTATAAGCAATGATGGACAAGGTTTCAAGCGCAGCCCGAGATAGACTCTGGTTGATTGGCGCCTTAGAATATTCTTTTAAAATATCAGCAAATTGAGGCTTGGTTACCAATCTGTAGGCACCTCCTGTCTCAATCAGGACCAAACTGGAATCTGGGTCGTTATTATACTTCTGGACTAATTTTTCTAAACTCTGTTGGATGCCTGTCGGTGGCAAAGAGAGGAGTTCAGCTAACTGGCGGACTCTAATCCCATCTTCACCCGCTACAAACAGGAGCGCTTCTATTTTTGCTAAAGTACTCATACTTCCTCTCTATCAAGCCTGACTTTGTTCTACTTGATTTTCCTCATTCTTTTTTATGAGATAAATATCTCCAAAACTCTCTTTTTGAATCAAGAGAATTTCTTGGGTTTTAATCAACTCCAAGGTTGCTAAAAAAAGTGTAATGACCTCTTGTAAATCCTTGGTTTCTTTAAACAAATCCTGCAGGCATAGTTGTTGCCCTTCTACCAAGGATTCCCGAACGATGACCATCATATCCTCAATCTTATACTCATCCCGTAAAATAGTTGTATGGTTTTTCGAGAATTCTTCCTTTTTCTTGGTCAGTAAGGTTGAAAAGGCTAAGAAAAGATCGATCGTGGTCTTATCATGCACAAGTTCAGCATCCTCATAAATCAACTCTGTCGGTGCTTTTGAGTAATATTGAGCTCGTTCTTGGTGCTTCACTTCCAACTGCTCTCCCAAAAGTTTAAACTTGCGGTATTCTTCAATCTGAGAAAGGAGATCCTGCTCTAGGTCATCCTCTAAATCTGACACTGCCGCAACCTTTGGCAAGAGCTTACGACTTTTGATCAGCATCAGTTGGCTAGCCATCACCATATATTCACCTGCCACTTCTAAACGCATGGCTTGTAAGGTTGATATGTAGGCTAGATACTGCTCAATAACTTCTGTAATCGGTACATCATAGATATCCATCTGATACTTTGAAACCAAGTGTAAGAGCAAGTCCAAAGGCCCTTCAAAATCTTTTAATTTAATATCCATTATCTATATTTTTCTAAGGTCATGACTGTTTTTAATCCCAATTTTTTGGCGATTTCATACAAGTCAACCTTTTCTTCAATTTGTCTCAGTATAAACTGTTCTCTCAATCCTTGAGCCGATAAATCTGCAAAACCTTTTTCCTTTAGAAAAGCTTCTAACTGACGAAAGGCCCATTGACGAGAATATGGCTTACCGGTTTTTTCAAAGAGGTAGGTCTGCCCCATCAAGGGGGCTAACTCTGCAAGTAATTTTGTGGGAAGACTCAAGATTCTTTGTTGAGAGGCTTTATTAATTCTCAATACTTGGAAATCTAGATTCACATCACTTATTTTTATGGCTAGAATTTCACTAGGTAAGAGGCCCAATTCAACTATCAATAAGGCTATTAAACGCCCTTCTGGATAGGTACTTTCTTGCCAGAAAGAACTCAAGTCTAAAAGCTCTGACTTGACTTGTTTTTTCTCAGCCTGTTTCGGTAATTCCAAACGATAAAAGGTACCAATCTTTCCTTTTTGGTACAAAAAGAAGAGAAATTGATTACAAGCAGAAAGTTTACGCTTTTGGGCACTAATTTTAAAATTTGACAGTTGAGCTTGGTAGATTTTTAAACTTGTCTCAGAAATTCGTTCTCCAATAAGATCTAAAAACTGCTCCAAGTCATATTTATAAGACTGTTTAGAATTACTAGATAGATTTTGCTTTTCTTCTAAAAATGTTAAAATCCATTCTCTCATTTGCTTTGAATCTCATATTCCTTACTAAAGTCATGTAAGAGGGCATTAACAGCCTTTAGTATAGACTTACGTGTGATAATTCCCTGGAAGACACCATCCTTATCTACGACAGGGAGGAAGGACTCATCCACTAGCTTGTGCAATACATCCGTTAGATGATAATCTGGCTCCACAACTGCAACATTCTTTTTAGTCATATGAACAATGTCTGTATCCGCCATGGCCTCTTGACTCAAGCCATTCTCCATTTGGTAGGCTAAAATATCTCTTAGGCCAATTGTTCCGACAAATTTTCTCTTATCTGTTACTACTGGAACCCTACTATAGGTCATCTGACTAAGTAAGAGGATTGCATGATCTGCATTGTGAGTATCAATGAGCACAGCCAAATTTTCAGCAGGAGTCAAAAAGGTTTCCTCTTGCTCCAGCAAAAAGAGTTCAAATTCTTTGGCAATCATCGAGCAAACTCCTTGGATAAGCCAAGATAAACCTCATGATCACGTGTCAAAAAGTCCACTTTGAAATAACTGTCATCAATCTCCACACGAGCATAGAGACATTCTCTGATAGACCCACGTGGTTGACTGATAGAACCTGGATTTAGAAAGAGGGTCTTGCCTTCCATCCAAGCGCTTGGCACATGTAAGTGACCATAAAGGCAGATAGCGGCCTCTTCCTCCTGAGCCCAGTAGTCCAACTTTTGAAAGTTGAAATTGATGTCAAACAAGTGACCATGGGTTTGGATAATCTTGGTCGAACCAAGCTCAGTCACCAAACGTTCTGGATAGCCGGCATAGAAGTCCATGTTCCCTTTAACAACGCGGATGCCCTCCCAAAGGGGAGAATCAGGACGCAGTTCAGAATCGCCATTATGAAAAACGGCATCAACTTTGCCCACATAGCGATCACGGATTTCTTCCACAATCAAGCTATCGCCATGAGAATCGCTCATTACAATGATGGTTTGCTTTGCCATGATGGAAATACCTCCAAAAGTTTCTTAACGGCTAAGGCACGGTGAGATTGACTATTTTTTTCTTCAAGGGTTAATTCAGCTGAGGACTTGCCTGTCTCTCCTACAAGGAAGAGAGGGTCATAGCCAAAGCCATTTTCACCCTTAGGTTCAAAGTTAATGTAACCTGGCCAGTCTGCTTCAACAACCAAGCTTTCCTTGTTTGGACTGGCTACGACTAGGGTTGTATGGAATTGAGCCGAGCGGTCCTTGAGTTCAAAGACCATGGCTAATTCGTGCAAGAGTTTAGCATTGTTTTCTTGGTCAGTGGCTCCCACTCCTGCAAATCGAGCTGACCAAACGCCTGGCAATCCACCGAGGACATCGACTTTAAGACCAGAATCATCTGCTAGAACCATCTTGCCTGTCAATTTGGAGATGGTTTCAGCCTTAAGGCGAGCATTTTCTTCAAAGGTCATACCAGTTTCAGCAACTTCAGGCAGATCTGGGTAATCATTGAGATTCTCCACATCATATCCAAGTTTGTCAAAGATAGCACGAAATTCCTTGGTCTTCCCTTCATTACGAGTCGCTATCAACAAGGTTTCTCTGACTTTGCTAGTTTCAAAGAAGGCTTCTACATCTACACCTTCTTTAGGTAATTCTACATGCAAGAGTTGCCCATTTTCAACCAAAAGCAAAGCTCCCTGACGTTGAATAACTTCCAAGTTACGTCCCATTTCTTGGTTAAGGATATCTACCACAAAGGACAATAAACGGTATAGAGAACCATAGCGTAAAACAGTAACAGAAATAGGAAAACCTCGATCCTCATCTCGAAATCTTTGGGCAAACTCTAATAGAGGAAAATCCAAGTCATCATCAGTCAACGTCCGGACGCCACCAAAAATACCATAGGACCCGACATACCAGTCCTGGTCATCCTTATATTCATAAATGTTATTTGTCATAATTCTACATGCTCCACATGAATCTCTTTTTCCAGCCATTCTTCACCAATTTGTGCAAAACTTTGGCTGCTGGCTGTTGTGTAAAAACGGTGATGGAGTGGTCCAGCATCGCGACCACGATTGATTTCAAAATAATTGAGTAAGACGGAAATATCTCGCACACATTCCGCACCACTATCGATGAGTTGAACCTTGGGCCCCATGACATTTTGAATAATAGGTCTGAGAAGCGGATAATGGGTACACCCCAAAATCAAGCTATCCACCTTTCCAACCAAGGGACGCAGAGTTTCATAGACCACTTTCTTGGTGACACTGGTTGACAGGGCCCCAGACTCCACCAAGGGGGCAAACTTGGGACAGGCCAAACTCTCTACCTGTAAGTCCGGATCCAGATCATGGATTTTCTGGCGGTAGATATCTGATTGTACCGTCATAGGCGTTCCAATGACTCCGATTTTCCCACCTTGGCTGGACTTGATGGCTGCCGAAGCTCCTGGCAAAATTACACCCAAGACAGGAATGTCTAGTTGAGACTTGATTTCTTCCCAGACGACCGCAGTCGCAGTATTACAAGCAATAACAATCATTTTGACATCCTTGGTCAAGAGAAAGTTGACCAACTGCCAAGTATATTCACGAATTTGCTCAGCAGGACGAGGCCCGTAAGGTGCCCGTGCCGAATCTCCAATATAGACGATTTCTTCATGAGGAAGCTGGCGCATGAGCTCACGTACAACGGTCAAGCCTCCAACGCCCGAATCCAAAAAACCAATTGGTCGATTATCCATACAGTCTTCTTTCTAGTCTTATTTTTCTGATTGATAGTTCATTATCATTATATTTCTCGCTGAAATTTCTGACAGACTGGTAAACTCCAGACTATCTCCCTCTTAATCATAATCAAATATCAATAGAATGCAAGGAAAAAGTCTTATCCTTAAATATCAGTTGAACATAGTGAGAAGTCTGGAATTTTCATCCCAGACTTTTCCTATTTATTTCTTTTTATTGTTAGCAAGGGCTGCTTTTTGTTGGCGAATGATTTGGTGGTACACTTGTTGCACCTTAGCTTCGCTTGGTTTTTGACCATTTGCACTCAACAGAGTACGAACTGCTTCTGCATTCAAACGTGGGTTATCAGCAAATTCTTTTTCAATTTGCTTGCGCACCAAGTACATTCCTCCAAGAGCTCCACCAAGAAAAGCTAAAACAATCAAGACAATTGGTAAAATAAGGTCCATAATATTTCTCCTGTTTCTTTTTGAGTCTTCTATATTATACCATAAAGTCCCCCGCCTGACTAGTTTGATTTACGCTTTCAAGGATGGAATAGACAGCAAAAAGAACCCTGCTTTTCTGCAAAAGAGGGCTCCTTACTGAGTTTAATTTAAACTGTTTTCTTCATAGGATCTCTCCTTTTATATTGGTTTATCACTTTTATTATACACTCTTTCTAGATTTTTGTTTGAAGTCAGGATGAGTGAGGCTATAAAACGTATTACTCTTGTGCTTTCAAATAGTCTTCTTCAGACACAGGTTCGTTCCATTCCGTACTAGTATTTTCACCAGGAATTTCAAAAGCTAAATGAGAGAACCAAGAATCCTTGCTAGCACCATGCCAGTGCTTTGTATTAGCTGGGATGGTAACGGTGTCGCCAGGTTGGAGTTTCACAGCATCTTTTCCCCATTCTTGGTAATATCCTTGACCACCCACACAGATGAGGACTTGTCCCCCACCTTTAGTAGCTCTATGGTTATGCCAATGATTGCGACAGCCTGGTTCGAAAGTAACATTAAAGATTGGGAAAGCTCCATCCGAGATTGGAGCTAGATAGGATTGACCCACAAAGTATTGTTCATAAGCACTATTGTCTTGTCCAATTGGAAAAAATATTGAAGCTTGATAAGCTTCTTTTGCACTAGCGTCTGACGGGACATCCTCCGTCCAGATTGTTTTAGCTAGATTGAAAACGGCCCATGCTTTTGGCCAGCCTGCATAAAAAGCCACATGAGTAATGATGGCAGCAATTTCTTTTTTGCTCACTCCATGCTTCTTGGCATTTGCAAGATGGTAAGACAAGGATTGATCTGTGATACCAGACGACATCAGTGCTACAACCGTGATAATACATCTTGTTTTCAGGTCAATATCTTGGTTATTCCAATTTTCTCCAAAGAGAATATCATCATTAAAATGGGCAAATTCTGGTGCAAAATCACCTAGGGCATCTCTCCCTGCTGTTTGTTTGATTTTTGACATAATTTTTCCTCCGTTGCTTAGATTTTAACTTCCCTAAAATTCAGTTCTACTTTTTTACCAATGTCATGAAAAATTCTGCTATTTCTGGAGCTTGGTGATCAAAGAAGAGGGATTTCCCCTGGTCTAAATCTTGAATGGTTGCCATCTCTTCTGCCGTCAATTCAAAGTCAAAGATATTGAAGTTTTCCTGCATGCGTTCTTTGCGAACAGACTTAGGAATCACCACAACGTCGCTTTGGAGGAGGAATCGCAATGCTACCTGAGCAACGGATTTCCCATATTTTTCCCCAATTTCTTTAAGAGTTGGCGTATTGAAGAAATCATTGCGCCCTTCTGCAAAAGGTCCCCAAGATTCGATTTGGCAGTTGTATTTATCTAAATAAGTCTTGGCTACTTTTTGTTGCTGGAAGATATGCGTTTCAATCTGATTCACAGCTGGCTTGATTTCTACAAAATGCTGCAAATCAATAAAACGATCTGGTGAGAAGTTTGAAACCCCAATAGCACGGAGCTTACCAGCCCTGTAGGCTTCCTCCATAGCTCTGTAAGTTCCATAGTAATCACCGAAAGGTTGGTGAATCAGCAAAAGATCGATATAATCTGTTTGCAATTTTTGCAAGGATTCTTCAATGGATGCCTTAGCCTTCTCATAACCGGCATTGCTAATCCAAATCTTGGTGGTGATAAAAAATTCTTCCCGCGGAAGGCCAGATTCCTTGATAGCTTCCCCCACACCTGCTTCATTGCCATAAGCTTGAGCGGTATCAAAGGCACGATAACCGACTTCGATAGCATCAAGGACTGCACGCTTGGTTTCATCTACCGGTGTTTGGTAAACTCCAAATCCTAATTGTGGCATTTTAACCTTGTTATTTAAAGTTTTGTAAAACATATTCTGTATCTCCTTATTTCTTTTGATGCTTCTAGTTTTCACCCACTTGAAAATTTTGTACACTATTAATAAAGCAAACTAGTTTTCATAAAACGAAAAGTAAAAAGGAGGTAAACATGCTTAACCTAGAAGAACTCGAACAACTCGTCGCTTTTAAAGAATTAGGGACACTCTCTAAAGTTGCAGAGAAATTACTCATTTCGACACCTTCCTTATCACGTTCCTGCAAGCACTTGGAAGAGGATTTTGGTGTTCCCCTTTTTGACCGCAGTGCTAATCGGATTTCGTTAAATAAAACAGGAGAACGTGCTGTCGAAGTTGCACGCAGAATTTTAAGTACTAGTCAGCAAGGCATCAAAGAAGTCAGACAGTTTGAGCAAAGCCTCAAGACCATTACGATTGCTTCAGTCGCTCCTGCACCACTTTGGTCTTTGCTACCGCAACTAGCATCCCTCTACCCTAACAAACAAATTAGCCATCAAATTTGCTCTATCCACAAGGTAATGGAAGCTATTGAGGAAGAAACCATTGATCTAGCTGTTCTCCCATTTGCATATGACCAGAATCAAACGACCTGTCTGCCCTATCTACAGGAGGAACTTGCCATTGCAGTCACTACGGGTCATGATTTGGCTCGTCTAGATGCCGTTAGCTTCGAGGCAATCAATGGTTATAACTTTCTCCTAATGCATCAAATTGGATTTTGGAATGAATTGGTTCAAGAAAAAATGCCAGCTTCAAAATTTCTCATTCAGTCCAACCGTTTTGAGTTTGAAGAATTAGCCTACAATTCTACACTTCCTCGGTTTGCGACCAATCTCAGCCAAGAAAGGGAAAAGATTCAGGACGACCGAGTAATGATACCTATTTCCGACCCTGAAGCACATGTCCACTATCATTTAGTGTCTCTTAATCCCGAAATCAACTTGACTGACTTAATAAATGTTTAAAATCGCCAGTAAAAGGAGTTTGGGACAAAAAGATTTCAATTTTTAAAAACCTTAATTATTAACCCCTTCAAATCTATAATTAAATGTGAAAAGCGAACAAATTAGAATTCTGATTACCAGAAAACTAGTTTTGTTCGCTTTTTATATTTTAGGTCGGACTTTTGTCCCAGCCTCCTCTTTTATATTTACATAAATAGCCAGTGTTTGAGAAGGTTTGAGTAGAATTTTTTCAGACACTTCTACATCTTCATAGTTTGAAAGCAAAATCTGTCCATTTTGGTAGACTAGAGGTAAATCGATTTCCACTTCTGTGGCATAAAAGTTATTGAGCACTATCTCAGCCTTTTTCTTTATCCCAAAACCAATTCATCACTAACTAGACTTTGCCCACTATTTTTCTGGAAGAGATGCATGAGATCTTCAACCGTCAAATGCTTTTTCTCCTCTCCTTTGACATCCACCACTATCTTGCCTTGATAGAGCATAATGAGACGATTTCCGTACTCAATCGCATGGTTCATATCATGGGTAATCATCAAAGTCGTCAACTGGTGCTCTTCCACAATCTTTTGTGTCAAGTCCATCACCATTTGACTGGTTTTTGGATCAAGTGCCGCAGTATGTTCATCCAAAAGCAAGAGTTTAGGTTTCACTAGAGCTGCCATTACTAGGGTCAAGGCCTGTCTTTGTCCTCCTGAGAGGTATTGGGTATCCACTTTCAAGCGGTTTTCAAGACCAATATTCAACTCTTTCAAGGCCTCTTGGAACCTGATTCTATCCTTCTCCTTCACGCCCCAACCAAGCCCTCTCTTCTGCCCGCGTCTCAAGGCAATAGCCATATTCTCCTTAATCGTCAAACGAGAAGCTGTTCCCATCTTAGGATCTTGAAAAACACGGGAGATATCCTTAGCCCTCTTTCTTACACTCAGATTTTTAATGGATTTCCCTTCCAATAAAAGGTCCCCTTCGTCCACCGATAGATTGCCAGCCAAGATATTCATCAAAGTGGATTTACCTGCTCCATTTCCACCAATCACAGAGATAAAATCTCCCTCATCAACCTCTAAATCTAATCCTTTGAGGACATGGTTCTCATTGACCGTCCCTGCTTCAAAAGTCTTGTGAATATTTTCAAGTGTTAACAAACTTACCATAACTTTCTCCTTCCTATTCATTTCTCAATTTCAGACCACGAATCTTTAATCTCTTTTGCAATTCTGGTGCAAATAAAACCAAGGCGAGCAAGATTGCATTAAAGAGACGAACCAGATTTTGATCTAGATTTGGAATTTCATAGATATTTAAAATAATCAAACGGTAAACAATAGCACCGATTCCGATGGATAATAAGCGGCCTCCAATGGTCAAGTCGTGAATCAAGACTTCCGCAATAATCACCGCACTCAAACCAACAACAATAGTTCCTGTCCCAGAAGTCACATCTGAAAATCCATCATTTTGAGCGAATAAAGAACCACATAGGGCAATCAAACCGTTTGAAATCATGTAACCAACAATCTTCATGGTGTCTACATTGACCCCGTTAGCCTCACTCATCGGAATATTGTCCCCAGTCGAACGCAAGACCAAACCAATCTCCGTTTTCATCAAAAGGGTCAAGACCAAACAAACAAGTAAGAGGCAGGCTAAACTGAGTGAGAAAACAGCTTCTTCATTTGTCATCCCTAAGCTCGCCAACTGTTTAAAGACCGTTGCAGAATCTCCTAAGGAAAGATTGGGTACGCTACCCATGATTTTAATATTGATCGAATAGAGCCCTGTCAAGGTCACAATCCCTGTCAAGAGAGCTGGAATTTTCATCTTAGTATGGAGCATTCCTGATACAAGACCTGCTACCATACCTGCCAGCAAAGCAAGTAAGGTTGCAATCCAAGGATTTGTCCCTGCCTGTATCTGTGATACGACGACAGCTGCGCCCAGAGGAAAGGCTCCTTCAGCAGTCATATCCGCAATATCCAAAATACGGAAAGTCAAGTAGACTCCAATGGCCATAATCGACCACAACAAACCTTCTGATAAACTAGATAATACAAAACTCATCTTAAACCTCCTATTCCTTGCCCTCTAACTTACTGATATCAATTCCTAGTGCATCTGCCATTTCTTTATTGGTATGCAATTCCAATTTTTCAGGCAACTCAACTGCTATATTTTCTGGCTTCTCACCTTTTAAAACCCTAATCAACATGCGGGCTGTCTGCCGTCCTAATTCTTCATAATTGGTTCCGTAGTTATACAAGCCACCAACAGCAATCATTTCTGTCGAACCACCAAATACTGGAACCTTGTGTTTAATAGAAACCTGCTTGACTGTTTCCATGGTTGACGAAATGATATTATCTGTTGGTACAAAAACCATATCCACTTCTGCCATCAAACTCTCTGCTGCCGCCTTGACATTGTTACTGTCCAAGATTGTTTTTTCAACAACGGTAAAGCCTTTTTCTTCCAGAAGTCGCTTAGCTTCATCCTTTTGGACAACTGAGTTTGGCTCGCTCTGAGTATAGAGAATTCCAATTGTTTTAGCCTTTGGCAACACTTTCTTTATCAAATTGATTTGGGTTGAAATGGCATCTGATGACTGGTCGCTTGTCCCCGTCACATTTCCCCCAGGATGTTCTCTTGACTCAACCAACTTGGCACTGACAGGGTCTGTTACAGCTGAAAAGATAACCGGTGTCGTTTGTGTTGTATTAGCCAAGCTCTGAGCAGAAGGCGTTGCAATGGCTAGAACGACATCACTAGATTCTGCTAGCTGCTGGGAAATGGTTTTTAGATTTCTTTGTTCTCCTTGTGCATTTTGCAAATCAATCTCAATATTTTCCCCCTCAACATAGCCTTGTTTGACCAGCTCATCCACAAATCCTTCTCTAGTAGCGTCCAAAGACTGGTGGGTAATAAACTGCGAAATACCGATACGAAATACATCTTTTTTCTTATCTGCCTTCAACTGATGCAAACTAATCAGAGAAGTCAAGAGAATCCCTACAACCAAGAGAGGTGCTAGTAATTTTCGAACAACTTTCATAATGAAACTCCTTCTCAGAAAAGATAATACTCAATGAAAATCAAAGAGCAAACTAGGAAACTAGCCGCAGGCTGTACTTGAGTACGGCAAGGCGACGTTGACGTGGTTTGAATTTGATTTTCGAAGAGTATAAAACAAAAAACCGCCTAGATAATACCTAAACGGATGCTTGAAATAATCTAACAAGTTATAACTTTGCTAGTCCATTTAGATATTCATCTATATGGACCACAATCAAAAATCTTAGCCACATAGATACAAACAAATTGCTTGAACTGTTTGCATCCATGGTGACATGTCTACAAACACTATCTAAAGTAGCTAAAGTAAAAGTTTTGATTCATAGTTACGGCTTGTCTCTTATTCATTTCTTTTTCTGCTTTCTTTTTTGATGTTTCCTATCTTACCACCTTTTTCATTAGCTGTCAAGAATATTTCAGAATTTTTTGAAATTTTTCGAAAATTCTTTCAGAAGGCTTTCAAAACATTTTCAAATCAGTCCAACAAAAAAAGGTTTATAATTTCCATAAAAATTGACATGGAAATTATAAAACCATTATTAGTTTAGTCCTTGTTGATAACGTGCCAATTCGGCTTGGTTCGCCCAAACATAGTGACCTGGACGGATTTCTACCATGGATGGCTTATCAGTCTCATAGTCGTGTTGACTTGGGTCGTAAACCTTCAAGACCTTCTTACGTTCCAAGATTGGATCTGGGATTGGTACCGCTGAAAGTAAAGCTTGAGTATATGGGTGAATTGGATTGTTAAACAATTCTTCTGTTTCTGCAACCTCTACAATAACACCCTTGTAAATAACTGCGATACGATCTGAAATAAAGCGAACGACCGACAAGTCATGGGCGATGAAGAGATAGGTCAAACCAAGTTCTTTTTGGAATTTTTTGAGCAAGTTCAAGACTTGGGCACGTACAGAAACGTCCAAGGCTGAAATTGGCTCATCTGCAATAACAAAATCTGGTTGCATGACCAAGGCACGGGCAATACCGATACGTTGACGTTGACCACCTGAAAATTCATGAGGATAACGAGTCAAGTGCTCAGCAAGAAGGCCCACTTCACGGATGATATTTTTAACTTTCTCTTTACGTTCTTCTTCATCCTTAAACAGACGGTGATTGTAAAGACCTTCAGAAATAATATAATCAACAGTCGCACGTTCATTTAAACTTGCTGCAGGGTCTTGGAAAATCATCTGGATACGACGAATCAATTCCGCAGCCTGTTCACGCGATTTCTTACCATTAATCTTTTGACCATCAAAAATGATATCCCCATTACTTGTATCATTTAAACCGATGATGGCACGACCAATAGTTGTTTTCCCACTTCCTGACTCACCTACAAGCGAGAAAGTTTCTCCCTTGTTGATAAAGAAGTTAGCATTTTTAACCGCGACAAACTTCTTACTTCCTTCACCGAAGGAAATTTCTAAATCTTTGATTTCTACTAATTTTTCAGACATTTCCTTCCTCCTAGTCTTCCAGATGGGCAAATCCCATTTTTTCACGGATCTTATCGTGGAGATTTGCAATCACAGCTGGTTTTTCTACTTTTGGAGCATCCTCATGAAGAAGCCAAGTTTTAGCCCAATGCGTCTCTGATACTGAGAATTGAGGAGCTTTTTGTTCGAAGTCAATCTGCATTGCGTAGTCTGAACGCAAGGCAAAGGCATCCCCTTTCAATTCAGTATAAAGTGACGGAGGTGTTCCTGGAATTGAGTAAAGATCCCCTTTATCATCAGCAAGCTGAGGCAAGCTTGACAAGAGACTCCATGTATATGGATGGCGAGGGTCATAGAAGACTTCCTCGACAGTTCCATACTCAACGATTTCTCCTGCATACATAACCGCTACCTTATCCGCAATACTTGCTACCACACCAAGGTCGTGGGTGATAAAGATTGTTGTGAAATGGTACTCGTTTTGTAAAGATTTTAGCAAATCAATAATCTGTGCTTGGATGGTTACATCCAAGGCAGTCGTTGGCTCATCACAGATCAAGACATCAGGTCGGCAGGCAAGGGCAATCGCAATAACGATACGTTGACGCATTCCTCCAGAATATTGGAATGGGTATTCATCAAAACGTCTATCTGCATCTGGAATCCCAACCTTATTCATGTAGTCAATTGCCAATTCTTTCGCTTCTTTAGCTGTTTTTCCTTGGTGTTTTACAATAACTTCTGTAATCTGACTACCAATTGTTTTAATTGGGTCCAAACTAGTCATTGGGTCCTGGAAGATAGTCGCAATCTTAGCACCACGAATTTGTTCCCAATCCTTGTGAGACGATAGAGCTGTCAAATCCTGACCACGGTAGTCAATACTTCCTTGGGCAATGCGACCATTTTCTTCAAGCATACCTGTGAAAGTCTTAGTCAATACAGATTTCCCTGATCCTGACTCACCTACCAAGGCTAATACTTCTCCCTCAACTAGTTCAAGAGAAACACCGCGAATGGCTGTCAATACTTTGTCACGAACGTCAAATTCCACGACAATATCGCGAGCAGTCAAAATTACATTTTTTTCTTTTGTCATTTCTACTCCTATCTATGTGTACGTGGATCACTAGCATCCGCTAAGTTTTGACCAACTACGAAAAGGGACAAGGATACCAAGACAAGAGTTGTCAATGGAATCCAGAACAAGTAAGCATTGGTTGTTACGTTTTGTGAATAATCTGAAATCAAACGCCCCAAACTTGGCACTGTAATCGGTAATCCAAGACCGAAGAAAGACAAGAAGGCTTCGTATGAGATAAAGCTTGGAAGCATTTGAGTCATGGTTGTCACAATAACAGATACCAATTGAGGCATGATATTTTTGGCAACAATCTTCAAGGTTGGTGTTCCCAAAGTACGTGACGCCAAGTTGTATTCCAAGTCACGATAACGTAAGATTTGCACACGGATCATAAAGGCAATCCCAATCCATGTCGTCACACTCATGGCAAAAATCAGATTCCAGAATCCAGCTCCAATTGAGTAAGTCAATACAATGACAATCAAAAGAGAGGGGATGTTTGAGATGACGTTATAAACTTCCATCATCACACGGTCGACTGATTTTGAAATCCCCCAAATACCACCGACAAAGACACCGATAACTAAGTTAATCGCTGTCGCAATCACAGAAATGAGGATAGAGTTACGAGCTCCGAACCAAACACCGTCAAAGAGAGATTTACCGTTACTGTCTGTACCGAACCAATGCTCAGCATTTGGTTTGATATAACGAGCACTAAAGTCGTTTACCTTGCTGACATCATTGAAATCAAACTTAGAAAACATTGGGTAGATGAAACTCATCAAAATGATGGCTACCAGGATTCCCAACATAACTACAGTTGATTTTTTCTTCATAAATTGTCTGAACACTGAACCCCAGTATGAATAAGCTGGTGTATCAATGGCTTCAGAGGCAAAATCGTCACGTTTTACGAACTGAAATTTTTCTTTATCGATTGTAGACATTATTTGCCTCCTTTCTCAGTCAATTTAATACGTGGGTCAATAATTGTCATCCAAATATCTCCCAAAAGAAGTGAGAAGATAGAAATACATGTAAAGATGAAGACAAGACCAACGACCATAGAGTTATTAGATGCTTTTACAGAGTCAATCAACATTTTACCCATACCTGGGAAGGCGAAGACTGTTTCAGTAAGGGTTGCACCACCGATAACCCCGATAACGGCACCAGGAATTCCTGAAACCAGCGGAACCATGGCATTTTTAAAGATGTGTTTGTTTGAAATTTCTTTTTCAGACAAACCTTTTGCACGAGCAAAACGAACAAAGTCTTGTGATTGCAAGTCAATCATGTAACGACGAATCCAAATCGCTGTACCAGGAGCACCCAACAAACCAAGGATAACTGCTGGTAAAACATACGAACGCCAATCACCAGCACCCAATATAGGGAATGAATCTGGCAAGCCGATTGAAGAACCAGCCAAACGGATGATATAAACCAAGGCAATGGTTGGGAGAGCCATCAAGAAGGTCAAAGCCCCTGTTGAGAAACTATCAATCCAAGTGTTCTTGAAGCGAGCCATAGCTGAACCAAGTGGCACGGCAATCGCATAAGAAATCACCAAACCAATCAATCCAACGACAGCAGAGCTGGCAATCATAGAAGGATATTGGTAGTTACTTTCAGTAGCTGTATAAGGATCATCTTTTCCGTAGTTGGCTACTTCACGAGAATCAGCCTGACTAGGTGATTTATAAGTTCTTGAGTAAATATTTACAGAAGAAGTTTTCTTACCTGTTGGGAACTGAACTTGAGAGGTTTTTGTTTGACCTTGTCCCTGAGTAATAACCTGTAAAACAGGGCTATTAGCATAGGTTGGATAAGAATCACCTAAATTAATGTTCACAAAGTTTTGATGTACAAACGGAAACTGACTGTTGAAGTACAAGAGATATTTGTGTTTTGTTCCTGAACCGACCAATGACCATCCGATAGCTGGATCGTTTTCGAAACGAAGGTAACGTTTCAAGTCTGGGTTTTCAGGGTCTTGAATTTTATTTGTATGGTCAATGTCAATCAAGTTAGCATAGAATTTGAAAACACGTTCAAAAATTGGGATTTCACGAGTCGCATAGAATTGGCCACTTTCAGTAAATTCTCCCAAGGTCCAACCATGACCGATTTGTTTGATGTATTTTTCATAGATAGCCTTGTTGGTATCATTAGCTTCAACGGTTACAGAGGCGTCCATCTGGCTAGCTTTTTCTTGCAACTCTTTGGTATCGTAGTACTCGATATAACCCATACGCTCATAAACAGTATTCTCATAGTTATCACGTTTATCAGCAGTTGTCGCAATCTTGTTATAGTTGGTATCCTGTTTGAAAATCAATTTTCGAGGAACCATTGTATAGATAATCGTGTAAGTCAAGGTTGTTACTAAGAAGATAGAAACCAATGACCGCAAAACACGCATAAAAATATATTTTTTCATATCATTTCCTTTAAAAATCCCAAAAGAACCTTCTCCTCATGGAGAGAAAGTTCTATTGAAAATTATTTACTTCACATGACTTGCCAATTCTTTTTGAGCTTTCTCGTTTGATTCAGCCTTTTCTTTCAACCATTTTTCACGAGCTTTTTCATACTCTTCTTTGGTGATTGCTTTTTCACCAACTTCAGTGTACTTCAAGTATCCTGAAGTTTCACCTTTAAGGCCGGCTACAGAATATGAAGAGCTAAATGGTAGAACTTTTGAAACATATGAAACGGCTGTTTCTTTAGGAGAAGCCATTACTGGAATTGTCAAAGCATTGTCAGTCAACCAAGCTTGTGCTACCGCATATTTTTCATAACGTTTTTGAACATCTTGGTTTTCGCTGTTTGCGTCATCAAGTAATTTTCCATAATCAGCTAAACCAAGTTTGCTTACTACTGATGCATCTGTATTTTTGTCAATACCAAGGTAAAGGCGAGTATTTCCTCCCTTAATGACGAACTGATCCAAGAAAGTAGACGGATCTTGATAATCAGGGTTCCATCCTGACAAGGTATGGATATCCCAGTCTTGCTCTTTAGCTGTCGGAGCACTAAATGAAATTGGTAAAGCTTCTGCTTGAGTCATTTGTTGCAAGTCTACAACAACATTATCTGAACCCAATACTTTTTCAATTGATTGTTTCAATGATTGAACACGGTTTACAACCGCTGTTGATTCTTGAATGACCAAGGCATCCAAGTGGATTGGGAATTCAACACCTTCAGCTTGCAAGCTTGATTTAGCTTTAGCAAAGACTTCTTTAGCTTTTTCTTCATTGTAAAGTCCATTTTGAGAATCTGCTAGAGACACGTTTGACCAAGTAGAAGAATTTGTCTTAGCCAAGCTATCTTGTACCAATTCACCAAATGTTTTCTTACCAACTTGAAGATTATAAGGTGCAAACGTATTACGGATGGCTACTGCAGCTCCATCAGTACCATTTGTTTGAGCTGAATAAGAATTGCGATCGACCGCAAAGTTCAAGGCTTGACGGAATTCCTTGTTTAGCAATGCTTTCTGAGTAGATGTCTTTTGAGCATCACTTGTTTTGGCAGTGTGGTTATAGGTTGTACGGCCATAGTTCAAGCTGACAGTTGCAACACCCGCACCTGGTTCATTAAAGTAAATGTTATCTTTGAAGTCAGCTGCATATTTTTCATATGTAGAACTTGTAGGGAAGATACGCGCCTTGCTATATTGACCATCGGCAAAACCTTTGGCAATCACATCTTGGTCCTTACCATCCCAGAAAGTGAACTTAACGTTCTCAATTTTTACATTTTCTTTATCCCAGTAAGCGTCATTTTTAGCCATCTCGATAGATGATTTAGGGGTTACAGCTTTCAAGACAAATGGACCGTTATAAAGAATAGAGTTAGCATCTGTTGGAGCACCAAACCCTTCACCTTTTGAAGCTAAAAACTCTTCATTAACTGGCATCATGACACCGCTAGTTGTCTTATCATTCCAAAAAGTTTCTGGTTGATTCAAGGTATATTCTAAAGTTTGATCATCAAGTGCTTTTACACCAACCGTTGAAAAGTCTTTTGTTTCACCCTTGATATATGCATCCAATCCCTTGATAGAAGAGCTAACGATTGAAAGTCCTTTTGATTTTCCATCTACAGCATGTTTCAAACCAGTAACGAAGTCTTTAGCAGTTACAGGAGCATATTCTTCTCCCTCTGCTGTCACCCATTTAGCATCCTGACGGATTTTATAGGTATACGTCAAACCATCTTTTGAAACTGTCCATGATTCGGCAATAGAAGGAACTAGATTACCATATTTATCATTAGCTAATAAACCATCTACAGCATTTGTTGTAATAAATGATGTAGAATCAATATTGCTAACAATATAATCCAAGGTTTCTGGATCTATTTGATAAACATATTGGTAATCTTTTGCTAATTTCGCATTATTTGAACTAGTGTTTGAACACGCAGCTAGAACTCCTGATACTAATAAGGTAGCTCCCGCTACAGCAAGCACTTGACTTTTTTTCATTTTTTACTCCTCTTATAAAATATAGGTTGTTATCAATTATATCATAGATTTCAAGAAAAGTAAACGAATTTTCAGAATATTTAGGCTTATTCATACAAAAAATCTGAAAAAACTATTGACTGAGAATGATTTTCAAGGTATAATAATAAACGTTAAGGCGGTATAGCCAAGTGGTAAGGCACGGCTCTGCAAAAGCTTGATCGTCGGTTCAAATCCGTCTACCGCCTTCTATAACTTGATTTATCAGGTTCCGTTTGAACAGAAAGCCCAATTTAAAGGGCTTTTTTCTTTTTTCTTCGGATAAATACGGATAGATTTAGAAAAGTTTTGGGGCGGATTGGGGCTGAGTTTTTCGAGGGTACAATTCTCTTTTGAAATCAACTGAAAAAAGCTTTGCCACACATTGTGACAAAAGCCTCTAGTTTACTCTGTTTCTTCTTCTATTTCGACTTCTGTGATTTGGACTTTTACCTTAGTAACACGTCCATTTTTCACTTTATCATTGGTTAGGATAAGCTGTTTGTTTTGACTGACCAATTCATAGCTGAGTTTCTCAGTCGTTGGAATGGTCCCAACTCCTGTCAAATAATAACCAGCGATGGTATCAACGTCATCACTTTCCAGTTCAACATCAAAGTAGTCATTAAAATCATTGAGATTCATGGTACCTTGAACAATATAAGTATCTTCTCCGATTTGATGAACTTCGATTTCTGCCTTATCTGTTTCGTCATCGATTTCCCCAACGATTTCCTCTAAGAGGTCTTCAAGGGTTACCAAACCAGCCATCCCACCGTATTCATCTAGCAAAATTGCCATTTGTCTTTGGGTATTGCGCAATTCTTTTAACAAGTCGTCCACAAAAATAGTTTCAGGAACAAAAAGTGGATCTTGTAAAATTCTCTTCCATACAATGTTATCAAAACCGTCTACAAAGGCTGCCTTAAGAAGACTCTTGGTGTGAATGATCCCAATCACGTTATCCTTGTCTCCATCATAGACAGGGATACGAGAATAATTTTGTTTTAAAATACTTTGGATAATGGTTTGACTATCATCCTGAATATCGACCATAAAGGCATCCGTTCGAGGAACCATGACTTCTCTGGCCATCAATTCGTCCAGTGAAAAAATCCCCTGTAACATCTCAATTTCGTCAGCATCAAGTGTTTCTTCACTATTTGTCAGCATGTACTCAATTTCATCACGGGTCATTTTTTCGTCAGCATCATCAAAGGTCATGGGAGTCAAACGACTCAAAAGATTGGTGGACGCAGACAAGAGCCAGACAAAAGGACTAACGAGTTTTCCTAACCCAATGATAATCGGTGCCGTTCGAATCGCCAAGGCATCTTTTAGATTAAGAGCGATTCTCTTAGGGTACAATTCCCCAAAAACGATGGAAATATAAGTCAAAAATGCTAAAGATAGAAAACTTGCAACGGCATAAGCTGTTTCGCCATTTCCAAGCCAAGATGCAATCACACGTCCTAGAGTATCAGCTAGACTCGCCCCTGATAAGATCGTAATCAGGGTAATCCCTACTTGAATGGTTGATAAAAAATGGTTAGGATTCTCTAATACCTTAAGCAAACGGATATAGCGTCTATCTCCTTCTTCTGCCTTTTGTTCAACCCGCGCTCGGTTAAGTGACACCATGGCCATTTCTGTAGCTGAGAAAAAGGCATTCAACACCGTCAAGATAAACAATAAAACAAATTGTAGCAACAAATTCTGACTACTTGGGTCTTCCATAGTTCTTCTCCTAAAATAGTATCTTATCCTTTATTATATCACAAAATCTAATCCAGTACATATTATTTTTTTCTCAGTGTCTATTGTAGTCCTGCTTATACTCAATGAAAATCAAAAAGCAAACTAGGAAGCTAGCCGCAGGCTGTACTTGAGTACGGCAAGGTGAAGCTGACGTGGTTTGAAGAGATTTTCGAAGAGTATTAAACTAGTAAAAAGAACTCCTACATCCACAAGTGACATAGGAGTTTATGTTATCTTTTACTGAGTAACAGTGACTTCTCCAGTTCGGTAATCCAGTTGAATCCCTTTTTGAACATTGGGAACTAGGACATTAAATTCCAATTCTCCGTCTGAAGACTTGGCTTCAATCTGTGAAGCTGAAGGAACTAAGTCCTCGTTTGAAGCGTAGTATAGGGTTACACGGTAACGGACACGCTTGTTTTGGTCCAAAGCTTTACGCACCATGCTTTCATAGTAGTTTTGACCAGTCGAATCCTCGGCCTGTGCCTGATTTGCCCAGGCTGTCTGAACAGCAATGTTTTTAGGATTACTTGTCGAGGCATCAAAACCATCCAAGCCGCCGATTAAGGCATAGCCTAACAAGTGACCTCTATCAACCGCATGAGTATAGGAACCCTTTAGATTCTTGACCTGATGCCAGCCTGGAGGAGTCCACGAAGTCGAACCATTCCCAGTTTCTTCACGATTCTTGTACTGGCGAGTAGCCTTAGACAAGAGGGCATTAGCCACGGTTGGCACTGTTTCCTTGCCCACTGTCTTTGTTTTGTTATCAGCGTAGGGCTTACTTGAAACCTTGGCATCTAGATTTGTTTTATTACCATTGACGATAAAAGCACCTGAGCCATTCCACTCCAGACTCCCTTTCATTTGACTCTTGACTGCATCTGTTAAGACACTTTCTGCCAATTCTTGACTAGGAGCTTCAGAAGCCTGTTTTTTCTGACTAAGCTTGGTTTTGGGACTATTAGCTGTCGACTGCAGCTGCTTGATATAATAGCTTCCCGCAGATAAGAGTAATAACACTAGCAGTCCGATCAGTGTCTGTCTTGTTTTTTTGTTCATATTTCTCCTTATCTTTAGAAAAAGGCTGGTTCTCCAGCCTAATTTCCTGTAAATTTATGAATCAATTCCTGCCATTTGGCTGGAGACAAGATAGCCCATGGATCTTGACCCTTGCCCAAGATTCCATAACCTACCATTAAGCCAATACCTAGGGCTAAAGCACCTAAAAATAGTACCAAAATGACTAGAAGTAAACGCTTGATTACGTAGCTTGATTTCCTATTCATCTTCATCATTTGCCTCAATCCGCTGAATCTTAGCACCTAGCTGCGCCAACTTCTCATGGAAGCGGTAGTAACCTCTATCTAAGTGAACCAATTTACCAACCACAGTTTCTCCTTGTGCTACCAAACCTGTCAAAATCAAGGCTGCACTGGCACGAAGGTCAGTTGAAAGAACTTCTGCCCCCTGCAAAGGTTGACCACCAACAATACGAGCTGTATCACGAATAATCTCAGAATGCAAGCCCATGCGACGCATTTCTTCTAAGTGTTGGAAACGATTTTCGAAAACTGTCTCCACCATAGTTGATTCCCCTTTTGCGACGGTCATCAAGGCTGTAAATTGAGCCTGCATATCTGTTGGAAATCCTGGGTGGGGCAAGGTTTTCACATGAACAGCTTTTAAATTTTCTAGTTGAGAGCGAACTCGAATTCCTTCAGTCTCCTCTGTCACTTCCACTCCCATTTCAAGCAATTTGGCAATCAAGGGACGGTTGTGCTCCCAAACAGCGTCTTTAATCAAGACATCACCACCAGTCATGGCAGCAGCTACCATAAAGGTTCCTGCTTCGATACGGTCTTGGACTACATTGTGAGTCGTACCATGAAGTTTCTCAACACCAGTAATGGTAATGGTCTCTGTACCAGCACCCTTAACCTTAGCTCCCATTTCATTGAGGAGAATGGCTAGGTCAACAATCTCAGGCTCACGCGCAGCATTTTCAATCACTGTTGCCCCATCAGCTAGAGTCGCTGCCATCATCAAGTTCTGCGTAGCACCAACACTTGGGAAGTCCATGTAGATATGAGCGCCATGCAAGCGATCAGCCTTGGCTTCGATGTAACCAGCTGTCTGACTAATCTTAGCTCCCATGGCTTCCAGACCTTTCAAATGAAGATCAATAGGGCGGCTACCAATCGTACAACCACCTGGCATGGATACCTTGGCATGACCTACACGAGCAAGAATTGGTCCCAAGACAACGATAGATGCACGCATCTTGCTGACATACTTGTAAGGAGCTTCCTCAGTGATATCGCCAGTCGCGTCCACCTCAACAAGATGAGCTTCTTCATTAAAATCCACCTTGGCATTCAAACCACGAACCACCTGATTCATAGTGAAAACATCTGACAAGATAGGAACATTCTGCAAGACTGTCTTTCCTTCACTTGCTAGAATAGTAGCTGCCAACAAAGGCAAGACTGCATTCTTTGCTCCTTCGATCGTAACACTTCCTACCAGACGATTATCGCCACCTTGAACCACAATTTTTTCCATACTTATTTCCTTTACTCTTGATTTTATAATAATCCTCTAAGCGCTTCTTGCCACAACTGATATAGGCTGATAAAGAAAGAACTCATGATGTAGCCCATTACAATGCTGAAAAAGGCTACTAGTAAACGAACTTTTCCTGTATTCTCAGCTGTCACTTTTAAAACCTTTTCCCATCTAACAAGATTCTTTAAAAGGTAAAAACTCACATAAATAAAGAGCATGTGACTGCTTAGAGTGAATAATAATTGAACCATTTGACTATTATACCATCTTCTCTGTCTGTACGCTAGTTTGGAAACTTCACTTAAAACTAGGGATTGTTTTTCAAGTAATCAATTGCATCTTGTAGGGTTTTAACAGGCACGATTTTCATATCTGTCTTGATTGTTTTAGCTGCTTCCAGGGCTGTTCGGTAGTTATTTTTCGCATCAGGATGTGCTTTTTGTTCTTCTTCGCTAATAGGGTTATCAGGGGCAAAGAAAATAGCAGCACCTTCTCTAGCCGAAGCTACAACTTTCTTATCGATACCTCCAATGTCTCCCACATTACCATCTCGGTCAATGGTCCCTGTACCGGCAACAATACGGCCATTACGAAGACCTGGGTCAGCTATTTGGGTATAGATGGCCAGACTAAACATGAGACCTGCACTTGGACCGCCGATACCAGCTGTTGAAAAGCGAATTGGGACATCACTGGTCACTTCTGTACGGTCAATCAAGCCGATTCCAATTCCATTTTTGCCATTTTCCAAGGTGATAATCTTACCTTCTGCAGACTTGGTTTGCCCATCCTCTTCATAAGTTACCTTGACTGAGTCCCCTAATTTTTGAGAATTGACGTAATCAATCAAGTCTTTGGAACTATCAAAGGTCTGATCATTGACTGCTGTGACCGTATCAGAGATGTTAAGAATCCCTTTAAAAGTCGAATCATCTGTCACAGTCAAAACATAAACCCCAAGATATTTGAGTTCGATATCTTTACCAGCTGTTTTTAGCCCTTGATATTTGGCCATATTTTGCGATGTTTGCATGTAGAATTGATTAATCCGCATAAATTCAACATCGGAAGAACCACCTGTAGTCTCTTGAGCACTACGAATATCTGTAAAAGGCGTCAACCATGCATAAATCATATGGGCTAAAGTAGCGTGCTGTACACCAACCGTAACGAATTGATAGGCCCCAGCTTCCTTATCTTCTGTGTCATTTACTTTAAGGACTTGGCGAATATCTTCCGAACCACCTGGAACTTCTATATAGTAGGGTAAGGGCACTACAAATGCCAAGAAAGTCACAATTAAGGCTGCAATGACATATAAGGGCCATCTAATCTTTTTTTTCATTTTTTATTTCCTCCAAAATACTCTCAGGAACATAGCAGGTAATATCCTGACCAAACTTCAAAAGTTCTCTAACACCTGATGAACTGATATAGAGATGTTCAGGTCGACTATGTAAATAAATGGTCTCCATATCAGGAGACAGCTGATGGTTGTAGTAATCAAAACTGGCTTCATATTGCAAATCCGCTGCATTCCTCAAACCACGCACTAGACAAGTAGCCCCCAGTCTTTTTGCGACATCAACCACCAATTCATCATGAGAAGACACAACTTCAACACTTTCCAAATGTTTCAAAGCCTTTTCTAGCCCTCGTTTACGATTTTCGATAGGGAGAAATCCCTGTTTGTGGGGATTGAAAAAAATACCGACATAGAGCTTATCAAAAAGTCTGCTAGCCCGTTCAATGATATCCAGATGCCCATTTGTCATCGGATCAAATGAGCCTGTGAATAAGCCAATCTTATCTGACATAGACTGTCACCTTACTAATTCCATAAATTTTTTCCTTCCAGATGCCTAGACAGGCAATTTCTTCTGGAAGCTCAACGGCCTTATCCGTCTCGCACACGACCATAACATCTTCAGAAAAAAGCTCCCTCTCAGCCATTTTTTCAATATCTGCTACGATTTGTTCCTTAGCATAAGGAGGGTCTAAGAAAATGAGGTCAAATTCCCCAGATACCTGTTCCAATGCCCTTTCTGCATCCATCTTGAGGAGTTGAAATTTTCCAACTTCCTTGGTCATCTGAATATTTTCAGCAATAATAGTCTGCGCCTTACGGTCTCGCTCCACCAAAACAGCGCTGGACATGCCACGCGATACTGCCTCGATAGATAAACCACCACTACCTGCATACAGGTCCAAGACTCGTCCACCTTCAAAGTAGGGACCAATCATGTTAAAAATGGCTCCCCTAACCTTATCCGAAGTAGGTCTTGTCGTCTTGCCTTCTAGTGTCTTGAGGGGGCGTCCCCCATAGATTCCTGATACGATTTTCATACCGTTTATTATACCAAATTATGGGCGAAAAGAGAAAGAAAACCGAACCTTGCGGTTCGATTCTCTATAAAATATTTTCGTAAGTATCGCGGACTTCTTGAGGCCAAACACTTGTTTGCACTTCTCCGATATGTTTCTTACGAAGTAGGAACATGGCCATACGAGATTGTCCAATTCCTCCACCGATTGTCAATGGGAATAGGCCATTCAACAAAGCCTTGTGCCATTCCAATTCTAAGCGGTCTTCATCACCTGTGATGGCAACCTGACGGCGAAGCGTTTCTTCATCTACACGAATCCCCATAGAAGACAACTCAAAGGCTCCACCTAAAGACTCATTCCAAACAAGAATATCACCATTTAGACCCTTGTAGCCATTTTCAGACTCGCTTGTCCAGTCATCGTAGTCTGGTGCACGTCCATCGTGCGGTTTACCGTCTGGTAATTCACCACCGATACCGATCAAGAAGACTGCTCCAAATTCTTTACAGATAGCATTTTCACGCTCTTTTGGTGTCAAGTCTGGGTAACGCTCGACCAACTCCTCTGTATGGATAAAAGTGATTTGTTTTGGCAAGATTGATTCGATGTCATAGCGGGCTTCAACAGCTAACTCAGTAAGACGAATAGCCTTGTAAATCTTCTCAACTGTTTCTTTTAGATAAGCGATATTCCGTTTACCATTTGGGATAACTTTCTCCCAGTCCCACTGGTCAACATAAACAGAGTGGGTCGCATCCAGCGAATCTTCGTCTGGACGAAGGGCCTTCATGTGGACAAAAAGGCCTTCTCCCTCACCGAAACCAAAACGGGCCAAGGTATGGCGTTTCCATTTGGCAAGTGAGTGCACAACTTCATAAGTAGCATCAGGGATTTGGAGAACCTTGACCGATACGGCATTCTCCACACCTGATAAATTATCCTGCATCCCGTCACCGACCCTACTCAAGATAGGGCCTTGAACTTCGACAACTTCTAGCTTGTCTTTCAAATACTGAGTAAAAGTGTTTTTAACAAAGGAAATTTCTTCTTGTTGGTGGATAAAACTTTTCTTCATAAGCTACTCCTCAAAAATTTAATTAAAAGCATTATACACCTATTTCCAAGAAAAGAAAAGAGAAATTTTAAAAAAATCAGTGTCACTCAAAACACTGATTTCATAGACCTTTTAGTCATTACGACCGAAGATACGTAGAATACTTAGGAAGAGATTGATAAAATCAAGATAGATACTGAGAGCCATTGACACAACCCAACCTGTCGCTACACGGCCTTGTGATTGTTCATAGGCAAGGCGAATTCTTTGGTTGTCCCAAGCAATCAGCCCAGAAAAGACCAAGACCATGGCTACACTGATCATATAGTCAAAGAAGCCACTAGCCAAGAAAACATTGACTATCATAGCAATAATCAAACCGATAAGAGCTGCCATCATAGCCCGACCAATCCCACTCAAGTCTTTCTTGGTGAATATTCCAACTGCCGCCATGACAAAGAAGAGAAGGGCGCTCGATACAAAGGCAGATAAAACTGTCCCTGGAGTATAGAAGGCCACCACAAAACTGAGGGTAAAGCCGTTTAAAACTGAGTAAAGTAAAAATACTGGAAGAGCCGCTGGACTATTTCTTGAAGCCATGCTACTAGCAACGAAAACCAAGGCCAACTCCGCAACAGTAGCAATGGTCAACCAGAGACGACCTTGCATCAAAAAGTAAACCAACTGTTGCTGAAATACAGTTAACATAAGACCTGATACCAAAGCGGATAGTCCGATCCCCAGACCAACAAAGGCATAGACCTTAGCGTAAAATTGATTGAGACCTGCGCGGTCGTGAATAATAGTATGATTCATCTTTTCTCCTTTTCTATGAATGTCTTTCCTTGATTATAACAAAGAAAGTTAAAATTAGCTTAAATGGAAAATCAAAATACCAGCTGCGACTGCAACATTTAGACTCTCTGCCTGTCCCTTCATACTGATATGAACTAGTCTATCTGCACTTTCAGTCATAAGGTGACTAATTCCTTGACCTTCATTCCCCATGACTAGTACAAAATTTTCCATAGGAAGCAGTTCTCTGTAATCAACAGAATCTTTAGATAGAGTTGTTGCTAGCACTGGGATACCTGCTTCTTTAGCTTCCTCAAGCAGTGTTTGACTAGTCATCTGATAAATAGGTAAATGAAAATGACTGCCTTGCATAGAACGTAAGGTCTTGAGACTGTAGATGTCTGCCGATTTATCTGAAACAATCACTCCAGTAAAGCCTGCTGCATCCGCAGTCCGAATGATAGTTCCCACATTACCGGGATCTTGCACATCTTCCAAAAACAAGAACTTGCCCTGACTAAAGTCAGCTTGCCCTACTTCTTCTTTTTGAACAACGGCAACAATTCCCTGTGGAGTCTGAGAATCCGCCAAATCTAGCAAAATATCCTCTGAAACCCAGACAGTTTGCGGAAACGAGGCTAACCGTTCTCGGTAATTTTCCAGGGCAAAGATTTTCTCAATCGTCACTCCAGCTTGAACAGCTTCTTCAAACAAGTGCCAGCCTTCAATCAGATAAGCAGATTTGCGGTATTTTTTTTGGTGTAATTTCTTAGCATTTTTTACCACAGAATTGGCTTTTGAGGTTATAATAGTCATAGAAATATTATAACACAATCAAAGGGGTTTGGTATGCAAAAGGTTAGAATGATTGCCCAAGGTAGGGTGCAGGGAGTCGGCTTTCGTTGGGGCGTTTACAGCTTGGCGCTTGAAATTGGTGGTATCACAGGTCGGGTATGGAATAACGACGATGGTACAGTGGAAATCTTAGCCCAAGCAGACTCATCTGCTATCATGGCAAAATTTATCCAAGAAATCCGAAAAGGACCGACACCTTTTTCAAAAGTCAGCTACTTAGATGTCAAACTAAGCAATTTTCCTCCTTACCCTGACTTCAAAATCGCAAATTAGGTCTCTAGAACTATTGTATATTTTGTAAAAAAACAGTAGAATAGAAAGGTATAATTTTTAAAGAAGGAATAAACACAGTGAAATCTATTAAACGTTTTGCACTCTCAGCTATGGGAGTGGCTATGTTGCTAGTCTTAACTGGCTGTGTCAATGTCGATAAAGCCACAGGCCAGCCAACAGGATTTATTTGGAATACTATCGGAGCTCCTATGGCTGAGGCTATCAAGTACTTCGCTAATGACAAGGGACTTGGTTTTGGGGTTGGTATCATCATCGTAACTATTATCGTGCGCTTGATTATCTTGCCACTTGGTATCTACCAATCATGGAAGGCAACGCTTCACTCTGAAAAGATGAACGCCCTCAAGCACGTCCTTGAGCCACATCAGACTCGTCTCAAAGAAGCAACAACTCAAGAAGAAAAACTCGAAGCCCAACAAGCTCTCTTTGCTGCTCAAAAAGAGCACGGTATCAGCATGTTTGGTGGTGTAGGATGTTTCCCTGTCCTCCTTCAAATGCCTTTCTTCTCTGCTATCTACTTTGCTGCCCAACACACTGAAGGGGTCGCTCAAGCAAGCTACCTAGGAATTCCTCTAGGTTCTCCAAGTATGATTTTAGTTGCCTGCGCCGGTATTCTTTACTATCTCCAATCGCTCCTTTCACTTCACGGAGTAGAAGATGAAATGCAACGTGAACAACTTAAGAAAATGATTTACATGAGCCCACTCATGATTGTCGTCTTCTCCCTCTTCTCACCAGCCAGTGTTACTCTTTACTGGGTTGTCGGTGGTTTCATGATGATTCTCCAACAGTTTATCGTCAACTATATCGTTCGTCCAAAACTTCGCAAAAAAGTCCGTGAAGAATTGGCTAAGAATCCACCAAAAGCAAGTGCTTTCTCAACACCAAATGGACGAAAAGACGTTACCCCTGAACAACCAACTGCTATCACAAGCAAGAAAAAACATAAAAATCGCAACGCTGGAAAACAACATTCTAGATAAAGCTACGTATATTATCCAATAATTAAAAAAACGAATGAATGATAAATAGTTTTCATCAACTAGATATCATCATTCGTTTTTATTATCTACTGTTACATCTTATACTAATCGAAAAAGTTAAATATTCTAAAAGCTCACATCTAATACTCAATGAAAATCAGAGAGCAAACTAGGAAGCTAGCCGCAGGCTGCTCAAAACACTGTTTTGAGGTTGCAGATACGACTAACGAAGTCAGCTCAAAACACTGTTTTGAGGTTGTGGATAGAACTGACGAAGTCAGTAACATATATACGGTAAGGCGACGCTGACGTGGTTTGAAGAGATTTTCGAAGAGTATAAAATTATTAAATCATAAATTAACAAGTAAATCACTATGATTTAATACAATTTACAGTTATTAAAACTTCTGCTCCCTCGTCTCTATTTCTAAGCTCAACTCGGCCTTTGTGTAGTTTTGCAACTCTACATACAAAACTAAGTCCAATACCATAATGTTGCTCTTTAACCGATCTAGCTTTATCCATACGATAAAAGAGCTTTCCAAAATTATTTAAAACTTCCTCTGGAAATTCAGAACCATTATTCCATATACCTATTTTTAATTCTTTCCCCTCTTGCTCTACCCTAATTTTAATTTTAGGATTCTGTTTATCTGCATAGTCCAAAGCATTTGTTAAAATATTTTGTATTGCACGAATCAGAAGGGATGGATTTATATAATAGTTTTCAGTTCCTTTCACATTTTGTTCAAAAGAAAACTTCATCTGATTTTTTATCAAAAAAGAGACTTCTTTCTCTAATTCATTGATAAAATCTGAAGAGGCACACTCCGTCCAACCCGCCTCATCATCATAATATGTTTTAGAATAGTGAATCAATTGATTGAAATAATCTAGTAACTGTTGACTAGCTCTTTCTATATCTGCTAAGCATTCTTGAGATTGGTCGTTTTCAGTTATCGCCTGCAAAAATTCCACATTCCCCCTAATAATGGTTAAGGGAGTCTTTAAATCATGAGAAGCTGCTGAAACCTGAAACATCAAATCTTCTTTCTGCTGTTTCTCATCAACTATTAATTGTCGAATTCTATCTTGCATCACAATAATCCGATTTCCTGTCTCACGAAATTCTTTAACCGTTAAACTTTCTGTACATTCCCTCTCCAACCACATACTATTTTCATAAATCAAAGTCATTTCATAACTCAGTTTTTTCAACAATTTTCCAATGTGATAACTTATTAGAACAATCAATAAAATACAAATATATATCCATGATGACACATTGAAAAAAATTGATAGAACACCACTATTTTTTAGAGGTTGCCCATCTTCATTTATTTGTATAGATACTGAAGCTAAGGGAATAAGATAGGCCATTAGTAAGCCAAGACTAAACTGCCAAATAATTCTCCAACAGGTTTCTCGAATTAATTGTCTAAAACTTTTGATTCTACCCATTGATATCCTCCACCGTACAAGGTTTTAATTGGATTTAATTGATAAGGTTTCAGCTTTTGACGAATTTGATAAATATACTCTGAAACCGAACGTAAAAGAGCTTCTGAACTTTGTGGATATAGATAATTATAAATTTCCTCTATAGAGTATATTCTATTTGGGGTGCTTGCCAAAAGATTCACTATATCAAATTCCCTTCTTGTCAAGGCAATCTTATCATCGTTTACAAATAGTTCCTTACTATCCGTATATAGTATAAGCTTCCCAATCTTTATTTGATGAACATTTCCTTTAGTCCGTTCTTCACGACGTAAGTGCATTTTAACACGTGCTAAAAGTTCTTGCATACTAAAGGGCTTCATAATATAATCATCAGCTCCTGCATTGATTCCAGCTACTAAATCTTCATCCATATCCTTGGCAGTTATAAAACAGATAGGAACAGTTATCTGCTCGCGAATCGTCTGACAGATTTCTAAACCACTAACAGGCATCATAATATCTAATAAAATCAAGTCAAATCCTGTAAAATCACAAAGATCAATCTCTTCTATCTTATTTCGTATGACTACTTCATATTTTTCATATTCTAGTACTTTTTTTATTAGGCGAAGAATAGCAAGATCATCATCTACCACCAAAATTTTATAAGCCATAACCCACCCTCCTGAATATATTATAGCACTAACTGAGAAAAAGACAGGATATCCCCTGTCTTTATACTCAATGAAAATCAAAGAGCAAACTAGGAAACTAGCCGCAGGCTGTACTTGAGTACGGCAAGGCGACGTTGACGTGGTTTGAAGAGATTTTCGAAGAGTATTAGCCTACATTTCTTCCTATAAGTGTCAATGTAGCAAATAGAAAAACAATTAATAACCAAACTATTTGTATCCCTAAGCCTTGCCACACTGGATAATAAAGAGACAATGGATAGGTATAAAAACAATTCATGCTAGCTAGTAATGGCAAATTTCTAAAAAAAGAACTGAATTGTAGTAACATTTGTCCCAACCCCAATAAAAGGGATAAACTTATTCCCAAAACTAAGATAAAAGACTGGGAAATAAATACAAAAATACCACTTAAAAGAGAGAAGGTTAGAATAGAAATACAGGCTGGAAATAGAATTGTTAGAACATGTTTAATATTGCTCAGAAGATTGATATTGTAGTATCCTTGGGCGATTAGTATGCATAATGATATTACAGCAACCAATAATACAATTTCCATACATAATACAATAGCTAGTTTACATATTATAAATTTCAAACGATTTGGACATGTAAGAAAACTGGTACGAAGGCTAGAACCTGTAAATTCTTGTCCTATAAATAGAACCGCTAGACTAATGAAGCCTACCTGTCCTAAATAGAGACTTTGCAGTAGCTGTTCCAAAACAAACTCTAGAGTCAACTGGTCTGGCTTACTATTTAAAAAAACAACCATCGCCGGAACACACAGTAATAGAGCCCCTATAATCAACCAGTGCCAGGGATTCATCATAAACTTGAGATACTCACTTTTAAGTTGTTCTTTCAACTTATTCACCTCCTCCGATATCTGACTTAAGTAAGCGGTAAATTGCTAAAACCAAGAATGAGAAGTTCCAACAAAGTAAACATAAAATATTTTGTAAACTATTATGTTCTAAAATTTGAGGAGATATAGCAATCAATCCTTGTCCCAATGCAACTGGAAGAAATTTTGCAGCCGATATATAGTTTGCTAAGAATGTTCCTAAATTGTAGACTTGAGGAAGCAAAAATAATAGAGGAACAATGGCTGTTTTAAATGTCAAAGCCATAATATAGGCCAACAGTCCCAACAAAGTCCAAGCTATACTGGCTAAAAATATATAGAACCAAACTGTCCCATTTAGTGAAAAAAGAAGTAAGCCATCTTGTCCTAAAACATAATGTGTCATGTTAATCGTTAGGAATATTGATAGAAAGGAAATGAAAAAAGAAAATACAAGCCAAACTAATGTTTTTGAAACTAGGAAAATACCTCGATTTGTAATAGAGAGGAGGCTTGTACGAATAGCAGAGCATTTATACTCCTCGGCTCCATAAATTGAGCCTAGGATAATCATAATAAAAACACCAAATAAAGTGACATCAAAACCTAAAAATTCAATAGGAGGTATAGCTTCTGCTAATTCTGGATTTGTCTCTGGTGTAGCATGAATACCAACTGAGACAATTTGAGAAGCACCAATATTTGCTAAAAACGTTTGAAATACCAGTATCAAGAATAGTACAACATAAGTAGCTCTCTTATAAAGTAATTTCAATATTTCAGAATGAAGAGAGGAAATAAGTGCCATGTCACTTTCCTCCCTCTGTTAAACTAAAGAAGACTTCTTCTAGTGAGGAAAGATTTTTCATCACTTCTTGTAAAGTCCCTTTTATGAGAACTTTTCCTTTATTTATGATAACTACATCATCCGTTACTGCTTCCACTTCCGATAATATATGAGATGATAGCAAGACTGTCTTTCCTTCTTGAGCTTGTTTTTTTATAAACTCTCTAAACCACCGAATTCCTCTTGGATCCAAACCATTTGTCGGTTCATCCAATATCAGATACTGAGGATTCCCTAATAGAGCTGTTGCAATTCCCAAGCGTTGTCCTTCTCCTAATGATAATTTTCCAATTTTAGATTTTTTCTTATGGCTAATATCCACCATATCCAACACTTGCTCAATTCGCTGACTGGATATCCCATTACTAGCAGCAACAATTTTCAAATGCTGATAAACAGTCCGATCATCAGGAGCACCTACACTGTCAAATGAAGCTCCTACAGTCTTTAGAGGAAATTTTAATTCCTTATAAGTTTGATTGCCAATTTTGGTAAGACCAGATGTTGCTTTGTCTAATCCTAATAAAATACGTAAGGTTGAACTTTTGCCAGCTCCATTTGGACCTAGGAAAGCAGTCACTCTACCTGCTTTTGCTTCAAAAGAAATATCTTTTAAAATTTGAGTTTGGCCATATGACTTACATAGATTTTTAATGGTAATACTTTGTTCCATCATGTTCTCCTATTCTATTTAATATTTCTAAAAGTAACTATATCTTACACATTCATTTTCGGATTTTTTTCAGAATTTAAAGAGAAAAAAAGATTTAAAATTTTGTTTCATTTAATTATCTAGATTTGTGCAAACTTAAAAGCCCGATGTTTCCATCAGGCTTCTTTTTTATCCATGTACACGTTTCATATAGTCTTGGTAACTTTCAGTATCCATGAGTTTTTTAGCATTCTTGACGCGGTCTGCTGTTGGAGGTTTGACCCCTTCGAGTGAATATGGAATTCCCAATTCACGCCATTTGAACTCACCCATAGTGTGATAAGGCAGAATTTCAAACTTATCCACATTTTTGAGGGTCTTGACGAACTTCCCAAGTTCAATCAGATCATCATCTCTGTCTGTCAAACCAGGAACTAGCACGTGACGAATCCATACAGGTTTACCGATATCTGACAAGTATTGAGCACAGGCCAAGATGTTTTTGTTGGTTTGACTGGTCACAATCTTGTGCTGTGCTTCGTTGATTTCCTTGATATCAAGGAGAACCAAGTCTGTCACAGCCATGAGCTTGTTGAATTTCTCTAGATAGCGTGGTTTGTTACGGAATGGAAGGGCACAAGTATCCAAAGTACAGTGAATACCTTTTTCTTTAGCCTTGGTGAAGAGGGCAATCAAGAAATCAATCTGCAAGAGGGCTTCTCCCCCACTGACAGTGATTCCTCCCTTGTCACCCCAGAAACCGCGGTAGCGCAAGGCTTCTGTCAAGACATCATCTACCGTCCGTTCACGTGATTTATTGGACTCCATAGCCCAAGTATCTGGGTTATGGCAATATTGGCAACGCATCTGACAGCCCTGCAAAAAGACAATAAAGCGAATACCAGGGCCATCTACCGCCCCAAAACTTTCTGTCGAATGCACCATTCCTGTCACTTGTCCATAATCAATTGTTTCTTCAGACATATCGTTACCTTCCTTGAAAACGTTTTATAGTTTTATTATATCACGACTTGAAGGAAAAACAAGATTTTTGCCTATTTTTTAGAAAGCAATCTGTTTTTCAATTTCATTTTCAATTACTTATCAGATTCTTTTTCAAAATCAAAGCCATACAAGGTTGCAAAATAGTCCTCAGGGCGCTCTGCACGGCGGATTTGGCGGGCTTTACCTTCTTCGGTATAGAGGATTTCCGCAGAACGAAGTTTGGCATTGTACTGGTAGCCCATTGAAAAACCGTGGGCACCTGTATCATGAATGACCAGCAAATCACCGATTTCTGTATGAGGCAGTTCGCGATTCACTGCAAATTTATCATTATTTTCGCAGAGCGAACCAACCACATCTACCACTTCAGCTGGTCCTTCTGGATGAGTCAGATTGGTAATATGGTGGTAGGCTCCATACATAGCTGGACGCATAAGGTTGACTGCTGATGCATCCACACCTAGATAGGTACGGTAGGTTTTCTTCTTATGAGTGACTCTTGTGACTAGAGCCCCATGAGGAGCTAACATAAAGCGACCCAATTCGGTAAAAATCTTGACCTGACCAAGACCTGCTGGGGTAAGAACCTCTTCATAAACCTTACGAACACCCTCACCAATCAAGGCAATATCATTTGGCTCCTGGTCTGGACGATAATTGACACCAATACCGCCAGAAAGATTGATAAAGTCTAGCGAAATGCCCAACTTTTCCTTGATTTCAACAGCCAATTCAAAGAGCTGACGCGCTAATTCAGGATAATAGAGATGGGTCACGGTATTAGACGCTAGGAAAGAGTGAATCCCAAAGGTCTTAGCTCCTTTTTCCTTCAAAATAGCAAAGGCTTTAAAGAGCTGGTCCTTGGTCATGCCAAACTTAGCCTCCCCAGGATTGTCCATAATGTCTGTCCCAAGTTCAAAAACACCGCCAGGATTATAACGACATGAGATGATTTCTGGAATGCCTACTGCTCTCTCCAGATGTTCAATATCTTCAAAGGCATCCAAGTTAATGGTCGCCCCCAATTCACGCGCATAGGCATATTCCTTGTCTGGAGTGTTGTTTGAAGAGAACATGATTTCATAACCTGGAAAATCCAGTTTATGACTCATCAAAAGCTCTACATAACTAGAGCAATCCACACCACACCCTTCCTCTTGAAGGATTTTCAAGATAGCTGGGGTTGGAGTAGCTTTAACCGCAAAATATTCCTTAAAGCCTTTGTTCCACGAAAAAGCTTGGTTAACCGCTCTTGCCTTCTCACGAATCCCCTTCTCATCATACAAGTGAAAAGGAGTCGGGAACTCTGCAACAATCGCTTCTAAGTCTTCTCTATTGATAAATGGTGTTTTCATATACTTCCTTCTATTCTGTTTGCAAAGAAAGGCTGGGACAATCGTTCCAACCTTTAGTTCTATCTCTTATTTATCTTCGTCAAAGATATTACCAACCTCAACATCGATGGCTTGGTTCTTGACATCAATATTGGTTACCTTCAAGAGTGACTTGTAGTCAAACTGCCTTTCACGTTCTTCTTGAGCATTATCCGCAAAGACCGCTACACCTGCCAATTCTGAATCAAACTCACGCAAGAGACTAATCATCCCGTTGACAGTTCCTCCACCTTTCAAGAAGTCATCTACAATCAGGACACGGCTGCCTGCCTTGAGACTACGTTTTGAAAGGAACATTTTCTCAATGCGGTCACCACTTGAACCTGATACATAGTTGACACTGACAGTTGAACCTTCGGTAATTTTCAGGTCACGGCGCACAATAACAAAGGGAACATTGAGGACATTGGCAACTGCATTTGCAAGTGGCACACCCTTAGTCGCTACAGTCATAACTGCATCAATTTTTTGGTCCATAAAGCTCTTGGCAATAATGCGACCAATATTTTTCAAGATGGCTGGTGTGCTAAGTAAATCGGACAGGTAGATGTAACCACCTGGCAAGATACGGTCACTTTCTGACAACTTGGCACGCAAGTCTTCAACCATTTCCTTAGCATCCTGACTCGAAATAGACGGTGTAAAGATAACACCTCCACCAGCCCCAGTTACAGTCTGGATGTGTCCGATTTCGATTTCCTCAAAGGCTCGTTTGATAATGACGATATCTTCTGAGATGGATGATTTAGCAGATTCATACTTTTCAGCAAAAGTATTGAGACTAGTTAGTTTATAAGGATTATTAATCAAATAGTTGGAAATGACAACCATCCGATCACTTCTTCTTAATTTCATTTCTATTTCCCATTTCATTTAATTTTGATATTTTATCCATTATACCATATTCACATAAAAAAACGAACATTCTTATCCTAAAAAATGTTCATTTTTCTTAAATTATTAATCTAAATCTGGTTTATAGAAGGAACGATTGTCCATAGCAAAGATTTTATTGGTCATCTCTCCTTTATCTACCAAAGCAAGAGCTGTTGACATCATCATCATGCTAGCATCCAGATTGTCAATCATATGGATAATCTCTGCTTCCATAATGCGTGGACGGACTGGACTTCCATACTCAAGTAAGCCGTGGTGACTGAGGATGACGTGACGGAGCAAAACGACTTCTTCCTTGGTATCATCGATACCGAGGTCCATCACTGTCTTAGTAATTTCACTATCAATCAAAGCAATATGCCCAAGAAGATTGCCTCTGACTGTGTACTCGGTCTGGTCTGGCCCAGTCAGCTCGATGACCTTAGCTAAGTCATGCAACATAATCCCCGCATAGAGCAGGCTCTTATTAAGCTGAGGATAGACCTCGCTAATAGCATCTGCCAAGCGCACCATGGTTGCCGTATGATAGGCCAAGCCCGTTTCAAAGGCATGATGGTTGGTCTTGGCAGCTGGATAGGAGTAAAATTCCTTGTCATACTTGGTGTAGAGCTTTCGGACAATTCTTTGCCAGACAGGATTTTCAATTTTGAAAATCATTTGCGACATGTAGTCACGAATTTCCTTGACATCAACTGGTGACTTGACCTTGAAATCAGCTGGATCATTGGGTTCACCAGGTTGAGGCAGGCGGAGAGTAATTTGGTTGACTTGAGGGGTATTGTTATAAACTTCTCGGCGCCCTTTCATGTGGACAACCTTACCTGCGGTAAAAGCCTCAACGTTATGAGGTTGGGCATCCCAGAGCTTCCCTTCAATCTCGCCACTATCATCTTGGAAGGTAAAGGCTAGGTAATTTTTGCCAGCCCGCGTCTGTCTCAGGTCAGCTGCTTTGATTAGGTAAAAGCCTTCAAACAGCTCATCTTTTTTCATGTGACTAATCTTCATATTCTTCCTCATTTTCTTGGAAATGGAGTAGATCAAGCGCAGGCTCACCTTCTGACAACTCAATGTGACGGAGCGTCCGCTCGATAGCTGTGGTACGACGGTTTAATAATTCATCAATATTGCCAGAGGCATGTTGGAGGTGTTTTTGTGCCTTAACCAGAATACCACCAAACTTGCCAAACTCAGTCTTGACACTGGCAAGAGTCTTGCTGATATGGTCGGCACTCTTTTGGATATTGAGGGTTTTAAAGCCAACTGATAGGGAGTTGAGCAGAGCTGACAGGGTACTTGGACCTGCGACAATAATCTGCTCCTCCCGTCTCAAATCATCAAAGAAGACAGGATTGCGGACGATTTCTGAGTAGAGACCTTCTGTCGGAACAAATAAAACTCCAAAATTGGTCGTCCGAGGCGGTGCTATGTACTTGCTCTTGATATCCTTGGCAAAGCGCTTGACGCTTGCTAGGAGGGACTTGCGACAGCGTTCGATTTCATCCTTGTCACCCACTTCATAGGCTTCTTCTAGGCGGTAATAATCTGCCAGTGGAAACTTAGAGTCAATTGGCAGATAGACGTATTCTTGGTCGCCTTGTCCGGGTAACTTGATGGCATACTCCACTCGTTCACTAGAGTTTTCAACCGTTGCGTATTCTCGTTCATACTGGGCAGGGGTCATGATATCTTCAATAATTTGCCCCAGTTGCAATTCTCCCAAAATTCCTCGCGTCTTGGTTCCGGAGAGAACCTTGTTAAGAGCACCGACATCGCGGGCAACAGTCTGCATTTCTCCAAGGCCACGATTGACAGACTCTAATTGCTTGGAAACTGTCTCAAAGGAAGCCTGTAAGCGTGTCTGTAAGGTCTTTTCTAGTTTTTCCTCGACCGTTTGGCGCATTTGTTCCAAGCGTTGCTCATTTGATTCCTGTAAGGCTTGGAGACGTTGGTCGGTCTTGTCTCTAGTTTGTAAGAGATTATCCGTCATTTCTTGACGGACTTGAGTTAGACCTTGGTGCAATTCAATTCGCACCTCTTGCAAACGGTCGCTGACAGCCACTTCCAAGTCTTTCTGGTCTAACTGGCTGGCTTGTCTGGCTTGCTCAAATCGATAATCCAACTGGTCTGACAAGTGATCTGCCTGATCCTCCAAGCTCTTGCTTAAATGTTCCTCCTGTTTATCCTGCCTTTGCCAAATCAGAAAGAGTCCAGCTAGGTTGGCAATTAATAAGAGAACAAGTAAACTTTCCATCCTACCTCCTGTCCTTGCTATGCAGTACGACCACATAGCCATCTGGGCAAGTCACCGAAACTTCCCTATCTATATATTCGTTAGAAGCGTACACTTTTTTAAAGAAAAAATTCTCCTCTGTCAACTCATACTTGGCACCGAGAATGGTCAACTGGCTATCCCGAACCGGCATAAAGGCTAGATAGTCGTAGTCTGAACGGGGATGTAGCTGACTGGTCCCTTCTGGACAATAGGCAATCAAGTTTTGCCCATCCTCAATCTCTATTTGGCGCATATAGGGTGCCAATTTGGGATTGCTAGGCAGAAAGACATTAGCCAGCATATGGTCGATGCGACCACCCAAAGCACCGAAAATAGTGACCTCAGCCTGATGGTTTTGTTCAAAGATTGTCAAAAGAGCCAATTCCAAATCGGTATCATCTTTTTCTGGTCGGGCTTGGACAAAATGCTGGGCACATTTTTGAATTACCTGTCGCTCTTCTTCCGTCACAGAATCAAAATCCCCAACTGCTAGAGCGAGAGGAAGGTTTTCTTCCAAGACCCAGAGCGAGCCTCGATCCACACCAACAAAGCAATCAAAATCAGTCCGATAATGACCACGGTCTCCACCAGCAAAAACAGCAACCCTAGTCCAGTTGTTTTCTGAGAGTTTGTACTCGCTCATTGACATCTCCCTTAAAGACATAGGAACCTGCTACAAAAACAGTCGCACCAGCTTCTTTGGCTTGAGCAATAGTTTGGTCATCAATTCCACCATCCACTTCGATTTCAAAGTTCAAACCTTTTTCCTGACGAAGAGCAACCAACTCACGAATCTTATCCATGGTTTCTGGCAGAAAAGCTTGTCCGCCAAAGCCAGGGTTAACCGTCATGACTAAGACTTGGTCAACAAGGTGAAGGACGTGCTTGATGGCTTCAACTGGTGTACCAGGATTGATAACAACCGATGGTTTGACACCTAAGGAACGAATTTTTTGAAGAGCGCCATGGATATGAGGTGTTGCCTCTACATGGATACTAATGATGTCTGCACCTGCACGCGCAAAGTCTTCTAGATGGTGTTCAGGATTAGAGACCATCAAGTGGCAATCAAAAACCATCTTGCTATGAGGTCGAAGGCTTTCGACTACACCTGCACCAAAGCTGATTTGTGGTACAAAGTGACCATCCATGATATCGATATGGGCGTATTCTGCCCCAGTTGCTTCTAGGCGTTTAATTTCACGTTCAAAGTTGGCATAATCTGCTGCCAGAATTGACGGAGCAATCTTGTATTGAGACATAGGTTTCTCCTTATTTTGGAATTTTTTTGCTGACTTTTTTATAGGTTTCTCTGCGATTTTCAATCTCACTGAGGAATTGCAGATAATTGTCAAAACGGAAGCTGGCAATGGTACCTTCTTCCACTGCTGGCTTGACTGCACAGGACGGCTCATGGGTATGGGTACAAGTGCGAAATTTGCAGTCTCGGCTGACATTGGCAATCTCTGGGAAGGCCTGATTGAGGTCTTCAGCCGTTGATACTTCATAGTCCAAGGATGAAAATCCTGGTGTGTCTGCGATTTTACCCCCATTGAGATTATAAAAACTAACTGCCCGAGTAGTATGGCGACCACGACCCAGACTGTCTGAGATTTCTCCCGTTTCAAGATTAAGGTCAGGCGCAATTTTATTGAGAAGGGTTGATTTTCCAACACCTGTCTGTCCCATAAAGACTGTCACCTTGTTTGTTAATAGTGGCAAAAGCTCCTCTTTACTGGTTACAAAGTCATAGCCAATGTCACCATAAGTCTGTTCATAAAAATCCAGTTCTCCCCTATCTTCCAACAAATCCATTTTAGAAATATAGATGATGGGATGGATGCCCTTGTGCTCCAAAAGAACCAAGAAACGATCCAGCAAATTGCTGTTAAAATCAGGCTCTTTAACGGACATAATTACTACAGCTTGGTCAATATTGACAATAGGTGGACGGACCAGACTATTTTTCCGTTCGTGAATCTTGAGAATATAGCCTTCTGAATTTTCCTCGGCAGAAAAATCTACCCAGTCCCCAACATAGGGTGTGTGACCTTTTTTACGAAAATTCCCACGCGCTCGTGTCTGATAAACCTGGCCCTCACTCTCTACATAGTAGAAGCCTGCCAAGGCTTTAATGATTTGTCCCTGCATCTTAGAGTCCTTGCCCTTTAAGCGCGTCTGCTAGACTGGCGAATTCTTCCAAGCTGAGAGCTTCTCCCCGAACACTTGGTGACAAGCCTGCTTGGTCCAAAGCTTTGGTCAGCTTGTCCTTGACTTCTTCAGTCTTGCCAAAGTAACCTGTCAAGTTATTCCACAAAGTCTTGCGACGGTGAGTGAAACTTGCCTTGGAAACCTTAAAGAAGAAGTTCTCGTCTTCTACCGCAACAGCTGGCTCTGGACGGCGAACCATTTTCAAAATAGCAGAGTCCACATTTGGCGCTGGCACAAAGACCGTACGAGGCACGATAAAGGCAACCTTGGCAGTCATGTAATACTGCACTGCAATCGACAAGCTACCGTAGGCCTTGGTGTTAGGCTGGGCTGAAATGCGGTCCGCCACCTCTTTTTGCATCATGACCACAAACTCACTAAATGGAATCCCACTTTCAATCAAGTGCATGAGAATAGGTGTCGTGATATAGTAAGGCAAATTAGCCACTACCTTGATTGGCAAATCAGGATTTTTGAAATTCTGGATATGTTGCGCCAAATCGACCTTAAGAATATCCTCGTTTACTACAGTCACATTGTCAAAATCACGCAAGGTATCTGCCAAAATCGGTACCAAACGGTGGTCAATCTCAAAGGCCATGACTTCAGCTGCACGCTCTGCCAGAAACTCGGTCAAGGCACCAATACCTGGCCCGATTTCAATGACATTGACCTGGTCATCAATCTCAGCCGTATCCACAATCTTTTGAAGGATATTGGTATCGGTCAAGAAATTTTGTCCGAATGATTTTTTAAAGGTAAAACCGTGACGCTCCAGCACTGCCTTGGTCACGCTATAATCTGCAATTCTCATTTATTCTCTTTTCTATTATCTGTTACTACTATTGTAACACATTCCCCTTACATTTGGGGGCCGCTTAGCTATTCTCATAAGATTTCATAACTTCTTCCACTTCTGCCAAGCTAATCCCAAATAATTCCAAACGTTTGAGGAGTTGTTTGCCGTTGGAATAACCGATACGAAGGTTTTCTCCTAGATATTCTCTGCGTTTTCGGCTATCTGATCCTGCTAGAAAACCAAGACGAATCAAGTCACTACGGCTAATATCAAAGTCACTTTCTGCTTCAAACTGCTCAGTGACTTGTTCTAGTGCTGTTTTCAAGTCTTCGTAACTAGCATGCTCGATTCCCAGTGAACGCCCCTTGGTCTTGGACTTGGGAACAGCTTCATCTCGTTTGAGGAAGGCGTGTTGAACTGTCGGAATGGCCGTCATAATCATGCGCCGAATCCGCTCCCCATTAAAATCTGGGTCTGTAAAGACAATGACTCCATGACGCTGGTGCAAGCGCTGAATCCGCTCTAGATCCTGCTCATTGATGGCGGAACCTCGGGTTTCATAGGTCTCTACATCGAAATAACGTTTGAGATTGGCCGTATCATCGCGCCCTTCAACCACGATGACTTGGGAAATTTTTTCTTTCATTACTTGCTGTCCAATCCAAAAATTCGTTCTGTATTTGCGGTAGTTGCTGCCGCCAGTTCCTCGGTCGTCATCCCACGCAAGTCCGCAATAAAGTCTACTACATAGCGCGTGTAAGCTGTCTTATTTTCACGTCCGCGCTTAGGTACTGGGGCTAAATAAGGCGCATCTGTCTCTACCAAAATCTTATCCAAAGGTAACTCTTTAGCTGCTTCCTGAATATCTGTCGCCTTCTTGAAAGTCACTACTCCAGAAAAGGAAATCGTCATACCAAGCTCGACAAACTTCTCTGCCCACTCAAGCGTCCCTGAAAATGAATGCATAATCCCACCACGTGGACCAACGCCCTCACTCTTGATAATCTCATAGGTATCTTCCAGCGCATCGCGGGTATGGACAACAAAAGGCAAATCCAAGTCCTTAGATAGCTGAATCTGACGGCGAAAAACCTGCTCCTGCACCTCTTTTGGCGCTGTCATCCAGTGATAGTCCAAACCAATCTCACCCAAGGCAATAACTTTTGGATGTTTTAGTTTTTCTAGCAGGTAATTCTCAACTTCCTCTGTGTAGGTTCCTGCCTCTGTCGGATGCCAACCAATAGTCGCGTAAAGTTGGTCATACTCATCTACCAACTCCAAGGCACGCTCAATGGTCGGTTTATCAAAACCAACAATATTCATCTGTGTCACACCCATCTCAGCAGCTAAGGCAACTTCTTCTGCCTCACGACCTGCAAATTCTTCTACATTCAAGTGTGTATGTGTATCAAATATCATCTCTTCTAACCTCGTTTTCTATCTTCTATTATACCAAAAAACTGCACTCTCTCCTCATCTGTACAAAATATTCGAAAATCCATTGTCGTCTCTTGACGCTATTTTTCCAAAGCAGTATAATAACCCTTGTTGAAATTTTCAGAAAAGGAAAGAAAATGCTTACAAAATTAAAATATACCTTTATCGGTCGTCCTCTTAAGTCCTTAACTGAAGGCGAAGGGGGATTACTGGGAAAAATGCAGGCACTAGCCATGTTGTCAAGCGACGCTCTGTCCTCCATCGCCTATGGGCCTGAGCAAGTAGTCCTCGTCTTGGCTAGTCTCTCTCCTCTAGCTATATGGTGGAGCCTTCCTATCGGCCTCTTTGTCCTCCTGCTTCTAGCTAGCCTGACCGTTTCCTACCGTCAAATCATCCATGCCTATCCTCAAGGGGGAGGGGCATATATGGTTACTCGAGAAAATCTATCTCCCGAACTTGGCTTAATAGCTGGAGGTAGTCTTCTGGTTGACTATATGTTGACCGTAGCGGTATCCGTTGCATCTGGAGCTGACGCTATCACAGCAGCTCTTCCTGCTCTTCACCCTTACAACCTCCACATCTCCATTTTTCTGGTTTGCTTGCTCATGCTCTTGAACTTACGAGGCTTAAAAGAATCTGCCAGTTCACTGATGATTCCTGTCTATCTCTTTATCATCAGCACTGTCTTTCTCTTGCTCTATGGAATCTTTCAACTAGTAACTGGTTCTCTCAGCTATCAGGCAACTTCACCTATTGGGCATGCTGTTCCGAGTCTGTCTATCGTTCTCATCCTAAGAGCTTTTACCAGCGGATCTGCCTCTCTGACAGGGGTTGAAGCTATTTCAAATGCTGTTCCCTTTTTCAAGGCTCCAAAAGAAAAGAATGCCGCTCAAACCTTGACCATTATGTCACTGATTTTAGGTTTTCTTTTTGCTGGTATCACCTTCCTAAACTACTGGATGGGGATTATGCCTCAACACGGAGAAACTATTCTTTCACAGATGGCTCAAGGCATCCTTGGCACTTCCTTCTTAGGTCACCTTGGGTATTATATCTTCCAATTCTCCACAGCCTTGATTTTGGCCGTAGCTGCAAATACTGGCTTTTCGGCCTTCCCTATGCTGGCTTACAATATGGCTAAAAACAAATACATGCCCCATCTCTTTATGGAAAAAGGAGACCGCCTAGGCTACTCCAATGGAATTTTAACTCTGGCTTTTGGGGCTATGATTCTTCTTCTCATTTTTAATGGCAATACCGAACGCTTGATTCCTCTTTATACTATCGGGGTCTTCGTTCCCTTCGCCCTATCTCAGACTGGGATGATTCGTCATTGGAAAAAGGAAAAAGGGGCCAACTTCTTAAAACCTGCTCTTGCTAATATCATTGGGGCAATCATTTGCTATGCGATTGTACTAATCCTGCTCTTTTTCCGTCTCAGTGATATCTGGCCTTTCTTCCCGATTATTCTCGTACTCACCCTACTCTTCTTGGCAATTCACAGTCACTACCAAAAAGTAGCCCAACAACTGCGACTCTATGAAGGAATCGAAAAACGTACTTACGACGGCAATCTGGTTCTGGTCCTAGTAGGAAATGTCACCCGAGTCAGCGTCGGAGCCATTAACTACGCTCAAAGTATCGGTGACGAAGTCCTAGCTATGCATATTTCTACCAAGGAGACAGCAGAAAAAGATCAAGAAATTCTCCAAGAATTTGCCGATTACTTCCCAACCATTACTCTAAAAAACATCAAGACCAGCTACCGCGACATCATCACCCCTACTGTCAAGTATGTCAAACGGATTTCCGAGGAAGCTCAGAAAAAGAACTATACAGTCACTGTCCTCGTCCCTCAGTTTATCCCTAATAAACCTTGGCAAAATATCCTACACAATCAGATGAGTCTCAAACTCAAATACGCCCTTCGTTGGCACCAAGACGTCGTTGTCGCTAGCTACTCTTATCACTTAAAAGAATAAAGAAAAGGCCCTACCAGAACCGATAATCGTCTGGTAAGGCTTTTTTTCTGAATCCAGTCACTATGCTTATACTCAATGAAAATCAAAGAGCAAACTAGGAAACTAGCCGCAGGTTGCTCAAAGCACTGCTTTGAGGTTGTAGATAGAACTGACGAAGTCAGTAACCATACCTACGGCAAGGCGACGTTGACGTGGTTTGAAGAGATTTTCGAAGAGTATTAACTGAAAAGCATGACTAGGAACATTATTGAATGTGGTTAGCTAAATCTTCCTGAGCTTTTTTATTTGACTCAGCTTTTTCTTTTAGCCATTTTTCGTAGAGTTCTTGGTACTGTTTAGCAGTTACTGGCTCTTTTTGCAATTCAACATATTTATAGTTGTCCGCATTTCCCTTATGACCAACGAATGAGAATGGACCTGTAAACGGTACAGTCTTACGGAAAATTGGGTTGGCTCCGCCACTTTGAACTGGTAGGAAGAGGGCGCTGTCTGTCAACCAAGCTTGGGCTTCAGCGTATTTTTCATAGCGAGCTTGAGTATCTGTGATTTCAGCGTCAGCCTGATCCAAGAGTTTCTTGTAGTCAGAAAGACCAATCTTGTCCTTAATTTCCTTGTCTTTTCCTTCAGTCAAACCCATGTTTTTCAACTGAGAACCTGTCTCTGGATCAAGGATAGCTAGGTAAGTCTTCGGATCCGAGTAGTCTCCACCCCATCCTGAGACGTCAATATCGTAGTCTTTTTGTTCTGCTGTATCTGCAAAGTAGGTTGCCTGATCTTTTTCATCTGGAGAAAGTTGGATAACATCGATGACAACATTATCCTTACCAAGAGTGGCTTCTACTGTTTGCTTGAGAGAACCAGCCTGTTGCACATCTAGCTTAGCGGTCTGGTCAACTGGCATATCCAAATGAATTGGGAAGGTTACTCCCTGTGCTTGCAGACTTTCTTTGGCCTTAGCAAATCTTTCTTTAGCCTTTTCAGGATTCAAGAAGGCTTGCTTACCATCGTTTAGGTTAATGTTTGCCCAATCTTTACCGTAGTTGACAATTTTCTCATTGACAATATCACCGAAGTTCTTATCACCAACTTGAACAAAGTTACTTGGTATAACCGTGTTACGCAAAATACGGTCTGCTCCATCTTCACCATTTGTCTGCGCTGCATAGGCATGGCGGTCAAAGGCAAAGTTGATAGCCTGACGGAAATCCTTATTTTGCATAGCTGCACGCGAATCTGTCTTTTCCTTATCAGACTGTTTCATAGTCTGCTTGTAGCTTTGACGATTAACGTTGAAAAGATAGTAGAAAGTAACTGAGTTTTGTGGTGTATAGGTAATCTTGTCCTCATTTCCCTTCTTGAGTTCAGCAAATACTGAACTTGTTGGGAAGATACGTCCGTCTGTGTAGTTGCCTTCCAAAAATCCTCTTGTAAGACTATCTTGGTCAGAACCGTCAAAGAACGAGAGCTTCACTTTCTCGATTTTGACATTGTCCTTATCCCAATAGTTAGGATTTTTATCAAATTCAATCAAAGATTTTGATGTGTAGGACTTAAACAAGTAAGGACCATTTGACAAGATACTTGATGGCGTCACACTTCCAAAGTCATCTCCCTTAGACTTCAAGAAAGCTTCGTTTACCGGACTAAGGATACTTGCTGTTGTTTTAGAGTTCCAATAAGTCTCAGGTTGATTAAGGGTGTACTGTAGTGTGTAATCATCCACCGCCTTAACACCAACAGTTGCAAAATCAGATGATTTCCCTTCAACATAGTCTGCTAGCCCTTTGATAGAGTCTTGTACCAAGTACAAGTTTTCAGCCTTTTTATCAGCCGCATACTTGAGACCAGTAACAAAGTCATGAGCTGTTACGTCCGCATACTCTTCTCCTTCAGAAGTGTACCATTTAGCTCCCTGACGGATCTTATAAGTGTAGGTCAAACCATCTTTTGACACTGTCCATGACTCAGCCATAGATGGGATGAGATTGCCATACTGGTCATTTTCCAACAAACCATCAATCAAGTTGGTTGTGATACTAGATGTAGAGTCTCGTGTAGAGGTAATATAATCCAAGGTATCTGGGTTATTGACAAAGATATAAGAGTAAGTCTTGTCTGCATTACTTGATTGAGATGATCCACACGCTGCTAAAGCTAGACCTGCTGTCAAAGCCATAGCTCCAAAAAGCATAACTTTTGATTTCTTCATGATTATTCTCCAATTTTACAGTATGTGAAATATTATACACTATTCAAGCAAAAACATAAAGCTTTTTGTACTTTTTTACAAAAATAAAAATCAGTAGACTCGAGTTCCTACTGATTTTTGATAGAATTCGTTTGGATTATGCAGCCAAAACTTTGCGTCCTTTACGACGACGAGCTGCCAATACGCGACGACCGTTTTTAGTTGACATACGGTTACGGAATCCGTGTTTGCGCGCACGACGAAGTTTACTTGGTTGATAAGTACGTTTCACGATGAATACCTCCTCATAGATTTTGTATTCGTTTAGCCGGCTATAAAGTGATCAGTTACTAAACATACTTTACTATTCTATCTGATTCTTTCGCTTTTGTCAATAGCTCTAGGCAAATGTTTCCAGCTTTTTCGAATGTAAGCCCTATCTACGATACTGTTTCAAGAAACGAGTCATCTTTTCTTGGATTTGGGCTAGTTCATCAACACGAGGAAGGTAAACGATACGGAAGTGGTCTGGCTCCTGCCAGTTGAAGCCTCGACCATGAACCAAGAGAACCTTTTCCTGCTTCAAGAAATTAAGGACAAACTGCTCATCATCATCGATACGGTACATATTGCGGTCGATTTTAGGGAAGATATAAAGCCCAGCCTTTGGTTTAACGGCAGACAAACCTGGAATATCTTGAATGGCATTGTAAATGAAATTTCTTTGCTCGTAAATTCGTCCACCTGGAAGGAGCAATTCATCGACTGATTGGTGACCACCCAAGGAAGTTTGTACGACTTGTTGGGCCAAAACGTTAGAGCAAAGGCGCATATTGGACAGCATATTTAGCCCTTCGATATAGCCTTTAACATGTGTCTTAGGACCAGACAAGACCATCCAACCCACACGGAAACCAGCGATACGATGCGATTTTGACAGACCATTCATGCTGACACAGAAAACATCTGGTGCCAAGCTCGCCACAGGTGTGTGCACATGTCCATCCATGACCATGCGGTCATAGATTTCATCCGCAAAAATAATCAAATCGTTTTGACGGGCAATCTCAATAATCTCCAGCAAGAGTTCCTTAGGATAAAGGGCTCCAGTTGGGTTGTTTGGATTGATAAGGACGATTGCCTTGGTATTAGAAGTGATTTTTGACTTGATATCGTCAATATCTGGATACCATTCTGCAGCTTCATCACAGATATAGTGAACGGCATTTCCTCCAGCTAGGCTAACAGCTGCTGTCCAGAGAGGATAGTCTGGCATAGGTACTAAGACCTCATCCCCATTGTCCAAAAGCCCCTGCATAGACATAACAATCAACTCACTGACTCCATTTCCAAGGTAAATATCATCAATATCTACGTTTGGGAATTTCTTCAATTGGCAATACTGCATGATGGCCTTACGGGCTGAGAAAATCCCTTTGGAGTCAGAATATCCTTCACTATCACGCGCATTCATAATCAAGTCATGAATGACCTCGTCTGGCGCTGTAAATCCAAATTCTGCTGGATTTCCTGTATTCAGACGTAAAATCTTTTCGCCGTTTGCTCGCATCCGCATAGCTTCTTCCAAAACAGGACCACGGATATCATAAGCAACATGCTCTAACTTACTAGACTTGTTATATTCTTTCATCTTGTTTCCTCAATTCATCAGGATAGTAACATTATACCACTAGAAAGAGAATGCGACAAGTTTACTGAAATGTGTTACTAGGTTTGTATAGAAGAAAAACCTCACTAAAAGCGAGGTCAAGACAAGTGAGATAGCAGGAATTCTGCCAAAGACATATCACATACCAAAAGATAAACCTAGAAAAAGCAAGCCTAAAAAGGAATCATAAAGAAGATTGAACATGAGGAAAAGCCCCCATATCATCAAGTAATCTAAGCGTCCACTTCTTTTTGCAACTAGAAATAATAGCAGATGGTAGAGTAGATGAAAGACTAAAAAACCGATAAAACCTGGATAAAGAAGGGGTACCAGTCTCTCTAATTGCCAGAGTATGATAACTTCTACCAAGACCGACACTAGGATAATTCCATAATAAAGGAAATTTGATTTTTTTGATTCTTGAAAAGATTTTTTCATCATTATCCCTCCCCTCACTTCTTTCCTACTATCCTTTCTTTTATTTTATCATATATTTATATAGTTTTTAATCGCTAACATTCTTTTAAAAAATACTTTTTTTGCTTTACTTCTATAGTGAAAAGGTTTACAATTATAGTAAGAAAATTTCAGGAGGTTTCATTATGGCACAACGTTACCAAAATATCATGGTCGCAATCGATGGTTCTAAAGAAGCGGACTTGGCTTTTGTCAAGGGAGTTCATTCTGCTCTACGAAACGACGCTAAACTCACCATCGCACATGTCATTGACACACGCGCTCTCCAAAGTGTATCCACCTTTGATGCTGAAGTTTACGAAGAACTCCAAGTCGATGCTGAAAGTCTGATGAAAGAGTACGAAAAACGTGCTAAAGATGCTGGTGTGGCGGATATTCACATCGTCATTGAAATGGGAAATCCAAAGACCCTCTTGGCACGTACTATTCCAGACGCTGAGGAAGTGGACCTCATCCTCGTTGGCGCAACTGGTCTCAACGCCTTTGAACGCCTCTTGGTCGGCTCTTCATCTGAATACATTCTCCGCCATGCTAAGGTCGATTTGCTGGTGGTGAGAGAACAAGAAAAAACATTATAATCACCAAGAAAAGGAGCTTAGAGCTCCTTTTCTTATTTTTGTCTTTCTTTATGGCGTTCATAAGCCTTGAGCTGACGCTGCAGTTCCTTTTTGATAGCAGGTTCTGGAGCATACTTTTCTTCCCAATCATCTGGCTTTAAGATTTTGTGGGTCACTGGATCAAAATGAGCCTTGCCATCTGGGAAAATTTTCCCCATATTAGCCTGATGGACAATATCAAAAATACGTTCTGGGTCCACCCCCATCAAGACAAAACTACCATAGGTGAAATAAAGTGTATCAATCAAGGCATCCACCTGGCCTATCAAATCTTGCTGGGCAGGCGTCTTCTTAGCTACTTTATCTGCTGCCTTATCAAGAGCTTGATGAAGTTGCGATACAGCTTGACCAAAATCCTCTTCAGAAGAGCTGGCAGCTCTAACAAACTCCACCAATTCTTCTATTTTAAAGCCAGCCCTGTGGGTTGCACCTTCTAAATCCCAAGCTCGAGGTTCTTCTTGGGTCCGTTCATCCATCATGTGATGGAAGGTCTTGACCTTATTGAAATGATAGTCACGGCTGACAAAGACTTTTTCTGAAGCCAGAACACCAAAATGTTCCAAGGCCTTGTGAATTCCGTCTTGCTGATTGCTGGTAGTGATGTGCTTGGCAACTTCCTTGACACTGCTACTACCATTTCCCATAGCGACCGACATACCGACACCTGCCAGCATTTCTAGGTCGTTATCTGAGTCACCAAAGGCCATCACTTGGTTGAGGTCAAAGCCATATTCCTTCCCAACTCGGCGAATGCCTTCCAATTTAGAGTTTCCTTGATTGATGACATCCGCTGCAAAAGGATTGCTACGTGTCAATTTCAAGTCTTGAAAATCAGTTGCTGCCTTCTCAGACTCTTCGGGCGTCATCAGCATCAAAACTTGGTAGATAGGCTGATTCATCAGGTGAAGCAGGTCTTCCTCCTTTTGGGGAACAACCTTGCTGACCATACGATTAAAGGAATGACTCACCGTCCGAGTTAAAACAGAGGGAACGAAGCGACTGATTCGTTGGGAAAAAGAACCCAGACCAAAAGACATGATTTTGGAACCCAGCATGGCATCCTTGGTCCCTAGGGCAATCTCCTTGCCCTCTTTTTTAGCATACGAAATGAGATGGCGCAAATGTAACTTGGAAATAGGGCTCGTGAACAAGACTCTTTCTTTATTAAAGATATACTGGCCATTGTAGGTTACCGCAAAATCCAGATCCAAATCGTCCATCAATTCCTTAACAAAAAAAGGTCCTCGTCCTGTCGCTACACCAACTAGCACCCCTTGCTCTTTGACAATCTTAATCGCGTCCTTAGTGGATTTCAAAACACTCTTGCGATCGTTTACCAAGGTTCCATCGATATCAAAAAAAACAGCTTTGACTTCCATCCTATCCCAATCTCCCCTTTTGTGATACAATGATTATACCACATTTCAGAAAGAGTGAGTAAATCATGCCTAAGAAAATCCTTGTTTTACATACGGGTGGGACTATTTCCATGCAGGCCGATGCTTCTGGCGCTGTTGTGACGAGTTCAGATAATCCCATGAACCATGTGTCCAATCCTCTGGAGGGAATCCAAGTTCACGCCTTAGACTTTTTTAACCTGCCAAGCCCCCATATCAAACCCAAGCATATGCTGGCCCTCTACCAAAAAATCAAAGAGGAAGCTGCTAACTACGATGGGGTGGTGATTACACACGGGACCGATACATTAGAGGAAACTGCCTATTTCCTTGATACCATGGAAGTTCCCCACATGCCTATCGTTCTAACAGGTGCCATGCGTAGCTCCAACGAACTCGGCAGTGACGGTGTTTATAATTATCTGAGTGCTTTGCGGGTGGCTAGCGATGACAAGGCTGCTGACAAAGGGGTTTTAGTCGTTATGAACGATGAAATCCACGCCGCCAAGTATGTTACCAAAACACATACGACCAATGTTAGTACTTTTCAGACTCCTACCCACGGCCCCCTTGGTCTCATCATGAAACAGGAAATACTCTACTTCAAAACAGCTGAACCTCGTGTTCGCTTTGACCTTGATCACATACAAGGCTTAGTACCTATCATCTCAGCTTATGCTGGTATGACAGATGAGCTGATTGATATGCTGGATTTGGAACAATTGGACGGTTTGATTATCCAAGCCTTCGGAGCGGGCAATATTCCCAAGGAAACGGCTCAAAAATTAGAAAACCTTCTGCAAAAAGGAATCCCAGTCGCCCTGGTTTCACGATGCTTTAACGGTATTGCTGAACCTGTTTATGCCTACCAAGGTGGGGGCGTGCAGTTGCAAAAGGCAGGCGTCTTCTTTGTTAAAGAACTCAACGCCCAAAAAGCCCGCTTGAAACTCCTCATTGCCCTCAATGCTGGACTAACAGGGCAGGCTTTGAAAGACTATATGGAAGGCTAATACTCTTCGAAAATCTCTTCAAACCACGTCAGCTTCACCTTGCCGTACTCAAGTATATCCTGCAGCTAGCTTCTAGTTTGCACTTTGATTTTCATTGAGTATAATTCTCTTCTCTAAAAACAAATCAGGAAATCTTCACGATTCCCTGATTTTTTTCTATTTACGTTTTCGTGTTGAGCGACGTTCTGTCAAACCATGAGGTAAGAGAACTTCACGTTCTTCCAACTCTTCCTTGTGCATAATCTTAGTCAGCATACGCATACTAATAGCGCCAAGGTCATAAAGAGGTTGGGCAATAGTTGTCAAGTTTGGACGGGTAAAGCGAGAGACTTGCGAATCATCACTAGTAATGATTTCAAACTCTTCTGGCACAGACACACCGTGATCAGCCAAACCATTCAAGACACCTGCTGCCAATTCATCACCTGTTACAACCGCTGCAGTTGCGTTTGATGAAATCAAGCGTTCTGCCAAGGCATAGCCATCTTCATAAGTGTATTTAGACTCAAATACCAATCCTTCGCTATAAGAAATACCTGCTTTTTTCAAGGCTTCCTTGTAGCCAACCAAACGAACCTTACCATTGATATCATCCACTAGCGGACCGCTTACGAAAGCAATGCGCTCATTTTCTTTAGCAAGGTAGCTCACTGCATCAATCGTAGCTTGTTTGTAGTCAATATTGACACTTGGAAGTTGATGTTCTACATCCACAGTTCCTGCAAGAACAACTGGTGTCCGAGAACGAGAAAACTCTGAACGAATTTTTTCAGTCAAGTGGTAGCCCATAAAAATGATACCATCCACTTGCTTAGAAAACAGGGTATTGACAACTGAAACTTCCTTGTCATCATCCTCATCACTATTAGCAAGGACGATATTGTACTTGTACATTTCAGCGATATCATCAATCCCTTTAGCAAGCGTTGAGAAATAGCCATTAGTAATATTTGGGATTACGACACCGACAGTGGTTGTCTTTTTACTTGCAAGACCACGCGCCACTGCATTTGGACGGTAATCCAAACGGTCAATCACCTCAAGCACTTTTTTACGAGTATTCTCTTTTACATTCTTATTGCCATTGACTACACGGCTAACCGTCGCCATTGAAACTCCTGCTTCACGGGCGACATCATAAATCGTTACTGTATCGTCTGTATTCATTCCATTTCCTTTCTATTTCATACCTCACGAGACCTCTAAAAAAGAGACGGTATGAAAATTTCGTTTTCATGATTCTACTTATTCCATTTTATCACTAATTGTAAACACTTTCAAGTATTTTTTGAAGATTGTTTGAAAAAAATTTCATAGGGTAACTTCTCAAAGTAACTTCCACTTGTCTGACCAAAGTGGAAGTTAGTCTAAAACGAATTTTTATGGTGGAATTAAGTATGAGACGTTTGAGTTAGAAATGAGGTCTACTATGACAAAACATAAACATCTTACCCTTTCAGACCGTAATGATATCCAACTAGGTTTAGAGCGCGGTGAAACCTTCAAAGTTATTGGCCAACTTATTCTAAAAGACCCGATCACTGTTTCTAAAGAAGTCAAACGAAACAGACAAATTAGAGACTCTACCTCTAGCAACCTTCCTTGCCCTCTACTCGATAAGGCTCCCTTTGTCTGTAATGGGTGCCCTAAAAGAAGGCAAAATTGTGGCTATCAGAAAATCTTCTACCTCGCTAAACAAGCTCAAAAACAATACGAACAAACTCTTATCGAAGCTCGTGAAGGAACTCCCCTTAATTCTCAGACTTTCTGGGACATGGATAAAATCATTTCTGATGGCGTTAAAAAGGGACAACACATCTATCATATCCTCAAAACTCATAACCTTGATGTTATTCCTCAACTGTCTATCGACACATCCGAAAAGGTTACCTGTCTATCGCTCCGATTGATTTAGCCAGAGCCGTTAAATTTAAAGAGAGAAGAAAAAGTAAGCTACCTTCCATCCCTAAAGAATTGAAAAAAGGGCGTTCCTATGAGGATTTCCAAAATTATTTGGCCCTTAAGCAACTGAATTACTGGCTGGAAATGGACAC
>NZ_JALDTZ010000007.1 GCF_023109105.1 Streptococcus mitis
TTGCCACTGGTTTTTAGGGTTTTTATCAGACTAACTTCCACTTGAATTAGCGATGGAACTTAGTTTGGGAATTTAGCAATTTTAGCTCTTTGGTACCACCTTATGCTCAATAAAAATCAAAGAGCAAACCAGGATGCTAGCTGCAGGTTGCTAAAAGTACTGCTTTGAGGTTGTAGATAAGACTGACGGAGTCAGCTCAAAACACTGTTTTGAGGTTGCAGATAGAACTGACAAAGTCAGTCACATATATAATCCAAGGTGAAGCTGGCGTGGTTTGAAGAGATTTCTAAAGAGTATTAGACGAAACAAAAAGGAGGAAACTAAGCCCCCTCAAGTTACAAACTGTTTCATTGAATCACTTCAATTTTAGCACATAATGGTTTTCGAGTTATGATAGTATCACAACCAACCAGATTCTTTCGCGATATTAGCTGCCTCTGTTCGATTACCTGCATCTAGTTTCGAAAGAATATTGGTGACATAGTTTCGGACGGTTCCGTTGGATAGATAAAGTTTGTCTGCAATTTCTTGGTTGGATAGGCCTTGGGCAACTCCTTGTAAAACAGCCACTTCTTGCTCGGTCAAGGGATTGGGATGGGTCATCATGACTTCCATCAGCTCTGGAGAATATTCCTTGCGTCCCTCTAACACCGTATGCAGGGTTTGCATGAGCTCGGCGATGCTCCGCTCTTTCAAGACATAGGCGTCGACTCCTGCTTTGACCGCTCGTTCAAAATAGCCTGGGCGTTTAAAGGTCGTAACGATAACCACCTTGGTTTCAGGCACTTCTTGTTTGATCCACTCGAGCGCTTCTAATCCCGTCTTGACTGGCATTTCAACGTCAAGAATGGCAATATCTACTGCTTCTTTTTCCAAGATTTGGATAGCTTCAGCTCCATTTTTCGCCTGCAAGACAGTCTCCACATCTGGTTGAAAGCTTAAGAGTTGGCACATGGCATCTCTAAGCATACTTTGATCTTCTGCGACAAGTAGTTTCATCTTAGTTTCTCTCCTTATAAGGTAGTCGAACCTGAACTTCTGTCGGTTGTTTCCAACTAATTACCTTTACTTCTCCCAAAAATGGAAGAACACGATCTCGAACTGTATGGAGCTCATCCCCCTTTATAGAAGCAAAGCCACAGCCATCATCTCTCACTGTTAGAATGAGTTCTTTCTCTGTCCGTTCTAATTTTAAGTAGACTTTAGACGCTTTAGCATGTTTGATGATATTGGTCGCAAGTTCTAACAAAATCATAGCAGCTGTCGACTCTACATCCTGGGTCAAACTAGCCTTGTCCAATTGATTCTCAACTTGAACTTCAATGCTAGCAATCTCAAGCATCTTCTTGACGGTTTCAAGTTCTGAGGCTAAGGTCCGTGATTTCAGATTTTCCACAATGGTTCGCACTTCATTCATAGAATCCTTGCTTATCTGGTGAATTTCTTTTAATTCCTTCTCCACCTGTGGATAAGCCTGCATTTGAAATAACTGCAAGGCTAGATCTGTCTTGACACTCAGCATAGCAAAGGTATGTCCCAGACTATCATGCAAATCCTGACCGATACGACTACGTTCGTTTTCAGCAAGCAATAGATTTATCTGGGCATTTTGCTTGGCCTGAGCTTCTTTCAAATCCTCGACAATGCGAATCCGAACCAAACCCAATGTCATCAAATCGACAAAAGTAAGAATCCCAAGTTCAAAGGCTACAGCCTCAGTTTCGACTGACTGAAACATCATGAGTTGTCCAACAACAAGAACTTGAGCAAGGAGAAAAGTCCAGACATGCAGAGAACGAAGACTCCGCACCCTGAAATGATAAATTAAGAGATTAGAAAGGTAAAAGAAAAACCAGATATAATTAACAGCAACAAAGGCAGTATAACCAACTACATAAGTCAGCATGATCCCCCAGAAAAGCCAAGATAGGCGCTGGCTCTTAGTTGTTAAAATACCCAAATACGCCACTACAAATAGAATATCAATCAATAAATGCCAGGCAGAAAGCCACCCAGTCACTACAGGTAGGATGGGGAAAATCATAAAAATCAAACTGGCCCAAAACATATAGTGTATGCTTTTCAGTCTTTCAAGCATTAAGCATTCTCCTTATGACCTTGAAGGTAAATAGTCAAACCAAACAAAACTGCTGAAAAAACAAGTAGATAAACTGTGGCTGATAGATTGATGCCACCCTCATTTAAGAAGGTCTTGATCAATTCCATCAACTGATAGCTTGGTAGGCGCTTCCCGATTGCTTGCATCCAGTCTGGAAATAAAGAGACAGGCATCCAGAGTCCGCCTAACACAGCCAAGCCAAAGTAAAGAAGATTGCCTACGACAGACATCAACTGACTAGAAGGTAAGAGAGTCAAGGTCAAGCCAAGAGCTACAAAAGCTACACTTCCTACTATTAGCAAGAGCGCAGCCCCAATCCAGCTTCCTAAAGGCATATCCACACCTCTGACCAAGTGCCCAACTGAGAAAACAACCAGGATTGAAACCAAATAATCAACTATCATACTTGTTATCTTTGATAGATAATATTCTACCATATTTACTGGAGTATGGCGTAATGTTTTCTGCCAGTTGTTGATCTTGTCGGTATGTAAAACAACTGGGAATGAAAAGATAGCTGTTGACATCATGGAAAAGGCCGTCATAGAGATAAGGTAGTCGCGCATAAAATTTGCTGGTCCATCGGGTGTATCCTGGTACATGCCTGAAAAGAATAGATAGAAGGCTGTCGGCATCCCTACGGATAATAGATAATAGACTAATTGTCGTTTGGTCAATAGAAATTCTATCTTGTTTAGTGCGATCCATCGTTTCATCTTAGTCATCTCCCTTTTGTGTTTCTTCAAAGATTGTATCTAGCAAGCTACGGTTATTGACTTCAATTTCTTGAATCCTACAGCCTGCCTGTACTAACAGTTCCCAGAAAGCATCCGCTTCACGTGTGACTACTTGCAGGGCATCTTGTTTTTGTGACCAGTTTTCAACCAAGTTAGACTGCTCAACGACTTTCTTGTAAGCCAGAGGTAGGATGAAGTGCTTTTCAATCTCCTCACTGCGCATGGCTAGAGGTGTCGTATCACGAATCAACTCTCCCTTATTTAAGACCAAAATCCGGTCCGCTGTATGCTCTACTTCCTCAATATAATGGGACGAATAGAGAATGGTAACTCCTTGGGATTTTAGATCTTGGACAATTTCCCAAAAACGTTGACGGGTTGAAGTATCCATGGCCGCAGTTGGCTCATCTAAAAAGACAAGCTTTGGTCGGCCAATCAAGGTCAAGATAAAAGAGAAGAGACGCTTCTGCCCACCTGACAATTTTTCTGCAAATTGCTCTTTCTGTTGCTGGTCAAACTGCAATAGTTGATCAATTTCCTGGTTGCTCAAGGGATTTGGATAGATACGTTGAAAGAAAGCAATCAACTCTTTAACTTTTAATTTCTGAACAATGACATTTTCTTGAGGGAGGTAGCCTCTAATATAGTCTAACTGAGAACTCGTCACTGGCAAGCCTTGGATAGATACTTGACCGCTGGTGACTAGCTTATCTCCAAGTAAACAATCTAAGAGTGTAGTCTTTCCGGCACCATTGGGTCCAATCAAGGCGACACATTCTCCTTCTGCTACCTCAAAGGAAATATCCTTCAAAATAGCCTTCCCCTTGATGTTTTTATGTAAGCCTTGAACCTTAATCATGTTCATGATATTCTCCTTTCAGCCATTCCATCCCCATCGGAAAGGCGATAAAAATCATAAATCCTAATCCCCATGCACCACGGATGAATTGGTGAAGGAAGGCTTGATCAAACCAACCTGTAAACATTTCTACCAACCATACCACTAATGACATACCAATGAAAAGATAGATGATTGCTTTTTTCATTCCTCAAACTCCTTTTTCACATCTGAGACCAATTTCAAACCTTCTCGGATCAACCAAGACATCATGCCAAATCCTGCAAATAACTCCCAAGGAAAATGATAGAAGTCTTCATCCAATCCAGAAAACATGAGATAGGTCATGACTCCTGCTGCTACTAAACTCATTGCGACAATTACTTTATCTTTCATTTTTTCTTCCTCCATTTGATACATCTAGTATAATTCTTTGAAGGTAGAATCACTAGAAGTTTCTGTCATGAGGAAATATGACAAATGTCACAAAAAAAGATGGAACAGAAATTACTAGATTGGGTCAATTTTCTAGTTCCAATCAACTACCCAGTTAAAAACTCATTGCAAACCAAAAAGAGGCTGGGACAAAAGTCCTAGCCTCTAAATTGTTTTTGGATTGTCGAGCAAGACGCAGTGGTTGAGTGGGCTCTACTACGCTGATTTCATCAGCTTTTACAGCCCTACTCAACTGTGCGGAGGTGGGACGACGAAATCGAATTCTAACGAATTACCGATTTCTGTCCCACTCTCTCTTTCATTTTCTATTTAATCTTTATTCCACACTGAAAAGATATGGGTAAACTGGTTGTTGACCTTGGTGGATTTCTACTTCTACATCTTCGAATTCTTCTGCGATTTCTTGAGCGATTTGGTTAGCTAATTCTTCGCTTCCATCTTCACCGACATAGAAGGTTACGATTTCACTGTCTTCGTCCAACATATGTTTCAAAGTTTCAGTCAAGGTTTGGTGCATATCAGGATTTGATACAAGAATCTTACCATCTACCATACCAAGATTGTCATTTTCATGAATTTCTAGACCATCAATAGTCGTGTCACGAACGGCTGTTGTTACACTACCACTGACCACATCACCAAGAGCTGCAGTCATACGTTCTTGGTTTTCTTCGATAGACTTGCTTGGATCAAAGGCAAGAAGACTAGTCAATCCTTGAGGAATTGTACGAGCTTCTACTACAACCGCTGGTTGTTCCAATACTTCGGCTGCAGATTGAGCTGCCATGAAGATGTTTTTGTTGTTTGGCAAGAAGATAATATTACGAGCATTGACTTTCTCAACTGCCTTGACAAAGTCTTCTGTCGAAGGGTTCATAGTTTGTCCACCTTCGATGACATAGTCCACACCTTGAGCACGGAAGATATCTGCCAAACCTTGTCCAGCTACTACTGCGATAACGGCATATTCTTTTTCTTCAGCTGGCTTGCTGACTTGAGCTTCTTTTTCTACTTGCGCTTCGTGTTGGTTACGCATGTTATCTACTTTAACCTTGACCAAGCTACCATATTTAAGACCTTCTTGCATAACAAGACCTGGATCTTCTGTATGGACGTGAACTTTGACGATTTCGTCATCATTGACAACAAGCAATGAATCTCCAAGGTCGTTCAAGTAGTTACGGAATTCTTCGTAGTCAAACTCTTTAGCATAAGTTGGGCCTTGTTTAAGGGCAACCATGATTTCTGTACAGTATCCAAAGGTAATGTCTTCTGTTGCCACATGTCCAGCTACAGACTTGTGGTGTTCAGCATTGATCATCTCACCCATATTAGCTGGAGTCGCTACAAAGTCTTCAGACGCACTGTATTCACCAGTAAGAGCTGAAAGGAAGCCTTCGTAGATGAAGACCAAACCTTGACCACCTGAGTCCACGACGCCAACTTCCTTCAAGACTGGAAGCATGTCTGGAGTCTTAGCAAGAGCTGTTTTAGCTCCTTCCAAGGCAGCGCGCATAATCTCAATGGCATCGTCTGTTTGCTCAGCTTTTTTCTTAGCACCGATAGCAGCACCTCGAGAAACTGTCAAAATCGTTCCTTCAACTGGTTTCATCACTGCCTTATAGGCAACTTCTACACCTGATTGGAAGGCAAGGGCCAAGTCTTGACCTGTTAACTCATCTTTATCCTTGATAGCTTGTGAAAATCCACGGAAAAGCTGAGACGTAATAACGCCCGAGTTTCCACGCGCACCCATCAAAAGACCTTTGGCAAGAATGCTTGCTACCTCGCCAACTGTAGAAGCTGGCTTGTCTGCAACTTCTTTAGCTCCATTTTCAATGGTCATTCCCATATTTGTCCCAGTATCTCCATCTGGAACTGGAAAGACGTTTAATGAATTGACATATTCAGCTTGCTTATTCAAGCGAGTTGATGCAGCCTGCACCATTTCTTGAAATAAGCTAGTAGTAATTTTTGACACGGTTATTCTCCTACAACTTTGATATTTTGAATGTAGACATTTACAGTCTGAGCAGTAATTCCAAGCTGGTTTTCCAAGCTAAAACGAACACGCTCTTGAATGTTTTTTGACACTTCGCTAATCTTTGTTCCGTAGCTCAACACGGTATATACATCAACTGCAATACTACCATCTTCGGCCGCTTTTACGACGACACCTTTAGAATAATTTTCCTTACCTAGCAGGGCTTGGAAATTATCTTTGAGGGCATTTTTACTAGCCATACCGACCACACCAAAAATCTCAGTTGCTGCTCCACCTACGACGGTTGCAATCACTTCATCTGTTAGTTCGATTTGACCATCTTTTGTATTAATTTTTACAGTCATCCTTTTTACCTCAACTAGTTGATACTCTATTTTATCATATTTCATCTCAAGTGTAAAAGCAGAATACTGTATCAGCGGATATTTACTCTATTTTTCAAATGATTTTATACCTACAGTAAAAGAAAAAAGACCCTAAGGTCTCCTTACTTTTATTATTAAACGCGTTCAACTTTACCTGATTTCAAAGCACGAGCTGAAGCCCAAACTTTTTTAGGTTTACCATCGATAAGAACAGTAACTTTTTGAAGGTTTGGTTTTACGGCACGTTTTGTTTGGTTCATCGCGTGTGAACGGTTGTTTCCTGATACAGTCTTACGACCTGTAAAGTAACATACTTTAGCCATTGTGTTTTCCTCCTATTAGATCTAATATAGCGGATGTGCTAGCACCACATACCGTACTATGTTATCACACTTTCTTCATTTTTGCAAGGGAATTGGAAGATTTTTTTATTTAACGTAGACAATCCCCAACTTCCCAAAGGCCACATCTCCACGGATAATCAAGGTTTTGCTGGTTGGGGCTAGAGGTGCATCTGCCTTGGCTGCGCCACAGAAAGTTTCCACCTTCAGATCCACTCTCCAGTGTTGAGGCACGTAGATAACTGCATTCCCAAAACCGACTTCCACCTTCAGGGTTGCAGTATCTCCTAAAATCTCTGCATTGTCATAATATATCTTGGCATTCCCAAAACCAACTTCTACTTGGTCTTCTACCAATTCTTGATCTTGCTTGTAAAAAGTACCTGTCCCAAAAGCGACTTCCTTGTCTGTAAGAATGGTCTTTTCCCCATCATGCCACCATTTTTTCCCATTCCAAGTTCTGTTAGAGTGAGTCAAAGCACTAACTCCAAGAACAATTAGAATACTAGCCCCAAAAATTGACTGATTGGGAATCGGTAAAATGTCATAAAAACGATTAGCAATCATGAGGGCTGCTAGGGCTGTAAAAGAGGCTGAAGTAAAATGACGACGCAACAAAGCTCCTACTGATTGGTAGGCAAAAAAAGCAATACCGATCAAGGGCCAAATGTGTCCCCCCAGAGAAGGGATTCCAAAATTCCCCTGCAATAATACCAAAGCTGCCAATACTAGCAACACAATACCAAATACTTTCTTTTTCATCTTGTTACCTCATGTTTCTTAGATTTTCTTTTAGGAGGGATTGGTAATGCCGTGAGACATGAATCTCCTTGTGAGTTTGATAAAAGGAAATGGTGCCCGTTCCTGAAAAGGACTTGTCCACCGAATAGACTTGCCGAATATTAGCGATTGTTGACTTGGATACCCGACTGAAATAGCGAGGAAGGATAGCCTCTAACTCATAGAGCTTAAGCCGAACCTCGTAGGCATCTTTCTGGGTATGGGCATAAATCTTGCTACCTTCCGTCTCAAAGAAGAGAATTTCCGACAAGTCTAAGTAGTACTCACCCGTCCCCTTATAAAAAATCAACCTAGGAGACTTGGACTCTTGCAAGAGACGCTGCAAATCCGCAATCTCATCTGTCAAAGTCGCTGCCTTGATGACAATTTCAGTTTCCTCTAAATTGCTGTCAATTTCGATTCGTAACTTCATTCCATCTCCTTTCTGCATCTACTATACCAAAGGCCAGAAGACTTTACAAGAGTAAAAAAGCAAGTGGTCACTTTAGACCCGTAAGTGGTTACGAGTCCAGAACCACTTGCTTTGCTTTTTAGAAAATAAAGAAAAGAATTCCCCAGAGGAGGCCACAGGCGTAGCCAACTAGAACATCCTTGGGATAATGCACACCACCTAAGACTCTTACTAGACCAAGAAGGGCTGATAAAACCAAGAAAATCAACCCCACAGGTAGATTAGAATGTAAACAAGCCATGGAAATGATGGTCGCTGAAAAGACGTGGCGACTGGGCATTGAATTGCCAGAACTGTCCTTGTCTAGTAGCGGGACAATTTCCCAAGTCTCATAAGGCCGCGGTTGATTGATCCACTTACGAACGAGCGTCAATAGGATAAACCCCAAAGCTGGCACCAAAATATAAGCAGCAAGGTCTTGCCCCAAGCCCTTGCTTATAAAGCTTGTCCCCAACAAGGTCAAATAAGCTACGGGCATCAGGATTGTCATCAGGCGATTAAAAACTCGCATCAGTTGCAAAAGTTGTGGATGTCGAAGGAGACTTGATTTCCTCTTATCGTACCACTCTTGATAGTTTTTCATTTCTATTTCTCATACTTTTCTAGGACCTGCTGGGCTGTTTTCCCCTTGGAAAGCCAATCCACTAATTTGTCCAAACGACGGATTTCCTGCATCATAGGATCATCAATTTCCTCAATACGAACACCACAAATCTTTCCTGTTATCGTAATCCGTTCAGGAGCATAAGACGGTGCCTGTCGAAAAAAATCTCCATAAGTAAGGTCTTTATTCAGACAAGTGAGGATGCCACTCACTTCATAACCTGTCAACCAACTGGTCACTTGGTGAACGGATTCTGCCCTTCCACCCTTTCGCTCAACCTTTGCGATCAAAGCTTGATAGACCGCAGAAAATTTCATATTGTATAATTTTTGACTCATGCTTCCCTCTTTCTATTATACCAGTATAAAGAAGAAAAAGAAGGCCGTCAAGCCTTCTTATACTCAATGAAAATCAAAGAGCAAACTAGAAAGCTAGCCGCAGGCTGTACTTGAGTACGGCAAGGCGAAGCTGACGTGGTTTGAATTTGATTTTTGAAGAGTATTAGGTTTATTCTTCTGTTTCGTCTTCAGTAAATTGACTGTTGTAGAGGTCAGCATAGAAACCAGCTTGCCCCATTAGCTCATCATGATTTCCTTGCTCGATGATATTTCCATCTTTCATGACAAGAATCAGGTCAGCATTTCGGATAGTAGACAAGCGGTGGGCGATGACAAAGGAAGTTCTGCCCTCCATCAAACGGTCCATAGCTTTCTGAATCAACTCCTCTGTACGTGTATCTACTGAGGATGTCGCTTCGTCCAGAATCAAGAGCGGAGCATCCTTGAGTAGAGCACGAGCAATCGTCAAGAGTTGTTTTTGTCCTACTGAAAGACTTACTGTATCATCCAAAACGGTGTCATATCCATCTGGTAAGGTTGTGATAAAGTGGTGGATTCCTACTGCTTTGGCAGCTTCAATCACACGCTCATCACTAATACCTGTTTGGTTATAGATGAGATTGTCGCGAATGGTTCCTTCAAAGAGCCAAGTATCCTGTAAGACCATTGAAAAGGCATCATGTACTTCCGAACGCTTCATATCCTTGGTATCCACACCATCGATACGGATACTTCCCTTATCAATCTCATAGAACTTCATCAAAAGATTGACAATGGTTGTCTTACCAGCTCCGGTCGGTCCGACAATCGCAACCTTTTGACCTGCATGAGCGGTCGCAGAAAAGTCATGAATAATGGTTCGCTCTGGTGTATAACCAAAGGAGACTCGATCAAAGACTACTTGACCTTTCATATCGCTCAATTGTCTTTCTTTATAGGATTCGTCTTCCATTTCCTCTTCAGCTAGGAATTCGAAGACACGTCCCATGGCTGCACTAGCCTGCTGAAGACTAGTAACCCCTTGGGCGATTTGTGAAAGAGGCTGAGAAAAGATACGAACGTAGGCCATAAAGGCCACGATAATCCCGATACTGATCTGCCCATTCAGAGCCAAGGCTGCACCGACGATAATCACTAAGGCATAACTAAAGTTCCCAATGAACATCATAATCGGCATCATAATCCCTGAAATAAACTGAGATTTCCAGATACTGTCATACAGACGATGGTTTAATTTCGCAAACTCTTCTTTCGTGCTCTCAATAGCATTGTAACTGGTCACTACATTATGGCCAGAGTACATTTCCTCCACATAGCCATTGACAGCTGCTAAATCTTGTTGCTGACTCTTAAAAAATCCCTGTGATTTGCCCATAAAGACGGACACGAAAGCAAAACCAATAAGGGTTGAAACAACCGTCACCAAGGCTAAAATCCAGTTCATCCCAAACATGGTTACCAAAACTGCCAAGACCAATAAACTAGATGAAAGAACTGTTCCCAGACTTTGATTAAGGGACTGGGCTGCAGTGTCAACGTCATTGGTTACACGAGACAAGGTATCCCCTTGAGAATGTCCATCAAAATATCTCAATGGTAGGCGATTGATTTTCTCTGCAATGGCTGTTCTCAAACGCTCTGAAAAACGTTGAATGACTGTTGTAAACAGAAAGGCCTGCAAATAATTTGATAGAAGTCCAATCACATAAATCACGGCCAAAAAACTACCAATAGCTGCAACTGCCGCTACATCCACACTTGTTTCCAAACCACTGGCAATAATATTAGTCATTTCCTTGATGCAGGTTGGCCCATATACAGTAATGATATTAGATAGGATTGTTGCTAGAAAGGCTATCAGAAGGGCAAACTGGAGACCTGCAAGATAGGGTTTACTCTGTTTCCAGAGAGACATTTTTTTATTTTCCATGTTCCAATTCCTCCTTCGATAATTGTGAATAGGCAATTTCTTGATAAACTTCGTTATTAGCTAGAAGTTCCTTGTGGGTGCCTTGTCCCACGACTTTACCTTGATCCAAGACCAAAATCAAATCTGCATCCATAATGGTTGAAATACGCTGTGCGACGATGAGCTTGGTCATAGATTTTGTTTTCTCTGCTAGCTCTTGGCGTAGGACACGGTCTGTCTTGTAATCCAAGGCTGAGAAGGAGTCATCAAAGATGAGAATTTCTGGCTTCCGAGCCAAGGCACGCGCAATGGCCAGACGCTGTCTTTGTCCACCTGAGAAGTTGGTTCCTCCTTGAGCTACTTCTGACTCCAAGCCAGCTTCCTTGTCTTCGATAAAGTTCTTAGACTGGGCCAATTCCAAGGCTTGCCACATAGCTTGTTCACTAAGCGGTGTTTCTTGACTATGTCCAAAGTCTAGATTGCCCTTGACATCACCTGAAAAGAGTACAGCTTTTTGTGGTATATAACCGACCTTATTGCGCAAATCTTCCAAACCGTAATCTTGAACATTAACTCCGTCCACTAGAATTTCTCCTGCTGATACGTCATAGAAACGTGGAATCAGATTGACTAGAGTTGACTTACCAGAACCAGTTGAGCCGATAAAGGCAACTGTTTGGCCAGCTTCTGCTCTAAAGCTAACATTCTCGATAACTGCCTCCGAATTTGCAGCATAGCGGAAGGTCACATCCTTAAATTCGACCTTACCTTTAAGGTTTTCATCAGCCAGCTGCACTTGATCAGGATTTTGGATAGAAGAATGCAAATCTAGAACCTGATTAAGCCGCTTGGCAGAGACCATGGTTCGAGGAAGAACGATGAAGAGCGCCCCCATGAGAAGGAAGCCCATAACAACCTGCATGGCATAAGACATGAAAACAACCATGTCACTAAAGAGGGGCAGACGCGCTGTCGGAGCAGCATCGTTGATTACATAGGCTCCAATCCAGTAAATCGCCACACTCAAACCACTTGAAATCCCCATCATAATGGGATTTAAAATAGCCATAAGACGGTTGACAAACAAATTCAAGCGTGTCAGCTCATCATTTGCTGCTGTAAATTTTTCATCTTGGTACTTTTCAGCATTGTAGGCACGAACAACGCGAATACCTGTTAAACTTTCACGAGTAATGCTATTCAGTTTATCAGTCAAACTTTGAATCAAGGACTGTTTTGGAAAGGCTAGCGTCATCAAAACGGTTGTCATCAAAACATTGACAATCACTGCCACAAGTACCGCCCAGAGCCAGTATTCTGAATGGCCTAAAATCTTCCCGATGGCCCAGATAGCCATAATCGGACCACGCGTAACCACTTGCAATCCCATGGTAATCAACATCTGAACTTGGGTAATATCATTAGTGGTACGAGTTAGGAGGCTGGGAATAGAGAATTTCTTAATCTCTGTCTGCGAGTAATCCAAAACTCGATTAAAAATATCACTTCTCAGCCTACTAGTGTAAGAAGCAGCCACTCTGGATGCAAAAAATCCAACTGCGACTGCGGATAAGAAGGCAAAAAAAGACATTCCGACCATCATACCTGCTGGTTGCCATAACTCATCCAAGTTGGTTCCTTGACTTCCCAGCAAATCCGTGATTTTAGAGATATAGGTCGGAACTTCCAACTCTAGATAGACCGAAAAGCATGTAAAGAGAATGGCTAGTAAAATCATCCCCCATTCTTTTCTACTAATTCGTTTAGCTAATTTCTTCATTCTCTCCTCCTATTCTCTTGATATTTTCCTGTAGTTGATTGAGGACTTTCTCAAAAATCAGTAATTCATCTTCATCAATGTCTGCCATCAACTGGTTGTCAATACGTTCAAAGAAGGCCTTGATTTCTTGCATCTGAGAGCGCGATTTGTCCGTCAAACGAACAAACTTAGCCCGCTTATCGACAGGACTCGCCTCCAATTCCACCAAACCATTTTGTACCATGCGCTTGACCAAGTTACTAGCAACAGACTTGCTAATATTGAGTTCCTGCTCGATATCTTTAATCAAGACCAAGTCTTGGCTTTCCTCACGGATATCCAAAAAACGCACCACCTGACCTTGCGGTCCACCCATAAATTCAATACCACAACGTTTGGCTTCCTTTTGCACCATCAAATGAATCTGGTGACCAAAACGCTTAAAGACCAACATCGGTTTATCCATACTAACTCCTTTCTAACCATCGCATTTAGTTCTCCTAGGAACTAAATAAGTTTTCATGAGAACTATTTTACCACTTTGAAAAGAGATGTCAAGAAAAAAGTTTCTTAGAGAACTATTTTCTTGATTTAAAAAATCCCAAGTGATTTTCTCACTTAGGATCATGTTTTCTAGGTTAAATTAGAACCCGTCTACGTTTGTGTAGATTTTTTGTACGTCTTCGTCATCCTCAAGGACGCTGTAAAGTTTTTCAAAGGTTTCAAGGTCATCGCCTGACAATTCCACTTCTGACTGAGGAATCATTTCTAATTCTGTTACTTGGAATTCTTCGATACCTGATTCACGTAAAGCAACGATAGCCTTGTGAAGGTCAGTTGATGCTGTATAAACCGTGACTGTTCCTTCTTCTGCTTCTACATCGTCCACATCAACATCTGCTTCTAGCAATTGCTCAAAGACTGCGTCTGCATCTTCGCCAGCAAATACGATAACACCTTTGTTGTCAAAGAGGTAAGATACTGAACCTGAAGCTCCCATGTTTCCGCCATTTTTACCAAAAGCTGCACGGACATTAGCCGCTGTACGGTTAACGTTTGAAGTCAAAGTATCAACGATCAGCATAGAACCATTTGGTCCAAAGCCTTCGTAACGTCCTTCTGTAAAGGTTTCGTCTGTGTTTCCTTTTGCCTTGTCCAAAGCCTTATCGATAACGTGTTTTGGCACTTGAGCTTGTTTGGCACGGTCGATAACGAATTTCAAAGCTGAGTTTGATTCTGGATCTGGATCACCTTTTTTAGCTGCTACATAGATTTCTACACCAAATTTTGCATATACTTTAGAGTTAGCTCCATCTTTAGCCGTTTTCTTGGCTACGATATTGGCCCATTTACGTCCCATTAGGAATCTCCTTTTTTCACATTTTAATCTTTCTTATTATATCACAAGTTTTTTCGATTTTCACTAGAGGAAATAGATTTTATTAGCAAATACAGCTAGGAGAGCACTTCGGTTGCCAAGATTTCCTTGCCTTCTTTTATCAAGGGGTGACGGAAAAGCGAAAAATATAGTTGGATGGTCATGGCAACCCAGATAAGGGGTTCGCAAAGGATAACTCCCTTATATCCTGCCCAAGGGATAATCAGGACCACAAAAGCGATTTTCCCGATTAGTTCTATAAAGCTAGAAACCAGAGGAAGGACTTTTTGCCCCAAACCCTGCAAACAATTGCGATAAATCAGCAAAAGACTCAAAATAGGATAAAAGGCTGAACTGATTTGCAGGTAGAGACTGCCATTTTCTATCAAGTAGCTATCCGACGAACTAGCCAAAAAAGAAACCAAGGCTGGACTGGCAAAAAAGAGGAAGATACAGATAAAGCCTGCCCAGGATATACTTAAACGACTACCGATTCGAAGACCTTGGACAATGCGGTCCGGGCGCTTAGCACCTAAATTCTGAGAAGCAAAGGTCGTCATCGAAGCAGAAATAGCGGTCATAGGAAGAAGGGCGAAAGCCATAATACGTCGAGCTGCCGTCTGGGCGCTAATAATCACGGCACCAAAGGTATTAACAGAAGACTGTAAAATCACACTACCAATAGACACAATTGAACTCATCAAGCCCATAGCCAGACCTTGCTCCAAGAGATCCGCATACAAGGCCTTATCCCATTTGAAATGCTTGAACTGAGGCAAAAGTTCTGGAACACTCTTACGAATATAGTAAAAGCAGAGAACCGCTGATAAGCCTTGCGAAATGATGGTAGCAATTCCCGCAGATTGAACTCCAAGATGCAATTGCGTAATAAAATAGAGATCCAGAACCACATTAACTAAGGCAGAGAAAATCAGAAAGCCAAGCGCAGCTAGACTATCACCAATGGATCTCAACAAACCTGCAAAGAGATTATAGGCAAAGCTGACACCGACACAGGTCACAATCATAGAAATATATTGATAGGATTGAGGGAGGATTTCAGCAGGGGTATCTAGGTACTGTAAGAGAGGATACAAACCAAGAAAGCCCAGCAACATAAGCACAATACTCAACAGAGCACCTAAAATCCAGGTGGCTGCTACTGCTTCCTTTATTTTAGTGAAATTCCGAGCCCCGTAATAGCGGGCAATGACAATCCCCATGCCATTACCAACACCAAGAGTAAAACCTACAATCAGGTCAAAAATCGCTGTCGTCGCTCCTACTGCAGCCAAGGATTCTTGACCAAGAAATCGTCCAACAATCAAGACATCAGCAGTGTTATAGAGCTGTTGAAAAATATTGGACAACAAGATTGGAAAGGCAAAGCTTAAGAGCGCGGGAAGAATCGGACCATGAATCAGGTCCACTGTTCGTTTTTTATTCATAAGGCTATTATATCAGCTTTCTAGAGGAGCGACAAGAAACAGCAAACTATAGTTAATACTATTCGAAAATCTCTTCAAACTACGTCAGCGTCGCCTTACCTTAGATATATGTAACTGACTTCGTCAGTCTTATCTAAAACCTCAAAGCAATGCTTTGAGCAATCTGCGGCTAGCTTCCTAGTTTGCTTTTTGATTTTCATTGAGTATTAATCTGAACACCAGAACAAGGCAACAAAAAAGTAGCGGATTCCTCCGCCACTTTTACTTTTTAATCTTCAATTTCGATTTCAAGATCATCGCCAAGGTCAAGAGTCACTTCTTGATTAGCTACTTCTGATTCCACAGGTGCAACTTTTTCATCAGCTACTGCATCATCTTCAATCAAGCCAAACTTGACACGAACTTGGTGGTCAATCTCATCAAAGACTTCTGGGTGATCTGCCAAGTATTTCTTAGCATTTTCAGAACCTTGACCGATCTTTTCGTCTTTATAAGAGTACCATGCTCCTGCCTTCTTGATGATGTCAAGATCACTTGCAATCTTCAAAAGCTCACCAGTTCTAGAAATACCCTCACCATACATGATTTCAACAAAGGCTTCTTTAAATGGTGGAGCTACCTTGTTCTTAACAACCTTAATCTTGGTTTCCTTACCTACGCTCGTATCTTTTTGATCACCAGTTCCCTTGATTTGTGTGCTTCCACGAACATCCAAACGGACAGAAGCGTAGAATTTAAGGGCACGTCCACCAGGAGTTGTCTCTGGATTACCAAACATAACTCCTACTTTTTCACGCAATTGGTTAATGAAGATAGCAATTGTCTTAGTCTTATTAATAGAAGCTCCGAGTTTACGCATAGCCTGGCTCATCATACGAGCTTGAAGACCAACGTGGCTATCTCCGATATCTCCATCGATTTCTGCACGAGGTACAAGGGCAGCAACTGAGTCGATAACAACAAGATCAACTGCACCTGAGTCAATCAATTTCCCAGCAATTTCAAGACCTTGCTCACCTGAATCTGGTTGTGACAAGAGCAATTCATCGATATTAACACCAAGCGCTGCTGCATAGGCTGGGTCAAGCGCATGCTCCGCATCGATAAAGGCAGCAATTCCGCCTTCTTTTTGCGCTTGCGCTACCGCGTGAAGGGCAACCGTTGTCTTACCTGATGATTCTGGCCCGTAGATTTCGATGATACGTCCCTTTGGATAACCACCTGATCCGAGTGCGATATCAAGAGCCAACGAACCTGAGCTCATCACTTGGACCTTTTGCTCTGCACGTTCACCCAAGCGCATGATTGACCCCTTCCCAAAGTCTTTTTCAATCAATTTAAGGGCATCGTTTAGGGCTTTTTCACGATCAGCACCAAATTTTTTGCCAATTTCGTCTAATTTTTTTGTTGGTTTTTTCGCCATTATATTCTCCTGTATTCTAATAGTCCTTAGACCTTCTTCTATTATAACAAATCTCCAGCACTTAATAAAGCTTTGCGAACTAGGTTAAAGGCATGTAAGACTGCAATTTCTCGGACATCAGCTCGACTTCTGCCTGCTATATTGGCCTGGATAACTTCTGTCCCTGAAGCTTGCGCCAAAGCAATAAAAACTGTACCTGCTGGATGTCCTTCTAGGCTATCTGGTCCAGCCACTCCTGTCAAACTAATGCCAAAATCAGACTGAGTCTTGATTCGTGCCTGCTCAGCCATCTTCTGAGCTGTAAATTCAGACACCACACCATGTTCTTCCAAATCCTTGACAGGAATATCCAACATCTTTGATTTTTCTTCCAAGCTATAAGTCACAAAACCACCCTTAAATATACTTGAAGCACCCGAAAAATCAGCCACACTAGCTTGAAAAAGACCTGCCGTCAAGCTTTCGGCAGCCGTGATGGTTTTCCCCTGTTTTTTCAGTTCCTCTACCACAATGCTGGCCAAGCTGGACTCCTCCCCATAACCATAACAAAGGTCTCGTAAAGAAAGACCTTCAAAAGTTTGGTGACCTAAGATTTGATTTTCCAAGATATCCAGCACTTGATTCGCCTCTTCTTGGCTACTAGCTTTTGTTGACAAACGTAAGGTTACCTCTCCTGTCTTAGCATAAGGTGCCAAGGTCGGATCGGTTTGATTATCAATCAAATCAGCCAAAATCGTAACCAGCTGGCTCTCACCAATTCCAAAGAAACGAAGAACTCGGGAATACAGCTTGCTCCCTGTCATCAACTTGGGTAGAAGTTGGTTTAAGACCATAGGTTTCATTTCACTTGGCGGACCTGGAAGGACGACGTAGGTCACTCCATTGGCTTCCAAAATGCCTCCCACAGCCAACCCTGTTTCGTTTGGCAGTGGAGTCGCCCCTTCTACAATTTGAGCTTGTCTTTCGTTATTCGGTGTTCGGGCATAGTCTGGTCTCTGGGCAAAAAAGACATCCAGCTTCTCCTGCGCCCGAGGATCAAAGACTAATTCTTTTCCTAAAAATTTAGCTAGGGTTTGTTTGGTCAAATCGTCCTCCGTAGGTCCCAAACCACCTGTCAAAATCACCAGACTGCTACGTTGACTGGCAATCTCAAGCAAAGACAATAGACGAGCTTCATTGTCTCCTACAGCTGTCTGAAAATAAACATCTACCCCGATCTCAGCTAGTTTTTCCGATAAAAACTGGGCATTAGTATTGACAATCTGTCCTGTCAAAATCTCTGTTCCAACAGCAATGATTTCTGCTTTCATGTTTCCTCCTACCTATCTATTCGTATTTTTTTGAAAAAATCGCAGGAAATTTCCCACGATTCCAACTATAAATTAGATTATTCTACATCCTCTTGATTTCTTGTACTATTAATCGTACCTGTCCCCAAACCGATACCATTTTGATTTCCGAAAAGCTCTTCATATAAGACTGCATTTGTCTCTAACTCTGTCACCTTCGGTTTATCAAGTGAAGTTCTCAAGAGATTTTGGATTTCTAACAAATGGTTAGCAGTTACGATTTGATAAGATGTTCCTTGCAATTCAGCATCTTCGCCTCGTAATTGTTGGGTTTCAATCGTTTTAAATGAATCTTTATAGCCCAACAAGCTTGGAATGCTTTTCGCAGATAAATCAATATTAGTCTGCATATTAGTACTTAGGGCTTTTAAAATAGACTGATAGTGACTGATACTATCCAAACTAAGAACTTTTTCAACAACTTTTTGAATGACTTCACGCTGACGCTTCTGACGCCCGTAGTCTCCTTCTGGGTCTTGATAACGCATGCGTGAATACACAAGCGCTTCTTCTCCATTTATTGTCTGTTCTCCAACACCAATAGAAATGGTGTTAAATTCTTCTTGGTCACTGATAGAGATTGGGAAACCTAGTGTATTATTAACCGTAATACCACCCACTGCATCTACTAATTGTTGCAATCCTTGCATATTAACCATAATATAGCGATCAATATGGATGTTCATCATCTTTTGAATGGTTGAAATAGCTAACTCTGCACCACCACCAGCATAGGCAGCGTTTAGTTTTGCTTCCTCAATCTGACCATCTTTATGCTGGATTTTAGTCAGAATATCACGTTCCAAACTCAACATCGTCGTTTTCTTTGTGTGCGGATTGACGGTCAGCAAAATCATACTGTCACTATTTCCAGCCCATTGATCTGTACGCTCTACATTCCCAGTATCAACCCCCATTAACAGAATGGTCAAAGGCTCTGTTGCTTCAATAACCTTGGTTTCTTCCCCTATTTTTTTATAGGTTTTCGCCAAAGTCTCTGTACCTTGCTGATAAATAGTGTAAGCAAAAACACCGACACCCAAAACTGTCACAGCTAGAAAAGCTAGCACCATTCCAATAATTTTTTTAACCATATTTCTACTAATCTATCAGTTTACCCATCAAGTAAACATCGATAAATTTCCCTTCTTCTATATACGCTCCACGCTCTTGGCGACCTTCAATTACAAAGCCATGCTTTTGATAAAGATGAACTGCAGCCTGATTACGAGTTTGGACAGTCAGTTGGAGACGACGCAGAATGCCACTTGCTTGTGCCCATTCTATCGCCTCTTCTAGCAACAAACTTCCCAAGCCATTATTCCAATATCTTTTTCCAATCACAATGAAGAGATCTCCAATATGACGGACTCTCTTACGCTGGTCAGCTGTGATATTTACAAGGCCAGCAATTTTATCATTTAAAAATGCAAGTAAGGTTATCTGATTATCCGAACTAGCTTGCTTGTCGAGGAATATTTCCATCTCCTCACTGGTCAAGAGAATACCATCCCCATCTAGGCTGGTAAAATCTGTCTCCAAACTCACACGATTTAAAAATGTCACTAAATCAGCAGCATCACCAGGCTCTGCTTCTCTAATGAGCAGTTCATACTCCATGTTGAAGCTCCTCTAACAATTTCTCAGCACGCAAACCCTTTGCTTGAAAATTCAGCCTGCGACCATCTTCTTCTTTTAGAATTTCCAATTCTAAATAAGTATCGGGTAAGGCTTCACCTACAAGATGGCCCCACTCGATGACAGTCACCCCGCCACCAAAGAGAAACTCATCCAAATCAATAGAATCAGCATCCCCCTCAATACGGTAAACATCTAAATGATAAAGAGGAAGACGGCCCTCATACTCTCTCACTATAGTATAGGTTGGACTCTTAATCATCTGAAAAATCTGTAATCCCTTAGCAAGGCCTTTTGTAAAGGTCGTTTTACCTGCTCCAAGTTCGCCAGTTAGAATTAAAACATCATTCTTTTCTAATAAACAGCCCAAACGCTCACCTAAGGACTGTAACTCTTCTTCGTTTTTAGTGTACATATTTCTATTATACCAAAAAGTTGTTCTTTGTCGAGATATTATCTGTGAATTCCATATTATAAATTGCAAAACTTGGACCATCTCTTCTTTTGTTCTTAAAATAGAAACAGCAAGAAGACAACTAATAAGATATCTCTCATCAAATGGCTGTAAAATGAAACTTCCCAGCGAATGACTTTGGGCACCAATAGTCCTAGAAATAGCATTCCCAAGGTAATATAAAAGGTCATGGATAATAGCATCCAAGGATTTCTGAGAAAGATTAGAATAGCTATTCCACTAATAAAACACATTTCCTTCTTACCCAAAATCTTTTTCAATCCATGTACATACTTCTGAATCGGCAGAAAAACTAACAAATCAATACCAAATAAGAAAAAGAAACTTGGTAGAAAGGCTTCCACAATCCCTTCTACGTATGTGTTTCCTACAATGATATGTTCTATGACAATTAAAGCTAAACCCAAAATGTTTACTAAGAGCAAGAGACTATACAAGAATTGTTGCTTATCTTCCTTAAAAACTGAATAAGATTGATTTCGCTGTCCACTATAGTAGTTTAGCCCTGCACCAATACTGGCAAGAAGCAACATGCCAACTAAATAATAGAAACAGTTTTGATTTAACAACAAGGACCAAGTCGATAAACTTAAACTAGAACAGCTACTAAGACCAAAAACTGTCAGCAATAACAAAACACGAATTTGCTTTTTCATTTTTTCCATCATTCTTCCTCCCTTATACTCAATGAAAATCAAAGAGCAAACTAGGAAACTAGCCGCAGGTTGCTCAAAGCACCGCTTTGAGGTTGTAGATAAGACTGACGAAGTCAGTATCATATATCTACGGCAAGGCAAAGCTGACGTGGTTTTAAGAGATTTTCGAAGAGTATTACTTGCTCTTATTATAGGATAGAAATTCTCACCGTTGCTAGAATATTTCTCAACTGTCAGTTTTCTAGTCTAAAATGCAAAAAAATTTGATGCAAGTAACCCTTACATCAAACTTTTACTATTTCTCTTCAAACCAAAGTGCAATTTCTCGCTTAGCTGACTCTTCTGAATCTGAACCATGTACAACATTTTGAATAGCTTGGTTCTCTCCAGCAGCTTTTGCAAAATCACCTCGAATAGTTCCTGGTAAAGCTTCTTCTGGACGAGTCGCACCCATCATGGTCCGCCAAGTTTCGATTACTTTAGGTCCAGAAATGATACCCACCAGAACCGGTCCTGAAGTCATAAATTCACGAATCGGTGGGTAAAAACTCTGACCAACTAAATCCTGATAGTGCTGATCAATCAACTCTTCTGAAACCTGTGAACGCAACTCCAATTTTTCGATTGTAAACCCACGTTGTTCGATGCGTTTCAACACCTCACCCACTAGCCCTCTTTTTACACCATCTGGTTTAATGATAAAAAATGTTTGTTCCATCCCCATCTCCTTTGTCAGCTTCTTTCTTTTATTTTACCACATTTCATGGAAAAACGGAGAAAGTTTTCAGAAAAGAGAAAGAGAACCCGAAGGCTCTCTCAATTCTCTTTTATTCTACTGTTTCTTCCACAGTTTCAACGACAGTATCCACAACTACTTCTGTTGTTTCTTCATTTCCTTCTTCCTCTACTGGAGGATTAAGGTATTCTTCTTCGTTGATAGCATGTGATTCAAGATTACGGTAGCGAGCCATACCAGTACCAGCTGGGATGATCTTACCGATGATGACATTTTCCTTGAGACCAAGGAGATGGTCTTTCTTACCACGGATAGCCGCATCTGTAAGGACACGAGTTGTTTCCTGGAAGGAAGCTGCTGACAAGAAACTATTGGTTTCAAGTGAGGCTTTGGTGATTCCCATAAGGACTGGACGACCAGTCGCTGGCACTCCACCTGCGATGAGAACATCCTTGTTAGCATCTGTAAAGTCGTTGATATCCATGAGAGTACCCATGAGAAGGTCTGTATCCCCTGGATCCATGACGCGAACTTTACGGATCATTTGACGAACCATTACCTCGATGTGTTTGTCACCGATTTCTACCCCTTGGCTACGGTAAACTTTTTGTACTTCACCGAGGAGGTAAGTCTCAACTGACAAGACATCACGTACAGCAAGGAGACGTTTCGGTTGGATAGAACCTTCTGTCAATGCTGCACCGCGAGAGACTTGGTCTCCAACTTCGACACGCATACGTGCTGTAAATGGTACCACGTATTCACCTTCGCCAGTTTCACCCTTAACAAAGACTTTCTTAGTACGAGTTGATGCATCTTCTTCGATAGCAGTAACTTGTCCTTTAACCTCTGTGATAACCGCTTCCCCTTTAGGATTGCGGGCTTCAAAGATTTCTTGGACACGAGGAAGACCCTGAGTGATATCGGTATTTGAGGCAACCCCACCCGTGTGGAAGGTACGCATTGTAAGCTGTGTACCAGGTTCCCCGATAGATTGGGCAGCGATTGTACCAACTGCTTCACCAACTTCAACCGCATCACCAGTCGCCAAGTTGATACCGTAACAGTGACGGCAGACACCGTGACGAGTGTTACATGTAAATACAGAGCGGATAGTCACTTCTTCTACACCAGCATTAACAATTTCACGCGCCTTGTCTTCTGTAATCAACTCATTTGGACCAATGATAACTGCACCAGTTTCTGGATGTTTAACAGTTTTCTTAGTGTAACGACCATTGAGACGCTCTTCAAGAGACTCGATCATCTCTTTTCCTTCTGCGATAGAGCGGATCAAGAGACCACGATCTGTTCCACAGTCGTCCTCACGGATGATAACGTCTTGGGCAACGTCAACCAAACGACGAGTCAAGTAACCTGAGTCGGCTGTCTTAAGGGCCGTATCGGTCATACCTTTACGAGCACCGTGAGTTGAGAAGAACATTTCGAGTACTGACAAACCTTCGCGGAAGTTTGAAAGGATTGGCAATTCCATGATACGTCCGTTCGGAGCAGCCATCAGACCACGCATACCGGCAAGCTGTGAGAAGTTTGAGATGTTACCACGGGCTCCAGAGTCCATCATCATAACGATTGGATTCTTCGGATCTTGGTTGGCAATCAAACGTTTCTCCAATTTTTCACGGGCAGCACGCCATTCAGCCGTAACGGCATTGTAACGCTCGTCGTCTGTGATCATACCACGACGGAATTGTTTGGTGATTTGTTCTACACGTTTGTGTGATTCTTCAATGATTTCAACCTTGTCATCAACGACTGGGATATCGGCAATACCCACTGTCAATCCTGCAAGAGTTGAGTGGTGGTAACCGAGGTTCTTCATGCGGTCAAGTAGGGCAGAAGTTTCTGTCGTACGGAAACGTTTGAAGATTTCAGCGATAATATTTCCTAGATTTTTCTTCTTGAATGGAGGGTTGAGTTCAAGATTGCGAATAGCTTCCTTGATATCTCCACCAAGTGGCAAGAAGTATTTAGCTGGGACGCCTTCTGTCAAGTTGGCGTTGTTTGGCTCTTGCAAGTATGGTAGTCCCTCTGGCATGATGTCATTGAAGAGAATTTTACCAACTGTTGTAAGCAAGACTTTATGTTTTTGCTCTTCTGTCCATGGTTTGTTGAGGCTGTCTGTTGCGATACCAACACGTGAGTGGAGGTGAACATAGCCATTACGGTAAGCCATAACCGCTTCGTCACGGTCTTTGAAGACCATTCCTTCACCTTCACGACCAGCTTCTTCCATGGTCAAGTAGTAGTTACCCAAAACCATGTCCTGAGATGGAGTAACAACTGGTTTCCCATCTTTTGGATTCAAGATGTGCTCAGCAGCCAGCATCAAGATACGAGCTTCTGCTTGGGCTTCTTCTGAAAGCGGTACGTGAATGGCCATTTGGTCCCCGTCAAAGTCGGCGTTGTAGGCTTCACAGACAAGTGGGTGCAAGCGAAGGGCCTTACCATCAATCAAGACTGGCTCGAAAGCTTGGATACCCAAACGGTGAAGAGTCGGTGCGCGGTTAAGAAGTACTGGGTGTTCTTTAATCACTTCTTCTAGGATATCCCAGATACGTTCATCTCCACGTTCTACCAAGCGTTTAGCTGCTTTGACGTTTTGCACGATATCACGGGCAACGATTTCACGCATAACGAATGGTTTAAAGAGCTCGATCGCCATTTCACGTGGCACACCACATTGGTACATCTTAAGAGTTGGACCAACGGCGATAACGGAACGTCCTGAGAAGTCAACACGTTTACCGAGCAAGTTTTGACGGAAGCGTCCTTGTTTACCTTTAAGCATGTGGCTCAATGATTTCAGTGGACGGCTACCTGGTCCTGTGATTGGACGACCACGACGACCATTGTCAATCAAAGCGTCAACCGCTTCTTGAAGCATACGCTTCTCATTTTGAACGATGATACCTGGTGCATTCAACTCAAGCAAACGAGCCAAGCGGTTGTTACGGTTGATAACACGACGGTAAAGGTCATTCAAGTCAGATGAGGCAAAACGGCCACCATCCAACTGCAACATTGGACGAAGATCTGGTGGAATAACCGGAAGGATGTTGAGAATCATCCATTCAGGTTTATTTCCAGACTTGTAAAAGGCATCCAAAACATCCAAACGACGGATGGCTTTGATACGTTTTTGTCCAGTAGCTGTTTTCAACTCTTCTTTGAGTTCAGCAATTTCTTTTTCAAGATCTACTTGTTTTAAAAGGTCTTGGATGGCTTCGGCACCCATCTTGGCAACGAATGATCCATAACCATACTCACGCAAGCGCTCACGGTATTCGCGCTCTGTCATGATAGACTTGTGCTCAAGTGGTGTATCCTTAGGATCAATCACCACATAAGCCGCAAAGTAGATCACTTCCTCGAGGGCACGAGGGCTCATATCAAGGGTCAAGCCCATACGGCTTGGAATCCCCTTGAAGTACCAGATGTGAGATACAGGAGCTTTCAACTCAATGTGCCCCATACGCTCACGACGAACTTTCGTACGCGTTACTTCAACCCCACAGCGGTCACAAACAATCCCTCTGTAACGAATGCGTTTGTACTTGCCACAAGCACATTCCCAGTCTTTTGTAGGACCAAAGATCACTTCATCAAAGAGTCCTTCACGTTCTGGTTTCAAGGTACGGTAATTGATTGTTTCAGGTTTTTTGACTTCTCCATAAGACCATGAACGGACTTTACTTGGAGAAGCTAGGGTGATTTGCATACTTTTAAAACGATTTACATCAACCACTATTTCTTCCCTTTCTATTATAAGTGAACTGCTTATTCTTGTTCAGCAGCTTCTTCTGTTGTTTCCGCTTTTGCATTTTCTTCTGCTTCAAAGGCTGCTTTAGCCTCTTGAGCTGCTCTTTCGCGGGCTTTTTCAAGGTCATCTACGTGGATGACATCTTCGTCCATTCCTTCATCAAGGTCACGAAGTTCCACTTCTTGATCGTCTTCGTCAAGAACACGCATGTCAAGACCAAGAGATTGCAATTCTTTCACAAGAACTCGGAATGATTCTGGAACACCTGGTTTTGGAATTGGTTTTCCTTTTGTAATAGCTTCATAAGCTTTCAAACGTCCGTTGATATCGTCAGACTTGTAAGTCAAGATTTCTTGAAGGACATTTGACGCACCATAGGCTTCAAGCGCCCAAACCTCCATCTCACCGAAACGTTGTCCACCAAACTGAGCTTTACCTCCGAGTGGTTGTTGTGTAACGGTTGAGTAAGGTCCGACTGAACGAGCGTGCAATTTATCATCAACCATGTGGTGGAGTTTGATCATGTACATGACACCAACTGACACACGGTTATCAAATGGTTCACCAGTACGTCCGTCGTATAGGATAGTCTTAGCATCGCTATCCATACCTGCTTCTTTGACAGTATCCCAAAGATCTTCAGAACTTGCTCCGTCAAAGACTGGCGTTGCGATGTGGATGCCAAGAGTACGAGCCGCCATACCAAGGTGAAGTTCCATAACCTGACCGATATTCATACGTGATGGCACCCCAAGTGGGTTCAACATGATATCGACTGGAGTTCCATCTGGAAGGTAAGGCATGTCTTCTACAGGAACGATACGAGAGACAACCCCTTTGTTTCCGTGACGTCCGGCCATCTTATCTCCGACCTTAATCTTACGTTTTTGTGCGATGTATACACGAACCAGCATGTTGACACCAGATTGCAATTCATCACCATTTGCACGTGTAAAGATTTTAACATCACGAACGACACCATCGGCACCGTGTGGTACACGAAGAGAAGTGTCACGAACTTCACGAGATTTGTCTCCGAAGATAGCGTGCAAGAGACGCTCTTCAGCAGAAAGATCTTTTTCACCCTTAGGTGTTACTTTACCTACAAGGATATCCCCTTCTTTAACCTCAGCACCGATACGGATGATACCCATTTCGTCAAGGTCTTTAAGGGCATCTTCACCAACGTTTGGAATTTCACGAGTAATTTCTTCAGGCCCAAGCTTTGTATCGCGTGTTTCTGATTCGTATTCTTCGAGGTGAACAGATGTATAAACATCGTCTTTCACCAAGCGTTCGCTCATGATAACGGCATCCTCGAAGTTGTAACCTTCCCATGTCATGTAGGCAACGATTGGGTTTTGTCCAAGCGCCATTTCACCTTTTTCCATAGAAGGTCCATCAGCGATAAAGTCACCTTTTTCGATGACATCGCCAACTCGAACAAGGGTACGTTGGTTATAAGCAGTACCTGAGTTTGAACGACGGAATTTTTGGACGTGGTAAACATCAAGGGAACCATCTTCACGACGAACTTCTACTTTGTCCGCATCTGCATAGGTAACCTTACCACCATGTTGTGCAATAACTGCAGCTCCTGAATCATGGGCTGCTTGATATTCCATACCAGTACCAACGAAAGGCGCTTTAGGATCGATCAAAGGAACAGCCTGACGTTGCATGTTGGCACCCATGAGGGCACGGTTGGAGTCATCGTTTTCCAAGAAAGGAATACATGCTGTCGCAACAGCAACTACCTGCTTAGGAGAAACGTCCATATAGTCAACGCTTGATGCTGGATATTCTTGGTTAACCCCTTGGTGACGTCCCATGACAACTTTTTCAGCAAAAGTTCCATCTGCGTTCAATTTAGAGTTAGCCTGAGCTACTGTGTATTCATCTTCTTCATCGGCAGTCAACCAAACAATTTCGTTGGTAACTTTACCAGTTGCACGGTCAACCTTACGGTATGGTGTTTGAATGAAACCATACTTGTTGAGGTGCCCGTATGAAGACAAGTTGTTGATCAAACCGATGTTTGGTCCTTCAGGTGTTTCGATTGGACACATACGACCATAGTGAGTGTAGTGCACGTCACGCACTTCATATCCAGCGCGGTCACGTGTCAAACCACCAGGCCCTAAGGCAGACAAACGACGTTTGTGAGACAACTCAGAAAGAGGATTGTGTTGGTCCATGAACTGTGACAACTGTGATGAACCAAAGAATTCTTTAACCGCAGCTGTTACAGGACGGATGTTAATAATTTGTTGTGGTGTCAAGACTTCGTTGTCCTGAACAGACATACGTTCACGGACATTACGTTCCATACGAGAAAGTCCCAAACGTACTTGGTTGGCAAGCAATTCACCAACCGCACGGATACGACGGTTCCCAAGGTGGTCGATATCATCCACACGGCCAAGTCCTTCAGCCAAGTTGAGGAAGTAGCTCATCTCTGCAAGGATATCTGCAGGAGTGACGATACGAACTTTGTCATCTGGATTAGCATTACCGATGATTGTTACAACACGGTCTGGATCAGTTGGTGCAACAACCTTGAATTTTTGAAGAACAACTGGTTCAGTCACAACCGCAGCGTCATTTGGAATGTAGACAATCTTGTTCAAATCGCCATCCAAATGACTTTCAATACTTTCAATCACACTACGAGTCATAACTGTCCCAGCTTCCACCAAGATTTCACCTGTTTCAGGGTCTACCAATGGCTCCGCAATGGTTTGGTTGAGCAGACGTGTTTTAACATTGAGTTTTTTATTGATCTTGTAACGACCAACTGCTGCTAGGTCATAACGACGTGGGTCAAAGAAACGAGCCACAAGCAAGCTACGTGAGCTTTCAGCAGTCTTAGGCTCACCTGGACGAAGACGTTCGTAGATTTCTTTCAAAGCTTCGGCTGTACGAGAGTCCATTGGGTTCTTGTGAATATCTTTTTCAACAGTGTTACGAACAAGATCGCTGTCACCAAAGATATCAAAGATTTCATCATCACCTGAGAAACCAAGCGCACGAACCAAGGTCGTAAATGGAATCTTACGAGTACGGTCGATACGAGTATAGGCGATATCTTTTGAGTCGCTTTCAAGTTCCAACCAAGCTCCACGGTTAGGGATGACAGTTGAACCGTAGCCCACTTTACCATTTTTATCTACCTTGTCATTAAAGTAAACACCTGGTGAACGCACCAACTGTGATACGATGATACGTTCACCACCGTTGATGATGAAAGTACCCATCTCAGTCATGATTGGGAAATCACCAAAGAAAACTTCTTGAGTCTTGATTTCACCAGTTTCTTTGTTAATCAAGCGGAAGGTTACAAAGATAGGTGCTGAATAGCTGGCATCGTGGATACGAGCTTCTTCAAGCGTATATTTTGGTTCTTTGATTTCATAGCCTACAAACTCCAACTCCATTGTGTCTGTGAAGTTTGAAATTGGCAATACATCTTCAAACACTTCCTTGAGACCATAGTCTAGGAAATCTTTGAATGAATCAGTTTGAATTTCAATCAAATTTGGTAAGTCAAGAACTTCTTTGATTCTTGAAAAACTACGACGGGTACGATGTTTCCCGTATTGAACGTCATGTCCTGCCAAGATGATTCTCCTTTAAAATAAAGTTTCAAGCCTAGTCATCTAGGCCTTTGATTATCGTCAAAAGGTTGTAAACCTTCTATCACTTTATCCCCTTTAACTAATTTTCAGAATCTTTAAGTCTTTGTTACAAACACTCAAAATCCTGAAAAAAAGCACAAAAAGAGCAGCTAAATCTGACTTTTTCAGAAGATTTAACTGCTGTGAGCCTTGTCTGGACAATATTTCAGACAAAACCTACGACAAATGATTATTCATATTATACCCTATTTAGCTAGATTTTTCAAGGGGATTGACGAATTTTTGACAAAATCTTTTCCTATAAGAAATACTGGCTGAATCGTAACAAAATTTGTTGCGATTTTTCTTTTAGTTTAATTTTAGGAAAACGCTTGCATCTTATTTTACTAAGTGCTATACTGATAAAGAAATTCATTTATAGGAGATTGATTATGAAAAGAACACCATCTGACACTGAGAAAAAAATGGTTTACAGCATCCGTTCCCTCAAAAATGGAACTGGTTCTGTCCTTATTGGAGCAAGCCTTGTCCTACTTGCCATGGCTACACCAACTATCTCAGCCAACGAAAATACTACAAGCAATAAGGGAACTGACAATGAAGCTACTACTGCCCTTGCCCAACCTCTTACTGATGCAACAAACATCGCTGGCAAGAACGAAAGCGATTTTTCTTCACCTAATAATGCAAACGCTTCCCTAGAGAAAACAGAAGAAAAACCTGCAACAGAGGCAACAACTCCTGCTGCAACCCCAGCCGATTCAGCACCACAAACCGGACAAGATCGTTCAAGTGAACCAACTACTTCTACGAGTCCAGTAACGACTGAAACTAAGGCAGAAGAGCCAATCGAAGATAACTACTTCCGTATCCATGTCAAAAAGCTTCCTGAAGAAAACAAGGATGCTCAAGGGCTATGGACTTGGGACGATGTTGAAAAACCTTCTGAAAATTGGCCTAACGGAGCCTTGTCCTTCAAGGATGCCAAAAAAGATGACTATGGCTACTACCTAGATGTCAAATTAAAGGGAGAACAAGCCAAGAAAATTAGCTTCCTCATCAATAATACAGCTGGAAAAAATCTAACTGGCGATAAATCGGTAGAAAAACTGGCACCAAAGATGAATGAGGCTTGGTTGGACCAAGATCACAAGGTTTTCTCTTACGAGCCACAACCTGCAGGAACTATTCGCGTCAACTACTACCGTACAGATGGCAACTATGACAAAAAATCTCTCTGGTACTGGGGAGATGTGAAAAATCCAAGTAGTGGTGAATGGCCTAACGGAACAGACTTTACGGCTACAGGCAAATATGGTCGCTATATCGATATTCCACTCAAAGATGCAGCTAAAGATCTTGGATTTTTATTACTAGACAGAAAGAAACAAGGAGACGATGTGAAAATCCGTAAAGAAGATTATAAGTTCACAGATTTGAAAAATCATAGCCAAATTTTCCTAAAAGATGATGACGAAACCATCTATACCAACCCCTACTATGTGCACGATATCCGCATGACAGGAGCTCAACACGTAGGAACTTCTAGCATTGAAAGTAGTTTTTCAACACTTGTCGGTGCTAAAAAAGAAGATATCCTCAAACACTCCAACATCACTAATCATCTAGGAAACAAGGTAACTATCACTGATGTTGCAATCGATGAGGCTGGTAAGAAAGTGACCTACAGCGGAGATTTCTCTGACACAAAACATCCTTATACCGTGAGCTACAACTCTGACAAATTCACTACCAAAACAAGCTGGCGTCTTAAAGATGAGACTTACAGCTATGATGGTAAACTTGGAGCTGACCTCAAAGAAGAAGGAAAACATGTTGATTTGACCCTCTGGTCACCAAGTGCTGATAAGGTTTCTGTTGTTATCTACGACAAGAATGACCCTGAAAAAGTAGTTGGAACTGTCGCTCTTGAAAAAGGGGAAAGAGGAACTTGGAAACAAACTCTAGATAGCACAAACAAACTAGGCATCACAGATTTCACTGGCTACTATTATCAATACCAAATCGAGCGTCAAGGTAAAACTGTTCTTGCACTCGATCCTTACGCTAAATCCCTCGCTGCTTGGAATAGTGACGATGCTAAGATCGACGATGCCCATAAAGTGGCTAAAGCTGCCTTTGTAGATCCAGCTAAACTAGGACCTCAAGACTTGACTTATGGTAAGATTCACAACTTCAAGACTCGTGAAGATGCCGTTATCTATGAAGCTCATGTGCGTGACTTCACTTCAGATCCCGCCATCGCAAAAGACTTGACCAAACCATTTGGGACTTTTGAAGCCTTTATTGAAAAACTAGACTATCTCAAAGACTTAGGTGTGACCCACATCCAGCTCCTTCCAGTCTTGTCTTACTACTTTGTCAATGAATTGAAGAACCATGAACGCTTGTCTGACTATGCTTCAAGCAACAGCAACTACAACTGGGGATATGACCCTCAAAACTACTTCTCCTTGACTGGTATGTACTCAAGCGATCCTAAAAATCCAGAAAAACGAATCGCAGAATTTAAAAACCTCATCAACGAAATCCACAAACGTGGCATGGGAGCTATCCTAGATGTCGTTTATAACCATACAGCTAAAGTCGATATCTTTGAAGATTTAGAACCAAACTACTACCACTTTATGGATGCTGATGGAACACCTCGAACTAGCTTTGGTGGTGGACGCTTGGGGACAACCCACCATATGACCAAACGGCTCCTAGTTGATTCTATCAAATATCTAGTCGACACCTACAAAGTGGATGGCTTCCGCTTCGATATGATGGGAGACCACGATGCGGCTTCTATCGAAGAAGCTTACAAGGCTGCACGCGCCCTTAATCCAAACCTGATCATGCTGGGTGAAGGTTGGAGAACCTATGCTGGTGATGAAAACATGCCTACTAAAGCTGCTGACCAAGATTGGATGAAACATACCGATACTGTCGCTGTCTTTTCAGATGACATCCGTAACAACCTCAAGTCTGGTTATCCAAACGAAGGTCAACCTGCCTTTATCACAGGTGGCAAGCGTGATATCAACACTATCTTCAAAAATCTCATTGCTCAACCAACCAACTTTGAAGCAGATAGTCCTGGAGATGTTATCCAGTATATCGCAGCCCATGATAACTTGACTCTCTTTGACATCATCGCCCAGTCTATCAAAAAAGACCCAAGCAAGGCTGAAAATTATGCTGAGATTCATCGTCGTTTGCGACTTGGAAACCTCATGGTCTTGACTGCTCAAGGGACTCCATTTATCCACTCTGGTCAAGAATACGGACGTACCAAGCAATTCCGTGACCCAGCCTACAAGAATCCAGTAGCAGAGGACAAACAACCAAACAAATCTCACTTGTTGCGTGATAAGGATGGCAATCCATTTGACTATCCTTACTTCATCCATGACTCTTATGACTCTAGCGATGCTGTCAACAAGTTTGACTGGACCAAGGCTACAGATGGAAAAGCTTTCCCTGAAAATGTCAAGAGTCGTAACTATATGAAAGGGTTGATTGCCCTTCGTCAATCTACTGATGCCTTCCGACTTAAGAGTCTTCAAGATATCAAAGACCGTGTCCACCTCATCACTGTCCCAGGCCAAAATGGTGTGGAAAAAGAGGATGTAGTAATTGGCTACCAAATCACTGCTTCAAATGGGGATATCTACGCAGTCTTTGTCAATGCGGACGGCAAAGCCCGCGAATTTAATTTAGGAACAGCCTTTGCCCACCTCAGAAAGGCTGAAGTTTTGGCAGATGAAAACCAAGCAGGACCAGTAGGAATCGCTAACCCGAAAGGACTTGAATGGACTGAAAAAGGCTTGAAATTAAACGCCCTTACAGCTACTGTCCTTCGAATCGCTCAAGGCGGTGCCATCGTTGCCCCAGCAGTAGAGGAAAAACCAGAATTTGATCTTTCTAGCTTAAAACAAGAACAAGATCAAAATAATGTCCAAGACAATATTTCAAACCGAGTAGTCAAACCTGAACATCAAGATCCAGCTCCAGAAGCTGAACCTGACTCTACTAAACCAGATAAAAAAGTAGCTAATGCAGAAGATAAAGCTAACCAAGCTACAACTGATTCACAAGCTGAGAAGCCAGCACAAGAAACACAACCAGCATCTGTAAGTGAAGCTGTTCAAAACGAATCAGTAGAAAACTCTAGCAAGGAAAATATAGCTGCTCCCCTAGCTAAACAAGCTGAACTTCCAAATACAGGAACCAAAAACGATAACAAACTCCTGTTGGCAGGAATCAGCCTCCTTGCCCTTCTAGGTCTCGGTTTCTTACTAAAAAATAAAAAAGAGAACTAAACTAGCCCTCCTATAGAACAATCCCCCAAGCCATAACGCACGGGGGATTGATTTTTGTACAATATTTGTCGTCCTTATAAGCTTGATTAGGATTTTTTATTAATACTCTTCGAAAATCAAATTCAAACCACTTCAGCTTCACCTTGCCGTACTCAAGTACAGCCTGCAGCTAGCTTCCTAGTTTGCTCTTTGATTTTCATTGAGTATAAGCCTCTTTCATGGCAAAGTATGCCCGTACTTTTGGAGCCACTTGAGTTCCAAAAAGTTCAATAGCTCTCAGAACCTGGTCATGAGGCATGGAGCCAAGCGGTAGGTGGAGCATGAAGCGGTCCAAACCTAAGTCTTCAATCATGCGAATCAATTTGTCGGCCACCTGATCTGGATTGCCCACAAACATAGCTCCATTTGGCCCTACCTGCTCCAAATATTGCTCATAACGCAATTCCTGCCAGTGCGGACGGTCTTTGGAAATAGCATCCACCACTTGCTTAGTCGGATGGAAATAATCTTTCACCGCCTGCTCGCCGTCCTCAGCAATCCACCCCCAAGAATGGGCTCCAACCCTTAGCTCATGACTGGCATGGCCCGCTTCGCTCCCAATCTCACGATAAGCCTGAATCAACTTTTTAAAATAACGGGAGTTACCACCAATAATGGCATAGACAATCGGTAGGCCTGCCCGAGCAATCTTCACGGTTGATTCGACATGACCACCTGTCGCTATCCACAAGGGCAATTTGTCCTGAACTGGACGGGGATAAACTTCTTTGCCAGAGATTGTTTGGGTCAATCGCCCTTGCCAGTCTAGTTTTGTCTTTTCATTGACTAACTGGAGCAAGTCTAATTTCTCATCAAAGAGGGCTTCGTAGTCTTTCAAATCATATCCAAACAAGGGAAAAGATTCCGTGAAAGAACCCCTTCCAGCCATAATCTCCGCTCGTCCATTTGACAAAGCATCGATAGTGGAATATTGTTGGAACAAACGAATAGGGTCCATACTTGAGAGAATGCTGACTGCACTGGTCAAACGGATTTTCTTGGTATTGACTGCCCCAGCTGCCAGGACAATCTCTGGTGCTGATACTGCAAAATCTGCTCGATGGTGCTCGCCAATCCCATACACATCCAAACCAACCTTATCAGCCAACTCAATCTCTGTCACCAACTGGCGAATGCGTTCGGCATGACTGTAAGTTTGACCAGTCCCTTCAAGCTCCGTTGTTTCCCCGAATGTTGAAATTCCCAATTCTACCATTGCGATTCTCCTTGTCTACCTCTGTCCTTCAATTTGAAAAATTATTCTAACACGAATCTTGAGTACAAGCAACCAATTTGCTCACAAGAAAAAGTCTAGATAACTAGACTTTTTAGCTTATTCTACCGTTACTGACTTAGCAAGATTACGTGGTTTGTCCACATCAAGGCCACGGTGGAGTGTTGCAAAGTAAGCGACTAGTTGCGTTGGTACCACCATTGAGATTGGTGAGAGGTAAGAGTGTACGGTCGTAAGAACGATGTCGTCTGTATCTTTGGCAACATTTTCTTCTGCAATGGTAAGGACCTTAGCGCCACGTGCTGCCACTTCTTGGATATTTCCACGAGTATGGTTAGCAAGGACTGGATCTGACAAGAGGGCCAAGACAGGTGTTCCATCTTCAATCAAGGCAATAGTTCCATGTTTGAGTTCTCCTGCCGCAAAGCCTTCACATTGAATGTAAGAAATCTCTTTGAGTTTGAGACTGGCTTCCATGGCTACATAGTAATCTTGACCACGTCCGATGTAAAAGGCATTGCGTGTTGTTTCAAGAAGATCACGGACTTTTGCGTCGATCGTTTCTTTCTCTGAAAGAGTTGATTCGATAGACTGAGCCACGATAGACAATTCATGAACCAAGTCAAAGGCTTTGGCTTTTTCATTGCCATTTGCTTCACCAACCGCTTTTGCAAGGAAGGCAAGGGCTGCTATTTGGGCTGTATAGGCCTTAGTTGACGCTACGGCAATTTCAGGACCTGCATGAAGCAACATAGTATGGTTGGCTTCACGTGACAGAGTTGAACCAGGCACGTTTGTCACTGTCAAGCTTGGGATACCCATTTCATTGGCCTTAACCAAAACCTGACGACTATCAGCTGTTTCACCAGATTGACTGATAAAGATGAAAAGTGGTTTCTGGCTGAGAAGTGGCATGCCATAGCCCCACTCAGAGGAGATACCAAGTTCAACTGGCGTATCTGTCAATTCTTCCAACATCTTCTTAGAAGCAAATCCTGCGTGATAAGATGTTCCAGCTGCAAGGATGTAGATACGATCTGCGTCTTGAACAGCCTTGATAATAGCTGGGTCTACGACAACTTGACCAACCTCATCTGTGTAGGCTTGAATGAGTTTACGCATCACCGTTGGTTGCTCATCGATTTCCTTGAGCATGTAGTAAGGATAAGTTCCCTTACCGATATCAGACAAATCAAGTTCAGCAGTGTAGCTAGCACGCTCACGGCGATTTCCATCATAGTCTTGCACCTCAACACTATCAGCCTTGACGATTACCAACTCTTGGTCATGAATTTCCATGTATTGGTTGGTTTCACGAATCATAGCCATAGCATCTGAGCAGACCATGTTATATCCTTCCCCAAGACCAATCAAAAGTGGTGATTTATTCTTAGCTACGTAGATAACTTCAGGATCTTGTGAGTCAACCAAGGCAAAGGCATAAGAACCACGGATGATGTGAAGAGCTTTTTTGAAGGCTTCAAGAACTGACAAGCCATCTTCTTCTGCAAATTTTCCAATCAAGTGAACGGCGATTTCCGTATCTGTTTGCCCTTTGAAGTGGTGACCTGCAAGGTATTCTTCCTTGATTTCAAGGTAGTTCTCAATCACCCCATTGTGCACCAAAACAAAACGTTCTGTCTCAGAGCGGTGTGGGTGAGCATTGTCTTCCGTTGGTTTCCCGTGAGTCGCCCAACGAGTATGTCCGATACCAGTTGTTCCCTCAACACCAGCTGTTTTAGCAGACAATTCTGCGATACGACCAACCGCCTTGACTAGGTGATTTTCAGCACCACCTAGGACAAAAATTCCCGCAGAATCATAGCCACGGTATTCGAGCTTTTCAAGCCCTTGAATCAAAATATCAGTTGCATTTGTGTTTCCAACAACACCAACAATTCCACACATAGTATATACGACACAGACCAGCTGTGCTTTCTCCTTAAAATTGGTATAGTCTAATTCCTCTTTTATAGAATCAGCAAAAACAGTATATACTTGTTTCTTTCACTTGTCAAGAGTTAAAATTGGTATAGTTCAAATTAAGCTCCTGTAAGCAAAAAACTCTGACCAATTAGGATAATCAGTCAGAGTCCTTTTTAAAATCCATTATTATCGCTTAATTCCTTGAACCAGTGGCCTGATTTTTTCAAGCGACGTTCTTGTGTTCCTAAGTCAAGCTCGACCAAACCATAGCGGTTTTTATAGCTGTTGAGCCATGACCAGCAATCGATAAAGGTCCAAATCAAGTAGCCTTTACAGTTAGCACCATCTTCAATGGCACGATGAAGTTCACGAAGGTGACCTTTGACAAAGTCAATACGATAATCATCCTGAATCATACCATTCTCACGGAATTTATCTTCACCTTCAACGCCCATCCCATTCTCTGTCAACATCCACTCGATATTGCCATAGTTTTCCTTGATGTTTTGAGCGATATGATAGACCCCTTGCTCGTAGATTTCCCAACCACGGTGCGGATTGATCTTACGACCAGGCATGATATAAGGTTCATAGAAATGCTCAGGCAGGAGCGGACTGTCAGGATGCTTAGCAAAACGTGGCGCCATGACACGCAAAGGCTGGTAGTAGTTGACTCCAAGGAAATCTACTGTGTGCTCACGAATAAGTTCCAACTCCTCAGCTGTAGAATCTGGGAGCAAATCATGCTCAGCTAAAATTTCCACCAATTCTTCTGGATAAGTTCCCAAGACAGATGGATCTAGGAAAGATTGAGCTTGAAATAGATCAGCAATGCGTGCAGCTTTGACATCCGCAGGATGCTGACTACGTGGATAAGCTGGTGTCAAGTTGAGGACAATTCCAATCTTAGAATCAGGCAAAACCTCATGGCAGGCTTTGACCGCAAGAGTGCTGGCTAGTTGTGTGTGGTAGGCAACCTTAACGGCAGCTTTAGCATCCACCTTATGAGGATAATGGGCATCATAGAAATAACCAAACTCTACAGGAACGATAGGCTCATTGAAGGTAATCCATTGGTCTACCAAGTCACCATAGGTCTCAAAACAGAAACGAGCATAGTCTTCGTAGGCCTTAATGGTCGCTTTGTTTTCCCAGCCATCGCCATCCTCTTGAAGGGCAAAAGGCAGGTCAAAGTGATAAAGATTTACTAAAAGGCGAATTCCCTTAGCCTTAATAGCCTCAAAGACCTGACGATAGAAAGCCACACCTTGAGGATTGACTTCTCCACGACCCTGTGGGAAAATACGAGACCACTGGATAGAAGTACGAAAGGCTGTGTGACCTGTTTCTAACAAAAGTTCGATATCTTTTTCCCAGTTTTCATAAAAGGTCGATGTTTTGTCTGGCCCAATCCCATTATAGTAGCGATTTGGTTCTACTTGAAACCAATAATCCCAGAGATTATCTCCCTTTCCGTCACCAGGCACTCGCCCTTCTGTCTGTGGCCCAGAAGTTGAGGAACCCCAGACAAAATCCTTTGGAAATTTTAGCATAGCTCTACCTCTTTATTTATACTCATCGAAATTCTCTTCAAACCACGTCAGCTTCCATCTGCAACCTCAAAACAGTATTTTGAGCTGACTTCGTCAGTTCTATCCACAACCTCAAAACGGTGTTTTGAGCAACCTTCGGCTAGCTTCCTAGTCTGCTCTTTGATTTTCATTGAGTATTACTCTTTTTATCTTTATTTTATCTCATTATAGAGAAAAAACAAGGCAAAAACTAGTTACATTTTTGTCTTGTTTTTCTTCTGATTATAGATTTTATTTATTTGTTAGGATTTCAAGGGTTTCAAGCAAGCTATCTGCATGAACCTCGATGGTGTCACCAGTCGCCTTAATCTTGACTTCTACGATGCCATCAGCCGCTTTCTTACCAACAGTGATGCGGATTGGCAATCCAATCAAATCGCTATCGCTGAATTTGACTCCGACACGTTCGTTACGGTCATCTGTCAAGACTTCGTAACCAGCCCCCATCAAGCTTGCTTCAAGCTTTTCTGTCAAAGCTTGCGCTTCTTCGTCCTTAACATTGACAGTGATCAAGTGCACATCAAATGGTGCCAATTCTTTAGGGAAATTGATTCCCCAAGCGTAACGGTATTCACCTTTTGGCGTTTTGTTAACAAAGAGGCGAGCGTGTTGCTCCATCACTGCTGAAAGGAGACGGCTGACACCGATACCGTAAGATCCCATGATGATTGGCACAGCACGACCATTTTCATCCAAAACATCTGCTCCCATGCTTGCTGAGTAGCGAGTACCGAGTTTAAAGATGTGACCAATTTCGATACCACGCGCAAAGTTAAGGACTCCTTGCCCGTCTGGGGAAATTTCACCCTCACGAACTTCACGGATATCCACATATTCTGCAGTAAAATCACGGCCTGGGTTCACACCAGTCAAGTGGTAACCATCTTCGTTAGCACCGACAACTGCATTGCGAACATCTTGCACCTTACGGTCTGCAATGATTTTAATATTCTCTGGCAAACCAACTGGGCCAAGTGAACCAAATCCTGCTTGAACAACACTTGCGACTTCTTCTTCGCTAGCAACGTCAAAGAAATCTGCTCCCAAGTGGTTTTTCAACTTGACTTCATTGAGCTGGTCATTTCCAACTAGAAGGGCTGCAACAAGATCACCATCTGCCATGTAGAAGAGGGTTTTGATTGTTTGCTCTTCTGGAACGTTTAGGAAGGCTGCCACTTCATCAATTGATTTAACATCTGGCGTTGCAACACGAGTCATTTCCTCTTCAGCGACAACACGGTTGCTTGGTTTGTACTCGTTTGTTGCCATTTCCAAGTTGGCCGCATAGCTAGACTCACTTGAGTAGGCGATGGTATCTTCACCAGAGACCATCCATTTAAGCAATTCTGCCTTGATTTCTTCTTGCACCTCTGCAGGAATCTCATCAAATGAGGCAACTGACTTGTCCAAAACAACCCAGCGGTCAAGGTCGGTACGAGCAGGTGTAATCGCCATAAATTCTTGGCTGTCTTTACCACCCATAGCTCCACCGTCACCGATGATAGCCTTAAAGTCCAATCCACTACGAGTGAAAATACGCTCATAGGCAGCCTTGTACTCATCATAAACACTATCCAAACTATCATAGTTAGCGTGGAAGCTGTAAGCATCTTTCATGATGAACTCACGTGTACGGAGAAGGCCATTACGTGGGCGTTTTTCATCACGATACTTAGGTTGAATTTGGTAAAGGTTGAGTGGCAATTGCTTGTAAGACTTAACAGAATCACGAACAATAGCTGTAAAAGTTTCTTCGTGAGTTGGACCTAGAATGAAGTCTGATTTTTCACGGTTTTTTAGTTTGTAAAGGTCCTCACCATAAGTTTCGTAACGACCTGATTCGCGCCACAATTCTGCACTGAGAAGGGCAGGAGCCAACATCTCAACCGCACCAATCTTGTCAAATTCTTGGCGCATGATGTTTTTAGCTTTTTCAATCACACGGTTGGCAAGTGGTAAGTAAGAATAAACACCTGCTGAGACTTGGCGAACATAACCAGCTCGTAACATAAGAGCATGGCTGATAACTTGAGCATCGCTTGGCATTTCGCGAAGCGTTGGGATAGGCATTTTACTTTGTTTCATAATATTCCTCGATTATCTAAAAAAGAGTCGCATAATGTCATTCCAGGTCACAGCAATCATCAAGACAACCATGATGACCACTCCGGCCAAGGTGACATAGGTTTCAATTTCTTGTTTCAATGGTTTGCGGCGGATGGCTTCTAGGATATTGAGCACAATCTTACCACCATCCAGGGCTGGAATTGGAATAAGATTAAAAATCCCGATATTGATGGAAATCATTGCCAAGAAGTACAAGACATTCTCAATTCCATTTTTAGCAGCATCACTACTTGCCTTAAAGATGGCAACAGGTCCACCTAGCTTGTTCAAATCCGGTTGGAAAATCAGATTTTTCAGAGCTGATAGAATTCGTAGGGCCGAGTCAGCAGCAGTTGTAAAACCACCTACAAACATGGATAGAAAATCTGACTTAATCCCCGGTTGAACACCTAGAAGATATCGACCTTGATTTTCTTCAGGAGTAACAGTGACTTGTTTTTCACTCCCCTTTTCAGAAATAGTCACATCCAAGGTCGGGGCCGTCTTATCTTTAGTTTCTGCTTCTACAGCCTGGATCAAGCTTTCCCAGTTACTAATCTCATGTGAGCCAATCTTGGTAATCTGAGCCGTTTCTGGCACTCCCACCTTAGCCAAAGCCCCTTGGGGCATGACATGGAACTGATTGGTATCAACATCTCTGACACCACCCTGCATAAAGATTAAAATCCAAAAAACAACGACACCTAAGATAAAGTTATTCATAGGGCCTGCAAAGTTGGTAATCAGTTTTCCCCAGATAGTCGCATTTTGATATTGAACATCTAAAGGAGCAATCCGAACCTCAGTTCCATCTGCTTCCACAACCGTTGCATCGTGATCCACTGCAAATGTTTTTTCTTCTTCCAGAACCAAGCCCTTAATAAAGAGCTTATCTTCAAAATCAAACTGGGTCACCTGCATAGGGAGGGCCGTTTGATCTAATTTTTTACCGGAAAGATTGATACGTTTAACCTTACCATCATCAGCAAGAGTCAAACTGACAGGAGTTCCTGTCTTGATTTCAGTCGTATCATCACCCCAACCGGCCATACGGACATAGCCACCCAGAGGCAAGATTCGAATGGTATAGGCCGTCCCGTCCTTGCCAATGTGAGCAAAGATTTTGGGTCCCATACCGATGGCAAATTCACGCACTAGAATTCCTGATTTCTTGGCAAAGTAGAAGTGACCGAACTCGTGCACCACCACAATAATCCCAAAAACCAGAATAAAGGTTAAAATTCCGAGCATAGTATTTCCTCCGTCTTTTGATTAAAAAAGTCCAAATAAGTGCATGATTGGAAATACAAGCAACATACTATCGAAACGATCCAAAACACCACCATGTCCAGGGATAAATTTCCCAGAATCCTTGACACCAAAGTGACGCTTGATCGAACTTTCTAGTAAATCACCAAATTGTCCAGCAATGCTAAAGAAAATAGCAAAGACCGACATCTTGTAAATTCCATACGGAAGAGCAACTGTTCTGTCAAACATCATAAAGATGATGGTTACTAAAATAGCGCCTAAAATACCACCCAAGGCACCCTCAAAGGTTTTATTTGGAGAAACCGTTGGAGCCAGTTTCCGTTTCCCAAAGTTCATCCCAGCAAGATAGGCACCACTGTCGGTAGCCCAGACGATACACAAGGCCAATAGAGCCTTATCTAAACCTGCAACGCGAGCATCTAGTAAAGCATTAAATCCAAAGCCTACATAGAAACTCATAGCAAGAGGGAAAACAGCGTCCTCAATCGTATAAGACTTACTAAAAACGGTCGTTCCTAACATGATTGAAATCAAAACACTATAGGCAACCACATTCCCATCAACTGGTAAAAAAGTCAGATAATTCTCCAAGGGAATGGTCAAAGCAAAGGTTGCAAAGAGGGTTAAGAGGCCCTCCATCGTCATGGTCTCTAGACCTCTCATCTTCAAAAGTTCATGCATGGCTAGCATGGCTATGATTCCAATTGCTATCTGAAGCAAGAGTCCCCCAATCATTAAAATTGGTAGGAAAATAGCCAGGGCAATCCCTGCAAACAAGGCTCTTTTCTGTAAATCCTGTGTCATATTTCCTCCTAAACTCCTCCAAATCGGCGATGACGACGATTGTAGGCAAGAATGGCTTCCTGCAAGGCCGCCTCGTCAAAATCAGGCCACAAGGTGTCCGTAAAATAGAGCTCACTATAGGCTCCCTGCCATGGAAGGAAATTGCTCAAACGCAATTCTCCACTAGTACGGATAATCAAGTCTGGGTCTCGTAACTCCTTAGGCAAATGCTGGGTGAAGAGATAGTTGCCAATCAATTCCTCTGTGATGTCACCTGGGTTGATTTTGGCATCTAACACATCCTGAGAAATCAACTTAAGAGCCTGTGTGATTTCAGCACGTCCACCATAGTTGAGGGCAAAATTCAGAATTAATCCTGTGTTGTTCTTAGTCAATTCCTCAGCCTTGGTTAAAGCATCAAAAGTCTGCTTAGGCAGGCGGTCTGTCTCCCCAATCATTTGAATCTTAACATTATTCGCATGCAATTCTGGGACATAATTATCATAAAACTCTACTGGCAAGTTCATGATAAACTTGACTTCCTGATCTGGACGGGTCCAATTTTCCGTAGAAAAAGCATAAACTGTAATCACCTTGACGCCTAGTTTGTTGGCTGCCTTGGTCACAGTTTGCAATGCTTCCATGCCCGCCTTGTGCCCAAAAACCCGCGGTTGCATACGTTTTTTAGCCCAACGGCCATTCCCATCCATGATGATGCCGATATGAGCAGGAACCTGTGTCGGAACCTCTACTTCCACAGCCTTATCTTTCTTAAAAAATCCAAACATGATCTTATTCCTATTCAAAAATCTATCGTTTCATTATACCATATTTCCCCATTTTCTTCTATCACTAAGCTATTTATTCTCAGGCACAAAGCCCATTTTTCAAAAAAATAAGCCGCCTGATTAGGCGACTTAATTTTTATAGGGAGATTATTATGAAAAAGTTTTAGGAGTTTAAGTTAAGGTCTTCTTAACTTATGAGATAAGTATACAACTCCTAACTTAAAGTTTCCTTAAGTTAGTTTAAATGTGAGATTTTTCCATTTTTTTTGCCAATTTTTCTTGGATAAACGCTTTTGATAGAGCTTCATTCGGTCTTCATTTTCTAAGAAATGAGGAGTTGGGGAAACTTGAAACTTTATAATATCCTCCAAACCATGAGGGGCAAAGAGCTCTAATGTGGATTCTTCATTCAAGCGTAGTCCAACAGCCGTACACTGTTCTGGATACTTACTCATAGCTTCACGAGAACTAGTATATGGAGCCGTATAAGGACTATGCTGATGCATATAGACTTGATTTTTCAACTCCCACTGATACTGGGGGAAGTCCTCTCTCAACTTGTTTTCTATTGCCAGCGTTTCTTCATAACTCACCTCTAGGTCAAAGAAAATCACATCCACATCCGTTTCACGGTCAAAAGCTGGTTTATCTGACAAGAGATTCCAGATAAAATTTCTGACAGAACCTGCTGCCAACCACGAATCTTTCAGACCAAGGTTTCGGATGATCGTCAGAATAGCCATCATATCCGGATTTTCTCTAAAAGCCTCTAGAATTTCTTGCTCATTTTTCATTGTATTCATAACCTAAGTGCTCATACGCCTTAGCAGTCGCCACCCGTCCAGAACGTGTCCGCATGATAAAACCTTTTTGAATCAAGTAAGGCTCATACATGTCTTCAACTGTCTCACGCTCCTCTGCTATGTTAACAGAAAGAGTTCCTAGACCAACAGGACCACCACCGTACATCTCAATCATGGTCCGAAGGATTTTTTGGTCCACATAGTCCAAACCTTCATGGTCAACATCCAGCATGGTCAAAGCCTTATCGGTAATAAGATCATCGATAGTCCCATTCCCCATAATCTGGGCAAAATCGCGCACACGCTTAAGGAGACGATTGGCAATACGAGGGGTTCCACGACTACGTAAGGCCAGCTCAGCAGCGGCCTCGTGAGTGATTTCCATCTCAAAAATATCTGCCGTCCGCTCGACAATTTCTGTCAAGTCAGCATGGGCATAATACTCCATATGACCAGTAATCCCAAAACGTGCTCGTAGCGGATTTGATAGCATGCCAGCTCGTGTCGTCGCACCAATCAATGTAAATGGTGGCAATTCCAAATGAACACTGCGACTACCTTCACCAGCCCCAATCATGATATCAATGTAGAAGTCCTCCATGGCACTGTAAAGCACCTCTTCCACTGACATGGGCAAACGATGAATCTCATCAATAAAAAGGACATCCCCAGGCTCTAATTCATTCAAAATCGCTACCAAGTCACCAGCTTTTTCAATGACAGGACCAGACGTTTGCTTGAGATTTACACCCAGTTCATTGGCAATAACAAAAGCCATAGTTGTTTTCCCCAAACCTGGAGGTCCAAATAAGAGGACATGATCCAGCGCTTCATCTCGCATTTTGGCAGCTTCGATAAAGATTTGGAGCTGGTCCTTGACCTTGTCCTGTCCAATGTATTCACGTAAATACTGAGGACGAAGCGTGCGTTCTACTAACTCCTCATCACCCATGATTTCATTATCTAAAATTCTACTCATGTTTCTATTATAGCAAAAATCCAGCCCACAAACAAAAAAACCACCTGATTAGGTGCCTCCCGAGTTTAGCACTTATGTGGTATCATATTCTACGGCACTTCTACACCGCCTACGAAAGGAGGTGAGATAGCCCATGATAGAATTAGTACTCAAAACTATCATCGGACCAATTGTGGTCGGTGTCGTTCTTCGCTTAGTCGATAAATGGCTAAACAAGGACAAATAGTGTCAAAAAAGACCCCAAGCTTATCTGGTCGTGAGCTTGGGGTCTTTTCTAGCCCATGATATAGAACTAGTACTCAATTCCATTTCATTATCCCACAGTTCACAAATTTTGTCAAAGGTTTACATCTTCTTTAATCGCTGTACAACAAGGCTTTCAAGATTAGGAAAACGTTAGGGATTCTATCAATTTCATAGAAATTTCGATTTCGTAAACGAAGAGACAATCTTACATGTCACTTCTCATTTATTACGTCACTACTAGACAAGCAAAATCATTATTACAGTAGTTCCAGTCCTTCAATTAACAGTCACCTACAATCAAATTAAGGTTGAATTCACTTAAATAACAACAAAACTATTTCTTAGTCATATTTGCTAAACAAGTCCCCGCCAATTCCCCAACCAAAATCCGAAAATACCTGAAAATATCGGAAAATGATTTTTATAACAGTCCCCAAAATCCTGAAATAGAGCCAAAAAACTCCACCTGATTGGGTGGAGTTAAGGGAGATTATTATGAAAAAGAAAAGTTTAGGATTTCATTAAATAAAGTTAGGAGGTCTTTATTTAATAAAGATATAATACAAGACAAAGCTTAAAACTAACTTAACTTTTCTCATATTTTACTATTTTATACTCAATGAAAATCAAAGAACAAACTAGGAAACTAGCCGCAGGCTGTACTTGAGTACGGCAAGGTGACGTGATTTGAATTTGATTTTCAAAGAGTATTACAAAAAAATTCTATCACCATCACCTAACCACAAAAAAGCCACCTGATTGGGTGACTTCATTAGGAGATTATGATGAAAAAAAGTTTTAGGATTTCATTAAATAAAGTTAGGAGGTCTTTATTTAATGACTATATAATACTAGACTAGCCTTAAACTTTGCTTAAGAAAAATAAGTTTTGTTATTTTTCTCTGTTTATCCAAGTCATTCCTATACAATTATAAGTGAATAAGATTTCAAAGCCCATAGAACGATAGAATTCCAAGGTTCGTTCTGTCTGTTCTGTCACCAGCTGGACTTGATAGGCATCTTTGTAATCCTCTAAAGCCTCTTTCATCAAGGCACTACCTATCCCTTGACGCTGATAGATTGGTAAAACGATTAAATCCTGAACCAGTACTGATGAAAATCCATCTCCAACCAAACGAATCAAGCCCACCACAGCATCGCCATCAAGTGCCACATAAATCGCTAATGAATGAGATAAGGCCTGCTCCAGCATCTCTGGTTGATGGGTATAATTTGTCCAACCGGCAGCCTGATAGAGATGCAAAACGTCCTCTAGTTTGACGATTTCTTGCTTTCTAATAGTGATCATGTCAACACCTCTTAAAGCTCTCTCAAGCTCTTGTACTGCTGTCCATTTTTATCAAAATTTTCAGGACGCAACCATGTTTCCAAACGAGCTTTGACTTTGGGCCAGTCCTTATCAATCATAGACAGCCAATCCGTATCCCTCGTACGCCTCTTATAAACCACTGCCTGACGGAAGGTTCCTTCATAGACAAATCCCAAACGCTCCGCAGCTCGTCTTGATGGCAGGTTAAGAGCATCGCATTTCCACTCATAGCGACGATAGTTAAGCTCTTCAAAGACATAGCAAGCCAAGAGATACTGGGCTTCTGTTCCTATCCGTGTCCCCCTGAGCTCTGGAGAAAAAGTGACAGCTCCCACTTCTATTACTCGGTTATTCTGGTCAATACGCATGAGAGAAAAAGTTCCCAAAGCCTTACCAGTTGCCTTGTCTATGATTGCATAGTAAAAACGGTCCTTACGAGCCAACATCTGATTTAAAAGGCTGACCAGTTCCTCCATGTCTGCTACTGGTCCCTGAAAGAGGTAGGTCCACATCTCCCGAGGCGTATCAGGGCCATAAACAGCTAATAAATCCTCCGCATGCTTTTCCACCGAAAGAGCCTCTATCTTAGCATAACGCCCTTCTAAGAAATCAATAGAAGGCAGTTCACCTGGTGTATAACCTTCCATTGACTCACCAATCATCTGACCATATTCGTTTACTGGCATTTTTCTTCTCCTTGTTTTACGCTGAAAATACTATATCACAAATTGTTCTCTTTGGAAACTGGCACTGTCTTCAAACTTCATACTCAACACTATATTAGTGACCCGTTTTCTGTCTTTTATCCTCCAAGGCTTGATTAATTTGTTGTGTGAGTTTATGAGTTCGCCAGATTTGATACAACCATATCAATCCATAAATTAACAAGAAAAAGAACCAAAGCAAGGGACTCCACAAGGCTGAACCCCAACCAAAAAATAGAGAGGTCAATACTAAAATAGTAGCCGTCACTAATAAATGAACTCCTACACGTATACTAAAAGCAAGAAACTCTAGCTTTTCAAGTATTAAAGTCAATACCCCCATAATTCCACCCATTAAAAACAGAGCTAGAATATTTTTTGTCATTGGTTCAGGATAATTAATACCTGGATAAAACTGAGTCAACACCATCATACTCAAATAAAAGAAGGAAGCCGTACGCATTCCCGATACAAAATAATCAATTAATCGTTTCATGATTTTCTCCTATAAACCTAGATAATTCATTAAGGACTTAACGTATTTCCGACTCACACTAGATTTGATGCCCCGAGTCATTTTAGCCATCATGTTCCCTGAAAAGCTATCTGATAACGATTCTAAGTGGTCAATGTTTATAATTGAATGGCGTGATATCTGTATAAAGTTACGCCGATTAATCCGATTCTGAAAGTTTATCAATGTTTCCTTAGTTTTATAAATCCCATCTACCGTATAAATGGTTAACAAGTTCTTATCGATATCTGCTAGAATAAGATCCTCAATCTTTACCATGACCAGATAATCATCCGTTCGAATAGGAATGACCACCTGATTGGTCGTTGAAAATTGTTCTAAATACTCCATGACTTCCCTTGCTTGGTCGGTTAACTGAGCTGCCTGAATTACAATATGTGGGTCCTTTTCTGAAAACTCTGGCTTCATTTCAAAACGAATCTTCATTTTCTCTCCAATGTACTTTTATTTTCTCTTGCTAAATACTTTAACAAATAAAAGCCAAAGAAGAATAGCGACGAGACATATAATAACCACTATAAAGTATGTCTCTTCCTTTGTCAATAGTTCTTGCCAGTTGATTTGGATTCCCATTTTTTCTTGAAATTCCTTTAACAATCTGCTATTTCCTGTAAATGCGGTCTCTAATGGTTCTTTCATTAAAATTTGTCGATAAAGAGAAGCAATATAAGTTGCAGGGGTACACTTCATAATAATTTGTGCAAAATCAGGTAAAACTCCAATAGGGACATAAGTTCCTACTAAAAATCCAGAAGCAGTTCCCACTATAGTTGCCAGTTTGCCAAGACTATCTACAGATTGAAAACGATAAATCAAGAGAATATTTATCAAACTTGAAAGCAGACTACTTAACAACATAATCAAAGCAATTTCCGGTAAATGACTGATAACTGGACTCTCTTTAAAATAAAGCCCCATAACAGCAAACATAAACACCTGCATGACAAAAGAGATGGCAATACTACTGATTAGATAGGACACCTGTAACCCCCAGCTACCTAAATCTGTCAAGAAGAGATCTTGATCCACTTGATTTTCACGATCCTGTACCATTTGTGTAAGAGCCGTAAAACTGGTTGTAATCCCAGTTACAGCCAATGTCCCACCCATCAGCCAGTTATTTAAAAGGTTCGTATTATCAGGGAGTTGGGACCAAGCATCCGTCAAGTTCTTCTGCAAAAAAATGATATAAAGGAGGAAGGAAATCAATGCCCCCAATAATGAGAAAAATACTCCTGAACGATTACGAAAATATAATATAAAATTCCGTTTCAATAAAGCTAACATTAGCGAACCTCTCTTCCTGTAAGTGCAATAAAGGCATCATCCATGGTACCTGGACGAAACTCAAAAGAATCAATTTCTTCTCGTACTTTTGCCAAATATTCAATAGCTTCCAGTGATGTCCTTGGATAAAAAAGATATTCCAACTCATTTTCTTCCTTTACTGTCATTCCAGCCTGTAGCAACTTTTCTAAATCCTTCATTTCTTTAAAACGAATTTTTAGAATATTAGATGCATACTGACTTTTAATAACCGTCGCAGAACCTTGCGCAATCACTTTCCCATGATCAACGATATAGATCTGATCCGCTTCATCCGCTTCATCCAGATAATGAGTCGTTAAGATAATAGTCATCCCTTCATCCTTTTGTAGTCGAGACAGTAAATCCCAAATGGCTTTGCGAGTCTGAATATCTAGACCTGTCGTTGGTTCATCTAAGAAAAGAATATCTGGCTGTGAAAGAAGAGCACGCGCAATATCAACCCTACGTTTTTGCCCACCTGACAAAGTCCCATATAGTTGCTTCTGGAAAGCAGTCAAACCCAGTTGATGGATCAAATCATCCACACGACTTGCTACAATCTCCTTATACTGTTGAGCACGAATCGTAAGATTTTCCCTAACCGTCAACCTCTCATCCAGTACACTAGCTTGAAAAACTACTCCGATTTTCGTATTTGGCGCATATCGAATCTGACCTTTTGTCGGCTTTTTCAAACCGATTAACATGGAAATGGTGGTTGATTTTCCTGCACCATTGGGACCCAAAATAGCATTAAAACTCCCTTCTTCAAACTCTAACTGAATATCGTCAACAGCCATATAATCGCCATACCGTTTAGTCAAATGTTTAACTTGTAAAATCATATTTATTTCCTCCTCTTTACCTAACCAGTTTAACAAAAAGTATGAAAGAAAAATCGACTTTCGAGATAAGTGGTTAAAATGAGAGGTTAAGTGGTGAGATAATTAGGGTTAAGTTAAAGTAGAGAAGGCTACAGCCATTTTTCTCCTACCGAATTGCTAAATGAAGCTTAAAAACACTTACAAGAACACATTATATTTTTAAATATGCGCTATAAAAGAGATGTTTTACCGCATCTGGCCGAAAAATTAAAGAATCGGTAGTATTATTCTCGCCAAATCAAACAATAAAAAATTAACTAGAAATCATGACACACAATCCCTTATAGCCAAATTTTTGACACCAAGTTGATTTATTAGGAAATAATAGATGAAAAGAATTTTCAATACAAGCAAAAAACAGCTCTTTTTATCCGAGAAGAGCTGTTCTATTTTATGAAAGAGAAAGTCACTAGTAACTCTTGTACTTCTCTCTATTTTTTACTGTTTGAGTTCAAATTTCTCTTGTTTGAACAATTGCTTTTATAGACTGGACTACTAACCAGAACTGTGTTTTTATCTTAGTTGGGACTATTATAGTACGGTTCAGCACTATCTACAAATTTTTCAGATGTCTATCAAAAAAATTTATCGTGGCAAACCAAGAGTCTACACTTTCTTTCATTAATAAGCGCCAATCTTTTCGATAACGATGATTCGGTTGATAAGCAACCGTCAACATATGCCCTGTTTCATGGTATTTTTTAAACAAAATGGATTCCCCTTTATAGTGTGAAATAATATCATCTATCGCGGATGATGCATTCCATATTTCATCAACATCGCTTCCTAGTAATAATAAAGGAGAGGCAATTTTACTCACATCAATCTGAGCCCTACTATCTTCAGGAATATATTTTCCAAAAAACTTGTTTAACAAATAATTTCCTAACTGAAATTTTTGATAAGGAAGTTCTTTTTGCGAATATGTCCAAGAAGATGAATGAGAATTGAGTTTTCCCTTTATTCCCTCAAATATTATATTTGAAGGAGAATTGAGTACTAAACATTGCACATCTTCCAAAATACTTTGTCCAGCCAGAACAAGCTCTGCTCCTTTAGAGCGACCATATATTCCTATTTTTGTATTATCAACTTGAGGATGATGATATAGAAAATCTTTCGCCTCCTCCAGACATTCTATTGGAATTCGTTCTAAGTTTTGGGGCAATCCCTCTAAACCAAAATAAGCTATCGCAAGACAAATATATCCTCTAGAAGATAAAAGCTGGGCAATATTCTGAGCTTTTTCAATTCTTCCCTCACTACCGCTAACAATAATCACGGCTGGCGCCTTTCTTAACTTTTCATCATAAAACAATCGACCTTGAAAATGCTTGTCATAGATATCTTGATATCTTACTCCCAGATTCATATAACGCCTTACGAAACTTTGCTCCGCGACCACATCTTTCCCCATCTTGATTTTAATTTCAACACCAAAACAATCTCGCAATGGAATTCTATCAAGGGAACTCGGTAATCTCCTTTTCCTATTCTTCAACGGTTTCGCATTAAAGAATAATCCCATTTCCGAAACCCCTTTATAAGATCCCGAAATAGATGCTGTCTGAGAGGTATCAATCATACCGTCCTGATCAGATAAAAAAATTGCGGCTGATTTCCATATAACATCATGATCTAAAAGCAAGAAAGCATTTATACAGTAATAATCAAACAGGTACATTTCTACACAATACATTGCCCTTGGTTCTAAACCATTGATAGCAATATAAAAAGATTCATCCGCTAAATCTGTTTGTGAAATCAGTTCTATGTTTACAGTCATATCTTCCTCCTTTTTGTTAATTCACTTAACAATTATATTTAAAATTTACCGCGACTTTTACCACGGTAATTCTCCCCACACCTTTTCAATATCATCCATCAATTTCACAACTGTTTGAAGTTCCCCCTCGCTATAGTTGTTTAAAACTGAAAAGATTGACTTTTCAATATATGCTTGTTGCTCCTTATGGATTTTAAAAACTTCGATGCCTTTTTCAGATAATCTCAAATATTTATTTTTCCCATTATTCGGATCAAAATCAAAAAAAACTAAATTTTTTTGAATCAATCTTCTAACACTTTGAGTTGTTGCACTTCTCGAAACTCCTAATAGTTCAGATAATTTTACTAGATTTAAAGGCTGATTTTCCCCAATCACAACAATCAAATGTACCTCATTCAACGTAATGGATCTGTCAACACCACTTTTATGTTGATTTTTTTTTAACTGTTCAAACGCTAAAATAAAGCTATTGAAACGATTATTAAATGTAATAAATTCTTTTTTATCCATAATCTCTCTTTTCTTTGTTAATCATATTAACAAAATAGAAACTTCCTGTCAAATAAAAAATCCCCCAGATTCTACTCTGAAGGATTCCTATCTTATTTGGCTCTATAATATTTGTAGTGGGTAAATCCTCTATGGATATTATGGAGCCTATTCTGTTGTAGAAAAAAAGTCCCATAAGATCTATAACGAAAAGCAACCAAAGCATCATTAGAAAAATTCATATGGAACAATTACATTTTATCACAAAACTGCTCGATATCAAAGACCCTAATATCCAGATTTTAGACATCATCAATAAGATACACACAAAGAAATCATCGCTAAACTAAATTATAATGCCCCATCCTGTCCTGATTGTGGAAGTCAAATGAAGAAATATGACTTTCAAAAACCGTCTAAGATCCCTTACCTCGAAACAACTGGTATGCCTACCAGAATTCTCCTTAAAAAACGCCGTTTTAAGTGCTATCAGTGCTCAAAAAAGGCTGTCGCTGAGACTTCCCTCGTCAAGAAAAATCATCAAATCCCTCGTATCATCAACCAAAAGATTGCTCAAAAGTTGATTGAAAAACTTCTATGACTGATATTGCTCATCAGCTAGCCATCTCAACTTCAACTGTTATTCGCAAGCTTAATGACTTTCACTTTAAACATGATTTTTCTCGTCTTCGTGAGATTATGTCCTGGGATGTTGAAACAGTCAGGGAAGTGACTGTATCAATCGGGAGATGTAGATGAGTTTCATTGCGCAAGATTTTGACAATTTCAATATCATCACTATTCTTGAGGACAGAACACAAGCTATCATTCGAAATCACTTTCTTAAATATGATAGAGCCGTCCGATGTCGAGTGAAAATCATTACTATGGATATGTTTAGTCCTTATTATACCTTGTCTAAACAGCTTCGCTTTCGAATTTCTAGGCTCAGGCTGAAACAGTCTCCCAGACTGTTTCACTCCCGAATGCAAAAATTGTACTTGATCGTTTCCATATTGTACAACATCTAAGCCGTGCTATGAGTCGTGTGCGTGTTCAAATTATGAATCAGTTTGATCGAAAATCCCATGAATACAAGGCTATTAAGCGCTACTGGAAACTCATCCAACAGGATAGTCGCAAACTCAGCGATAAGCGATTTTATCGCCCTACTTTTCGAATGCACTTGACGAATAAAGAGATTCTAGACAAGCTTTAGAACTATTCAGAAGACTTGAAACACCACTATAATCTCATCAAACTTATCAAGCGCAATGCCTTTGGTTTTCGGAACTTTGAAAACTTCAAAAAACGGATTTTTATCGCTCTGAACATCAAAAAGAAAGGACGCAATTTGTCCTTTCTCGAGATTAGCTTTTTTTCAACCCACTACAGTTGACAAAGAACCTGAAAAAACCGAATCATGATAAATCATAGATTCGGGATAACTTTATATCTTTTTATAAATCTTGTTACTAGCTTTTCTTCTCATAGACTCTCAGCAGAGATTCTATTTTATAACTAGTCGAAAAAAGGGAACACACAGTTCCCTTTTTTCTATGACTCAAAACCGGCTCTGGTCGTCAATCGTGACTTGTTATTTTTAATAAAGTAACATTACTCACTTAAGAAAGATGACTATTTTTCGTCTTCTTTTTTACGACGTCCAAGTGCTGCCAATCCTACAAGTCCTGCAACTACTCCGAGTACAGTTGAGCCTGCAGATGTAGTTTCACCAGTATTTGGAAGTTGTCCTTTAGCTGATGTTGGATCTACTGGTTTACCTGGAGTTGGCTCTACAGACTTGTCTGGAGTTGGCTCTACAGGTTTGTCTGGAGTTGGCTCTACAGGCTTGTCTGGAGTTGGTTTTACAGGTTTGTCTGGAGTTGGTTCTACAGGTTTATCTGGAGTTGGCTCTACAGGCTTGTCTGGAGTTGGTTCTACAGGCTTGTCTGGAGTTGGTTCTACAGGTTTATCTGGAGTTGGTTCTACAGGCTTGTCTGGAGTTGGTTCTACAGGCTTGTCTGGAGTTGGTTCTACAGGTTTGTCTGGAGTTGGCTCTACAGGCTTGTCTGGAGTTGGTTCTACAGGCTTGTCTGGAGTTGGCTCTACAGGTTTGTCTGGAGTTTCTTTAAGTTTGTATACATATGTTACATTCTTATCACCTTCGATAACCTTACCTGTTGTTGGGTCTGTTGACTTCAAGTGACCTTGATCATCTACTTCACCTACTGTGTAGTTACCTGCTGGGACCAATTCGTATGTCTTACCTTCGAATGTAATCTCTTGTGGACGGTTGTCTACAACTGTATCGTAGTCTTTGTCTACTGGTTGTTTGTCTTCGTCGGTTACATCAGACTTGATGGTCTTGCCTTCTGTATCAACGTAGTGTACATAAACGTTACCCTTCACTTCTTTATAGACGTAAGTGATGGTTGATTTTGGTTTGTCAACTTTACCTTTAACTGGATCAGATGATTCCAAGTGTCCATCTTCGTCAACTTTACCTACTGGATAATCACCCTTCGGTACGATCTTATATGTCTTACCATCTTCACTCTTGATTGTGTTTGGTTTTTCACCTTCCTCAGTGGTGTTATATGGTGTGTCATATGGTGAGTTTGGTGTGTCTTGACGAGGTTTTTGAAGCTCTTTACCCTTCTCATCTACATAAGTGATGATGACTTCACCCTTCTTAGGCTCAGCTGGGGTTTCTTTAAGTTTGTATACATAAGTTACATTCTTATCGCCTTCGATAACCTTACCAGTTGTTGGGTCTGTTGACTTCAAGTGACCTTGATCATCTACTTCACCAACTTTGTAAGTGCCAGCTGGGACCAATTCATATGTCTTACCTTCGAATTCAATCTCTTGTGGACGGTTGTCTACAACTGTGTCGTAGTCTTTGTCTACTGGTTGTTTATCTTCGTCGGTTACATCAGACTTGATGGTCTTGCCTTCTGTATCTACATAGTGAACATAAACGTTACCCTTAGGCTCAGCTGGAGTTTCTTTAAGTTTGTATACATAAGTTACATTCTTATCACCTTCGATAACCTTACCTGTTGTTGGGTCTGTTGACTTCAAGTGACCTTGATCATCTACTTCACCTACTGTGTAGTTACCTGCTGGGACTAATTCGTATGTCTTACCTTCGAATTCAATCTCTTGTGGACGGTTGTCTACAACTGTATCGTAGTCTTTGTCTACTGGTTGTTTGTCTTCATCGGTTACATCAGACTTGATTGTCTTACCTTCTGTATCAACGTAGTGTACATAGACATTACCATTCACTTCTTTATAAACATAAGTGATAGTTGATTTTGGTTTAGTAACCTTACCTGTAACTGGGTCTGATGATTCAAGGTGACCATTTTCATCGACCTTACCTACTGGATAATCACCCTTCGGTACGATCTTATATGTCTTACCATCTTCACTCTTGATTGTGTTTGGTTTTTCACCTTCTTCAGTAGTGTTATATGGTGTGTCATATGGTGAATTTGGTGTATCTTGACGAGGTTTTTGAAGCTCTTTACCCTTCTCATCTACATAAGTGATAACAACTTCACCTTTTGGCGTTTCTTTAAGTTTGTATACATATGTTACATTCTTATCACCTTCGATAACCTTACCTGTTGTTGGGTCTGTTGACTTCAAGTGACCTTGATCATCTACTTCACCTACTGTGTAGTTACCTGCTGGGACTAATTCGTATGTCTTACCTTCGAATTCAATCTCTTGTGGACGGTTGTCTACAACTGTATCGTAGTCTTTGTCTACTGGTTGTTTATCTTCGTCGGTTACATCAGACTTGATGGTCTTGCCTTCTGTATCTACATAGTGAACATAAACGTTACCCTTAGGCTCAGCTGGAGTTTCTTTAAGTTTGTATACATAAGTTACATTCTTATCACCTTCGATAACCTTACCTGTTGTTGGGTCTGTTGACTTCAAGTGACCTTGATCATCTACTTCACCTACTGTGTAGTTACCTGCTGGGACCAATTCGTATGTCTTACCTTCGAATTCAATCTCTTGTGGACGGTTGTCTACGACTGTATCGTAGTCTTTGTCTACTGGTTGTTTGTCTTCGTCGGTTACATCAGACTTGATGGTCTTACCTTCTGTATCTACATAGTGAACATAAACGTTACCCTTAGGAGCTTCTTTAAGTTTGTATACATAAGTGACATTCTTATCACCTTCGATAACCTTACCTGTTGTTGGGTCTGTTGACTTCAAGTGACCTTGATCATCTACTTCACCTACTGTGTAGTTACCTGCTGGGACTAATTCGTATGTCTTACCTTCGAATTCAATCTCTTGTGGACGGTTGTCTACAACTGTGTCGTAGTCTTTGTCTACTGGTTGTTTGTCTTCGTCGGTTACATCAGACTTGATGGTCTTACCTTCTGTATCTACATAGTGAACATAAACGTTACCCTTAGGAGCTTCTTTAAGTTTGTATACATAAGTGACATTCTTATCACCTTCGATAACCTTACCTGTTGTTGGGTCTGTTGACTTCAAGTGACCTTGATCATCTACTTCACCTACTGTGTAGTTACCTGCTGGGACCAATTCGTATGTCTTACCTTCGAATGTAATCTCTTGTGGACGGTTGTCTACAACTGTATCGTAGTCTTTGTCTACTGGTTGTTTATCTTCATCGGTTACATCAGACTTGATGGTCTTGCCTTCTGTATCTACATAGTGAACATAAACGTTACCCTTAGGCGTTTCTTTAAGTTTGTAGATGTAAGTTACATTCTTATCCTCTTTAGCAACTGCACCTGTTGTTGAGTCTGATGACTTAAGGTGACCTTGATCATCAACTTCACCTACTGTGTAGTTACCAGCTGGGACTAACTCGTAAGTCTTACCTTCGAATGTAATCTCGTTCGGACGATTGTCTACAACTGTATCGTAGGCCTTATTAACTGGTTGATTTTTTTCATCAGTTACATCTGGCTTAATAGTCTTGCCTTCTGTATCTTGATAATGCACGTAAACATTACCTTTAACATCTGATTTACGGTAATAGTGAGTTACATCGGTAGAAATTTGTTTAACAGAAGGAAGTGAGTAGTTATTGTAGAATGATGGATAGCCTGAAGCTTTATCTCCCGGTGTATTCCCACCGATGATGTTATCTCTATTATTTCGAACAGGATCAACATCTGCTGAGTATTGCGGCGAAGCTGTAAAAGCATCCCCTGTGGCTTTATTGTACCAACCACTCAAACGGACATTCCCATTTCCACCATCAGTATAGGTTTCCACCTTAAGATGGTATTGCCCATCCTTACTATCAACAAATCCAACTGAGTGAGTTGCATCTTTTGTTCCAGCAGGTGTTGGCTTACCTCCTGGTTTGACAGGATCTGAGGTATACAACAATGTATAGTTATCTAAATTAAGATTATTTACATCAGTTGCCGGGCTATATGATGACACCTTCGAAGGATCTAAAGCATACAATTTAACAACAGATGTACCATCTTTATCTACTTGTTCTACAATACGTTTTACATAGTAGTGAGCGCGCCCACCTTGGAGTTCCAAGTACTTAGCTCCAACACCACCTAAGAAACCGCTCATATCTTTTTCTGCATCAGTCCGTGTGAATTCATAACCTTCAAATGTACGCGGATTAGAGGCGTGATAAGCTTGGCTTTCAATACCCGTTTGAGCGTATGAAGCCAATTCCTCGTTTGTGCCCTCAACTTTATAGTGAGTTGTATGGGTTACTTTTTCAGTTGGAACAACTGTTTGAACATTTGGCTTTGTGTCACCAACATTTCCTGGTTTCGTTGTGTCACGAATTTGAAGAATATGGTGCTTATATTTGTCATCCGAAGTTGGACCAGCATCACGGTTATTGGTCCAAGTTCCTAGAATTTGTGAAGCTTCTCCAGTAGTATAGTCAAATTGAGGTGCATAAGTTGGATTTTCTTGCACCAAGGTCTTAAATTGATAAGTTGACTTGGTAGTCATATCCAATGTTTCTACTTCTTTACCAGTAGCTTTTTCAACCAAACGAGCATGAACAGTTGGCGTCTGTGTCGTTCCAACAGCAGAACGATCTACTGAGAAGGTTACATAATAGCCACCGTTGCTATAGGTAACACCACCTTGATTTGCAGGTCCTGCCCAGTTTTGAAGATCCCAGATTGAATAGGTATAGCGTTCTTCATTTGGATCCAATTTGTAGTTTGGATTGTCCAAAGCTGGATCTTCAATTGAAGCTCCATTTGGTTGGTCCATCTTTTCTACAACAGATGGCGCAGTAAGAGTAGTTGACGTTGAAATAGCATCCAACTGCGCAGAAACTGCAGGCGCACCGTTAACAGTAGTGTTTCCTTCAAAACCTGCCACTGTTAAAACTGCCATCAGCTCATCCACTGACTTGCTCAAACGCGCACGTTGATCTGCATAAGCTTGAGCAGGTGCTTGGGTCAAACTAGTGCTTGCTGACAATTCTGATTGAAGGTTAGCAACAGCTGCATGGATCGCTGCTTTTTGATTTGCATCTTGATGGTTTGATGCATATTTTTCAGCGATGTTAATCAACAAAGCTGCTTCAGAAGCATTTTGTTCTAAGATTGCTTTGTCTTCAGACACAGGAGCATTTTCCACTAATTCAGATGAAACCACTGTATCTTCTTTTGTTTCAGTAGCAGATTCATTTAGAGTTGCTGATTGTTCTGTAGAACCTTGCTCACTCAATGATTTCGACTCTGTTGTAACTGCAGGTGCACTAACCAAAGCTGACGCAGTAGTTGCATCTTTTTCTAGTTCATCTGCATGACCAGTATGTACAAGTGATGTCGCACTAAGAACAGCAGCGGCTACGACGATCCCTTTTAAGAATCCTCGACTTGTCAGTCCCTTTTCTGACACCGCATCTTCATGCACTTCAGCTACGATAGTTTCTTCGACTTGACCTCGAATCACTTTTAGAAGCCCAAAGTTTGAAGTAGATGCACGCAACCAATTCTTACCTGACTTGATCAATTTGAATCGAGTCACTCGATCGGTTTCACGAAATTCTCCGTTTGAACGTTTAAAAAACATGTTAGTCTCCTTTTTTGTTGTATTCGTTTCCATTATACATTATTACTGTAAAAAAGCAAGAATTTTGATATTTAATAACAGAAATACTATAAAAAGGAGAAGTTCGGCACAAAAGCTGTAAAATACCGACTTTTTAAAGTCATGAAAAATTGTAAAAGAGGACACTTGTGTACAAAGATAATCACTCTTCTAAACACTTGTCCCATACTCTATTATGCATAAACGTGAACTAGTTTATATACCAATATATGTACTATAATCTCTCTAGAATCTGATATAAAAGGCTCTATAATATTTGTAGTGGGTAAATCCCCTATGGATATTATGGAGCCTTTTTTAGTGTAGAAAAAAGTCCCATAAGATCTATAATGAAAAGCAACCAAACCATCATTAGAAAGATTCATATGGAACAATTGCATTTTATTACAAAACTACTCGATATTGAAGAAATATGACTTTCAAAAACCGTCGAAGATTCCTTACCTCGAAACAACTGGTATGCCTACCAGAATTCTCCTTAAAAAACGCCGTTTTAAGTGCTAGCAGTGCTCAAAAATGATGGTCACTGAGACTTCTCTCATCAAGAAGAATCACCAAATACTTCGTATCATCAACCAAAAGATTGATCAGAAGCTGATTGAAAAGACTTCTATGACCGATATTGATCATCAGCTAGCCGTCTCAACTTCAACTGTCATTCGCAAGCTCAATGACTTTCACTTTGAGCATAATTTTTCTCGTCTGCCTGAGATTATGTCCTGGGACGTTGAAATAGTCAGGGGAGTGACTGTTTCAATCGGGAAATGAAGATGAGTTTCATTGCGCAAGATTTTGATAATCTCAATATCATCACTGTTCTTGAAGGTAGACCACAAACTGTTATCCGAAATCACTTTCTTAAATATGATAGAGCCGTCCGATGTCGAATGAAAATCATCACCATGGATATGTTTAGCCCTTATTATGACTTAGCTAGACAACTTCGCTTTCGAATTTCTAGGCTCAGGCTGAAACAGTCTTCCAGACTGTTTCACTCCCGAATGCAAAAATCGTTCTGGATCGCTTTCACCCTTCCTTATTATATTTCTAAACTCAGGCTAAAACAGTCCACTGGACTGTTTTACTCCAACACTTAAGCCGTGCTATGAGTCGTGTGCGTGTCCAAATCATGAATTAGTTTCATCAAAAATCCCATGAATACAAGGCTATCAAGCGATACTGGAAGCTCATTCAACAGGATAGTCGTAAACTCAGTGATAAGAGATTTTATCGCCCTACTTTTCGTATGAACTTAACCAATAAAGAAATCCTAGACAAGCTTTTGAGCTATTCAGAAGACTTGAAAGACCACTATCAGCTCCTGCTTTTTCACTTTCAGAATAAAGAGCCTGACAAATTTTTCGGACTCATTGAGGACAATCTAAAGCAGGTTCATCCTCTTTTTCAGACTGTCTTTAAGACATTTCTCAAAGACAAAGAAAAGACTATCAACGCCCTTCAGTTACCCTATTCCAATGCCAAATTGGAAGCGACTAATAATCTCATCAAACTCAATGCCTTTGGTTTTCGGAACTTTGAAAACTTCAAAAAACGGATTTTTATCGCTCTGAATATAAAAATGGAGAAGACAATGATTGTCCTCTCCAGATGTTAGCTTTTATTCAACCCACTACAGTTGACAAAGAGCCGATTTTACTTATTCTGTATCTACAACGACATAGCGATTTGGCTCGTCACCTTCAGAGTAACTAGTCACGCCATCCATACGTGAAATAATACGATGGATAATCTTGCGTTCGCTATTTGACATTGGATCTGTTTGATGACTGCGCCCTTCTTCTAAAACACGAGTCGCCAATTTTTGCGCATAGGTCTGCAAGACTTCTGCACGGTGTTCAACATAATCATTGACATTAATTGTAATGTAGAAGGTTCTTGAATAGCGATTATAAAGATAATTTTGAGCCAACAGTTGCAAGGCCTTCAAAACTTTACCATGGTAACCGATGATACGACCTGGCTCATTGGTATCAATTTGCAAATTGATGCTACGACGGTTGTAGTCATTTGAAATCGTCGCCTCAACGTCCATATCATCAATAATCGTTTGAACATAAGTTGTTACTTCCGTAGCTACTTGTTCAATATCAAAGCTCGGTTCTACCTTTAAGCCCAAATCTTCTAATTCTTGACTTTTAGTTTGTTCAGCTTGACTTTCAAGAATAGGAGTTTCTATTTCTTCTTCAAGATCAGCTTCTTCAAGCTGTAATTCATTTAAAATTTCAATATGCCCAGTTTCTTCTAAGATGGTGCTAGCATGTTTTTCATTTTTCAAGATTTCAGCCTTGACTTCATCAGAAACCCCTTGGCCTTCTTCTTCAATCTTTTTAATCGCTTCTACAACATGCCCCAAATCAACGGTCGCTTGACTGACTGTTTTAACTGGTTCATTTTGTTCATTAATTTCTTTAGGAACACCCTTCACAGCTTGTTGATTTGCTTTGATGACAGTTGTTTCACTAATAGCTTCAATGTCAACCTGAGCTGGTTTTTTACCAAATAAACCAAGAAATCCATTTTTTTCACGAGAAATAACTTTGATGTGAGCCTTCATTCTTGGAATATCTAATTCTTTCAATCCTTTCTGGATTGCTTCTTCAACAGTTGAACCTGTAAATACTACCATTACCAGATTCCTCCTTATTATTTCGTTTTCTGAGCCTTTTTCTTGGCTTTTCTTTTTCTATTTTCCAAATCTTTCTGTGCCTGAGCTACAGCCTCGCGCTCTGCGATAATCTTGAATGGATTATTCAAGAAATAGGTTTGCAGGACTTGATAAGCATTGGACACTGCCCAGTAGAGCGCTACTCCGCTCGGAGCATAGACCCCAAAGACAAAAATCAAGACTGGAATCCCATACATCATCGCAGTCGTAGCTCCATTACGCTCAGACAAGGCTTTATTAGACAACCAAGTACTTAAAAAGGTAAATACTGCTGCTAAAATAGGAAGAACAAGGGTTGTATCCACACCACCAAGGTTAATCCATAAGAAATGACCTGTCTTTAAAAAGTCAACTCTTGATAGAGCTTGGAACAAGGCCAAAATAACCGGCATCTGAATCAAAATCGGCCAAAGAGAATCTGACTGTCTGACACCCATTTCTTTAAAGACTTTACGCATTTCCTGCTCTAGCTTGGTTCTGCTTTCCATATCACGACCCGGATATTGTTCTCGTAGCGCCTTAATGCGTGGTTGAGCTTCCTGCATTTTTCGAGAAGCCACCATTTGCACTTGGAAGACTGGCAAAAGCAGTGTACGAATCAAGACCGTAAAGAGAATAATCCCCACGCCGATACTGATGTCAAATGATAAAAAGCGAATGATTTCCGCAAAGAAGTAAACAAATTTACTCCAAAAATCAGCCGAATCGGCTGTAATATCGCTAGTTGTCCCATTTGTTGCACAGGCTGTCATGATCAATAGAGACAGTCCTAGCAAACTAGTCAACTGTAGTTTCTTTTTCACTCCCATTTCCTTCCTGGTAAATCTTTGATAATTTTAATACGTGGAGTAGATTTTTCTCCATCTCTGCGTATCCCAAGGTTTCGACCCCTTTTCGAGCAATGACAACAAAGTCTACATCTTCTACCAGACTCCCTTTTATATTCTGGATAATATGTCGGATTCGTCGCTTGATTTGATTTCTGGTAACCGCATTCCCCAGTTTTTTGCTAACTGATAGACCTACTCGAAAATGGTTTTTCTGGTTTTCTAACTGGTAGACAACAAATTTGCGATTGGCAAAACTTGTCCCCTCCTTGAAAATCGCCTTAAAATCTTTCTCTCTTTTTACACGAAAGTTTTTCTTCAAAACTCAACTCCATCTATTAAATTACTACTATTATACCATATTTTTCAAAAAAGCCAATCATAGCAAGGTTTTGGACAATTTCATCAGAAAAAGAAGCTGGAAAAATCTCTTTCCCAACTTCTTGTACTGAATATTTTTTCTAGTTTTACTTATTTTTCAAGCGTTCAACGTCACGGGCAATGACTAGTTCTTCATCTGTTGGAATGACCAAGACACGGATCTTCGCTTCCTCTGTTGAGATGTCTCCTGTCACGCCAAAGACGTTCTTTTCTGGGTCAACATCACAGCCAAACCAAGAGATACCTGAAATCACATCTTCACGTACATTTGCAGCATTTTCACCGATACCTGCTGTGAAGATAATAGCATCTGCTCCATTTAGAACTGCAAGGTATTGACCGATGTGTTTTTGGATACGATCAATATAGATTTCATAAGCTAAGGTAGCATCATGATCTCCTGCTTCTTTCGCAGCAATCACATCACGCATATCACTAGATTTGCCTGAAACCCCCATAAGCCCTGATTCACGATTAAGGACGTGACTAATGTCTTCAGGAGTATTAAAGTCCTCTGTATATTGCATTAAGTAAGGAATGATAGCTGGGTCAATATCTCCTGTACGTGTTCCCATCATCACACCACCAAGTGGAGTGAATCCCATTGAAGTATCCACAGATTGACCACCCTTAACAGCTGTAATAGAAGCACCATTACCGATGTGGCAAGTAATCAATTTCAAGTCTTCTAATGAACGGCCCAAGAGTTTTGCAGCTTCTCCTGCTACAAACTGGTGACTTGTACCGTGGGCACCATATTTACGAACCTTATTTTCTGTGTAATATTTTGTTGGTAGAGGGTAGCGATAAGCTTTCTCTGGCATAGTTGTGTGAAATGAAGTATCAAAAACAACTACACTGGTAATGTCTGGCAACAATTCCTTGAAGGCACGAACACCTGCTGCATTGGCTGGATTGTGGAGAGGAGCCAACAAACTCAACTCTTCAACTTTTTCTAAAACATCTCCCTCAACGACTGTTGATTCTTTGAAATATTCTCCACCTGCAACAACACGGTGTCCAACACCAGTAATCTCATCATAAGCCTTGATAATGTCGAAACGAATCAAGTCATCCAATAAGATTTTAACAGCTTGTGTGTGATTTTCGATATCCAAAATTTGTTGCTCAGAACGACCGTCAAATTTTACAGTTGAAATTGAATCTTTCAAACCGATACGTTCAATCAAGCCTTTGGCTAACACTTTTTCCTCTGGCATTAAGTATAATTGCCATTTTAAACTTGAACTTCCTGCATTGATTGCAATTGTTTTTGTCATAACATGATACCCCTTTTTAAGCGTTTTCATCTATTATAACAAAATCTATTTTATATTTCAGTACCTTGAGTCCATTTTTGAAAATTTTCTTTAAATTTCATTAAAACACTTGCATCTTGCAAGCTAGCAAGTGGATAAACAAAAGGCTCTACTGCTAGTTCACTTTTCTTCTGTAAGATAAAAATGGTCTTAGATTGTTTGGCACTAGCAAAGAGATTTTCAGGCAGACTAATCATGGCAACCAGACTTGCTTCTTCTTTCAACCATCCTTTCAACAAATCACTTTGAGGACTGGTCAACAAATCACTCGGAGCTAGAAAAATAGCGTATCCGTCTGACTTGAGATACTTAAGTCCTTGTTCCATGAGCAAGTGATGGGCGTAAGTATGTTCTTGACGAGAAGCAACTTGATGACGCGAGGCAACGGCATCATCAGGATAATAGCCGACTGGCAAGTCGCTGATGACTACATCGCTTTCTTTGAGCATTTGTGGACGAACGGCATCTCCTTGAACAAAGCCAGCCTGCAAACCAATTACATCTGCCATGCTAGCTGCCAAATCAATCAGCAAATCATCCACTTCCATTCCCAAGTAATCCACTTTTTTAGCAAGCGAGGTCAAGAAAGTAGCGCCCAGAATTCCCATCCCAGAACCCATTTCGAGGATAGTAATTTCCTCCTCTTTAAACAACTCTTCCACAATAAACACCAAAAGTAAAGCAATAGCATCTGGTGTAAACTGGTGATTGGCCTGCAAGGGTTCTGTTTGCCCAGCCTTCATCAAGAGAAACTGGTAGGTCTTGAGCCATTCTTCTTTTCGTAGTGCTAAACGCTTAAGGGCTTGATTGTTGTTTTTGACCTGCTCTAGCTCAGTTTCACCATCCAGATAGATACTGTTTTGCTCCACTAAGGCATCATAAAAGTTGGTCGCCAAATCACTTTGGATGATTTGGACATTCTCTAGTAAATAGGTATAAGCTTGTTCAATTTTTTCAAAATCCATATTCCTATCTTATCAAATTTCCCTTCTTTTTTCCATCCTTATAGAAAAATCACTCCCTGACTAGGCGAGTGATTTTTGGACTACTGTTAAAAAGAGTTCTGAGTAATTTCCTTGAAACAGGTCTTCAGCGCTATAGAGGATTTGACTATGTACAGATGAAAAACCATGCTCAATGAGCTGTTTTTCCAATTCAGCTATATCAAAGCCATGATGCTTAGGCTCTGTCTTGGTAAAATCAGCAATGAGGAGTTTCCCATCTTCCTTCAAATGTTGATGAAACAGTAAGAGAGCTGCATCTAAATCAGGCATATGGTGAAGAACCCGACAAACAACAATGAGATCAAACTCTTGCTCCAAGGGATTTTCCAATAAATCTTGCTCCAGAAATTGGATATTCTTGATGTCTTGCTGCTCCGCTTTCAAACGAGCTTGCTCCAGCATTTTCTCAGAAATGTCTACAAGAGTAACGAACTCGGCCTGCTTGGCTAGGGGCAAGGTTAACAGACCTGTCCCTCCACCGAAATCCAAAATTTCTTTGTCTGATAGAAGATCAATTTGTTTCTCGACCGCTTGACAAACCAAATTTGCGAGGAAGATGTTTTTAGGGGAATCGAAGGTTTCTGCTTTGTGGTTAAAATCATGTTTCATATTTTTAGTTTAGCACAAAGTAGCTTGATTGGCTAGGAATTCTCTTTCTTTTCAGGCTTCTCTTTTGATTTTTTCTTCTCTGCTTGATCACTTGAATCAGTCATTGCCTTTTCCATTTTATCCGTTTTCTCCGTTTTCTCTTCTCTGATTTTGACTGAGGGAAACATAAACTCATATTGGCTCTTAGGCGTACGAACCCTTGTTACCAAGCTTATTTTCTTGTTTTGATAACTCACTTGGCCTAGATTAAAGGCCTGTTCCCCACTTTCTTGCTCAACCTTATCTTTAGTTCGCTTGGCCATCGCAAAAGCAACCAACTTTTCTTTATTTAAAGCATAGTCTTGATAGTGGGCGACTTGTCGGTTCAAGTAAAATTGTAACAAAAGACTAAAGATGGCTGCCATGGTGACTGCATAGAGGAGAACACCTGCCTTAACTTTTTTCTTTTTCCACACGATAGATGAACTCCCTTTCTAAGCCTTTTTGGAACTGGAAACGAAAACGCACCAGTTGATTATCCTCTGTAATCTGTGCGGATTTAAGATCATAAACCATAGGCTGATAACCTCGTCCACTGGCATCAGTTTTCCGAAAATCATCCGATTTAGACTTCCCTATCGCAATTTCCTTGCCATCCTGCTTCATATAGAGGCGATTGCCCTCCACTTTTTCAAACTGCGAACGGTCTAATTCTGCCTCCAGCTGGTCCACAAACAAGAGCCACTCCTTTTGCTCGCTTTGCTGCTGGTAGCGAACTTCTGAAATGAGGAGCTGACTCATGGCTTGAAAGAGGAGTAAGCTTCCACTGATGACAATGAGGGCAATCAGGGATTCCAACAAGGTGAAAGCCTCGACCTTATGGCTCTTTGATCGCCAACAACTGTTCTGAACCATGGTAGACCTCCAATCCCTTTTCACTAGAAAACACCTGAATCTCAACTCCGTTGATGTTTACTTGATTTTGACCAGTCTGCAAGGCCATCTTAGCTACACGCAAGACCTCTTCCTTTTGCAAGATTTTTGCTTCTTCCTGCCTATTTTTTTGAATTTGTCCCAAAAGGAGGGTTGCAATGCTGGCAAAGATAGCTAGAGCGACTACTGCTTCCAGTAAAATCACTGCCCTAATTTTTTGTTTCTTTAATGCGTTTAATTTTTCCATTTCCTAGATATAATTGATAGCGAATCGCTCCTTTACTGGTCTGAAATTCAACCTTAGCCAGGGACGAATTGCCCCCAACTCGGTCAAATGTAATACTTTGTCCTGATGGTGCCTGAATGCCTTTAGGAACTGTCAACTTTTGACTGCCGTTACTGATAGTACGCTCACTTAGGTTCAAACTAGTCTTTTGCTGACTGGCTACACTGCGTTTTTGAGTTTCCCGATAGAGTTCTTCAAACTCCATAAAGAAAATCTGCTCCTCTACCGCTGCAAAAGTGGACTGGACAGAACCGGACAAGCCCAAGGCAATCATACTTACAAGTCCCAAAACCAAGAGACTTTCAAGCATGGTAAAGGCCTTAATCTGCAACGGTTTGACTCGTATTTTGTTTAGCATGGTATTCTTTATAAGCTTTAGCCTGTTCTTCCGTGATTCGCCCATCTGCTTGTAACTTGCTTAGGCTAGCATCTTCATTTTTATCTAAGCTATAAAGCTCTGCCTGGCTTTCCACTACCTTAACAACAGCAGCTTTTCCTTTGTCGTTGACTGCTTCTTTTTGCTTGGTCAAATTAGGTACAAAGAGCAAGAGAAGTACGCTGATGATTAAAAGGACGACTAACATTTCTACCAGAGTGAAGGCTTTAACCTTGGCTTTTTTTAATTTTGTTATGAGTTTTTTCATTTTAAAAAATTACCTCCATATTTTGATACATGGGCATGAGCATTGCCGCATAAAGTAAAACGATAATCAGTGCCACAAAGATAAAGACCAGTGGCTGCACCAGATTCATGGTGCGGTTGACTCGGGTAAAAAAGGCTTCCCAAGTTTTTTCAGCATAGATTTCCAACTCACTACCCAGCTTGGACTTGACTTCCCCATACTCGATAATGAGACTCAACTCTTTCTTAAAGAAAGGATAGGTTCCTATCGTTTGAGAAAATTCCTGACCATTTTGGAGAGCATGAGCCAAATCTTGACCGATTTCTTTAAAGAGCTGGGAACCTTGTTCCTGCATCATTTGAAAAATCTGCATCAGCTCCATTCCCTGCGAAATCATATTCCCCCACTCACGCGCATAATAAGCCGTCAGATAGGTCTGAACAAAGATTCCAAGAAAGGGAAGACGTGCTAGGATAGAAAAGACGCGCATTTTAGAACTTCTTTTATAGAAAGTGAGTGCTAAAAGGGCAAGTACGGAAACAAACCCTACCATTCCTAGAAAAATTTGTGGCAGATTGCCAATGATTTGGGTGGCAATATTGCTACTATCCAGTTGTGGTAGTAGGTAATTACGTAGCCCCAGCATAATTAAGAGAAGAAATCCCAGCAAAATCAAGGGATAAGTCGCTACTTCAATTAACTTTTTCTTGACCTTGGCCAGATTGTCTAGATATTCTTCTATCTTTCCCAAACTCAGGTGAAGATTCCCATGAACTTCAGCTAGGGATAACTGAGTGACAATGGCACTTGAAAAACCCAAACTAGCCATCATTTCTGAGAATGATTTCCCCTGAGACAAACCCGTGCGCATCTGGGTCACACACTGCTTGTCCAACAAAGCACTCCTATCTAAAAAGGAGATGGTCTCCACCAGATGAAAACCGCTGGAAAAGAGATTGTTAAATAGGGTGATGATATTTTTTTGCTTAACTGTAGCTAATTTTTTCCGTCTCAGCCTGAAGACTTGTGATATGTCCATCTTTAAGAAGCTGGTCAATCTGGTCATTCCAGCTACTTGGCTGGTGTTCTTGATAGTCTTTGTTTGCAAAGTCAACAATTCCTCCTCCCCCGATCAATCTCTGATAGCAGACTCCTTGTAGCACTACTTTTAGTTCCTCTTCACTTACCCCTAACTCCAGCAGGCGCTCATAAACACCTCGAATACTCTTGGCATGAATGGTTGAAAAGACTGTCGCCCCTGTCAAACTGGCTCTAACCACTGCACGCGCCGTCTCACTGTCCCGAATTTCTCCGATAATCAGAAGATCTGGCCGATGACGTAAGGAAAGCTTGATGAGACTCTCATAGGTAAGTCCAATCGCCTCATTCAACTGCAACTGGAGCATGTCGTCCTGCTTGATTTCGACAGGATCTTCGATGGACATGACTTGCTGTCCTTTAAAGAGGGACTTAGCCAATTCGTGCATCAGGGTTGTCTTGCCACTACCGACCGGACCAGCAAAAAGATAGAGACCACGTTGCCTGCACTGCTTACCCAATTCTTCAATATTCTGAAACCAAAAATGCAAATCCTGCTCCTCATCATGCAGCAAGCGAATCACCAAACTCTCATGCCCTCGATAATCGCCTACAGTAGATAAACGTAGGGACGCCATCTTCTGGTCATATTCATAATCACAGGAACCAAGTTGACTACGTCGCTTTTCTCCAACATTCATACCCGCCACAAACTTAAAGTGACTGATAACAGCCGCAAACTTTTCAAAATCATAACAACCAATTTTACAGCGCTCGTCTCCGATCCTCATATGAAGCTCATAGGCGTCTAACTTGGGGACAAAATAAATGTCTTGTGCCCCTTTTTTCCGAGCCGAACGAATGATTTCTTGTGCAATTTCTTGAACCATACTGACCTCCTCACCTATACTATTCGCAAAGATTTGGACAAATAAAAAAAGCAACTTCAAAAAAGTTACTTTTTCTCTAATTTAATTTCATACGGCAAGAACGGTGTCTTTCCTGACCAGTTTGTTTTTCATAGCCTGGGCGTAGTTTTTCGTCTGGGATAACCTGCTCATCCTGCAAAAGAGCCAAAGAATGGTATTGTTGTAAATACTCATCACATTCATCACACCAGCGTTGGTCTTCTGGATCCCAGAAAATGGTCATCAAGTCACTTCTACTTTTATAAAGAGGGGATTCTTGTTCCAATCTAAACCAGCAAGTTTTGTAGTATTTGAGAGCATCATAATACTGGTCAAATTTCTTACTAGCTACAATATCTTCTTCCCAACCTTCTATAAACCACCACGGTTCAAAATCTCCGTACATTTCTATAACACGATACATATTCATTCATTCCTTTGTACCGTATATTATAACTAATTCCGCCAAACAAGGAAAGAAATATGCTCATTTCTTAATTTTTTGATAAAAAATCCAGCCATCTGATGGATGACTGAATTTCTATTTGCTTATATTCTAAAATCTTTTTACTATCTAAGCTTCTGAGATATCGTTTTCGATAATAACCTTAATGGCATGGTGATCTGCTGCCTTACTAAAGACTTCATAGGCTTTTTCAATTTCACTTAGTTTGAAATAATGAGTTACCAATTTTTCTGGTTCAATCTTATGACTTTCAAGTGCTTTCAACAATTGTGGAGTTGTATTTGTAGATACCAAACCAGTTGTTACATTGATGTTGCGGATCCAAAGTTTATCTAAATCGAATTCAACTGGCTTACCATGCACACCACAGTTGGCAACTGTTCCATCTACACCAATAATCTTTTGACAGAAATCAAATGTTGCAGGAATACCAACAGCTTCGATAGCAACATCTACACCGCGACCATCTGTCAAATCATAAATTTCTTTAATGGCTTTTTCAGGGTTTGAAGAATTAATTTTATGAGTAGCTCCAAAAGATAGGGCAGTTTCCAAGCGGTTATCGTCTAAGTCCACCATAATCAATTTAGCTGGTGAGTAGAATTGAGCTGTCAAAAGAGCTGCTAAACCAACTGGTCCTGAACCAATAATGGCTACGCTGCAACCAGGTTCCACTTTCCCTTTCAAGACACCAATTTCATATCCGGTAGGCAGAATGTCTGATAACATAACCAAGGCTTCATCTGACAAATCTTCTGGAGTATGGTAAAGAGTGTTATCTGCATGAGGGACACGTAGATATTCAGCCTGCATACCATCAATCAAGTGACCAAAAATCCAGCCCCCTTCGTCTTCACAGTGAGCATAAATTCCTTTTTTACAGTAGTAGCACTTACCGCAGGCACAGACACAAGAAATCAAGACCTTGTCGCCTTTTTTGAAATTCGAAACTCCTTCTCCAACTTCTTCAACAATCCCAATCCCTTCGTGACCAAGAATGGTACCACTTTGGCAAGCAGGAACATCCCCTTTTATAATATGGAGGTCTGTTCCACAAATAGTGGTTTTTACGATACGCACAATAGCGTCTGTTGGCTTGCGAATCACTGGTTTGTCAACATCAACAAAAGAAGCAAGTCCTGGTTTAACATAAGTATAGGCTTTCATAAAGCATTCCTCCGTTTTTTTATTTGTATTATTTATAATATAATTGTAAGCCTTTTCATTTACTTATTCAAGTTATTTTGTGATTTTTTTAACTTTTTTATTTACCAGTAAAGTAATGGAGATAAAAAGCAGAAGCTAGTCTCTAACTTCTGCCTTCTCTCTTATGCTTGATATCGTTTCACACCATCTAGATAGGTGGCTACCAATTCCAAATCTTTATCTAAGACGATAAAGTCAGCGTCGTAGCCTTCACGGATTTGACCACAAACATCATCAATGTGAACAGATTTTGCTGGGTTGAAGCTGGCCATCATAACTGCTTCATGTGGAGAGGCAATGTTCCAGTCAACAACATTTTTCAAACCGTCTTTTAGTTTGAGAATAGAGCCAGCCAAGTTCCCTGTAGATTTAAGACGAGCAGTTCCATTAGCAACTACTACAGGGAATTCGCCCAACATATAGTCACCGTCTTCCAATCCACCAGCTGTCATACAGTCTGTGATAAGAGCAATATTCTCTGTTCCTTTTTGTTTGATAAGAATTTCGCAGGCTTTTGGATCTACGTGATGGCCGTCACAGATCAACTCTGCATAGGTATGAGGTAATTGATACATGGCTCCCACCATACCGAGTTCACGGTGAGTCAATCCACGCATTCCATTGTAGGCGTGTACCCAAACACTAGCTCCAGCGTCTACTGCCTTTTTAGCTTCGTCAAATGTTGCATCTGAGTGCCCAAGAGCAACCGTTACACCTTCTCCGGTGATAGTCCGTACAAAGTCTTCTACACCTTCACGCTCTGGCGCAAGGGCAATTTTATTTAGCAAGCCATTGGCCGCTTTTTGCCAAGCACGAAACTCATCCATACGAGGATCTTTCATATAGGCAGGGTTCTGAGCCCCCTTGTATTTCTCTGTGAAATATGGACCTTCAAAATAGATACCACGAATTTTCGCGCCACTTGCTTCTTGGTAACGAGCACCGATATTTTCTGTTACCGCAAGCAATTGCTCATAAGAAGAAGTCAAAGTAGTTGGCAAGAAGCTCGTTACCCCCATGCTAAGGAGTCCTTCACTCATAGTATGAAGGGTTCCTTCGATGTTATTATCCATAACATCCACACCACCAAATCCATGAATGTGGGTATCTACAAGTCCTGGAGCAATGCTATAACCTGTATAGTCAATTACCTCAGCTCCTTCAGGAATTTGCTCTACATGTTTTCCAAACTTGCCATCCACAAGTTCCAAGTAACCTCCACGACGCACTCCGTGTGGGTAGAAAAACTGATCCGCTTTAATATAGTTAGGCATAATGTTAACCTCCTTAAAAGATTGATTCTACAATTTATTATGTCAATTACATTATAAACCTTTCTTTTTTATTTGTAAATGGTATAGACCTATTTTCTAGAGATATTTTAAAAGAGCTGGATTTCTCCAACTCTTCTCTTTTTAATACACGTTATTTTGATTTGACTGGCTTGTCTTGAGCTGTTTGCAAGGCTGTAGCAATCGTATCTGCATACAATTTTGCTCCTGCTTCGATAGTGTTACTCTCACTTCCAAAATGGACTTGGTCTGTTCCTCCCCAAATTTCTGGATGTTCCTTAGCAACTTGATTCCAATCTGCTATAGTGATGTAAGGAGTCTTCTCTGCCAATTCTCTCATATAGGCAGCAGCCTTCTCAACGATTGCATAAGTCTCTTTTGTCTTATCTCCTTCGTAAGGAGTCACCAAAATCATATGATGGCCCTTAGGAAGATTTTTTACGATGCTATCCCAGTCTTCCTTGTAACTTTCAGGATTATTCACGCCTGTTGCAATAACCACCATTTTTGGTAGAAATTTATTCTGGCTATTATTTAGCATGATTTCATTGGCGGTCTTGGTTGTTCTGCTGACCTGCGCGTTAATCTGTGCTCCTGGAAGGGCTGTCTGCAGGGCTGTATTTGCCCTTAAAGCCACCGAGTCACCAATTAGCATAGTGCCATCAGCAATTCCTAGGCTATCAGCTTCTGCTCGTTCTGCCATCACCTTTGTTTGGGCAATATTACTAGCAGCTTGCTTCAATCCATTGACAGTTAAATCTGTCTCAAAAGCTCCGACTTGTGGTGCCAACAAGGTCACCGTGCAGACAATGATGGTCAAGATTCCTGTACCTGCTGCAAGGATTGTATGGATATAAGGCAGGGGACGGAGGGTTTGTATGATAGGGGTGTCCTTTCCTGCAATCCAAGGTTCCAACACATAAAATGAAAGACTGGCGAATCCATAAGAAAAAATCAAAGTTAGTAACACAGCAAGAAGATTTGATGTCAACTGTGAGAAAATAATATAGAAAGGCCAATGGAAGAGATAAACCGCATAACTAGTATCTGCTAAAAAGCTGATAATCTTTGGCTCCTGCATATTAGGAGTTTTTTCATGTAAAACACGCGCCGCCAGAATCATAGCAAGAGCTGCAAGACTGGCAAGCAAGAAGCCAATAAGATAGGCGAAGAGATAGGTGAATTTGACAAAGAAGGTCAAAATGAGTAAGAAGCCGAAACCTCCTGCAAAAATCAACAGAGTCTTTCGTAAGTCCCAGATTCTATCCAACTGCTTAACGAGTGAAGTCGTCTGACGAACGCCTACAATAGTTGCTAAGATACTTCCCAAAAAGAACGGATAGACATGAGTTAAACTAGAGAAGTAAACAGAGGAATAAGAGGTTACTAGAAAACTACCAATAAACATGGAGAAGAAGCTAATCAAGAAGGCAGCAGCAGATAAGAGAAAGACCATCCCCTTCAACTGACCATTTGATTTAGCCTGTCTAGATATGAACCAAACTGCCAAGCCCCAGAGGATATAGTAGTGAACCTCAACAGCCAAGCTCCAATTATGAACAAACAAATGAGGAATGAACTGAGATTCATAACTCCCACCTGTGAGCAGTTCATAGAAGTTGGTCATAAATCCTAAAACTCCAGCTATCTGACCCCCAATTCCAGCCACATAATCTTGTCGAACTAGAAATGTAAAGGGCATGGTTACCAAGACCATCAAAACCACAGGTGGCACAATCCGATAAAAGCGTCTTCTAAAAAATCCAATCAAATCAATCTCATGGTTTTTAGAAAATTCTTCGATGAGTAGAGCTGTAATCAGGAAACCTGAAAATGTGAAAAAGACATCTACCCCGAAAAATCCTCCAGGAAAGATAGTCTGAAAGAAATGATACAAGAGTACCAGTAGTAAACCTGTAATCCTGATCAAGGAAAACCATTTAATGCGCATACGAGTTTATTCTCCCTTTCATTATACACTTTATTCTATCAAAAAAAGAAGAAAAATCCTAAGAGAAAACTTAGGATTTTTAGCTTATATCAATTCCAGTTTAGAAATTACGTCCTGACTTATTATAGCCATATTTTTCCACAAAATACTCACGGAATTCCAAGAGATTGTCATCCATGATGGCTTGTCGAACCTGCTTCATCAGGTTAAGTAGGAAATAAAGATTATGGTAGCTAGTCAAGCGGATACCGAAGGTTTCATCAGCCTTGAGGAGGTGACGAAGGTAGGCGCGTGTATAGTTCTTACATGTGTAGCAGTCACACTCAGGATCTAGTGGCGTAAAGTCCTCAGCAAACTGAGCATTTTTTACAACCAAACGTCCTTGACTGGTCATACAAGTGCCGTTACGAGCAATACGAGTCGGCAAGACACAGTCAAACATATCCACCCCACGGATAACGCCATCAATCAAGCTATCTGGCGCTCCCACACCCATCAGATAACGAGGTTTATTTTCAGGCAACAGTTGGGTTGTGAAGTCCAAAACCGCATTCATCTCTTCGTGGGTTTCTCCCACTGCCAAACCACCGATAGAGTAACCTGGAAAGTCCATGCTAACAAGATCATGCGCTGATTGGCGACGCAGGTCTTCAAATCCTGCCCCCTGCACAATTCCAAATAAGCCTTGGTCGTGCGGGCGGCGATGAGCCTTCAAACCACGCTCAGCCCAACGGCTAGTACGTTCAATTGATTTCTTAACGTAGTCATAAGGTTGATAAAACTGGGGACATTCGTCAAAGGACATCATGATGTCTGAGCCCAGATTGTTCTGAATAGAGATGGCTTTTTCTGGTGATAGGAACATCTTGGAACCATTGAGATGGTTTTTAAAGGTTACCCCTTCTTCTGTGATGTTGCGGCTATCTGCTAAAGAATAAACCTGAAAACCACCACTATCTGTCAAGATAGGCTGGTCCCAATTCATGAACTTGTGGAGACCACCTGCGCGTGCGATAAGTTCATCTCCAGGACGAAGCCAGAGATGATAGGTGTTCGACAGGATAATTCCCGAACCCATCTCCTTCAATTCTTCAGGTGACTGAGTTTTGACAGTAGCTTGAGTCCCAACTGGCATAAACATAGGTGTCGGGAAGGTCCCGTGGGGAGTGATGATTTCCCCCAGACGAGCTCCCGTGTGTTTTTCTTTCTTAATCAAACGGTATTTGATTGGTGAATCTGACATTTTTTACCTCCGAAGCTGGGAAAGACAGTCCCAGTTCATACTTTGTGCCCAAGGGCATACTGTATGATTTTATCAAAAAAAGCTGGAACTGTCACGAACTATGGTATAATGAGAGAATGAAATACCCAAAAATTGATTTAAAAACCATTCGTCTGCAGGCCAGACAATTTCAGGCTGAAAATCCCCGCCTCTTTCTCGTCTATCTCTTACCTAGCATGCTGGTCATCTTGTCTGGCTTCCTCAATCCCTTAGAGCGCATCAACGAGTCTATTTTAGAACAATCCTTTTTAAGCGTGTTTGGCCATGTATTCCAAGCCTACCTCTTTCCTCTATTAGTCTCCTTTCTCGGGACCATACTTCTAACCAGTTCAGTCTATACAACACTGAAACTCATCAAGAATTCCGATACAGAACTATCTGTCAAAAATAGTCTTACTCTCTTTAACGAAGAGCACTTTTCACAAACCTTTTTGACTCTTCTTCTCAAACGTCTCTATCTCTTCTTATGGAGCATTCCTAGTTTGCTTGGAATTTACTTCCTTTTTTACAGTAGCTTTTTAGCAAAGAAATTCGTTGCTCTTCATCCTGAGTTTCCTAATCTGGATCTCACGTCAATTGAAACCGAGCGTTTCCTCTTGACCTTTGGTCTTTACTTTCTAGCAAGTATCCTCTTGATGATTGTCGGAAATAGTCTCTATATTCCACAATACTATGCCTATTCGCAGGTAGAATTTCTCCTCTGTGACACCCTAGACTTGGGACAAGCCAAACCAGGACAAATCCTTAAAACCAGCCGTTTCCTGATGAAAGGTTACAAATTTCAGCGCTTTGTTCTAGACTTACAACTCCTTCCTTGGTACTTCCTTAATTGGATTACTTTTGGAATTGCTAGTTTCTCACTCCTACCCTACATTCAAATCAATAAAATAATTTTTTACCGAGCAGTATTGGCTCGAAAACGTCCAAAAGCTTGAAGGTGACCCCTCAAGCTTTTTTCTATTAATGAGTTTCTCCACCTACCAACTTGAGATCCTGATCTCCATGTTCTATAATGGCGCCGATTGCCGCTTCTATCCCTCGCCTAATATCCACTAAACTCATAGCTGGAGTAGTCGGTCGATTCACCACCTGTTCCATCATATAAGGAATATGCATAAAACCTGCCTTAACCTGTGGAAATTTCTTTTCTACCAAATAGAGAGCCTGATACATCAAATGATTGCAGACAAAAGTCCCTGCAGTATTGGAAACAGAGGCCGGCAAGCCCTCTTTTTTTATAGCTTGAACCATCGCTTTAATCGGCAAACTGCTAAAATAGGCCGGAGCACCATCTGCTCGAATGGGAAGGTCAATCGGTTGATTCCCTTCGTTATCAGGAATGCGTGCATCGTCTTGATTAATGGCCACTCGTTCAGGTGTCAAGCTAGATCTTCCACCAGCTTGGCCGATACAAAGGACAAAGTCCGGTTGATAACGATTCATCTCTTCTTCCAACACTTGGGCTGATTTGTGAAAGACTGTCGGCACCTCTAACCAACGGACCTCAGCACCATGGATTTCAGCTGGTAAACCTTTAACGGCCTCTAAAGCTGGATTGACCTTTTCCCCTCCAAAGGGCTCAAAACCTGTCACTAATACTTTCATTTCTAACTCCTCAAAATCAATTTAATGAAACTCTTTTCTTAAAGACAAGTATAACATATTTCCCTTATTCTGGAGTGAAAAGGACTAGAGAGGATCAGACTGGCATTAAAGTTTATTTAAAGAGTAAAATACTAATCAAGGTCAAAATAGCTGGTCCACCTTGCTTCAAAATAATTTTCTTATCTGCTGTTAAAGAACCGTAAGTCGCCGCCCCAATCACAAATAAGACAAAAATAGTCACAATTTCTAAATTCTGTGAGAAATAAATTCCATACAAGAGAAAAACTCCGAGCAGAGCATTATAAATCCCTTGATTTTTAAACAATGAGCTTACTGACGGACGAGCCAGTTCTTCCTTGTCCATGTTAAAGACACGACCAGTTGCATCTGATTGCGTTGCAATACTTTCCAAATAAAAAATGTAAAAATGCTCCAAAGCAACAATCGTTGCTAAAATAATTGTAATAACTGACATCTATTTTTCCTTAAATTTCTATATTTTCAATACCCAAAACCAATTTATCTAATAAACAGCTGAGTTCTGTTCTCTCAGACTCTGTTAAGATACTTTCCATCGCTTTCTTAACCCTGATGTGCTGCAGCGGGGGACTCATCACTAACTGCTCCTTGGCGTACTTCGTAGCCTCTACCAACACTTCCCGCTGATTTTCAGGATTGCGATGACGCTCCACCAAACCTTCCGTTTCCAAAATCTTGAAATGTCGTGTCAAGGCAGCCTGATCAATCTTCAAACGCTCCTGAACCGCTATTTGATTACAAGGGGAATGCTTCAGCAAAAACAGTAAAATCTGATACCGTGTCAAACTAATTCCAAGTCTTTTTTCAAATAATTGCGTACTCGCTTGCTCAGACAAGCGGAGTTGATAAAGTAAATCTTGAATCTCTAACATTTCTTTCTCCTTTCGATTGATTTATCAATAGTTGATAAATCAATTATATTATAAAGTAAAATAGATTGCAAGAATGTTGCTTAAGGCATTATAATACTCTTCAAAAATCTCTTCAAACCACGTCAGCTTCTCCTTGCCGTACTCAAGTACAGCCTGCGGCTCGCTTCCTAGTTTGCTCTTTGATTTTCATTGAGTATAAAGTAGTCAAGGCTAGGGATTGAAAGATGATATTTTCCTTAGACGAGCATGGTAACTATAAAGCGAGGCTAGGATTTTTTGTCCCAGCCTCTATTTCTTCTAAAATCTATTGAGAGCCCAATTACTAACCTACCAAGTCCGCTCTAAGGATTTCTCCCTCTTTATCAATGACAACTTCGATGGCATGGCCTGCAAAAATTTCTTCACGATCATCATAGTAGAGGGTCAATTCCCCGTCTTCATTGATCGATAGTTCACTCAAGTAAAGAGAGTTGGTAAAATACTCTTCTGTTAACTCCACATCATTTTCATCTGAATCAATCCAGTCTTGAGCTGTTTCCCACAGTTCTTTGACAATATAGTCTTTAATCCGAGTATCTTGAGCTTGGAAATTTCCGATAAATTTCTTTAAATCATCGAAAGAACTTGGAGGGAGACTTTCATCTGCACTCGCAGCAAAGATAGCATGAATCTTACCACCCTCATAAGTGATGAAGCCTTCAAACCAAGAATAGGCTCTATTTAAAGTGAATTCGCCAATATCGTCTTGAATGATGACAGGTTTTTGATAGGCTTCAATCAAGGTCTCTAACCTAGAGTCTGACGATTGGTCATCTAGGTATTCCAGCAAGTGGTAGCAGTTATTAGCTACTTCTGACATATATGGCTCTAGCTCCATGAAGGGGCGTTTTTGACATTTGATACGATGAATCTTGTAGGGTTCAAAACTAAAGCCCCACCTCTTTTCTTCAAATTCCTCAGGAGTCAAGATCCATTCCAAACGTCCCTCACGTTCAGAGAATTCCTGAGTTGCGACATTGACACTAGCTTTAAAATGAACGGACGGCATTTTACAACCATCTTTTAAAGAAGCAGCCCCAGTTACATTTTGGAGTGTAAAAATCAAGAGCTCAACAATTTCTCCGCAAAATTCCTGCTCAAACTCATCTCTTGTTTTCTCAAATGGAGTTTTTAATCGTTTTGTCATTCACTTCATCCTTTCTCCCTGCTTTTAATGCCTCCGTACCGTTACTTGTATACGCTTACATTTTATCATGTTTTAGATTTTATTTCACTTATAAATGCTATTTTTACAAAAAAAGAAGCAGAAACTAGATTAGTTTCAACTTCTCTTTATATTAGTTCATCGATACGTGAACATGGTCATAGTGATTTTCTGTAACGCTACCACGATCTGGCATTGGATTCCAAGTGTAGGCTGGTCCATATTTGCTATCGTATGGTGCATAGAAACGTTGTTTCCAAATGATATAGCTAATGCCACGGCTAGCCATATTTTGGATAGCATAATCTGCAATTTGGTCTCCAAGAGCTGAGCCTTCTGGTACCATAAAGTCGATAGCCAAACCTTTTCCGTGATCCCCACTGTCTCCTGGACGGTAACCACTAAAGGATGTGATACCAAACAAGTTTGCAATTTCTTCTTTAAAGGCAGCTGTTTGTGGTTGTAGACCTGCATTTTCAGATTTCGCTACTGCCAGTCCAGCATAATCGGGCGCAGCTGGTGCAGCGTAAGTAGTTGAAACAGTTTTCGTCTCTTCTGGTTGATAAGTAGAAACTGTTGGTGTAGCTCCATTTGATGATGCTTCTTCTGAACTTGTTGCAGTTGTTTCGGTTGCTTTTTCTTCTACTGGAGTTGTAGTTTCTTCCACTGCTGATTCAGCCTTCTCAGATGGAGTCGTTGTCTGAGGTGCTGCTTCTTCAACTGAACTAGTTGTTCCAGTTGTTCGCTCCTCTGGATTAGAAGAGTCTGTAGATGGTGCCACTTCTTTTGTGCTTGTAGTCTCTACCACTTTCGGCGCTTCTGTAATTGGTTGAGAAAGATCTTCAACCTGTACAGTTTGATCATCTACAGTGACTTGGTTGGTTGTCAAATCTGCTGTGGCAGTTGTTCCTTCGCCACCTTGGACTGCGTCAGGGGTTTGAATTTCAACCTCTGTCACTTCTTTCTTTTCATTGACAGTTGTTGTAAGGACTGTCTCAGGGAAAATCAGATCAATATTGCTGATCTTGTTCAAGTTAGCAAGAACGGTCACATCCACTCCCAAAGCTTCGGCAATGGTACTTAGAGTATCTCCATACTGAATCGTATAGCTTGTTTTATTCTCATTCTTAGTAACATCGTTTTGGATTTGCTCAACACTACGTGCAGTCCAAAGAACTTCTTCTGCTTGAGTTGCCAATACAGGGGTAAAGGACAAGGCTACTGTTGAGGCTAATAATATTCTTTTCTTCATTCTTTCAAATTCCTTTCAAATGAGTACCTGTTTATCATAACACAAAAAAAGCAGAAAAAAAGCCCTTTTAGGGCTATTTAACAGAACTGTACATTCATTGTAATAAATCACATTACTTGAAATAGTTTGTTTGTATTTTGTTACAAAACTGACATATTCTTCTTAAAAAAAGCTCTAGAAGGAAAGTGAGCTAATATCTTCTAAATGCTCTATCTGTTGATTACAAGCTTTAGGTGAGGCAAGAAAATTGATACTCTGAATACCACTATTTTGGGCAAATTCTATATCCAAAGTCCGATCCCCGATATAATAAGTTTGCTGAGGATCTAATCCATATTTATCTAGCAAATAGATTGCAGCTTCTGGACTAGGCTTACGTGCAAAGCCACTTTGATTGGTTAAAATCTCTGTAAAATAGTGGGCCAAACCCAAATTCTCCAAAATGGTAAAAGCATTGTCACCTTTGTGGGTGTAGACAAATTGCTGAATTCCTTGCTTGTCCGCCCAGGCTAAAACTTCACGCGCACCCGGCATCAAGACAACCTGAGCATTCTTTTCAGCCAAACTCTGAGCACGAACTTGATTGAGCCTATCAGCATCCAAGCCTCTTTCTTCTCCCACCTTCTCCAACAGATCTTGAACGGAAGTTTGTAGAATAAAGGCACGAACCTCAGTCTTATCATAAGGAATGTCAAACTGAGCAAAGGTCTCTTCGATTCCTGCTAAAATAGCCTCATAAGAATCCAATAAAGTTCCATCTAAATCCCAAATAAATCCAATCTTCTTCATATTTCATCCTTTCAAAGAGATATATTGCTTATAACGATAACGTAGGAAAATCCAGCGAAAACCATTATCCAAAAGAGTTCCTGCCCATACACCAGGCAAGCCCCAACCAAGAACAATTCCCATCAGGTAGCCTGTTCCAATACGGATGCACCACATCCCAATACTTGTTGCATAAAAGGGAAGTCTGGCATTGCCCAGGCCTTGCCCGACAGCTGTATAAATGACTGTCCCTGTCGTCATAGGAGTTCCTAATAGAGAGAAAAGAGTCACTAAAACACTGGCTTTGATAGCCACAGGATCGCTGGTGTAGAGATAGCTCAATGGTGTTCCAAGAGCATAGATACTAAGAGTTAAGGGCAACATAAGAAGGAGAGAAAGCCAAAAAGTTTGCTTACTTAAGTTATCCACCCTCTCCCAATCATTCTCTCCAACTGCTCGAGCCACCTGCATGACTGTTGCTGTAGCAACGCCAAAGGCAGGCATATAGTTAAACTGTGTCAAAACTTCACCGATAGCATTACCAGCGACGGCCTCAGTTCCGAAGGAAACAACCAAGGCAATAATAACTACATCACCAGCCCTCATCATGAGACGTTCTCCCGCTGCAGGTAAAGCCAGGGTCAGCAAGTCTTTGTCCAAACCCAACCTTGGTCTCGTATATGGAAGTTTTAATTGCGACCACAGAATTACAACCCCGACAAAACGAGACAAAATAGTCCCCCAAGCTACACCAGCTATCCCCATATCAAGGATAAAAATGGCGACACTTGAAAAAAGGATATTTAAAGCATTGGATAAAAAACTAACATAAAGCGGAAGTCGAGGGTTGTGGGTAGTCCGAATCAAAGCACCCAAACTAGTCATCAAGCCCAAGAGAACAATTGAACCACCCACCAATGATAAGTAAAGTCCACCGCTCTCAGCAACAAGAGCTTCTGTCCCCAAAAGACCAATCATCTCTTGACCTGCAAAGATGGACAAGCCCCCTAAAACTAAGCTCAGTAGTAGGGTGATCTTAAGTGCTTCTGTCACATGGTAGGCTAGTTTAGACTGGTCCTTCTGTCCCACACTTTTTGAAATGACACTGGAAATAGCCGCTCCCAAGGCAATAAAAATAGCCTGATAAATGGTGATAATATTTCCAGCTACAGATACACCCGAAATGGCGATCAAACCCAGGTTAGCTACCAGATAGCTATCTACCATCCCCATGAGCATCTGCAAGAAATTTTCACCCATTGCTGGCAGAGCAATATTGAGAATATCCTTATTTTTCTTAAACAATCCTTCCTCCTGATGAAAAGAAACTCAGTTAGTTTCCCAACCGAGTTTACTTCCTCTCTTTTAAAGTCCTAGATAAGTTTCTACTGCAGTCTGCATGTCTGCTGCCGCAACAGTTGTCTTGTGACGAACTGGAGCCGTTTCAAGGCCATCGACTGCTGGTGGCAGGGCAACACCTGAAATTTCACGCAACTGAGTCAAGGCTTCAAAGTCAGTCAAGCCTGATTTCCCTGTTACAGCTTCTACTGCAACTACTGGGAATTTATATGGACTAGCTGTTGAAGCAATCACAGTCTTAGTCACATCGCCTGTCGCCGCTTGGTATTTTTTATAAACTGCTGAGGCAACTGCTGTATGAGGATCCTCGATATAAGAATCTGACTCGTAAACACGCTTGATTTCTGCTGCTGTTTCTGCTTCAGTAGCATACTCAGCTGCAAATAGTTCAAGAATCTCTGCATCAAAATCAGTTAGTTCATATTGTCCTTGCGTGTTCAAGGCATTCATAAGTTCAGCTGTCTTAACCGCATCATTTCCCAAAAGATGGAAAATCAAGCGCTCCAAGTTTGAAGATACTAAGATATCCATAGATGGGCTAGTGGTTACCTTAAACTCACGCTTCTTGTCATAGACATGTGTCTTGAAGAAGTCTGTCAAAACATTGTTGTCATTTGAAGCACAGATCAATTTACCAACTGGTAGACCGATTTGCTTCGCATAAAAGGCAGCCAAGATATTCCCAAAGTTTCCTGTCGGTACGGTGAAGTTGACCTTGTCACCAGCCACAATCTCACCAGTTTTAACAAGCTGAGCGTAAGCATACACATAATAAACAATCTGTGGTACCAAACGACCGATATTCATAGAGTTGGCTGATGAGAACTGGAGCTTGTTAGCTGCTAATTTTTCACGAAGGGCCACATCATTGAACATATGCTTAACGTTGGTTTGAGCATCGTCAAAGTTCCCATCAATAGCGATAACATGAGTGTTGTCCCCAGTTTGAGTGGTCATTTGCAATTCTTGTACCTTGCTGACACCATCTTTTGGATAAAAGACGATAATTTCAGTTCCAGGAACATCCGCAAATCCTGCCATGGCAGCTTTTCCAGTGTCTCCAGATGTTGCTGTCAAGATGACAATCTTGTTTTCCAAGCCATGTTTCTTGGCAGCTGTTGTCATAAAGTATGGCAAGATAGACAAGGCCATATCCTTAAAGGCAATGGTTGAACCGTGGAAAAGTTCCAAGTTGTATTGGCCATCAAGTTTGACAAGAGGGGCAATGGCTGGTGTATCAAACTTGCTGTCATAGGCATTGGTGATACAGTAATCCAACTCTTCTGCTGTAAAGTCATCCAAGAAAGCTGACAAGACCAGCTTAGCCACTTCTTGGTAAGAAGCATCTTTTAATGTCTCAAAATCCAAATCTACCTTTGGATAGCTAACTGGAGTAAACAAGCCTCCGTCTGTTGCCAAGCCTTGCAAAATCGCTTGGCTGGCTGTTACTGTATTGTTCGCATCACGCGTTGATTGATAAACTAATGTCATAATCTCTATCCTTTATCTATAGTCTCTTCCATTATATCATGATTTTTCAGAAAATTCTCGCTTTATAAGAAAAATTATAGACTCAATTCTTCTTTCAAAGGCTGCAAATAGGTCATTTCTTGCTTATTTCTCATCTCCAGTCCTTCCTCGGCTAGCAGTAGTAAGTCTTTGGAAAATTCAATAATCGCAGTTTCTTCCTCATCTGTAAGCTTTTTCTTAGAAAATTGCCGTCTTAAAAACTTATAATCACAACCAAATTTCTTAAAGAAAGGTGCTGTTTCTAAGTAAACTACTAACTTATCTAAATTAACTAATAATCCCAAGTGAAAGGCGGCAGAAGCGAAGGTTTTATCTAGAGGCTGAGTACACACACTACGAAACTCAACTGTTCCCCGTGTCGTTAAGTCCTGATACTGGTAACTACGGTGAGTTTCAAAGTCTTTCTCTTGAGGGTAAATAAGAACCTCATCCCCATTAAGATCAAATGCTTGGATTTCAGGTGTCTCCAGATAGTCTCTTGCCTGAATCGGATAAAAATAATAAGTTTGCCCATCACGTTCCGCAGTAAAAATTGCAGAATGATCTAGGTAGTCAAAAAAATTGTCTTCATCTTTAAAGAGTCTAGCATTGATCCCAACATTCTCTGGATAGATACCATGCATAGATTCTTCCCAGAAAATATCCCTTGAAATTTTCGTATCCCAATCTGCACCAGAAAACTCAGAGTTTGGAAATAAATAAGCCTTAGCCGATTCAATTTGAGTAAAAGCATTAATCACCCGTAAGTAGTTAGACTTTGAAACATCCAGCTGAACCTGACTCCCACAGATAAAAGCTCCATATTCAGGGAATTGATGTAAGTCTGATTCAGTCTCATTTCTACTCCAATTCAAATAGTCCATCAACATCTGATAGCGCGGATAAGCCACTGGACTATTCTCATTTTTATCCCAGTTGGGATGAATACCACAGCCAACAATAGCATGGTTTGATTCAGCTAACTTTTTCTGAATCACATCCATATAATTGTTGAAACGATTTTCGATCTCTTGAATCGTTTCAGCCTTACCAAATGCAAACTCAATCGTAGTATAGGAAACTTCAAATAAAATTGCATCTTGACTTACTGGATCTAGTAACTGGATTGGATTCCCAAAATCATCTACCTTTTCGACAGTAAAATCAAAAGAAGAAACTAAATATCGGAATAAGTGTTTGATAACTTCAACATCGGTAGCAGCCCCTTCCAAGTTTGCAACAGGATATTCCAGCTCAATCCCGATAAACAATTCAGGATTTTCTTTAATATTTTTTAAATACCGATGTTTTAATAAATCGATAGAACGAGACATACTTCCCTACACTTTCATAATCTAAATAAAATTTGAATAACTATTATTATACCAAAAATAATATAAAAAGGAACGAAGATATACCACGTTCCTTAATTCTATACTATACCGGCGGCCGGGGTCGAACCGGCACGTCCTTGCGGACACTGGATTTTGAGTCTAATATTATTAGTTTTAAATCTCAGAAATATTGATTTTATAAGCTTTTTTTCCATAATATTTTTTAAAACTTAGTATCACTTCCAAAGTTTAGATACTTTTTAGTAACTATAAAATGCTAGAAAGTATACTCCTTATTAAAAAGAGTTTTGGACTAGTTTTGTGCAATTTTATTACCCATATCCGTAATAAGAGAGGCTAAATTAATTGCCTTTAATGATTGTAGAAATTGGTTGTGAATATCATTAGACACATAACCAGCTAGCAAAATATGCTCAGCCATGTCATATTGCTTAATCAAGAGAATCTTATCATGTTTTTCATTAAATAAAATCGCACTAATTGCTGTATTAAAGACTGGAAAACGAAAACTCGCACATTGTGAACAATAAGGAATATCTCCCTCATCTTTTAAAAATTTTTTCTCCAAAGGATGCCCACATTCGGGACAACAAGTCATTGTTTTGTCAAATATAGAAGCCTCTTTTTTAAAGTTCTTAAAAGTAATTTTACCAGTAAAATCGAGACCACGCAAGACATTGAAATAAATCAAGACTTTATTTAAAATTTATCTTATGATATACTAAACTTATCAGCTATTGGTTCTGAAAAAGTGTCTGCCACAGTTTTACTACAAATTCTCATGACTTGTGCCAAGATTTATAAAAAACGGATAGCTATAATAGCTCTTAGAGCAAAAACATGACATATAGGAGGTTAAAGACATGTCATACTTTTATCTTTTTATCGCCATTGTAGGAGAGATATTGGGAACTAACCTTTTGAAATTATCAGACGGTTTTACAAAGCCTATTCCAACCGTTTCTGCCCTACTTAGCTATGGCGTTTGTTTCTATTTCTTATCACTAGCAATGCAAAAAATTCCTGTAGGAATAGCTTATGCAACATGGTCAGCTGTCGGTTTAGTTTTGATAGCCTCTATCGCAGTAATGATTTTCAAAGAAACACTAAATGTTTATAGCATTATCGGTTTAATTTTGATTATCATTGGTGTTGTCATGGTTAACTTATTAGGAAATGCAGGACATTAATAAAACCGGCTCTATACTATTTGTAGTGGGTAAATCCCCTATGGATATTATGGAGCCTATTTTGTTGTAGAAAAAAAGTTCCATAAGAACTATAATGAAAAGCTAGAATTCTGTCAATATTTTGGACACATTTTGGGAGGGAATTTTGAAGACTAGCGTCCTCCTAATTTTCCCAATAAGTTTTAACTTCTTCAAAAATCTTATTCAAAAGTTCTGCATCTTTTTCTGACAACTGATTTTTTTCTATAACTCTATCTTTTAGTTCTGTTGCCTTTATTTTATTTCTTGCCACCGAAACTGCTATTGAATGTTTCAAAATATCAAACTCATCCTTTGAAAAGTTTGCAATATTGGTAAGATCTAATTGTTCTAGAGGTAAACTACTGATAATTGAATAAGGTTTTTGTCCCAGCAAATAATCTGTAGTAGTCCCAAAGATATTTGCTAATTTCACAACGAATTCTAATCCTGGTTCTAACGTTCCATTCTCCCACCGAGAATATGTCCCTTGTTGAACTCCAATTAATTCCGATATTTGTACTTGAGTTAACTTTTTTGATTTTCTGAGAGTTTTTAACCTCTCTGAAAATTTATAATCCTCTGTATACATAATTCTCCTATAGATATTCTTATTCGTATATTTTAGCTTGACAAAATATTCTAAACGGTATAAAATAGAATTATTCCATAAGGAATATTTATTTTGAGATTGAATATTCCATTGAGAATATTATAGCATAAAAGGAGGTAAAAGCGTATGTAACTAGTAGTCGATTTAAAAAATTTTAATAAAGGAGGTAGGATTCGACAAAATAAAAAATCTTGAAACAAATGTGCCGTTCGTTCCAAGATCAAAACATATTATGTAACAATTATACCACAGAAAACTCTTCAGTTGCACAAGAAAATTTCGGAGGTTTCACAAAAAGATGACCAATAAAGAGTTAGTCAATCAAATTTCTGGCCTAAACTCTACCTCTACTCTTAAAAATTGGATTCAACTGATTAAAGAGATAAGTGGCAAGGAATTTAAGAAAATTAAAGTTCCTATCAGTAGAAATCCCAGAACTCATCAATTAAGTTATACAGTTGCCTATGATTTTACAGACGAAGACCTTAGACAATTTCAAAAGTTAGCTAAACTAAAACTTGAAATAGGTCTAAAAGAGGCTATACAAGCCGTATTTGGGAGTCTAGCAGACAATGAACATGAATCCCTAAACCAAGTAATAGATGAGCTCTACGATGAACTGAGCGCCTTAAAACAGGAATTTAAGCGAGAAATGCGACTGATAAAAATTGAGAATTCCAACCTAAAAAAGAAAATCCAAGATATTGAAGAGTCGATGCAAACCGGCTTACTAGGGTTTGTTAACAAGAGGTCAAAAAATAGGTTCGGCTAATAGCGAGTTTTCGGCTGAGCCATGAGGCAGAAAGCCGAAAATGAGCGTAGATGCGGACGGACCATTTTTGACCGATAGGGTGTGTAGTAACACCACCCTCTGCAAGTTAGGTGTACCATCGAAAGAATTCAGTATTTCCAAGGGTTTCGGAGATTTTAAGGGTGGCAAAATTAAGCAAAAAGTTGAATCAAAATCTATGGCAAAAAATGAACATTTACGTTCTGTATTTGACTGGATTCAAATTCAGTTTGATAAGACTGAATTTTCGCCAAGAGAAATAATCGAAGACATTCTATTTCTTGACTATGACCTATTTATTGAGAATAAAGGGAGCCTTAAATACTATAACTATGATAGCCAGCTTCATTATGGGAATATCCGTATCTACTATGGAGCGAAAGAGTCGTCCTACATGCTTGTCATGTCAGGACAGGCACTCGAGTTCTATAGAGATATGGTATTAGATCCAAATAGTCTGTCCGAAAGACAGTTTCTGAACAACCTCTACTACAATTACAATCAATTTTCAGTAAGACGAATTGATATTGCAATAGATGATTTTAATGAAACACCCTATTTCACTCCTAATCAGCTTCTAAAGATTTGTCAGAAGAAACGCTTTATATATGGAAAAAGCACCTACTACAATACCTACGGAGATGAAACAATCGGCCAAACCTTATATTTGAGAAAACCCAATGATGATGAAAGACTTAGAATTTATGATAAACGCTTAGAACGAGCTGAGAAGCTCGGCATCAGCAAGCGTTTTATAGAAAATTGGATAAGAACTGAGTTAGAACTTAGGAAAGAAAAAGCTCACTACTTCATTCAAGAATGGTTGCATTCAGAAATAGATCTTCTCAACTTTACCAAGGGATATCTCAAAGAAAAAGTGAGATTTTATAGTGATAGCCATTTCTCAAAACCTTTGAGATCTTGGGAAAAGTTTTTAGGTCACTCAAAACCTATCTCTATCATTATTTCAAAACCAAAAACAGAACTTGAACAAAAATTAGAATGGTTTACCTATAAAGGTTCAGGGGCTATTCTAAAAGCGTATAAATTTCTATACGACAATAATTTACTGCATGAGTATGAGAAATCTAACTATCTCGCACTCAACAATATGGAATATCCACCAGATTTAGCAAGTGGATTAATAGAAAGGGCAATTCTCTTTAAAAGAGAGGATTTAATCCCTACAATCAAAGAAAATATCAAAAGGAGAAATTAACTATGGCAAAAATGCTTTCACAAAATGATTGGAATTTTAATAACATTGGAACAAAATTTGAATTGGATGAAGTTATTCCAAAATTTGAAACAGAAGTCCGAGCAGATGCAAACGGAGAAATTATCAAAAACCGAGATGGTAGCGAAAGACGTTTTAATACCGATAAAATCATTGGTTGGAAATACAATATAACTATCAAGGATGGACAATTCAAAAAGAAATCAACCCAAGTCTCAGTAGACAATCCAGAAGCTTTAGTCGATAATGACTATATCCAAGCGATGGATCAAGTACCAGTTACATTTGACAATTTACAAGCCACTATGATTAGTTCAACGATGTACTACAAGGCGGATGCTATCCATTTAGTAGATGTAAAACAAAAATAAGTATCAGACAAGGGGAGTTAATCCTCCCCTTACTTAATATGAATAGAAAAGGAGATCACATGATTAAAACTGTAACAAAAGATGACCTTATCGAACTTGGATTTGCTCCAGGAACTGCAAGAAAGATTATCCATACTGGCAAATTACTATTAGTGAATCGTGGTTTTAACATCTACGATAACAAACGGATTGGTACAATTCCAGTCAGTGTTGCGGAAGAACTACTAGGAATTGAACTCCAGAAAGAAGCATAATGAATGACTATTCGTAAAACTAAGAGTGGTAAATGGACCGTTGATGTTTCTAACGGTTTCCACCCAGTCACACAAAAAAGAATACGTATTATTCGTAAAGGATTAAATTCTAAAAAGGAAGCCCTAGAACTTGAACAACATATTAGAGTTGTAGAATTAAAAGAAAAACAATTTGACTTTGTTGTAACAACAGATATGTTATTCGACTTACTTGAAGAAGATGATCTGAAAAATGGCAGAAAAATAAGCTACACAAGTACACAAAGAAACAATTATGAACGTCATATTAAGCCATATTTTAAAAATACAAATTTAAATAAATTAACGTATGACCATATATTCGAATTTCGTGAATACCTAAAAACAAAACCTAAAAAACAAAATGAAAATGAAGTTTTAAGCTATAATACAATTAATAAAGTTCTAATTCTACTTAAAAAAATTTTTGATACTGGTATAAGAAAATCTCTCATTGATAAAAATCCTGTTGAGAATTTGAGAAAATTACCAATTAGGAAGCCTAATATTCAATTTTGGAGTATAGAAGAATTCACAAGATTTAGAGAACTTATTCAAGATGATGAAATAAGCTATGACCTGTTTTTCGTAATTGCTTTCTTTACTGGAATGAGAATGGGAGAAATACTCGCATTGAACTGGAATGATATAAATCTTTTAACAAATACAATTTTCGTTACCAAAACGGTATACTTTGTAAATAATACAAGCTACATTAATACAACAAAAACACGATCAGGAACTAGAAATATTACAATCAATCAGAAATTAGCAGAAATGCTAAAAGATTGGAAAGTAAAACAAAAAGAAAAACTTGAGGAATTTACGAAAAATACTGACGAACTACAAATAATACAGAGTACACCAATAACTATTACAAAAAATATGATTGATAAGAAGTTTAAGCAAATACTAGAAAGGGATAAAGATTTAAAGAGAATAAGAATTCACGATTTGAGACACTCTCATGCATCATTACTTATAAATCAAGGAGAAGATTATCTTGTTGTTAAAGAAAGATTAGGACACGCTTCAATTACAACAACAATTGATACTTACTCTCATTTGTACCCAAGCAAACAGAAAACATTGGCTAATAAACTTGATGATTTATTTTAAAATGGAAAAAATTGGTAACTCAACATACAACAAAGAAAAAAAGACAAGGTCCGAAAACCTTGTCTTTATTACTATACCGGCGGCCGGGGTCGAACCGGCACGTCCTTGCGGACACTGGATTTTGAGTCCAGCGCGTCTGCCAATTCCGCCACGCCGGCAAATAGTAACTGGGGTAGCTGGATTCGAACCAACGCATGAGGGAGTCAAAGTCCCTTGCCTTACCGCTTGGCTATACCCCAATAATATAAAATAGGCGAGTGATGGGGATCGAACCCACGCATGCCAGAGCCACAATCTGGTGTGTTAACCACTTCACCACACCCGCCAAAATTTTATTAACACGGGCAGTAGGAATTGAACCCACACTGAAGGTTTTGGAGACCTTAGTTCTACCTTTAAACTATGCCCGTAAAATGGAAGGGGAGGGATTCGAACCCCCGAACCCGAAGGAGCGGATTTACAGTCCGCCGCGTTTAGCCTCTTCGCTACCCTTCCAAAATATATAAATGGCGCGAGACGGAATCGAACCGCCGACACATGGAGCTTCAATCCATTGCTCTACCAACTGAGCTACCGAGCCT
>NZ_JALDTZ010000008.1 GCF_023109105.1 Streptococcus mitis
AGACCTCATTTCTAACTCAAACGTCTCATACTTAATTCCACCATAAAAATCCGTTTTAGACTAACTTCCACTTTGGTTAGACAAGTGGAAGTTACTTTGAGAAGTTACCCAGGAGAATTTTTTCATCTTTTTTTGTCAAGTAACTTTACTTTACAAAAAAAATGTGTTATCCTAGTATGGTTGATGAAAATCAGTAGATTGAATCGAATATAAATACCTAAAGGAGAAATCAAAATGGCAGTACCTGCACGTCGCACTTCAAAAGCGAAGAAAAACAAACGTCGTACACACTACAAAGTAACAGCTCCATCTGTAAACTTTGACGAAACTACTGGAGATTACTCACGTTCTCACCGTGTATCACTTAAAGGATACTACAAAGGACGTAAAATCGCTAAAGCTGCAGCAGCTGAATAATAGAAGGGAGATACCATGCGCGTAAATATTACACTTGAACACAAAGAATCTGGTGAACGCTTGTACCTTACTTCTAAAAACAAACGTAACACTCCAGACCGTCTTCAATTGAAGAAATACTCACCAAAACTTCGCAAACACGTTGTGTTTACAGAGGTTAAGTAAGCATACCTAACTCAAAACGCCTTACTGGGCGTTTTTTGCTTTATTTGCTGGCAGTCTATAGCTTTTCAGGAGAGATTTATGGCATTTTATCTTTGGATGTTTCCTCTACTTTTTATCTTTCACGATATGGAAGAAATTATCGGTCTTGTCCCTTGGATTCATTTCAACGAAATCTTGCTGGCCCAAAAGGCTCCAACTATTCTCAAAATCCACAAAGAAATGACAACAGAGGGATTTGCCCTCGCTGTTTTTGAGGAATTCATCCTTGTCTTATCCATCACTTTCTTAGCATATGTTACTCAATCTAGAACGTTCGAATTAGTTTGGTTAGGGGATTTGTAGCCTTTGCGCTTCATCTCTTGCTCCATATCGAACAATCAATCCTTCTTCGCAAGTATATCCCTGCTCTGATTACTTCTACCATTTGTTTTCCTGTCAGTGCTTATTTGATTACAGACATCGTACATTTTTGGCAGGTTTCGTCTAGCGAATTTTTCCTATTTTCACTGGTCGGTTCAGGCACTGTCGTCATCAATCTCCTCTTTGCTCTCTGGCTTGGGAGAAAGTATTCCACCTGGATTGTTCATTACCATTAACAAGAGTTCCTTGCAATTTCAATTTGCAGGGAATTTTTTATCCCCCTTCACAGTTATGACGTGTTCTATAGTTTTTTTAAGACAAAACAAAAAGCCCACTGTTGTAGGCTTTCTGTAAGATATTTCTTAAAATTAAAGCATTTTGTTGTAGAATTCAACGACAAGTGCTTCGTTGATTTCTGGGTTGATTTCGTCGCGCTCTGGCAAGCGAGTCAATGAACCTTCCAATTTTTCAGCGTCGAATGATACGAATGCTGGACGTCCAAGAGTAGCTTCTACTGCTTCAAGGATAGCTGGAACTTTCAATGATTTTTCACGAACTGAGATCACTTGACCTGGAGTTACGCGGTATGATGGGATATCAACGCGTTTTCCGTCAACAAGGATGTGACCGTGGTTTACGAATTGACGAGCTTGACGACGAGTAGTCGCAAGACCAAGACGGTAAACAACGTTATCCAAACGACGTTCCAAAAGAAGCATAAAGTTGAAACCTAGGATTCCACCTTTGATTTTTGTAGCTTGTACGAACAAGTTACGGAATTGTTTTTCACCTACACTGTAAGTGAAACGAAGTTTTTGTTTTTCAGCCAATTGCAAACCGTATTCTGACAATTTAGAACGGTTGTTTGGTCCGTGTTGTCCTGGTACGTAGTTACGACGTGCCAATTCTTTACCTGTACCTGTAAGTGAAAGGCCAAGGCGACGAGCTTGTTTCCAAGATGGTCCTGTATAACGTGACATGTGAATGTCCTCCTGATATAAATAATATTCGGTGGAAATAGTCACTTAGAAAGCCCTGATTCGTGCAGATGCCCTTCGCCTAAACAGCCAAGGTTACTTATCATAAGACACCTGTTGACGAGCTTCATGCTTTCCTGCTGATATTTCACACAAAATCCATTCTACCATGAATGGCTGGATTTGTAAAGGGGTTTTAGGCTTTATTTTCACTGCCAGAGAGATTGAGAACGAGGGTAAAGGTGCTTCCTAAACCGTACTGACTGCTGACTGTGATTTCCCCACCCAATTGATGAGCCAATTCACGCGCAATCGCAAGTCCTAAGCCATGACCACCTGTTTTCATGTTACGCGAAGTTTCTACACGATAAAGGCGTTTGAAAATATTCTCCAAATCCTCTGGGGCAATACCCTGTCCCTCGTCCGTCACACTGATTGAAAGCTGGTTCTTCTCCAGCTTAGCCACCACCTCCAGCTTGGTTCCTGGAGCGGAGTATTTAAAAGCGTTATTGACCAGATTCACCAAGATTCGAGAAAGCTTGGCATAATCTCCCTCAATCCGAGCAGACTCTGGGATTACTTGCAAATGGACATCTCGCTCCTCCTGCTCAATCAAGAACTGAAATTCACTCATGCACTCAATCAAGAGCTGGTCCAGAAAAATACTGTCTTTGCTAGTCGTTTCCACCTGATTTCTAGCTGTGTTTAGGGTCAAAAAATTCAACTCCTCAACCAGTTTATTGAGTCTTTCAGTCTGGCGTCCAATGGTTGCTAGATAATGGGCCTGTTCTCCTTCCTTGATAACCCCATCCAAAATCCCTTCTACCGTCGCTTGGATCGAAGTGATGGGGGTCTTGATATCATGCGACAGCTGGGCAATCATCAAGCCCTTTTCTCGTTCGCTTTCTTCCAAGGAATCAAAGGTCTCCTGCAAATCATGGGACATTTCATTAAAAGCTTGGCCTAATTGCTGAAATTCTACAGGGCCTTGAACCTCCAGATTTGATGAAAAGTCCTTGTCTGCTACTCGCTTGGCATGTTCCTTCAGTTTACCCAATGAAGTAAAGACTGGCGACAGGAGAAAGAGACTAATCCCAGCACCGACAAAACTAGCCATGAGAGTCATTCCCACCAAGAAATAAATTTCTCTTTCGTCAATTAGCATTCGCTGGATGGCCCAAAAGACAACGATAATCGTTAGAAGTGTTGAAATGACATACCCCACTAAAATATAACTTTTTAGTTTCATTGTCTACCTCGTGCTTTCTCAATTTTGTAGCCCAAGCCCCAGACGGTTTTGATGGTCGGTGTTTCTGCACTAGAATGTTTAGCCAACTCCTGTCGAAGAGCATGAATATGAACATTCAAGGTATTAGTATCATCTACATAGTCTTCTTGCCAGACTTTTTCATAGAGGTCTGTCTTAGAAAAAACTCGCTCTGGATTACTAGCTAAAAGCCATAGAAGTTCGAAGGATTTGACTGTCAAATCAAGCGCCACATCTCCGACTTGGACCTCATGACTACCGTGATTCATCCGTAAATCCCCGAGACTGACGACTTCTGTATCACCTCCACGATGAAGGCGACGCATGATATTGTGGACACGCAAAACCAGCTCACGAGGGCTAAAGGGCTTGGCAATAAAGTCATCTGCCCCTAGGCTCAAGCCATAAATCTTGTCCTGCTCGCTAGTCTTAGCCGTGATAAAGAGAAAAGGCTGATCTGGAGATTGATACTGAACCTCACTAATCAAATCATAACCATCCATCCGAGGCATCATGATATCTGTAATAATCAAATCAATCACTTTTCGCTTGAAGATTTCCAAGGCCTCTACTCCATCATGAGCCACCAAAACCTGATACCCTGCCTGAACCAGATAGCGTTGATGAATATCTGTGATTTCTACCTCGTCGTCAACGAGTAAAATAGTCTTTCCCATCTGTCTCTCCTTTGAAAAAAACAGTGCTATACCACAATAGTATAACACTATTTTAATCTCTTTACGAACATTCTAATCGCTATCTGGATTTTTTAAATCCTAGATAGAAAGTCTGTAGCTAGACTAGTCATTTTCCTCTTTTTTAGCTTTCAAACCGAGGCCACCTAGCAGTCCGGCCAAGACGAGTCCAACGAATCCAAGAGTAGTCATTGATGTTTGGCCTTCACCAGTATATGGAAGCATGTCTTTTTGCTCTTTCTTTTGATTAGCCATCATTGGACTTGACGTCTTGTTATTAGATGCCATCTTGCTTTCATCAGACATTTTGCTTGAGGCTGCTGGAGCTTGGTCTTGTTTCATGCTTGGTGTTGCCATTGGCTGGCTAGCATTCATAGTTTTGTCCTGCTCCTTGCTATGCACCATCTTATCCTGGCTAGCAGCTGGCATTTGAGATTTCATCGGATTGAGAGACTTATACCCATTCAAGTTTACTGTCAAATCCTTAGTCGCTACAAGATTACTCAAATCTGCTTTGCCATCTTTAGCGCCGTACACTTTAATAGTAGCTTTATAGCTTTGAGTGCCGTTTTGTTTTAAGAGGTCAAGCAGCTCTTTATCTGATTTACCTTGAGTACCTGCCAAGTCTACTTCATAGAAGTAAAGGCCTTTGCCCAATTTCTCTACTGGTGGGAGAGCAGGATTTTTGGCTGAGCCGTTATCGGACCATGGGGCCTTGTCTGATGCTTTCAAGATAAGGCGAGTCAACATACCGTCACCAGCGAAGAATTCGTATGGAATGACTTGGTTGACTCCGGCTGTGAATGGGCCTGGGAAGTTGGCTTTGTCCAAATAAGTGGCTGGGACATCTACTGTGTCTTTTGTATTGTCAGCCACTCCTTTTTGAACTTCGGCTGGGGTAGTTAAGCCATTCAAGTTTACTGTCAAGTCCTTAGTCGCTACAAGATTGCTCAAATCAGCCTTGCCATCTTTCGCACCATACACTTTGATAGTAGCTTTATAGCTTTGAGTGCCGTTTTGTTTTAAGAGGTCAAGCAGCTCTTTATCTGATTTTCCTTGAGTACCTGCCAAATCCACTTCGTAGAAGTAGAGACCTTTGCCCAATTTTTCTACTGGCGGGAGAGCGGGATTTTTAGCTGAGCCATTGTCTGACCATGGAGCCTTATCAGAAGCTTTCAAGATAAGACGAGTCAACATACCGTCACCTGCGAAGAATTCATATGGAATGACTTGGTTGACTCCGGCTGTGAATGGACCAGGGAAGTTGGCCTTGTCCAAGTAAGTAGCTGGGACGTCTACTGTATCTTTGGTGTTATCAGCCACACCTTTTTGAACTTCAGCTGGAGTAGTCAACCCATTCAAGTTGATATCCAAATCTTTAGTCGCTACGAGATTTGTTAAGTCAGCTTTGCCGTCTTTCGCACCGTACACTTTAATAGTAGCTTTATAACTTTGAGTGCCGTTTTGTTTTAAGAGGTCAAGCAACTCTTTATCTGATTTACCTTGGGTACCTGCCAAATCTACTTCATAGAAGTAAAGGCCTTTGCCCAATTTCTCAACTGGTGGGAGGGCAGAATTTTTAGCCGAACCGTTGTCTGACCATGGGGCCTTGTCAGAAGCTTTCAAGATAAGGCGAGTCAACATACCGTCGCCAGCGAAGAATTCATATGGAATAACTTGGTTAACACCGGCTGTGAATGGACCTGGGTAATTGGCCTTGTCCAAGTAAGTAGCTGGGACATTTACTGTGTCTTTGGTATTGTCGGTCACACCTTTTTGCACTTCAGCTGGGGTAGCCAAGCCGTTCAAGTTGATATCCAAATCCTTAGTCGCTACGAGGTTACTCAAATCGGCCTTGCCATCCTTCGCACCGTACACTTTAATAGTAGCTTTATAACTTTGCGTTCCATTTTGTTTCAAGAGGTCAAGTAGCTCTTTGTCAGATTTACCTTGAGTACCTGCCAAGTCTACTTCATAGAAGTAAAGACCTTTGCTCAATTTCTCTACCGGTGGGAGAGCAGGATTTTTAGCCGTTCCATTATCTGACCATGGAGCCTTATCAGAGGATTTCAAGATAAGGCGAGTCAACATACCGTCACCAGCGAAGAATTCGTATGGAATGACTTGGTTGACACCAGCTGTAAATGGACCTGGGAAATTAGCTCTATCCAAGTAAGAAGCTGGGACTTCTACTGTGTCTTTGGTGTTGTCGGCCACACCTTTTTGCACTTCAGCTGGAGTGGTCGCTGGTTGCGCTTCACTGGCTTCGCGGTCTTGTCCAGAAGCTGTAGACATAGGATCTTCCACAGGTTTAACTGCATCTTCTGTTGGTTTCTTAGAGTCAGGTTGTGCTTGCACTTCTTCTTTTGGTGCTACTACTGGCTCTTTAGCAGTTTCGTCCGCTTTTTCTGAAGAACTTGTCGTATCCACACTTGCTTGAGGTGTTGGAACAGACTGTTCTGAAGAAAGATCTACATCGACTGCTTTTTTGAGAACCTCTGCTGGTAAGTCGCTCTTTTCACTCACCGAAGTAGCGTCTGGCACGACTTGGGCAGGAGTCGGATTGACGACATCAGCACGTGCAGAACTTGGTTGACCGACTAGGGCAAAGAAGCCACTAGCCACAACAACTGAAGCAACACCTACACTGAGGCGGCGAATAGACCAACGAGTATATCTCTGATTTGGATTGGATTTCATAGGATTCTCCTTAGAGTTTTCTTTTTTTTTGATAGCTCTAGTATAATCTCCTAAAATTAAAAAGGATTAAGAAAAAGTTAAAATTTTTCTTAAATCCTTCTTATAAAATACTTATATTGACCCAATAGTCACTAGAAAAAAGAATGGTTATTTCTCTTTTAATCATTGAGGTGTGCTAGATTATCCAAATATTGGTTATTGATTACTGCCATCATATAGCCATCAGCTTTCAATTGATCATCTGGACCAAACTGAACGTCTAGAGGAGCATTTTCATAGTCACGAAAACCAAGAATATTGAGATTGTATTGTCCTCGAAGGTCAAGTTCACTTAGACTCTTACCTGCCCACGATTGTGGAATTTTCATCTCAACAATAGAGACATTTTTGTCCAACTGAAAAACATCAACGCTGTTATTAAATAAAATAGTCTGTGCCAATGAGCGCCCCATTTCAAACTCTGGTGAGATGACTGAATCTGCGCCAATTTTTTCAAGGACTTTTTTTGCTGTATGGCTTTTAACCTTAGCAATAACAGTTGATACTCCTAGACTCTTGCAATGCATGACTGCAAGCACACTAGATTCTAAATTTTCCCCAGTTGCCACCACAACTGTATCGCAGGTATCAATTCCTGCTGAGAGCAAGAGCTCTTCATCGGTAATATCTCCAACAACTCCACGTACCAAGACTGGTTCGAACTGATTGATTCGCTCCTCATGGTCATCAATGGCGATTATATTTACATCATGCTTAGCAAGAGCCGCGAGAACACTGCTCCCAAAAATTCCCAAACCTAAAATTCCAATTGTCCGATCTGACATAGTTTATCCTTTCTTATCCTATGGTAATATCTGCTTTCATATAGTGGATCATATCTTTCTTATCTGGTTGATACTCAGCCAAACTAACTAATAGCGTCAGCGGCCCAATTCGTCCGATAAACATCAGTAGCATGATAATGCTAAGAGCTAATCTACCTAACTCTGGTGTCAGATTGGCAGTCACTCCGACCGTGGCAAGCGCTGAAATTGTCTCGAACATGATGTAGATAAAGCGCGGATTCCCTTCTGCGGTTACCCCTAACAGGATCAATCCCAGCAAGAAAGTTAGCAAGAAGATAATAAAGACACTGAATGATTTTTGGACTGTCCGAGGTAAAATTGTTCTCCGAGCTACATTGGCATGGGGTAATCCTAAAAGTTCACTGCGTGCAAATACTAATAAGACAAAGAAGGTTGTGATTTTAAGTCCCCCTGCTGTTCCACCAGGCGCCCCACCGAGAAACATTTGTAAAATATAAATCAGTAGTGTAACAGGCCGAGCCTGGGTGTAATCAATAGAAGCAAAACCTGCCGTTCTCATGCTAACTGTTTGGAAAAAACTGACTAGCAATTTATCAGGGATGCTGAGATTTCCAATCGTTCCCGGATTGTTCCACTCTATCAAGAGGGTTGAAACTGTTCCAGTAAATAAAATTCCAGCTGTCAAGAAGAGAACCAACTTGGTATGGAAGCGAAGCCGCCGTTTTTTCTTGCTCAACTGCGTGGCCAGGTCAAACCAAACCATAAACCCTAGACCACCTGTGATGATCAAAGCAGCAAGCACTAGATTAATCAAAGGATCAGTTTGAAAAGCTACTAAACTTGTACTGCCAAAATTATCAAAACCAGCATTACAGAAAGCTGAAATAGCTACGAAGATAGAGGTAAAAATCCCCCGACCCCAACCAAATTCTGGAACAAAACGAAAACTTAACAGGAAGGCTCCGAGTCCTTCAACGATAAAAGTCGTCAAGAAAATCGAACGTATGAAAACCATTAAAGACTGAGTTTCTCCATAACTAAAGCTCTCCAAAATTGTTTCACGGCTACGAAGACTTAGCTTTTGCTTACTTTGAATATAAAAGATCCCTATAAAGGTCATGAGACCCAAACCACCAATCTGGATCAAAAACATACAGATTAACTGACCCCAGATGTTATATGTGGTAGCTACTGGTTGAGTAAAGAGTCCTGTCACACAGACCATGGATACTGCTGTAAAGAGATGGTCGAAATAGGTCGCTTGGGAGCTTGTTGCTTGCACAAATGGCAGACTCAAAAGAAGAGAGCCTGCGAAAATAACCAAAGCAAAACTCAAAAAAATTCGACGAGCAGGTGATAAACGCCCCAAGGTCGTGTTTATTTTTTCCGAAAATGATTTGAATAACATAGCTACATTGTACCATAAAATAGTTAAAGCAGTCACATATGACTAACGATTTCAAGACAGAGTTCTAAGGCCTTGCCAAAAGCTTCTGCCCCCCAGTCACGACTGTCGTAGTTATCTAGATCTGCCAAGGAATCTGCGGTAAAGAGCAGCTCTCCCCAGACAACCCCACGTAGTTGGGCTACTGCCGCAAGAGCTGCACACTCCATCTCCACAACTGCACAGCCTTCTTCCTTACGATAGGCAACTTTTTCAGCTGTTTCTCGGTAAAAACCATCTGTCGACCAAGTCATAACCTCTTCATAAGGAATGCCTAGTTGTTCCAAGACTTGCTCGATGGCAGAAATCGCTTCGACATGTACATCCATATAACGAGAAGGCGCTACATAGTGGTAGCTGGTCCCCTCATCTCGCAGGGCTCGGACTGGAACCAGAAAGGCATTTTCCTCTATATCGGCTAGGACGCCACAGGTTCCAGTGGAAATGATTTGTTCCACACCGTAGCCAATCAACCAATCCATAAACTGGGCCGCTGGAGCAGAGCCAACGGGAGCCTGGGCAAGACAAATCTCCTCGCCCTTGTAGTTGATGACATAGACTGGATAAGTCTTGGTGGCAGAAATGAACTCGCCAACGCACTCTGCTCCTATTTCCTGGGCGTAGCGGTCAATCTCCTCCTCCAAAAATGCATAGATACACTTCTTTGGCAATTGTAAATCTAATCCTTCGTGATTTGGCATGATGACTGCCTGAGGATTGTCATCAAATTCTAAAATAGGAATGGCATGTTTTTGAATCATAAAGCACCTCCTCTAAATTTGTACTATTATAACAAAAGCTAAACGAAAGTCAAGACGGGAGGCTAAGTCAAATCAGAAAAACCTACCTTAAGTAGGAAACAACAATTAAATGCTTTTTTCGTCATAATAAAATTGCTATAGCTTAGGAATTAGTTTATAATAGATTGAATTTAAAAAAGGGAGAAATCTTATGAAATTCTATTCATATGACTATGTTCTCAGTCAGATTAGTCAACAGAATTGGACCATGATTATTGTGTCGACATTCTTAGTGATTGTGACTGGATTCTTTGCATTTAAGGCTTTCAAAGATAAAAGAGGGAGTAAGTTCCGTGAATTATCGCTCATTTCTATTTTGACCTTAATTGCTTTTGTATTGATTAGCATTACGAATTTTCAAAACAGCCAATCCAATGATAATCAATTTCGTAGTTCCTTACACTTCATCGAGATTGTATCAAAAGAGTTAGGTGTTGATAAAAAAGATATTTATGTCAATACTTCAGCTACTACTGATGGAGCTATTATTAAGGTTGGCGACAATTTTTATCGTGCCATTAGCGGGACTGACCAAGATAGCTATTTGTTAGAAAAGATGGAACTCTATAAATCAGATGTTGAACTCGTGGAGGTTGAAAAATGATAAGCTTTTTTGCTACGATTGCAATTAAATTGGCCTTGGGGCTACTTTCTCTTGTTTTTGTTATTAACGTAACAGGTAAAGGAAATTTAGCACCAAGTTCTGCAGTAGATCAAATCCAGAACTTTGTTCTCGGGGGTATTATCGGTGGGGTTATCTACAATAGCTCGATTACCATCATCCAATACGTAACAATCTTAATCATCTGGACTATTCTCATCCTGCTCCTTAAATGGTTGAATACCAATATTTCCTTTTTCAAACACTTAATTGACGGGAAACCAACTATTATCATCAAAAATGGTAAGTTAGATCCTGAAGCCTGTCGCACAAAAGGTCTTGCAGCTGCAGATGTAGCTCTTAAATTGCGCGCTCAAGGAATCTTCCAATTGAAGGATGTCAAGAGAGGTGTGATTGAGCAAAACGGACAGCTGATTGTCGTAAGAATGGGTGACGAGAATCCTAAGTACCCAATCATCACAGATGGTGTTGTCCAAGTTGAAATCTTAGAAACCATTGGCAAATCCGAGGAGTGGCTAACTGAGAAATTGAAAGAAGAAGGTTTCGAAGAAGTCTCAAATATCTTTATCGCTGAATATGATAAAGGTCAATTGAATATTGTAACCTATTAAAAAATAAACTGATGCTTTTCGTATCAGTTTTTTGCTTTTTAGCATAAAAGGGTATATACTTAAACCAATATCTGATGTAATTTAGATAATACAAAAAATTAACGGAGGTATCCCCCATGTCAATCGAAGAAAAATTCAACCAAGCTAAAGGTTCTGTTAAAGAAGGCTTTGGTAAACTAACTGGCGATACAAAAACTCAAACAGAAGGAGCTGCAGAAAAGGTAGCTTCAAAAGCTAAAGAAGTTGCTGAAGATGCAAAAGAAGCTGTCGAAGGTGCAGTATCTGGCGTAAAAAACATCTTTAAAAAAGACGGAGAATAATTCTTTCTCGTCCTAATAACATAAGAAACTCTTATTCCAAGCTGTTAATATGCTAGGGATAAGAGTTTTTTCTTTAAATTATTATGTTTTTTAATATTAGAAAATACTTCTTATGATGTGTTGCTCAACCTAAAGCAAAAAGAACTAATTCCTATACTCCTCCTATTTCCACAAACCACCTAAGATTTGTTTTTCCAATAAGCCTAAGTCCTCTTCACTAATTTCGACATTGTCACCAATGATATATAGTTGAGAGAAGTAAGCTAACAATGGACCTATACAGATGCGAACCATTTGAGGAATCGTTATCTCTGGATTTACACGTGGATCTGCTAGCAATTCCTTATGAAGCACTCGAAGTTTATCTTGAATAGCATTCCAGATAAAAATCTGTTCATTTTTTAGTTTTTTATTTGAAAAACTCTCTTGTAGAATGATTTTCATCAAGGCACGATTTTTTTTGAGATAGCTCATACGATTATGGACGAGATAACGAACCCTCTCTTCTGTCGTTTCAAAAGCTAAGAGTTCCTCAAAAAAACTACCGAGAATGCCTGGGACTACAGGATGTAAAATAGCCGTCAGTAAATCATCCTTCGTCTTAAAATACTTAAACAAAGTTGCCTGGCTTAGTCCAGCACGCTCAGCTATGTGAAGAGTTGAGGTCCCATGGTAACTCCTGGTTGATATGAGATCCACTGCTGCCTGCATGATTTTTTTCTTTCCTTGAGGGTAATTCGCTTCTTCTAAGTAATCTTCAAACGATTCAAAAACAGTCTTATCCATCCAATCTTCACACCTTTTTAGCATTATTTATGTTGATTTCTAAACTTTACGATAACGACGCAATCCAACAATATTGAGAATTGTTAAAATGATCAAGAAAATCATTAAAACACCAAGATTTGACAAAATATCACCAAGATTGTGTCCGTAAAGAATAATCTGGCTTATTGCATCACCAGAATAGGTTAATGGCAAAAATTTCCCCACAGTTGGAGCCCATTCTCCCATGGATGACAATGGAATAATTCCTGAGAAAAAAAGTTGGGGCATAATCACGAGAGGAATAAATTGCATCATTTGGAATTCTGATTTTGCTAGAGTAGACAAGAGAATTCCAAAAGCTAGTGCTACAAGAGCCAGTACCACATTAACTATTATAACATTTAAAATATTTCCTACAACTTCTACATCTAGTAGCCAAATTGCTGCTAAAACGACAACTGCCGTTTGAAAAATCGCAATAATACCGTAAGACAACATATAGCCATAGACGATTTCAGAACGTTTCACTGGGGTTGCTAACAAGCGATCCAAGGTTCCACTTGTTCGCTCTTTCAACAGTGCCATACCAGAAATCAAAAAGACAAAGAAGAAGACCACAAAGCCAATTAAAATTGGAATCATACGTGCAAAGAATCCAGTATTTTTATCTCCATATTGGTAAGATTCTTTGATTTCAGGCGCCTTTTCATCTAATTTCAATTGTGGAAGAGCTTGTTTGACACGAGATAATAACTGATCGGTGCCTTCATTGACGATACTTGTTCGTAACACTTGTCGTGTCATAGTTGTTTTAGAAGCATCCGTATTTGCGTAGTCGACCTGATACTCACCATCTTTATACGATATGACTGCATCTACTTTCTCGTCAGCTAGAGCTTTTTTAGCCTGATCTAAGTCTTGATAAGTCTCGACGTCCACATGATCGAGCTCATCCATTTTTGTTACCAAACCAGTTGGTAGATCTTGTGTCGCTAACTTGACATTCACGGTTGTACTAGCTGAAAACATGAGGTTCATCAGCCACATAATAAATACCGGCGCTACAAACATCATAGCCAAGGTTCGTTTGTCACGAAGCAATTCTTTGATAACTTTTTTAGCAATAGCAATGGTTCTCATCTTACTCTCCTTCTGCTTTCAAAAAGACTTCTTCAATACTTGAAACTTGATAACTATCTTTTAAGTGTTGCGGTGTATCAAAAGCAATGATTTTTCCACCTAATAATAAGCCGACCTTATCCGTTAACTCTGCTTCATCCATAACATGGGTAGTAACTAATATCCCTACCCCATTGTCTCTAAGCGCGAATAATTCTTTCCAGATTTTCTTTCGAAGAGAAGGGTCGATTCCAACTGTCGGTTCGTCCAAAATCAAGAGCTGAGGATTCCCCAGAAGCGCGACGGCTAAAGACAAGCGTCGCTTCATTCCTCCAGAATAACCGGATACCGTTTTATTCAAATGCTCTGTCAGATCCACAACTTGAGCCACATGGGCAATTTCAGCTGTCAGATCTCTTTTGGATAGCCCTTTTAGCTGACCAAAAAATTCTAGATTTTCTTGACCTGACAAGGCCTCATAAAGAGCATCAGACTGAGCCATATAGCCAATATCACCTAAAATATGACGATTTGGCATAGTATGGTCCAAGACTAAAGCGATACCGCTATCCGCCTTTTCCATTCCTAGCATGGTTTTAATCATAGTTGATTTACCAGCACCTGATGGACCGATTAGACCAATGATTTCTCCAGGCTGTAAATCAAAACCAACGTGATCTAAGACCATTTGACGACCAAAAGATTTTTCTAAATCTTTTAAATGTAACAATTTTTTCATTTGAATCCTCCTAGGTGAGTATTTACTCACTTTTGAAATATAAAACTATTATAGTGAGTATCCACTCACTTGTCAAGTTGAAAGTTGATAGTTGAAAAAAATCTCCCTTCTCTTTCGAGAAAGGAGATTTTTATTTTATGGTCGTCCACCAGGGCCTCCATTTCCTTGAGGGCCACCGCCAGGTGCCCCTCCGCCTCCAGGCATAGAACTGACAATCTCAGTTTGTTTTTCACCATTGAGATAGATATCTCCGCCTGTGTAGGTCGCTGTTCCATCAAAGTCAAAACCAGTTTGACCAGTCATTTTGATGGTTCCTCCATTAACTGTAATATTACCATTTGAGTCAATTGGATCCGTGTCCCCTTGACCAACTTCAACCGTCAAGTTCCCACCATTCATAGTGAAGAAAATTTCACTTTGTTGAGCATTTTTGTTGGCTGCATTGACACCATCATCCGTTGAATAGATGGCGATATCTCCACCGTTGATAGTAATTGACTTACCTTCAAGCCCTTCTGTAGAGTTCTTGACGGTGTAAGTACCACTATCGATGACCAAATCACCTGATGCATGGATCCCATCATCACCAGCAGTAACAGTGATGGTATTGTCAGATAGATACATGGTTCCAACAGAAGTATCTTCATCATTGTCGACCTTGACGCCGTCTTCCTTGGCATCGATAGTCATGGTTGTACCAGTGATATTAAGTTCATCATTGACATTAAAGGCATCTCCTACCGATGTGATGTTAAAGGTTCCACCTGTGATGTGAAGTGTATCGTTAGCTTTGATACCGTTGTTTTTCTTACCATCCACATTGAGAGTTCCTTTACCATTGATGGTCAAGTCCACTTTAGAGAAGAGGGCTGCGTCTGCCTTTTCATCACTATTAGAAGCTGAATCTGACAGGCTATTGGTTGTCCCATCTGCTAGAGTTAGATATACATGACCTGCTGATGTGGCAAAAATGGCTGCATTGGTATTGGTCATGGTCACACCCTTTAGAACAATATGTACATCATCAGTCTTTTCGGCTTCAATCTTGATTTGAACACCGTCAGATTGACCAGAAATGACATTGGTACCTGCTTTTGAGATAGTCACTGTTGAACCAGAAACTGTCACACCATCTCCAGAAACACTTGCAGATGAGCCAGATAGCTCAATCTTAGAGGCTGTGCTTTCATCATAAGAAGCGTCGTAGTCCTTCTCTGTGAAATAGGAAGTTTGGTTTGTTGTTGTTGCATTATTTGTAGTTGCATTGGTATTGGATGTAGTTGTTGACTGCGCACATGCTACCACCAGCACCATTGCTGTTAGACTCGTTGCAAGTAGGGTCCATTTTTTTGATTTCATACTTTTTTCCTATCCTTCATATAGCTTGAGCTTAGTTTACAGGGGAAGTCTGAAAAAAATCTAAACTTTTTCTGAAAGTTTTCTTAAATTTAGATGCTGAGATAGATTAGTAGGTGATAAGACAAAATATTTTTGAAAAGCAAAAAAGACAAACGCCAAAAATGACATTTGTCTACGTTCTGAAAGAACAGCCCCAGCTGTTCTTTCTTTTTAATTTTCTTTTACAGGGATTTCCTTAATCACACGCGCAGGATTGCCACCCAAAACAACATTGTCTCCAAAGGACTTTGTAATCACGGCCCCTGCTCCTGCAACAACGTTATCTCCCAGTGTCACTCCAGGAAGGACAATGACACCACCACCAGCCCAGAAATTATCACCGATGGTGATGGGCTTGCCGTATTCAACACCTGAATTACGATCCTGCGGGTCCAGTGGATGGAGTGGAGTCAAGAACTGACAGTTGGGACCAATCATGGCATTGTCCCCGATGCGAATCGGACAAACATCCAGCATAGTCAAGTTCCAATTAGAATAAAAATTTTCCCCTAGATGGATATTGACCCCATAATCGACTACCAGTCGTGGATTGACATAGAGATTTTCCCCAGTTGACCCAAACCAAGTCTTGATAATTTCCGTCCCTTTCAAGGGATCTTCTTCCTTGTTAAAGGCAGTCTGTTTTTGGCGAGAAGCCTGAGCCAAGGCCCGCAACTCGGGATCAAATGGATGATAGGGTTCTCCCGCTATCATTTTCTGGTATTCACTGGTCATTGTACTCTTCTCCTTATTCCCTACTATCATATCAAATTTTCTACCTATCTGACTAGGATAAGGAGTACTTTCTACAGTTTATACTCTGATTTTCATCACATCTTGCCTATCTTGCTAAACGAATACGGGTCACGATTCCGTCTGGGTCTGTGATTTCCAGCTGGCTAGATGTCAGCCATTTGATTGGAGCATCAACTTCTTGTGCTCGTTGCGCAATCGCTAACAGTTCTTCTTTATGTGCGACTTCAATGACATAGTAGGCTAAACCTGGCAAGCCTTGCTTACGCGGAGCCAGATTTTTTCCCCCCATTCATTGACTGCTAAATGATGATGGTAGTCCCCAGCTGCAATCCAACTGGCGCTAGGCACACTGAATTTATCCTCTAGTCCCAACACCTTTTGATAAAACTGGCTGGACTTTCGACTATCTTTAACAGAAAGATGGATATGTCCCATTCTCGTACCATCTGCTAGGATAAAAGGCTCTACTCTTTCCCCCAACTCATAGATGTCCTGCGCCGCAAGAGCCTCAGTAACTCCGATAATACGTCCATCTTCTCGAATATCCCATGTGGAAACCGGCTTATCTCGATAGAGTTCAATGCCATTTCCCTCCAAATCCTCCAAGTAAAGAGCTTCACTGTAACCATGGTCTGCACCGCCAATAAGAGGAATCTGTAAATCTGTCAGATGTTTCAAGACATCAGCCAAGGCCTTTCGTGTCGGCAAGAGAATAGCTAGATGGTAAAGGCCATAATGTTTCCTTACTTCACCGCTCTCTTGTGCTTGAATCAGCTGTACCAAGGCTTTTCCATCAAGACCTAGAACGGCCTCTATCTCAGTTTGAGATAAGATTTCTAAACCAAGCACTTGCTGATAAAAGGCTGTTTGACTGGCCAAATCCTTTACATTTAAAACTGCCTCTGCCAAATAAATGTGGCTCTTATATTCATAGGTCATAGGATGTCTCCTTTGTTGTAATTTTAATTATTACAACTATTATGTAACTTCTATCAAGAAAGTCAAGTCAGACAACTTGAAGCCTATATTCTAACAAAAAGAGGTCAATGTTCGTCATCAACCTCTTTCCTATCATTCATTCTTTCTGCTAAGTAAGATGAATACTTTTCCTATGACTTGCTATTTTCAGCCTAGTTTACCCATTCACCATTGCCATTTACACGGTAACCATCTGGTGTTGTTGTGCTGACTGCCAAAGCTCCTGAACCATATGCATAGTACCAGTACTTGCCTACTTTAAACCAACCTGTCTTCATGACACCTGATTGATCAAGATAATACCAAGCACCATTTTCCTTGTACCAGCCTGTCTTCATAGCTCCTGAACCGTCAAAGTAGAACCATCTGCTACCATCTGTTCCCCAGCCTGTAAACATCGCGCCAGAACTATCAAGGAAATACCATGCTCCATCAACTTCTACAAATCCAGTCTGCATGACACCTAAACCATTCAGATAGTACCATTTACCACCTGTTTTTACCCAGCCTGTCTTCACATCACCAGACTCATAAAAATACCATTTTCCATTAGATTGCACCCAGCCAGACTGACTAGATGTAGATGTTCTAAAATCTTTCAACGATTTTTCTACAACTATAGCTTTACTTTTAACTGTTGAAAGGTTTGATGCAGTCACTTCTGTATACTGAATAGCAGAACCATATCCACCAGCCAATTCCTCTGAAGAAGCATCATCACCTAAAGCTATAGAAATCGTTGCCACTTTCTGAGAACTAGCTTCATTTCTAAAAGCCGCAAGCCCCACATAGGTAAATTTAGAATTGATCAGAACCTCATAATAACCTGTAAATTCTTTAGATGTTCCACCCTTCTTTTTCGCTACATAATTCGCCTTCTCAGCATGCCAGTTTTCAATTGCTTTTAGAAAACCTTCATAGTTCACATCTAAAGCTTCTCCTCTTATACTATTACTAGATGGAAAAGCAGTCCAGATTTCTTTCGTAGAAAGACGCTCAGGTTTTAAAGCTACTGACACCTCAGTAGCTCGTACAAAAGCAGTTTTCTCAAGATCAGTAGACCATTTAATAGGGACATACTTATCTACCAAACCTTCATCAGCTGCTTCCTTACGAATCTTATTAATAGCATCCAAAATAGCTTGTTTATCTGGAGTCAAAAATTCTCCCTTTAATCCAACCAAAACATTGCCACTAGCAGGGTTAAGCACTTCTGAACTCAAGACATTTTCATTTCTACCATCTGCAGATTGTGTTGCCACAAGTCTGTCATTGGCAAAAACATCATTTGTCAAAACTGCTCCAGCTAAAGTCAAAGCCAAGGCGCTAGCAAATACAATTTTCTTCATTTTTTTCTCCTTTTATCCTTTAGATAGGACAGGTATTTTCAATATTAAATTATATCATATTTTCCTATTCTTTGCCCATTTCTACTAATGTTATAAGACAAATACTATTCACCCCAAAAGTAGAAATTCCTATCCTCTTATTTCACAACAAGCTCATAACGTGTCGTACTGGTGAAGGTTTTACCGGCTTTAAGAATGACTTGGTCTTTGAGGTCACTGTGAATAGCATCTGGTAAAGCTTGCGCTTCAAGGGCAATCCCATTGTGCTGTACCATTGGCTGACCTCCTATGATGACACTTTCATCCACAAAGTTTGCTGTGTAGACTACAAAGCAAGGAGCTTCTGTCTTGAAAAGCAGGAAGCGACCTGAATTTTGGTCATAAAGGAAACCAGCATTGTCATGACCTGCAGGAAGGGCAAATGGGTGATCCAAACCAGATACTAGCTGGATTTGTTCGTCTTCTTCTGCAAAGATATCCTTCAACAAGACACCATTATAAATGTGTTTCACTACATCACGATTGGCATCTGGAGTTTTGGCAGGAACACCATCGGGCGCAATTGGATAAATTCCCTCTGTGTTTAGTTGGAAGACATGGCGGTCAATTGTCTGTGTGAAATCACCAGACAAGTTGAAATAGCTGTGGTTGGTTGGATTGACCAGCGTATCCTGATCGGTTGTTACTTTATAGCTGATTTCATAGGCTCCAGTTTCTTCCAAGTGGTAACTGATCCAGATTTTGAGATTGCCAGGAAATCCTCCTGTTCCATCTGTACGTTCTGTGTAGAGGGTCAAGCCATGGTCGCTCACTTCAATTAGTTCAAACAAACTTGCATCCCAACCTGTTGAACCACTGTGATTGCAATTGCTTGCATTGTTGACTTCAAGATCATAAGTCTTACCATTAAGCTCAAAAGTCGCACCTGCAATACGTCCTGCTACAGGACCTACGCTAGCTCCATGTTTGGGGCTATTGCCTACATAGCTATCAAAATCATCAAAACCCAAGATAACATTGGCAAAATTTCCAGCCTTGTCAGGTGTGACATAGCGCAAGATGGTCGCACCATAAGTCATGACCTCAAGCTGGTAACCACCGTCCGTCTCAAAACGATAGGCTAAGACATCTTGTCCCTCAACATTTCCAAATACACGCTCTGTGTATGCTTTCATTCTGTTCTCCTTTTACTATTTCTCTCAAGCAAACAAACCATAGAAAGCCGACTGACAATCTATGGTTTATCTGATAATTTACAAATCCTCTTGTCAAGAATTCATAAATACTGTATTACTTTTGGTATTCGTGGATGATAACACCTTGTACCACACGGTTTACTGTACCAGTAGGTGATGGTGTGTCTGGTTTATTTTCTACCTTGAGTGAAGTCAATAGGGCAAAGAGTTGGGCATAAACGATGTAAGGGAAGACACGGTAAATATCATTCAAGACACCGCCACAACCAAGGGCCACTTCTTTGACATTTTCAAGACCAAAGGCTTGATCACTCAAAAGCACGACACGACGAGCAATATGATCACCAGCAACTTCACGAACCAAGTCCAAGTCGTACTTGCGAGTGTAGTCTTTCGTTGTACCAAAGACCAAGACAACTGTATCTTCGTTAATAAGAGATTTTGGACCGTGACGGAAGCCGACTGGGCTTTCATACATGGTCGCCACTTGACCAGCTGTTAGTTCCAAAATCTTGAGCTGAGCTTCATGAGCAAGTCCAAAGAAAGGACCGGCGCCTAGATAGATGACTCGGTTAAAGTCTAGGTCAACAAGCTCTTTGACATCTTCTGCATTATCTAGAACTTTACGGGCAAGACTAGAAACAACTTCAAAACGTTCAGATTTCACAGCAAATTCTGTAGGATCAAAGACCAAGAGAGCTGTCAACATCATTGACGTAAAGCTAGAAGTCATGGCAAATCCAGCGTCATTAGAAGCAGCTGGTTGCAAGAGCAAGAGATTACGGTCATCCCCGTGAGCTTGGAGAGCCAATTTACCGTCCGCTGCACAAGTAATCGTCACTTGGTAAAGCTCATCTACCAAGGCTTTGGCCAAATCAACAGTCGCCACACTTTCAGGCGAGTTCCCACTACGAGCAAAAGATACAAGGACAGTCGCCACATCTTTTTTCAAATAAGTTTCTGGATTGGCAACGATATCTGTTGTCGCAATGGCATTGAAATTCCATTTGCGTTCGTCATAGACTTCCTTAAAGTAAGGTACCAAGGTATCTCCCACATAAGCAGAAGTCCCAGCACCTGTCAAGATAACCTTGATATAGTCATGTTTATCCGCAATCCCTTGCAGGAAGGCTGCAATTTCTTCACGTTTTGCTTGATAAGATTCAAAAGCTTCTTTCCATACATCAGGCTGTTGGTAGATTTCACGTGTAGTGATTTCTGCACCCAATTCGAGCAAGTCTTCTTTTGTATAATGTAGCATTGAGTTCCTCTTTTTCTATTAAATATGGGAATGGGAGTAAGCCCCATTCCCATGTATATTCTATATAAAATGCTCTAACGATTTTCACGTTGTCACATCTTATTCATCTTCGTCATCATCGAAGCCAGCTAACAGGTCATTAACTTTCACAATGCTTTCTGCAGCACGGTTCTTATAGTCCGCATCTGCACCTGTAAGGCTCGCATTGATAAATTCAATCACCATTGGAAGATTCATTCCTGCATAAAGTTCGATGTCACGACCTTCCATGATCAAACGACTGACCACGTTACATGGTGTTCCACCGAGAAGATCCGCAAAGACTAGGAAATCATCCAATCCTTCAATAGCAGCTTCAAATTTCGCAGTAAATTCTTCTGGACCATCTTCTGGAAGAAGAGCCACTGCATGAATATTGTCTTGTGGACCCATGATCATTTCAGTGCTACCTTTAAGTTCTTCACAGAAGCGACCATGACTCACCAAAATTAATGATTTAGCCATAAATTATGCGCCCATTCCAAGTACAAATTTACCAAAGGCAGAAAGACCTACTGCAAAAGCGATAATGATACCGATAGCTTTAGTAGAGGTCATACCTTTCTTACCAAGCAACCAGAAGATAAAGGCAGTAAAGATTGCTGGAAGCAAACGTGGGAAGATTTGGTTCAAGATGTCTTGGAAATCAATCATCTTTTCACCGATTGGCAACTTGTAAGAAATTTCAAAGTTAATCATTGTTGCTACAAGAGCACCCATCATGAAGACACCAAGTACAGATGCAGCGTCAATCAAAGCTGTCAAAGTACTTTGCATGTTATTGATGAGGTTAACCCCTTCTTTATATGCAAATTCCAACTGTTTCCAACGGAAGATGTCATAAGCAACCGCAACTGCAATCCAAAGGAAGATTCCCCAAGGTTGTCCAGCGATAGCCATAGTTGCTGCGATAGATCCCATGATAGCAGGTACAAGCGAACCAAAGATTGTATCTCCAAGAGGAGCAAAGGGTCCCATCAAACCTGTCTTGATACCGTTAACGGCATCTTTTGAACCTACACCATCTTTTTCTTCCATGGCAAGGTCAAAACCAGCGATAATGGTATGGAAGAATGGAGAAGTATTGAAGAATTGAGTATGAACTTTCATCATTTCCTTCAATTCAGGAGTTCCATCCCCATACATTTTACGCAATTGAGGCAAAATCATGTAAAGGTAACCAGAAGCTTGCATACGTTCGTAGTTCCAACCCAATTGGAAAGTAAACAAGCTACGTTTGTTGATTTGATTAAAATCTTCTTTTGTAAGTTTGTAATTAGAATTCGTCATCTTCGATTTCCCCACTTTCTGATGGTGTAGAAGGTTCTGCTACAGCTACTTTTTGGCTATTTTTGAAGTGAAGCACTGCAAGGAAGATACCTACGATAGAGATACCAATCATAGACAAACCTTTGAAGTTGTTCACGAAACCAATTTTTTCAGCAACATCTTTAGGTAGAGTACCGATAATACCTGCAACAGCGCCACCAAGACCTGTTACATATGAGTAAAGAACAGTCAACATAGCTGTCAAACCAAATCCCATTGCAAGGTAGTGAAGGTTACGTTTAACTGGAAGGTAACGAAGCAAGATTGCAAATCCAAGACCTGGAAGCATACGTCCTGCAAGTGTCAAACCATCTGCAACCCACTGGTATTTTGTAACGAAGTCTACTACGTGTTGTACAAATTCACCACCAAATGCAAGCGCGAAGAAGACTGGAAGGGCACGAGATAAAGCCCAAGGAATCGCACCAAGTAGGTAGTTACGTTCAATACCTTTGTAATCAAAGCGTTCGATTGCCGCATCCACACGGTGAGCAAAGAAGGTAGTAGTCATACGACCAAGAACGTCGAAGTAAGTCAAGAGAGCTGCTACTGGCACAGCGATTGTTGTGATCGCAAGTGCTGTATCAATTCCTTGTGAAACAGAGAAGGCTGTCGCAAGAACCGCACCAGAAGTTGCGTCGATACGAGAAGCACCACCGAAGGTACCAACCCCAAGAACGAATAGCTGCAAGTTACCACCGATAAGTAGACCAGTAGTCACATCTCCCATGATTAAACCAGTAATAAAACCAGCAAATACAGGGGAACCTGCAGATGAAACGATCGTCAACTCATCACAGATTTGATAAGCTGAGTACAAAGTGAGAAGTAAAATTTGCCACCATTGTATCATAACAATGACCTCCTAAAAATTTTTTCCTATTTTAATAAACTCAAAAAGTCTGAAACTGGATCATTTGGAACCATTTGAGCAGTTAATTTAACACCTTTTTCTGCTAGTTTGCGGAAATCTTCCACATCCTTGTCTACTACGTTAATAGAACGTGTAATAGAACGAGTTTCTGGTGTTTGAGACATATTCCCAACATTAAGGGTTTCAAGTGGTACACCTGCTTCGACCAAACCAAGGAAGCGGTCTGGTTTACGAGCCACGATAAAGAGACGTTGGCTATCATATTTACCAGCAAGAATATTGGCTGCCGCTTTTTCAATTGGCAAAATACTCAATTTCACACCTGGTGGTGTCGCGAGTTTCAAACCACTCTTTTCAACGTCGTTGTTGACAACTTCGTCATCCACAACCATAATACGTGAAACATTTAGTTTTCCAGCCCATAGATTGGCTACTTGTCCGTGGATCAAACGTCCATCGATACGGCATCCTACAATTGTCATAAGTTTTCCCCCTTTATGTGTTTTAGTGTAGGTTTACGAGTTAAATGAATCTCTTCTTTATATTCACCTTCTGTTTCAAAGATAATGATGCGGTTAGCACCTTCCTTTAGATAGCTATGAGGAATATAAAGCGAGAGGGTTGGGCCGACGTTCCAAAAACGTCCTAGGTTCTGCCCATTGACAAAGGCAACTCCCTTACCAAACTCAGACAAGTCTAGGTAAGTATCTTTTGGCTCTTGGACTGTAAAGTCATAAGCGTAAAAGGCTGGTTGTCCTTCTGCCCATCCTTTTGAAAAATCAATTTTCTCAGGATTGTCTAGAGGAAGTGGATAGTGTTTCCAGTTTAGTAAGAAGTGCAAATCCTTACAAACCCCTGTCCGAATTCCCTTACGTTGCGTATCTGCTAAGAACTTGTGTCCATAGTTGACACGCCCCATATTTTCTACCAAGATATCCAATCTAGACAGCGCTTTCTTTTCACCTTGATAAAAAATATCTTCCCCAATCTCTGTCTGATATTGGGTTTCGACCCACTGACCATCGACATAAAGCTGAGCCCTATCTCGACCGTCAATGATACGAAGTCTTTCTTCTTCTGCATCCCAGTTTGTTTCTGTTCGGTAGAGTAGGTAGCCATAACTTTGTCCCAACTCCTCCATCTTTTTAGGATAGAGGCTTTCTACTGGACTTGACAAGCTATCCAAGGTTTCAAACAAGGAAACTTTTTCAACTAGTGGAATAGCATCCAACTCCATACTCTCTTTGTAGAGCGGTTCTAACTGCGGATACTCTGGGAAATGTGTTGCCATCATCTTCTTGACTGCCAGATATTTGGCAGTTGGATTTCCTTCTTCATCCAGAAGGGCATCGTAATCATAAGATGTAACTTGTGGTAGGTCCAAAGTTCCTCGAGCCGAGCAACCATTCATGAATCCGAAGTTTGTACCACCGTGGAACATGTAAAGGTTAATAGAGCCTTGCTCCAATACCTCTCGAACAGCTTCTGCCAATTCTTTCGGATCCCGTGTGATAATCGGTTCTTTCCAACGATTGAACCAGCCATCCCAGAACTCCATACACATGAGTGGCCATTTCTTACCATGCTCATCAAAGAATTCCTGCATCTGTGAAAAGTTATAAGGTGCCTTAGAACCAAAGTTCCCTGTCACAAAGAGGTCATCTTCGATTAAGGTTCCAGCTTTCAGAGTAGCTCGCCATGGACCATCTGATGTAAAGAGGGGACAGGTTACGCCACGCTCTTCCATCAACTGTCGAATGGCTCTTAGATAAGCCTTATCTTCTCCATAAGAACCATACTCATTTTCAACCTGCATCATGAGGATGTTGCCACCATTGTCCAACAAATGTGGAACCAACCGTGACAAGAGCTGGTCATAATAGCGACCGACAGCTTCAATATAAGCAGGATCTGAGGAACGAAGCCTCATATCTTTGGTTAAAAGCCAAGCTGGTAAACCACCGAATTCCCACTCCGCACAGATGAAGGGTGACGGACGAACAATCGCATAGAGACCTAAATCTTGTGCTGTCTGAAGAAATCGCTCCAAATCCAGAGCCCCTTCAAAGTGAAATTCACCCTCACGAGGCTCGTGTAAATTCCAAGCCACATAAGTCTCTACTGTATTAAAACCAAGAGCCTTCAAGTTATAGAGCGAATGATACCAATCTTCTGGAGGAACCCTAAAATAATGAATGGCGCCAGATAAAATCTTAAATGATTTTCCATCGAGATAAAAATCATCCCGTATCTCAAATCGTGTCATATTCTTACCTTCTGACAATTAAAGTTTACGCTTTCATTTGTTGATATAGTAAATATATCTCAATATCTTGCATTTGTCAATAGGTTTTCACGATTTTTTTCATTTTTCACTAAATTTTACACAAAAAACTTATAAAAATCTCGTAATCTATAGTCATAACAACATTTTAGCACCATGTATAAAAATGTAGATTTTTCTATTTATTCCTATGTAAATTAACCTTATAGCCTATTATTCTAATTTTTTTATTCAAAAGGCTACTATTCTTTCCAGTTTTATGGTAAAATCTTTAACGGAGAAGGAAAATCGAGGTGAAAATATGGCAATTCCAAAGTATCAATATATTAAAGATGAGTTAAAGAACAAAATCATTTCTGGTCAATTTGCTAGTGGAGATAAATTCTACACTGAAGCTGAATTGATTGCAATGTATGATGTAAGTTCTATCACAGTTGTTCGTGCCTTAAACGACCTTGCCAAGGATGGCTATATTGTCCGCCAACAAGGAAAAGGTACATTCGTTTCACGCGCACGCAAACACAAACTCGTAGAGTTTTCAGATGTAGAAGTTTTTGAAACTAAAGATGATAAAGTTACCGTCCTTTCTATTGAGCGTGGAAACAAACTAAGCTACTTAGAAAAACTTGGACTACGCGGAGATCAGTTCTACTACAAGATTGAACGCGTTCGCGAAACAGGTGGTGTTGTGTACATCTACCATACATCTTACATTCCAGAACAATACATCAACGCAAATTATCCAAATCTTGAATATTATAGCTCTATCTATAACCGTTTCAAATTGGATTACCACATTCACATGAATGATGAACATTTTGAAGAAATCAATGAAATAGCATTTCCAACTCCAGAACATGTGGCTTCGGTCCTCGGAGTCGATGAACAATTCCCAACCGTTTTACAAACCAAGACTACTAAACTAGAGTCTACTGGTCAAGTTCTCGCATACAGCGAAACATATAAACGAGCGGATTACTACAAAATCAAATTCATTTCATGTGACCGTGATCACTAAGAAGAAAAGCCTGAGCACTGCTTAGGCTTTCTTCTATACACATTATACCACAATAAAAGGAAAGCGCTTACTTTTTTGTATAACCTTCTATATTTTGTAGAATATTTTATAGAAATAGGATTGAATTACACTATATATGCATATATCAATTAATAGAATTCTTTGTTTAATTTTGATTAGTTTTTATACTTATTATAGCTTTAAAGCAATCCTACTTGACTCCTGTTAACATAATAAATAAAACAAAATTGTTGAATTGTGTAAACGTTATTAATATCAAAATGCAATCAGGAGGTTTTGCAATGAAATAAGAAAAACAACAGCGTTTTTCCATTCGTAAATACGCGGTAGGAGCAGCTTCTGTTCTAATAGGATTTACTTTCCAAGCACAAGCTGTTGCAGCCGATGGAATGACTCCTACTACGGAAAACCAACCAACCATCCATACGGTTTCCGATTCCCCTCAAGCATCTGAAAATCTGACTACTGAGGAAAAACCTAAAGCAGAGCTTCAATCAGAAGCTCCAAAAACTGTAGAAGCAGAAACTTCAGCTACTGATAAGCTAGCTAGTCTTTCAAAAACAGAGGAGAAACCGCAGGAGGAAGAAGGCTTTACTCCTAGTGATAAAGAAAAAGTGCTAACTTCTGCTACTGCTGATAAAAAGGCGGAGGAAGTTAGCCCTAAAAAGGAAGAGCTGAAAGAGGCTGATTCTAAAGAGTCTAACATAGATAAGACTGATAAGTCAGAAGCTGGCAAGGATAAACCAGCTGAAAAAGATGCTAAAAAAGATGAAACGAAAGCAGAGGCTGATAAACCAGCAACAGAGGCAGGAAAGGAACGCGCTGCAACTCAAAATGAAAAATTAGCTAAACGAAAAATCGTTTCAATTGATGCCGGACGTAAATATTTTTCACCTGAACAACTCAAAGAAATCATTGACAAAGCGAAAGAATATGGTTACACAGATCTTCATCTCTTGGTAGGTAACGATGGCCTCCGTTTCATGCTAGATGATATGTCTATGAAAGTGGGCGATAAAACCTACTCTAGCGATGATGTCAAACGCGCTATTGAACATGGAACAAATGCTTATTACAATGATCCAAATGGGAACCATCTCACTGAAAGTCAGATGACAGATTTAATTAATTATGCCAAAGATAAGGGAATTGGTGTGATTCCAACTGTCAATAGCCCTGGACATATGGATGCTATTCTTCATGCTATGAAAGAACTTGGCATTGAAAATCCTAACTTTGATTATTTTGGTAAAAAATCTGAACGAACTGTTGACTTAAATAATAAACAAGCAGTCGATTTTACAAAAGCTCTGATTGACAAATACGCAGCCTACTTTGCTGGCAAGTCTGAAATATTCAACATCGGACTTGATGAATATGCCAATGACGCAACAAACGCTAAAGGTTGGAGCGTTCTTCAAGCTGATAAATACTATCCAAACGAAGGTTACCCTGAAAAGGATATGAAAAATTCATCTCTTACGCCAATGATCTAGCCCAAATCGTGAAATCACGCGGTCTCAAACCAATGGCCTTCAACGATGGTATCTACTATAATAGCGATACAAGCTTTGGTAGTTTTGACAAAGACATCATCGTTTCAATGTTGACTGGTGGCTGGGGAGGTTACGACGTCGCTTCTTCTAAACTTCTAGTAGAAAAAGGTCACCAAATCCTAAACACTAACGATGCTTGGTACTATGTTCTTGGGAGAAATGCTGATGGCCAAGGTTGGTACAATCTTGATCAGGGTCTCAATGGTATTAAAAATACACCAATCACTGCTGTGCCAAAATCCGACGGAGCAACTATTCCATTCATCGGTGGTATGGTAGCTGCTTGGGCTGATACACCATCTGCACGTTATTCCCCATCTCACCTCTTCAAACTCATGCGTCATTTTGCAAATGCCAATGCTGAATACTTCGCTGCAGACTACCAGTCTGCTGAACAAGCACTAAAAGAAATTCCAGCAGACCTCAAGCGCTACACAACAGAAAGCGTTACTGCAGTCAAAGAGGCAGAAAAAACCATCCGTTCACTTGATAGCAATCTCAGCCGTGCTCAACAAGACACGATTGACCAAGCAATCGCAAAACTTCAAGAAGCAGTCAGCAATTTGACCTTCACACCAGAAGCTCAAAAAGAAGAAGATGCTAAACGTGAACTTGAAAAACTTAATAAGAATAAAGTCATTTCCATCGATGCAGGTCGCAAATACTTCTCTTTAGATCAACTCAAACGCATCGTAGACAAGGCCAGCGAGCTCGGCTATTCTGATGCCCATCTCCTTCTAGGAAATGATGGCCTTCGTTTCCTACTCGATGATATGACCATTACTGCCAACGGAAAAACCTATGCTAGTGATGACGTAAAAAATGCCATCATCCAAGGAACAAAAGCTTACTACGATGATCCGAATGGAACTTCACTGACACAAGCAGAAGTAACAGAATTAATTGAATACTCTAAATCTAAAGGGATTGGTCTCATCCCAGCTATCAACAGCCCAGGTCACATAGATGCTATGCTGGTTGCCATGGAAAAATTGGGCATCAAGAATCCTCAAGCCAACTTTGATAAGGTTTCAAAAACAACCATGGATCTTGAAAATCAAGAAGCAGTTGGATTTACCAAAGCCCTTATCGGCAAGTACATGGATTACTTTGCTGATAAATCAAAGATTTTTAACTATGGTACAGATGAATATGCCAATGATGCAACGAATGCCCAAGGTTGGTACTACCTTAAATGGTATGGCCTCTATAACAAGTTCGCAGATTATTCTAACAGCCTAGCTGCTATGGCTAAGGAAAGAGGGCTTCAACCAATGGCCTTCAACGATGGCTTCTACTATGAAGACAAGGACGATGTTCAGTTTGACAAAGATGTCTTGATTTCTTACTGGTCTAAAGGCTGGTGGGGCTACAACCTTGCAACTCCTCAGTATCTTGCAAGTAAAGGCTACAAACTTCTCAATACCAACGGAGATTGGTACTATGTTTTAGGTAATCACAAAGCAGACGAAGCCTACCCACTATCAAAGGCGATTGAAAACTCTGGTAAAGTGCCATTTAACCAGCTTGCTTCTACCAAATATCCTGAAGTAGACCTTCCAACAGTTGGAAGTATGCTTGCTATCTGGGCAGATAAACCAAGCGCTGAGTATAAGGAGGAAGAAATCTTTGAACTCATGACTGCCTTTGCAGACCACAACAAAGACTACTTCCGTGCTAATTATAATGCTCTCCGCGAAGAATTAGCTAAAATTTCTACAAACTTAGACGGATACAGCACATAAAGCCTAGTAGCACTCAAGGCTGCAAAAGATGGACTGAATCTTAACCTCAACCGTAGCAAACAAGCTGAATTAGACGCACTAGTAGGTAAGCTCAAGGTCGCTCTTCAAGGTCTCAAACCAGCTGCAACTCACTCAGGAAGCCTAGATGAAAACGAAGTGGCTGCTAGCGTTGAAAACAAACCTGAACTAGTTGTGAAGACAGAAAGCATTCCATTTAAAGTCATTCGAAAAGAAAATCCGAACCTCCCAGCAGGTCAAGAAAAAGTTGTCAAAACTGGAGTTCTAGGTGAACGCACTTCTTACATCTCTGTTCTTACAGAAAATGGGAAATCAACAGAAACCGTTCTAGATAGTCAAATAACCAAAGAATCTATGGACCAAGTTGTCGAAGTCGGTGCTCCTGTAACCCACAAGGGTGATGAAAGTGGTCTTGCAGCAACTACTGAGGCAAAACCTAGACTAGATATCCAAGAGGAAGAAATTCCGTTTACCACAGTGACTCGTGAAACTGATCAATTGCCTAAAGGACAATCCCGTGTCGTAACAGAAGGTGTAAACGGTCGTATAAGTCATTTCTATTCTGTAACTACGGCTGCAGACGGAACTGAAGTTAGAACATTGGTTACAAGTGTCGTAGCACAGGAAGCCGTTACACAAATAGTCGAAGTCGGAACCCTTGTAACACATGTAGGTGGTGAATATGGACAAGCGGCTGTCAAAGAAGAAAAACCAGCACAAGAAATCCCAAGTGTGCCAACTCCTGCGGCAGAAGAAAAACCAAAATTAGAAATTCCAAGTAAACCAGCTCCAACAACTGTTCCTGCTGAGGAAAACAAAGCTCTTCCTCAAGGTCCAGCTTCTGTGGCAACAGAGAAAAAACTTCCTGAAACAGGAAGTCACGATTCTGCAGGCTTGGTCGTAGCAGGACTCATGGCCACATTAGCAGCCTATGGACTAACTAAAAGAAAAGAAGACTAAGTCTTTTCGATAAACAATAAACAGCTCTTTGTCAACTGTAGTGGGTTGAAAAAAAGCTAATCTCGAGAAAGGACAAATTTCGTCCTTTCTTTTTTGATGTTCAGAGTGATAAAAAACAGCGAGATTGTGAACCTCGCTGTTTATTTTTTAATTAATCACCAAGTCCTAGACGGTCAAAGATATCATCCACTCGTTTAGTGTAGTAAAGAGGGTTAAAGATTTCGTCTATTTCCTCTTGAGTGAGGCGTGATGTCACCTCTGGATCTGCTTCGAGAAGGGGTTTAAAGTCTACTTGATTGTCCCAAGAGTGGGCTGTTTTTGGTTGCACCAAATCATAGGCTTGCTCACGGGTCATCCCTTTCTCAATCAAAGTCAACATAGCACGTTGGCTAAAGATAAGACCAAAGGTTGAGTTCATGTTGCGAATCATGTTTTCTGGAAAGACTGTCAAGTTCTTGACGATGTTTCCAAAACGGTTGAGCATGTAGTCGATCAAAATAGTCGTGTCTGGTGTGATGATACGCTCAGCTGATGAGTGAGAGATATCACGTTCGTGCCAAAGGGCTACGTTCTCATAAGCTGTTACCATGTGACCACGGATAACACGCGCAAGACCTGTCATGTTTTCAGAACCGATTGGGTTGCGTTTGTGAGGCATTGCAGATGAACCTTTTTGACCTTTAGCAAAGAATTCTTCCACTTCGCGTTGTTCAGATTTTTGCAATCCACGGATCTCCGTTGCCATACGCTCGATAGAAGTTGCGATGCTAGCAAGAACTGCAAAATACTCAGCGTGAAGGTCACGAGGAAGGACCTGTGTAGAGATTTCTTGAGCACGGATGCCAAGCTTATCGCAGACGTATTGCTCCACAAATGGTGGGATGTTGGCAAAGTTCCCAACCGCACCAGAGATCTTACCAGCTTCTACACCAGCAGCCGCATGCTCGAAACGCTCGATATTGCGCTTCATTTCGCTGTACCAAGTGGCTAATTTAAGACCAAAAGTCGTCGGCTCAGCGTGCACCCCGTGGGTACGACCCATCATGATGGTGAATTTGTGCTCTTTCGCCTTATCAGCGATGATATTGGTGAAGTTTTCAAGGTCACGACGGATGATGTCGTTAGCCTGCTTGTAGAGGTAACCGTAGGCCGTATCCACCACGTCAGTAGAGGTCAAGCCATAGTGAACCCACTTGCGCTCCTCACCAAGAGTCTCAGAAACCGCACGCGTGAAGGCCACCACATCGTGGCGAGTCTCCTGCTCAATCTCCAAAATACGGTCGATGTCAAAGTCCGCTTTCTCGCGAATCAAAGCCACATCTTCCTTAGGGATTTCCCCCAACTCAGCCCATGCCTCATCAGCCAAGATTTCCACCTCAAGCCAAGCACGGTATTTATTTTCTTCACTCCAAATGTTCGCCATCTCAGGGCGACTATATCTATCAATCATGTAATTTTATTTTCCTTTCTTCTTAACCTTTTGGGCATTAGCTAGCTAAGTGAATGAAGTTCCCTATTCAAACTCTTCTTTCCCAATCCATACAGACGGATAGTGATCTAGTGTATTCAAATCCGTATCAAGCGGTAGATCATAGATAGCTAAATAGTTATCAGGATACTGAGCAATCAACTCTTCATACTTAGCTTTCACTTTTTCATGATCGCTACTAGCATACAAGACTTCGACGACTGCCCCAGTCTTCTCTTTTTCGACAAATGCATTTACGATGATTTGAATCATAGGTTTCTCCTAAAAATCTATCCCTTTCCCGAGCTCAACCACACTATCCGGCACATCACTAAATAAAGTCACATGTCCCATCTTGCGGTTGTGCTTCGCTTCTATTTTACCATACATGTGGAGGTGGGCGCTTGGATTTTCTGTGACATATTTTTCAGCGTCCTCGACATGCTGACCGAGAACATTGAGCATGACGGCTGGCGCATGTAGTTTGATAGTAGGTAATGGTGCTCCGAGAACACCCAAGATATGGGTGTCAAACTGTGAAAAGTCACAAGCTTCAATTGAATAGTGACCTGAGTTGTGTGGACGTGGGGCAATCTCATTGACAATGATGTCATCAGCTGTCGCAAACATTTCCACGCAAAGGGTTCCAGATAGGTTCAGCTGTTCTGCAATTCGCACTGCCATGGCTTTGGCTTTTTCAGCTAAACTTTCTGAAATGCTAGCAGGCACAATGGTTTTTGAAAGAATGTTGTTTCGGTGGATATTTTCCTGAACTGGGAAAACCGTCACATATTTGCCATTACCAGATACTATGACAGAAATTTCAAGGTCAAAATTGACAAATTCTTCCAAAACGCAGTCTGCTGAATCTGCTAGCGCATAGGCTTCTGCCAAATCTGCTTCTGAGCGAATGACCTTTTGACCATGGCCATCGTAACCACCTGTCGCAGTCTTGAGGACATAGTTTTTTGACAAGTCGATATCTGCCAAATCTTGGCTTGAGGTCACAACCTTGTAAGGAGCCACCGTTACTTGAGCCTTATTTGACAAAAAGTCTTTTTCAAAAATCCGATTTTGGGAGATGCGGAGTAGGTCTGTTCCTTGTGGAAGTTGTCCATCCTTGATGACAGCATCCAGACCGTCAGCATCGACATTTTCAAACTCATAGGTCAGGACATCGCAACGCTCAGCCAACTGACGGAGGGCATCTACATCGTTATAAGGCGCCACGATGATTTCCGCCACTCGAGAGGCTGGACAATCCGCCGCAGGATCCAGCGCGATAACCTTGTGCCCCATGTAGATAGCAGAAATGACCATCATCTGACCAAGCTGACCGCCACCGATAATTCCGATTGTTTTAGATGAGCTCATTTGTCGACTCCTCTGCGATTTTTCCTTGTTCTTCTGCGAAATCTGCCAAAGCTGTCGCGATATCCTGATCCTCTACCGACAGGAGACGGAGGGCAAAGAGGGCAGCGTTAGTCGCACCCGCTTCACCGATAGCCATGGTCGCAACTGGTACTCCACCTGGCATCTGAACGATAGAATAAAGTGAATCCACACCGCTAAGGGCACGTGATTTGACTGGAACCCCGATGACTGGAAGAGTAGTTTTAGCCGCAACCATACCTGGCAAATGGGCTGCGCCACCTGCTCCTGCGATGATGACCTTGATGCCACGGCTACGTGCTTCTTCTGCATGCTTGAACATGAGGTCTGGCGTACGGTGGGCAGAGACAACCTTCTTTTCGTAAGCAACGCCGAAGCGGTCTAGGACTTCTGCTGTTTTTTGCATGGTTGCCCAGTCGGATTTTGAGCCCATGATGATGGAAATAATTGGTTTAGTCATAATTTTTCCTTTTTTCTTCTTTTTTGATAATGGTCTTAGGTAGTGGGGACGGAAGCAAACCTTCGGTTTCATTCCTAAACTTTGAACCTAGGGTCTCAAAGCTTCCCCCGACCAGAACAGAAATTGTTCTGGTCTTTTCACCACGGCGACCGTTATCTTACTTTGGCTCGCTTTCGCTCGCCATGGCAAATATGTCTGTTAATCTTTTATGGCCTTGCTTCCGATATCTTTTCGGTAAAAGAGTCCTTCTGTTTTTTGTTGGGCGAGTTCTTGGTAGATGGTGTTTTGGCCGTCTTTGACGGTGTCTGCTGTGGTGACTAGCATGTAAACTCGGCCGCCATTCGATAGCAGTGCTCTGCTATTTTCCGCAAACTTGGCCCCTGCATAGTAAGTGATGATATCGCCTTCTGTCTTAGCTGGCAATGCAACACCCTTTTCATAATCTAGCGGGTAGCCGTTTGAAGCTACAACCACACCCAGAGTCACACCCTTGTCTGTCCAGGTGATGGTTGGCTCCTTACCATCGAGGATATCCGTGATATTTTGTGCAAAATCAGATGTCAAACGAGGCAAGATAATCTGAGTTTCAGGATCTCCGAAACGAGCGTTGAACTCGATGACCTTCGGCCCATTAGCTGTCAAGATAAGCCCTGCGTAAAGAACACCCAGATAAGGACAACCTTCTTTGATCATGCCTTCGAGAACTGGCTTGACAATGGTGTCAACCGCCGTGTCAACCACGCTCTGTGGCAAGTGAGGAACTGGCGCATAGGCACCCATACCACCCGTGTTAGGCCCCTTATCGCCATCGTAGGCACGTTTGTGGTCTTGTGCTGTCGGCATGATATAAAACTTGTCGCCATTAACAAAAGCAAAGAGTGAAAATTCCTCTCCTTCAAGGAATTCCTCGATGACCACACGCGCACCTGAGTCACCGAATTTATTGTCCAATAGCATCTCGTGAGCGGCTTCGACCGCTTGCTCGACTGTCTCAGCAACGACGACACCTTTCCCAAGGGCCAAACCATCCGCCTTGACCACGATAGGTGCCCCATGCTTTTCGATATATGCCTTAGCTTCCTCAAAATCTGAGAATGTTCCATAGGCTGCTGTCGGAACGCCGTATTTGACCATGATTTCCTTGGCAAAATCCTTAGACCATTCCAGCTCAGCCGCAGCCTTGGTCGGACCAAAAGCCTTTAGTCCTGCCGCATTGAAATCATCCACGATACCAGCCGCAAGGGCATCGTCTGGACCGATAAAGGCCCAAGCAACATCGTTGGCTTTTACAAAGTCAATCAGCTTAGAATGTTCGGAAATAGAAATATTTACCAAATCAAGTCCATCTAATCGCATCCCGTCATTTCCAGGAGCCACGAAAACTTGCTCAACATCCTTTGATTCCAGCAACTTCTTAGCAATCGCATGTTCACGACCACCTGAACCGACAACAAGCAGTTTCATCTCTTAACCTCTTTTGCGAATTATTTATTAACATTATACCACAAACGTTCGTTTTAATCTTGTTTCGTTAAGCATTTTTAATCAAAAAAGGGAAAGAAACTGTTTTCCTCCCTTTTGTTTTTTAATGTCTAAAATGTCTCACGCCTGTGAAGACCATGGTCAAGCCATATTTGTCTGCTGCTTCGATTGACTCTTGGTCACGGACTGATCCACCTGGTTGGATGATAGCCTTGATACCTGCTTTAGCGATTTCTTCCACGTTATCTGCAAACGGGAAGAAGGCATCTGAAGCAAGAACAGCGCCGTCAAGACGATCTTTAGCTTGGTCAATGGCGATACGGACAGAAGCCACACGGTTAGTTTGACCAGGACCAACACCAAGTGTCATGTGGTCGTTAGTCACGATAATACCGTTTGATTTGACGTACTTGATGGCTTTCCAAGCAAATTCAAGAGCTGTTGCTTCTGTCTCAGTTGGTTGGCGTTTGGTAACCACTTGCCAGTCAGCTGGACTTTCTTTAACAACGTCTTGGTTTTGAACGAGAAGTCCACCAACAACACCAGTGTATTCTGCTTCTGCTTCGCTGGCATCTTGAGCATCGAATGGCAAGGCAAGGATACGCAAGTTTTTCTTCTTTGTTGTCAAGATTTCAAGTGCTTCGTCTGTATAGCTTGGTGCGATGATAATTTCAAGGAAAACACTGTGCATTTTCGTAGCTGTTGCAGCGTCAACCTCACGGTTGAGAACGACGATACCACCAAAGATAGACACTGGGTCAGATTCATAAGCGTAGTCCCAAGCCGTTTCGATGTCTTCAGCCTGACCAATTCCACATGGGTTCATGTGTTTCAAAGCCACAACGGTTGGACGATCTTTGAAATCACGGATGATACGAATCGCAGCATCAGCGTCACGGATATTATTGAAGGACAATTCTTTACCGTTGAGCTGTTTAGCTGAAGCAATCGAGTAATCCGTCGGCAAGGCCTTTTGGTAGAAATCAGCATCTTGTTGAGGATTTTCCCCGTAACGCATCGGTTGCTTGAGGTCATAAGTCAAAGTGAGTTTTTCAGGTTTATCTTCACCCACTTGAGCTGTGAAGTATGCCGCAATCAAAGCATCATAAGCAGCTGTGTGACGGAATACTTTTGCTGCCAAACGTTGACGAGTTTCGTAAGTTGTCTCACCATTTGCTGACAATTCGTCAAGTACAACCGTATAGTCAGCAGGGTCTACTACAACTGTTACGCTAGCGTGATTCTTAGCTGCGGAACGAAGCATTGATGGACCACCGATATCGATGTTTTCCACCGCGTCAGCATAAGTCACGTCTGGTTTGAGGATGGTTTCCTTAAATGGGTAAAGGTTTACCACCACAAGATCAATGAGCTCTATCTGATTGTCCTTGGCTGCTTCCAGGTGACTATCCAAATCACGACGAGCGAGGAGACCACCGTGGATATTTGGATGGAGAGTTTTGACACGACCATCCATCATTTCCGGGAAACCAGTCACATCATCGATGGCAATAGTCTCCACCCCTGCAGTATCAAGGGCAACCTTGGTCCCACCCGTCGAGATAATATCCCAACCAAGTTTTTTAAGTTCTTGGGCAAATTCAACAATGCCCGCTTTGTCTGAGACACTAATTAGTGCGCGTTTAGTCATGTTTTCTCCTTTCATTTTCAAACTCTCTACCTACGCATTTTTCGATTCATAAAGTATAGGGAGACGATTACCACGACTCCCAAAATTACTGTCAGTAAAAATCTCCCCCAATAGGGAATCTCTGGGAAGAAAAAATTTACCAGTAAACGTAGAATGATTGCCAAGCTAATCAAGGCAAGTGTTTCCAACCATTTTTTCATTTACTTGTCCAACAATTCTCTAATGACCTCTGGATACAACTTGTACTCTGCCTCATGAATGCGAGCTTCAAAACTGTCAATGGTATCATCAGCTAGTCTTGGCACACGGACTTGTTTGATGACCTTTCCAGTATCCACTCCAGAGTCCACCCAGTGAATGGTCACTCCCGACTGCTCCACCCCAGCATTCCAAGCATCCTCAATCCCATGAGCTCCTGGAAATTCTGGCAGGTAGGCTGGGTGAATGTTGATGATACGACCTTCATAGGCTGCTAACAAGGTTGGGCCAACTATTTTCATGTAGCCTGCTAGACAAACCAAGTCAATCTGGTGCTCATCCAAGAGCTCGACAAGGGCTGCTTCGTAGTCTACCTTGCTCTCAAATTCCTTGAGTTCAAAGGCATAGGACAGAACGCCGAGCTTGTCTGCACGTTCTAGCACATAGGCGTCACGATGATCTGAAAAGACAAACTCCACTGGAAATTCTTCGGCAATCACCTGAAAATTTGAGCCATTACCAGAGGCAAAAACCGCTATTTTTTTCATTTGATGATGACACTTTCGTTTTCTTTCTTGACGATGCGACCAATTTCATAGACTGGTTCATCCAATAATTCCTTGATTCGACTTACATTTTCAGGGCTAACTGCCAGCATGAGTCCCACACCCATATTGAAGATTTCAAACATTTCCTCATGCTTGATCTGACCGTATTTTTCAAGGGCTTTGAAGATTGGTAAGACTGGAACTTTGCTTTCATCAATCTCTGCAGCTAGGTCATCTGCAAACATGCGAGGGACATTCTCAATAAAGCCACCACCTGTAATGTGGGCAATACCGTTGACCAAGCCTTCCTTGATAAGGGGCAAGACAGCCTTGACATAGATACGAGTCGGCTCAAGCAGCACTTCTTTGAGTTTCTTTCCTTCCAATTCTGGAAGGACTTCCTCACCTGTGTAATTCGCAAAGACACGACGAACGAGAGAGTAACCATTTGAGTGAATCCCACTTGAAGCAAGTCCGAGCAGAACATCACCTTCTGCCACTTTTGAACCGTCAATGATTTGAGATTTTTCAGCTACTCCTACCGCAAAACCAGCCAAGTCATAGTCGTCTTCACCGTACATACCAGGCATTTCAGCTGTTTCACCACCAATGAGAGCTGCACCAGCTTGAACACATCCTTCAGCCACACCAGCAACAACCTGTTCTAGTTTAGCCGGTTCATTTTTCCCAGTTGCGATATAGTCTAGGAAGTAGAGAGGTTCCGCACCTGCAGCGATGATGTCATTGATGCACATAGCCACACAGTCTTGACCGATAGTATCATGCTTGTCGTACTTGATAGCCAGCATGAGTTTAGTACCGACACCATCTGTACCTGAGATCAAAACAGGCTCTTTGACACCTGTTTTTGAAAGGTCAAACATACCACCAAAGCCACCAAGAGCTCCCATGACACCTGCACGCTCCGTACGAGCTACATGCTTTTTGATCCGTTCAACAACTTCATAACCCGCTTCAACATCCACACCAGATTGAGCATAAGCATTCTTATTTGTCATTTTTATATTCCTTTTCTTTGAGAAGAGTGCGACGTATTTTTAGATAAATAATTATTTTATCTAAAAATACTAGTCAGGGCTCTAGTTTTGGCCCCATAAGGCAAAGCGTCTACTGACAAATGCTTTAGCTTTTAGTCAGTAGTGAGACGTGAGGCATAAGCATTTTTATTTGTCATTTTGTCTCCTCTTCCTTTCCTTTAATGGAGAATCTTTATCCGTCTATTTGTAAAAACTAGTCTTTTCTTCCAAACTTCTACGGTAGTCTTCTTCGTAATCATAGAGAGGTGTTGGGTAGTCACCGTCAAAGTAAGCGACACAGAGACCGCCATTTGGCGCATCTGTTTCAATCCCAATCGAATCAATTAAACCTTCAACAGAAAGGTAAGTCAGACTGTCCGCCCCAATGATTTGGCGCGTTTCTTCGACCGTATGATTAGCCGCAATCAGTTCCTGACGGGTCTGGATATCAATCCCGTAGAAACATGGATAAGCTAGCGCTGGACTACCAATGGCAACGTGAACTTCAGTCGCACCCGCTTCTTTCAAGAGCTGAACGATACGACGAGATGTTGTTCCACGTACAATAGAGTCATCAATCATAACCACACGCTTGCCCTTCACGACGCCAGAAACGGCAGAAAGTTTCATCCGAACCCCTTGCTCACGCAATTCTTGAGTTGGCTGGATAAATGTCCGTTGCGTATATTGGTTCTTGATGAGACCCATTTCATTTGGCAGACCGGATTCTTCCGCAAAGCCCATGGCTGCGCTGAGTGAAGAGTTGGGCACACCGACCACAATATCCGCTTCATGCTTGAATTCACGGGCTAGTTGCGCTCCCATTCTCTTACGAGCAGTATGGACATTGACACCATGGATATTAGAATCCGGGCGGGCAAAATAGATATACTCCATAGAACAAATCGCGAGCTGAGTATCATCTGTATAGCTGTCATACTGGATGCCCTTGTCATCAATAATCACAATCTCACCTGGCTTCAAATCGCGAATCCATTCTGCACCAATAACCTCAAAAGCACAGGTTTCAGATGACACTACGACTGCTCCGTTAGCCATTTTCCCGATAGAAAGGGGACGGAAACCATTGGGGTCAAGAGCCGCAATCAACTTATCTTCAAACATCAAGATATAAGCAAAGCCACCTTTGACAAGACTGAGTGCTTCCTTGATTTTGCCCATCAAGTTCGGATTATGACTGCGACGAATGAGATGAGCCAAGATTTCCGAGTCCGAAGTCGCGCTGAAAATCGCTCCTCTTTGTTCCAGTTCTTTCTTAAGAGAGGCCGCATTGGTTAGATTTCCATTATGAGCCAAGCCAAACTGCATATCGTGAAAACGGAAGAGGAAGGGCTGGATGTTATCTACAGAAGCTTCGCCAGCAGTCGCGTAACGCACATGCCCAATCGCACCAGTTCCTGTCAATTTATCCAAATTAGCAGGATTTCTGAAGACTTCTGAAAGAAGGCCCATATCACGATGGCGCTTCAATTGCCCCTGATCATTGGAGAGGATTCCTGCCCCCTCCTGACCACGGTGCTGAAGACTGTGGAGCCCAAAATAGGTCAATTTAGCAGCATCTGGATGCCCCCAGATACCGAAAACACCACATTCTTCATTAAGAGATTTTACTTCGTATGTCATTTTTTATACCTAATTTTCATTTGCAATCATCAAGAGCTCAATCTACATGACTTTCACATTACTGATACTCTTCGAAAATCTGCAAGTCTTATTTTTCAGTGAAAAATTTAACCGCCGACGCGAACAGGTGCTGGTCTTTATTTCCTGGAATATTTTGGAAAAGACCGTCTTCATAACGTTCTGAGTGTCCCATCTTACCGATGATTTGACCGTTCTTGCTAGTAATTCCTTCGATAGCATGGACAGAACCATTTGGATTGTACTTAGAGTCCATGCTTGGTTTGCCGTCAAAGTCTACGTATTGGCTGAAAATTTGTCCATTGTCACGGAGCTCTGCAAATTCCTCAGCCGTCACGACAAACTTCCCTTCACCGTGTGATACTGGGATAGCATGAATATCGCCCACTTGCACCCCAGCCAACCATGGTGAGTTAGTATTTGCAATACGAGTTTCTACCATCTTGGCCACGTGCTGGTTAGCATCATTATAGAAGAGGGTTGGGCTAGTACTGCTGGCATCCCCGAAGTTTCCGTATGGTAGGAGACCCGATTTGACTAAGGCCTGGAATCCATTACAGATACCGATAATCAAGCCACCACGAGCGATAAAGCTATCAATAGCTGCACGGACTTTTTCATTGAGGAGGATGTTGACGATAAACTTGGCTGAACCATCTGGTTCATCCGCAGCTGAGAAACCACCTGCAAAGAAGAGGATGTTAGCCTTGCCGATGTTGTCAACCATTGTTTCAACTGACTTGACAATGGCTTCTTCATTCAAGGTCACGAATGGCACCAAGTTGACCTCTGCACCTTCTTTTTCAAAGGCTTTTGCTGAGTCATATTCTGAGTTGGTCCCTGGAAATACTGGGATGTAAACAACCGGTTTTCCAATCTTTTCTTTGGCTTTGATGATTAGGTCAGAAGAGACAGCTGGTACTTCAGCCAGTTCCTTGGCTTGGGCAAATTCTGTTGGGTAAACTTCTTCCAATTTACCTTGAAAGGCGCTATCAAGCTTGTATCCATCTAGCTTCACACCGTTAACAAGCAGGGTAAAGTCTGCACTTGTTTGACCGATTTTCTCCACTCCAGCTATTTCTTCAGGAGATGTGAAGATAAATCCGTCCAATTGAGCTGTTAAAGCTGTTTCAAGTTCAGACAAGGTTACCTCTGCACCGATATGATTTCCAAAGGTAGCAAGAGCCAAACTTTCAACAACACCACCATATTTGACAGCTGATGCAGATGTCACTTTGTGAGCCTTTTGAATAACTTCAAATTGAGCAAAATTAGACTTGATCAGATCAAAATCAATCTCTTGGGCCAAAGCTTGACCTGGGATGTAGTAGATATTTTCACCAGCAGCCTTAAATTCTGGAGAAAGGACCTTACGGCTATCTGCTGTTGTCACACCAAAGGCAACCAAGGTTGGGGGCACCGTCAATTCTTCAAAAGTACCAGACATAGAGTCCTTACCACCGATAGATGGCAAACCAAGTTGAATTTGTGCTTCGATAGAACCTAGAAGAGCCGCTACTGGCTGACCAAAACGCTCAGCTTGCTTGTCCATGCGCTCAAAGTACTCTTGATAAGAGAAGCGAGCCTTAGACCAGTTGGCACCTGTCGCCACTAGACGAGCAGTTGCTTCGATAACCGCATAGGCAGCACCGTGGTAAGGTGACCATTCTGCTACATAAGGGTTGAACCCTTGAGCCATGACTGACGCAGTATGAGTCACACCATGTTGAACTGGCAATTTTTGTACAGATGCCTCAGTCGGTGTGAGTTGGTAACGACCGCCAAGTGGGTGGTTGACCGTAGAACGACCGACAGAACAGTCAAAGATGGTCTGCAAACCTTTTTGACTCGCATGGTTCAAGTCAGATAGAACCGCAAGGGTGTCTGCTTCAAGAGTTTCAGCACTTGTTTGTCGTTCTTCTGGGAGTTTAACATCCTTGTCCACAACCTTAGCATCGACAACGACACGCACACCATTGGTATCAAGGAAACGACGTTCCAAGTCCACGATTGTTTCACCATTCCAGTGCATAACTAGATTTGTTTTTTCAGTTACTGTCGCAACAACAACAGCATCAATATTCTCTTTGTTACATTCAGCAATGAAGGCATCTACATCCTCAGGACGAACCACGACTGCCATCCGTTCTTGTGATTCAGAGATAGCAATTTCTGTTCCATTCAAGCCTTGGTATTTAAGAGGAACCTTGTTGAGGTCGATTTCAAGACCGTCTGCCAATTCACCGATAGCTACACAGACACCACCTGCTCCAAAGTCATTAGATTTCTTGATAAGACGAGTGACATTGCCATTACGGAAGAGGCGTTGAATCTTACGTTCTTCGATGGCATTCCCTTTTTGAACCTCGGCACCAGCAGTCTCCACAGACTCTACTGTTTGAACCTTAGAAGAACCTGTCGCACCACCGACACCATCACGTCCTGTCTTACCTCCAAGAAGGATAATGACATCCCCCGCTTCTGGTTTTTCACGGACGACATTTTCCTTAGGAGCCGCACCTACAACTGCACCTAGCTCCATACGTTTAGCCACAAAACCTGGGTGGAAATACTCACGAACGTAGGTCGTCGCAAGCCCAATCTGATTACCATATGAAGAATAACCATGAGCTGCTGTTTTAGAAATCACTTGTTGTGGCAATTTCCCAGCACGAGTTTCCGAAATCGGTGCTGTAATATCACCAGCACCCGAGATTCGCATGGCTTGATAAACGTATGAACGGCCTGACAATGGGTCACGAATAGCCCCACCGATACAGGTAGCAGCCCCACCAAATGGCTCAATTTCTGTTGGATGGTTGTGGGTTTCATTTTTGAACATAAGGAGCCATGGTTCTTTGACACCATTGACATCCACTTCGATTTCTACTGAGCAAGCATTGATTTCGTCTGACACTTCCATGTCGTCCAAACGACCATTGGCACGCTCATAACGACCGAAAATAGTCGCCATATCCATCAAGGTTTGTGGTTTTTCAGAACGCCCCAACTCATCACGCATAGCAATATACTTGTCATAGGTTGACTGCAATTGTTTTTGGAACTTAGATGCTGAAAAGTCGATGTGTTTCAACTCTGTCTCAAAAGTCGTATGACGGCAGTGGTCAGACCAGTAAGTATCCAAAACCTTGAGTTCCGTCTCAGTTGGCACGCGCCCGATTGACTTAAAGTAGTCCTGGATAAAGAGCAAATCATCCACTTCCATGGCCATCCCTTGCTCGGCCTTGTAGCGGGCAAAATCTTCTGCTGTATAGCTTTCAAAGAAAGTCAATTTCGGAATGGTCTTATCTGACTCTGAAAATTCCTGCTTGGCAATCCCTGTCGTGATATCCTTGAAACGAGAATCCACTGGATTGAGCAAGTAGTTCTTGACCGCGTCCAACTCAGTCGCATCGATATCTTTATTCACCAAGTACAATTGTGCTGTATTGACTGTCACATCATTTGAGCTACCCAGCAAAAGCAAGGCTTCTTGTGAAGATGCCGCACGCTGGTCAAACTGCCCTGACAGGCTTTCAATAGCAAAGAAAGCATAGTTAGCAAGATCCGCCTGCACAGCCGTTTCGTCCAAGACATGGTCTGTTACCTGCTCAGAGAAAATGTGTTTCTCTGCAGGTGCAAACAAGTCCTCAGCCAAGTTAAAGACATCATACACTTGCACAATACGAATACTTTTCAAGCTTGAAAGTCCCAAGCTATGCTGGAGTTCTCTAACCAAACTCTCTGATTTGACTTGAAAATCAGCCTTTTTTTCAACAAAAATACGTTTATCCATCAATTCTTATTCCTTTATTTCAGCTCTTGCAATGTTCCAACGACCTTGAGGTTGTTATTTCAATTCCTGCAACTTTTCCCAAACAATCTCGTAAACGTCTGTTAGTTCTCCCAATCCTCTACGGAAAACATCCTTATCCATGTGGTTGCCATCTGCATCCCACAAACGGCAGTTATCTGGTGAAAATTCGTCTGCTAAGATAATCTTGCCATCCTTGTCAAAACCGAACTCTAGCTTAAAGTCAATCAACTTAAGCCCAATCTCAGCAAACCAGACTTTCAAAAGTTCATTGATACGACGCGTCTCTTCCTTTAAGTAGGCAATCTGCTGGTCATCCGCAATCTGTAGGAATTTCACATGCTCGTCATTGATAAATGGATCATCCAAGTCATCATTTTTGTAGTAAAATTCGACAATCGGAGTCTCAAATGCAATGCCCTCATCCACACCAAAACGTTTTGAAAAAGAACCAGCAGTATAGTTGCGGAGCACGACTTCTAAAGGAATGATTTCCACCTTTTTATTGAGCTGTTCCGTGTCCGAAATTTTCTCCACAAAGTGAGTCGCTACACCAGCCGCATTTAATTTCTCAAAAATAAAAGATGAAATCTGATTATTCAACACTCCCTTACCCGCAATCTGCTCCTTCTTGACTCCGTTAAAAGCAGTCGCCTGATCCTTGTAAGTTGAAATAATAAGATTTTCATCCTCAGTTGTATAGATATCTTTAGCTTTTCCCGAATAGATCAATTGTTTTGACATTTTAAAGTTCGCCTTTCGTATTACTTGAGCACATTCTACCACAAAAAACCTAAAATTACAAGAATTTAAGCGAACAAATAGCGCATTTACTTCGGAAATCATAAAGAAAAAACTGCAAGAAGAATCTTTCTTACAGTTTTAAAATCATTTAACTCTAAAAACACGAACATTACTCTTTGTTCAAAAATTGATCCAAATAATAACGTAGATAGCTTTTCTTGCCCGTAATCATCTGCAGACGACCTTCCACCCCGTACCGAAGTTTTTCTGCCTGCTCACCAGTCAGATCGGTCTCAGCCTCGATTTTAAAGAAATTCCCTTTCTCAGTCTTAGTAGCTGTCGCATCAATACTTGTAATCGTAGAATCCAAGAAAACTTGATTCTTGGTATCATGAGTCGTCGTATAGCGAACAGAATCACCAATCTTGATTCTTGCTACATCTTTGGAACTGAGATAGGCTGTGAGTTTGGCTCTCCCTTCTTTTTCCAAGGACGGATAGAGTTGGGCTAGCAGGGTTCCCTCTGCGACCATGGTAGAATCACTAGTCTCAGGATTAAGATGAAGCACCCCATCCTCACTGGCCATAATTTTCCCCTTGTCTAGAAGACTTCCCTGTACCTTCTTACCTGACTCCACCTCCAAGATTTTCTGGTCTAAAAGAGTCAATTCCTGGCCAACCTTAGCCAAGTGTTGTGATTTAAGAGATTCCAATTGACTGCTTAAGCCTGACGCATAGGCTTGCTGGGGACCTGAACCTGCATACTGGACACGGTAAGTAGCAAGACTAGATTCTAACTGAGAAAGCTGCGCCTCAACCTGCGCCACTGCCTGAGCCTTAGCTTGCGGATTTTCCTCCCCCTGAGACTTGTAAGACTGGTAGAGAGAGTAGGCTAGATTCTGACTGGCCAAGGAAGCGCCTGTTTCAATAGCTGACTTAGCTGCCTGGTAATCGCGAATTTTAGCCTCTGTTTGGCTGATGAGGTTGCCGATTTCGGCTTGGGTTTGGCTAGCTGCTGCATTCTGGGACGCGATGGTCTCGTTTTGTTGCGATGTACTAGCCCTAAGACTGCCTGCTTGGCTGAGGTAGTCGCGAAAGGTGGCTTGGTAGCCAAATTTATCCTCCTCTGAAAAGTAATCCGTCCCTTCTTGCAGGCTCTTTTGCAAATACTCCAATTGCTTTTTTTGATCCTTGAGCATGTCCAACTGACTAGCATAGGCCTCCGCTTGGACACCCTCTGCCCCTTCCTGATATTGAACCAACAGTTCTCCCTTTTTGACCAGCTTATTTTCTTCCAAATGATTGATAAGAATACGATTGTTGCTAGTTGACTGGATATTTGCAAGGATACGACTAGGCTCAACAGTAGCCCGAGTTGACAAACTCATCTCCTTCTCTGCAAATATTGCAAAGCCAAGCAAAAACACGAGCAGAAGGGACATGGGGACAATCACCCGACTGGAAAAATTATGATAACGACGGTTATAAAACTCCGCACTTTCTAAAAATTCTGGTTTCATCCTCTCCTCTTTCTAGCTATTCACCAAATGGGCGTAAAAACCACCCTGTGCAAGCAAATCGGCTTGATTTCCTTCTTCAACAATCTTGCCCTGATCCAAGACAACAACCTTCTCTGTCCGCTCAGCAATGGTCAAGCGGTGGGCGATGAAAATCAAGGTCTTGTCTAAAGCCATGAGATTATCTACGATCCGCTTCTCTGTCAAAATATCCAAACTGCTGGTCGCCTCATCCAATATCAAGACAGGCGCATCTGTCAAGAGAGCACGCGCCAAAGCGATTCTCTGCCGTTGACCACCTGAAATTCCTGCCCCATCCGAAGTCAATTCCGTCTGATAATTCAGGGGCATACGCTCGATATCCTCCCGAATCTCTGCCAATTCGACCGCCCGTAAGATATCCTCCTGAGTCGTCCCCTCCTTGGCTCCCAAAAGAAGATTGTCCAAAATCGTCCCGTTAAATACATAGGGCTGCTGAGGCAGATAGTTGATATACTGGCGCAAGGCCTTTTTATCAATCTGATTGAGATTGACACCACCCAGACTAATCTCTCCCTGACTTGGATCGTAAAAATTAACCATCATCTTGGCCAAAGTCGTCTTACCTGACCCTGAAATCCCCACAAAAGCCACTTTAGAACCTTGGGGAATAGTCAAATTGATATCCGACAAGACGTCTCGACCATAGCCATACTTGTAATGAACATGCTTGAAGGACATCTCTCCCTTCATCAAACTCAAATCCTCAACCGTTTTCTTCTCCTCAAACTCAGAAGCTACTAGATAAACCTCATTTAGACGGTTATTGGCAACCTGCGCTGTTTGAAGCTTGGTTTGCAGGTTGATGATATTTTCCAAAGGATTGGTAAAGTAAACTAGCAAGGTATTATAGGTAATCAACTGCCCCAAACTCATCTTGCCATCCATGACCAAAACAGCCCCCATCCAGAGAATACCGACATTGAGCAAGAGATGGGCAACTTTTTTCAGAGCCTTTTGCTGACTCTCTGCCCGACTATAGGTAAAGGATTTTTTCAGATAATCCACAAATTCCTTGTCAATCTTTTGATAACGCTGACTTTCACTGGTCAAAGACTTGATTGTCTCAATACCGTTGATGTCCTCAATGATAGAAGAAGACAGAACCGCATTGGCTTCCATGGTATCCCGATTCATCTTTTCAAACGGCTTCATAAAGGCAAAGATAATCACTGTATAGATAGGAAGTGCCAATAAAGTCATGAAAAAGAGATTGGTATTTTGTGAAAATAAAACAAGAGAAATAATAACGACCGTTGACACATCTAGGAAAATCGAAAGAATGGTCGAAGCTAGCGCATCGATGATACTGTTAGCATCTGTAAAACGAGACACGATTTCCCCTGTTCTGCGTGTCGCAAAGAAGGACATAGGCAGGTGAAAAACATGCTTGATATAGGACAAAATCACATCAATCGACAGGCGTTGCCCCAAAACAAGTAAGAGATACTCCTGAGCGTAAGACAAGACCTGCTGGAGAATATAGACGATAACCAACCCAATAGAAATAATCCCCAACGTCGAACGCATCTGATCTGGCACATAGGTATCAATGATAGACTGCAAATAATAAGAACCCACAATGTTAATCAAGGTGACCAAGAGTGTTGCCAAAACGATATTGGCAATCAAACCACGCTGCTTCACTAATATAGGGATAAAAGAGAGCAGGCCATTCTTTTGATCCTTATGAGGCTTGTAGTCTGGACTAGGTGCCATAAACAGAGTCACTCCTGTCCATTCTTCCGCAAAACGCTCACGTGGCAGTTTGGTCAATTTTACCCCAGGATCTGGATCGGCAATATGAATGCTGTCCTTATCCTGCCCAGTCACCACATAGTAGTGGAGCAATTTCCCTTCCTTAAGCACATGGGCAACAAAAGGAAAGGTCAAATCTGGCAAGTCAAAAAGCGTCATATCTGCCTTGATAGCTCGCGTCTCAAAACCAATCTCCTCTGCCACCTTGACCAAGCCCAAAGCCGTCGTTCCATCCATGGTCGTCTTGGCCAATTCTCGCAAGTGAGCCAAGGAATAATAGCTACCATAGTAGCCAAAAACCATGGCTAATGAAGCTACACCGCAGTCCATCTGATCCACCTGCGGACGATAGTGACGTTTCCCAAATTTCATATTCATCTCCTTTTCCTAAACTCATCTGATAACAACTATTTTACCCCAATCACCAAACAAAAACTGGACTTCCTCCCCAAATGCGCCTATCTCCCTCCCAACTGCACTTTTGGGATAAAGAAAATAGGCAGAACAAACGTCCTGCCTAGAAAATATAAGAATTCCAAGTTAACAAAACCGAAATGATTTCGTATCATTATTAAGTAAAGAAAAGAAATTTTAGTATTTCTAAAAACTATTTATAATAGACATTATAGCATTAAATAAAAATGGTATAGAAAATACTACTGTCAATCTTAAATTTTTAAATCTCGCATAATTTGTTAGCCCAATTAGTAATACTGTCAATACGCTGAAATAGGCAAACTTTATATCCGATGGATTAAATAAGTAACAAAGTAAAATGCTAAAACTTAAGATTATATTTTTAGATAAAAGAACATCTCCAAAGTTCCTCTTATCCTTATCAAAAAATAATGTGATCAGAAAGAGAGAAAATCCATATTCAATAAGAGTTGCTATAAATGTGAAAACAACAGAAATCACTGTCAATATTGTTTCTATTTTAATTGTAAAAAGATTAGATAGTTCAGATAATTTATCAATTTGTTCATCTAAAATTCCCGACTTCATCAGTAAATCAATAAACAGATATAAAAGAAAAAGATAAATAATCAGATTCATTAACTTGTATAAACTATTATTTGTTTGAAATTTCATAAACCCGTCCTTCCTTTATTAAAATTCTTTGAGATTTGCTAATCAATTCTTGATGCAATAAATTATGAGATACATATATAATAGTAGAGTTTTCTTTTATAGAAATTAAGCGTTTAGCAATCATATCAATGCTTCTTGCATCCACTGTTGATAAGGTCTCATCAATAAAAATATAATCCCAATTTTTAGCAAAAATTAAGGATAAGCCTAATTTGAATTTTGTTCCAGTAGATGCTGTCATATAGTTATCTCCGATTTTGTTATCAAAAAAAGTATTAATTTGTTCTTTATTCTCAAATGATAGATGGATTTGAAAAGAATCACACAACAACTGCAAATTTTCTTCTATAGTGAATGGAATAACCCCAAGCTGATTGGTATCAAGGTATAGTACATCTTTGGAGACACAATTCTTTAAACCACTATCAAAAGTCTCTAGCCCAGCTAAAAGTTGTAGAAGGGTGCTCTTTCCTGAACCATTCTCTCCTTCAACTCTGTAAATTCCCTTATCAATCTCTAGTGATATATTTTTCAGTATACATTTATCATAACTTTTAGATTCATTTTCAATTTTCATAATTTAATTCCCTCTATCAACGCTGCTAAAATTAATAAAAGATAAGAAATGATATACCATTTTAAATTACTTTTTATATAAATAAGTATATTTTTAATTCCCTTATCCTTCAATAATCGGTATAAAAGATACTGACTCATACCTTGATACCAAATAAAATTCGGTATTTCAATAAGACCATGAGGTAATATTCCTTTTATTGTAGATACTATTCCAATCATCTGACTAGATATACCCAATTGTATTCCTAAAGATAGCAAATCAAAAAGTTGCAATAAGGGCGAAATCAGAAAACAGAATAGATATAGCAAAAAATTTGTAGAGTTTGCCTGTAAAACTGTCAATGTAAATTGTAATTCCAGTTTCGGAGGTATAGTAGCAAAAGTCTCACTTTTTAATATAAAGCTTAAAAGTAAACCTAGTGAAAAACAGACCATACAAAATAAGACATAGTAAATCATAAAACCACTTTTTCTCATCCAATGCCCCCTACTAAAGTTACAAATAATATCAGAAAACAATATAAAACCAGAAAACTCCATCTCAATAAACTAACTGTACCTTTAATTAAAAATAGAGCTTTCTTATAATAGACATAGGATATAAAATAATTGAATGGAATCAATAGCAAATTCAACAAAATACTTTTTATATCATTACTATAACTTGTCACCGGAATCAAACATAACAACAATGAAAATTGTAAGAAAGAGATTAAATGCGTCAACATCATTAATTGTGTATTCTTAAAAAAGAAATTCATTTTAGAATGATTAAGAGCAGATAATTGAAGTAAAGCTAGATCTACCCCAATTGAGGATTTATGATTCCCTATTATTGCCTCCATTAATGTAATATATATTGAGGTATAAAGAAACAATATTGGTATTTTTGTGCCATCAATTGATAACATCGTCATCATATACCAAAATAGATAGGAAAGAAGAATACTAATCAAAATAAAAGAAAAAGTTAACCCTTTATTTAACCAGCAAAAACGAAGCAATATAAATAGACTGCTACGAAATCTTTTTTGACTCATTCGACTGCTTTTAAAATAGAAATTACTCGCATGATTATCTAATATCCCCATGACTAAAATAAAATAATTGAGTAGTATGACATAAATTACAACTTGTCCTTGTTCTATAGACAATAGTCCTATAGATAAAAATAAGAACAATTTACTTATAATCGAAAACAAACTAGGTAGAATTAAAGAAATAATTTGAATAACTATTAAACAAAGAGTAATGGATAAATAAAAATATCCAATAATGTCTAGAAAATACAAAACAAATAAATAAATGAATGATTGTAAAATTTGGAAAGAATAATATTTCTTGACAATAGCAAAAAGATAGAGAAAAATATAGCTTTTCCTTATATAGAAAGTATTTATTTTTTTACTTTGGATAGACAGTTTCATATTATAACGATTCAAAGTAGCGTAATCTACTACCAAAAAAAGTAAAAATAATTTCCCTTGAAAAGGAAGATAGCTTTTAAAATAGATTGACAAACTTATGATAACAAAAAACAAAAGGGTTATCCCAATAAAATTAAGATAACCTAAAATACTTTCACATTCTTTTTTAGAAAGTATTTTCATCTAGTTCTACCATAGAGCTGCTTTAGCAGCACCTTTCTTTTTCAATATATAAAGAACTGTTGCTGCAATACCAGAACCAATAGAACCTACCCCTGTGATTGCACCTACAATTGAAATTACTGCTGTAACTGTACTATAAGCACTAATCAAATTGACTACAGTAGCAGCAGAGCCTGTCGAAATTCCTAATGCCCCTGCCAACATAGGGAAAGAAACAACACCTAAGCTTAACCAGCTAATGACTGCTAACATTGCTGAAACAATGAGAAATTTATTATGAAATTCCATTCTTTTAGATTTCATTTTAGTATACTCCTTTTGTATATTATTTATGTTTTATTGATAGTTAGTTCGCACATGTTGTATTCCTAGCTCTCTTCAAATGTTCGTCTATATTTTATACTATTTTTATTAGCATATCTATAATAAATAAATTACTACTACATTTTCCTAGATTATCAAATTACTTTTATATCACTAAGGTTCAATAAAAGATAATGTCTATTTAACCTTTATACGACTACTACCTCCTTTTTAGTTTACACTTCCTACATCATAAATAAAAATACTCAACCCTCACAATCTCCAAATCACTCTTTTATATCATTGAAAATTAAGTTTCATCCTCTATACTAATGTAGGAAACCTCTTAAAACATCCCTTTAATCCAATATAAGAATACTTTATTTCATTAATCTCTACCTAATATTATAGATAGAACCAAATTCCTATACTTAAAAGGACAAATAACGTTCCAACCATAATAAACCTCCTTTCTTTTTGGAAACGCTTTCTTTATGAACTTAGTATAACAAAAACATGAAAAAAACAACATGACTTAGAAGTCAGGTTGTTGGGAAATCTATTTGTTTTTCTGCTAAGATTCTCTGAGCTAATACCTGATCATCTAGCAATTCTGCTAGAGAAATTGCCTTTTCATAGAAACTTTCTGCCTCTAAAATATTCTTGTCTACAAATAAAGCATATTTTGCCTTTAGCAAAAATAGATGAGGTCGGTAAAAAACATGTCTTGTTTTAGCAATAATTTTCTCAAATGTTTGAATATATATCAGACTATCTTCTGTCTGAATTTGGATAAATAGGCTCAGAAGAACTTTTTCCATCTGAGCTAGGCTAGCCTTATCTTCATATTCTGAACATAGTAATACTTTTTGAGCTAACTCTTCAAAATGTTCTTTATCTTCTAATCCCATAGCACAACAAAAGAAATACAATTCAATAATCAATAAATCATTTACAGAAAAATATTTCTTTTTTAATAACTGCTGGAAATATTCTTCCACTAAACCTAAACCATAGGTCGCATCTGAACTACCATAAATATCAAAACGAGCTTGTGTCACATCCACAATTAACTGTTCTTCCTCAGGCAAATTCTCATAATAGTTCTCATATATTTCCTCAAGTATAGCTTCTTTTCGTTCGATTCTTCCCTTATCAGCGTAGGTTTGAGAATGAATAAGCTCATCTTTGAGTTTTAGGAATGCTTTTGGAATCTCTATAGCCTTAACATCTACAATATTCTGTAATGATACTCCAAGTTTATCCGCAATCAATAATAATTTAGGAAGTGTTGCTAAAGCTTGCCCATTTTCAATACGTGCTAACTGACGAATCGTCAACTCTGATTCATCTCCACAAATATCTATCTGAGTTTTTCCACAAGATCGCCTAATAGTTTTGATTTTATAACCAATTTCACGTTTCAACTCATCCATAGTAATACTCCTTAAGTTGATTACAAAGATTTCTTTTTCTTCCTAATTCTTTTGTCAATTATATATAAAACGATAATCGAAAACAGCAGTGGAACAATATAACTCTTCTCACTCATTTTCAGTTGAAATCCCATAGTTGCTAATATCTTACAGATGAAAATATTCATAAAAAATAGAAAAATAAATACTAAAAAATATCTTAAAATCTTCTTTATTTCTTTTCTTCAACTTTCCTAATTTCTACACCTATTTTATCAAAAAATACATATAAAACTCCAAATAAACTCCAAACGATATAAATAAATACCCCAACTGCACTTTTTGGCAAAAAATAGGCAGAACAAACGTCCTACCTACTAAAAATATGGTATGAAAGGAAATTGATATTTTACTGTCCCCCTAGGCAAGCTGGGAACAAATAAATCATTGATAGTAACCTTTATGACATCCTATTTATTACTACAATTTCTAATGTTCCTGCTATTTCTAATACTCAATGAAAATCAAAGAGCAAACTAGGAAACTAACCGCAGGCTGTACTTGAGTACGGCAAGGCGACGTTGACGTGGTTTGAATTTGATTTTCGAAGAGTATAAGCCACCTCTGGTATGATCTATTCCTAGTCAGAACAGATAACACCGTTGTATCAAATTGTTAAATTTAACGTCTGCTTCCTAGATGACGACCGTACATATAAGTAACGACTCCTAAAACACCCCAAGCGATAGCTGTAGAAGTAGTAACAACGATGCCTCCCTCAGTAAGAGCCAAATCTTCTTCTGCCATGATGTCAAATTTTTTCATTTGTCTTTTCCTCCTCTAAATTTATTATCCAAATGTGCGGGCTAACCAGTATCCTGCAGCACCAGCTCCGCCAGCAGCTAATAAAGATCCTCCAACAAGAACTAACAAGCCTACACCTCCTTGTACTTGTTCTAGTTCAGTTTGCTCTACGATTTCAAATTGATTCAAATTTTGCATGATATACTCCTTTTTAAATAATACTAGCTAATCCAATAGCTACTCCTACTAATAAACCCACGATTCCTGAGGCTGATATAATAATAGCCGCAAATTCTTCTGAAAAATTCATTTATATCACCATTTATCTCTTGTTTCGACTGAGCCCAATTGCAACACCTGCACTTAGACCTGCAAATGCTGAACCAGCAATAATACTGGCTGCTACTGCTACAGGAATAATTCCCCCATCTACATTCATCAACTCTTCTTCTGTAAGAGCTACAAAGTTCTGTTCTACTTTGTCAAAATTTGTCATCTTTTTTCTCCTTTATTTCTATTTTTTAGTTTACGACTTCTAGCTCTTAAACCATTTTAAAAACCAGAATGGATAAATTACTGAAATCTTTTTTCCTTCCTGTTCTTCTCACTTATCTATTTGAGAAGTGATTTAAAATGAACAGTTAAATTTCATTTATTTTAAATACCATTTGATAAACCATGGCAATAAGATTGGTAAATACATCGCGTAGTCTCCTTCCTTGTCGTCTCACTTATTTATTCGAAAAATAATTCGAAAATGTACAACTAATTAAATTTTATTTGAAAAATAATTTATACTCAATGAAAATCAAAGAGCAAACTAGGAAGCTAGCCGCAGGTTGCTTAAAACAGTGTTTTGAGGTTGTGGATAGAACTGACGAAGTCAGCTCAAAGCACTGCTTTGAGGTTGCAGATGGAAGCTGACGTGGTTTGAAGAGATTTTCGAAGAGTATAACAAGTCATTCTTAACCTCTCACTCTACTTTCTTTTTATTGAACTTATAACCTAGATAAAATAGCCCAAATAAAACGGGGTAAATTTCTGGATAAAATAGGGTATTGATTGGATTTTTCAAAATCAAATACGTTGCGATGTAGATAATGAGTGATACGGTAAAATATCCCTCAGCGAATCCTAATAAGAATTGTTTCATAGTAGACTCCTTTTTACCTGACAAGAATGGCAGAAAACTCTACCATTCACATACACAAAATCCTTTTGATTCATTTTCATCATTTATAGTTTTGATTATCTTTTGACAAATCTTTACGAAAAATACCAAAATATCCTGAGAGAAGCAAACCAACTAAAGTCCATTGCCAATTAAAGGATACTAACGAACCTGTACGAATCACATGAATCGCGAGATTAAGAGTTATTCCCAACAAAGGACATATAGTGGCTAGTTTAAGTAACAATGTATTGAGATTCAGGTTGCGGTTGTTCATTATCTAACGCCCACGACGAGCCAAATCTGAACCAAATTTGTAACCAGCATTAAAAATTTGTACAGCAGCATTCAGTACTCCTGCAATCCCAACTGCTTCCGCAAGACCAAAACCACCTTTCGTTCCCACTAATTCATCGTCAGATAATTGATAAAATTGTTCTAAGTTCATGTTCTTCATTACTCCTTTATATTATATTTTATTGCTATGTAAATGATTAAAATGAGTATTGGATAGGTAAATACTTCTGAAATATCCATAAAATTTACACTATACTGTCCAGATAATATTTTATAGTCAATTAAAATTTGAACGATAGTAAAAATAATACGTAGCGATAACAATACCACTAATAATATCACTTCTTTTTTTAAAGACATAGAGATACCTCTCTGACTACCATCAAATTATGGTCTATTCGCATAATACCCTAAAGCTGCTCCTCCAGCAAAAAGTGCTGTTGCTCCACCTGCTACTGCTGCACCTATCTTCCAAATAGACACTCCAGCGAGTACAAGAGGCAATGCTCCCCCATCTACATCCAGCAACTCTTCTTCTGTAAGAGCTACAAAGTTCTGTTCCATTTTGTCAAAATTTGTCATCTTTTTCTCCTCTTGTTCTATTTTTTCTATCAATAAATAATCCTATAAGTGTTAACGATATAGGTCATATAACATAACTAACTATACTCCTCGGAAAAGAAAATCCAAGATTATTATAGTAGCAACATTCCTATATTTCCTTAAAAAGATAAAATAATCTACTTTTCTAAATCTTATCTTCTAAAAAATGGGGTCCCAATAAATACACTACGTAACAATAGACCTGTAATTAGACCCCCTTGATAACTTTCCTTACTACCACCAACCAGCAAGGCTAAGTCGCTTTCCTTTAATACTTCAATAGTATACTTGTCATTCATTGCTTATCCTCCTAAAAACCGAAACCTCTACGAAACCCAATATACCAATCTGCAAGGGTCTTCGCCCAATTTTCTCCACCTTGAATATCGGTCAATTCTTCCGAAGTTAGCTCAACAAATCCATAATAATGTTCTTTCATTATTTTATTCCTTTCTTTGTTCCTCTTACTTATTTATTCGAAAAACAATTCGAAAATGTACAACTAAATTAAACTTTATTTTAAAATTTATGATTTCTCCAAAGTGTTTTATCTTATTTAAAGTAACCCCATGTAGCTAGGCCTACAGCAGATAAACCTCCGACAATATACCCTTTGCGAGGCTCTTTGTCCTGTTTTTTTCTGTCATTGCTGTAAACTGATTATCATTTTCTAAAATATTCTTAATCTAATGCACTTTTGCTTTAAATATTTCTTTTTTATTAATATAGTATGTAAATACCACTAACAAAATACAGCTTTCCAACGATACCTTTTCTAAATTAAGTAGAGAATAAATTAATAATATGCTGTAAGCTGTTAAAGCAAAACTTAATAAAAATTTTTTCATAGCAAGCTCATATTTTACCGATAATAGTATCCTGTTTTCTAAAATAGCTCTTATTTTTCCTTCTGTCTGTCCTTCCTTGTTATTATCTTGTTAATAAAAAGCAACACAAGAGTAGAAAATAAAGGTGGCACGAGGTAGCTAGTCACACTGCCCGTCAAAGAAAACCCAAGCATAGCTAATATTCCAAGTAACATCAAATTCATGATAGCCATAGAGACAAACAATAAAACAATTTTTATTACTCTAGTTATTTCATTTTTCATTGCACCACCTCATCAGTATTAAAAAATTATCGCAATCTTGAAAGTCCCCAATCGCCTATTGCTTTAACGCTTTTTCCTGCAACGTAAACAGAAACAGCTGTACCGCCAATGATTCCAACCGCCTTGGTTACACCCCATGCTAACGCAAAAGCACCTACTACAGAGCCACCTGAAATTTTTTCCAATTCATCTGATTTCATATTTTCAAAGTTATAATTCATCATCTATCCCCTTCATCTATTAATTAGTAGCTAGAGCAGCAAAACCTACTGCTACACCTGCTGATAGAGCATGGCCTACTAATACTTTTGTCCCCCAAATAGTAAACAATACAGGACCAAAGAATCCCCCATCTACATTCATCAACTCTTCTTCTGTAAGAGCTACAAAGTTCTGTTCCATTTTGTCAAAATTTGTCATCTTTTTTCTACTCAATTTTTATATTTTGTTATATCTTTAATGTTTAGCCTCTAAGCCACTTCAGTAGCCAAGTTGGATAAATAGCTGAAATAATCATTTCTTATCTCCTTCTTTTTCTTCTCACTTATCTATTCGAAAAAGAAGTCAAAAAAATAAGAATATCAGAAAATTTTCCGACATTCTTATTGATAAATTGATTCAAGTCTAACAGATATTAGACATTGAGATGTTTTTTAAGTGTTCTTCTGGCTGTTCGTGATACGGGGAAGTGCAAGCCTTCTAACAAGGTCACTTCTGTGGCAGTCATCTCTTCAATTGCCTGTAAACTGACTAAAGTATTGCGATTGGCATAGACAAAGTAATCTTTTTCAGCCTTTGCAGCGATATCCTTGAGACTGCCGTAAATGGTCTTGATAGAGTGATTGGCATAATAGACCTTGATACGATGGGATTCCACTGAGGTTTCAAAAGCTAAAATCTCATGGTAGGGCAGAGTAAAGCCACGTCTTCCCTCAAAACTATAGGTGAAGAGACGCATATTTTCCCTCTTGTCCACTGCCAGTACATAGTCCAGACAGCGTTCCAGCTGATGACGGTAATCCTCCTCTGGCTGATCCTTGGAAATAAAATCCAAGGCAGACAAGTGATAACGAAAAGCTAGAGGCAAGGCCTCCGAGTGCGTGGACACAAAGACAATACTTGTAAAGGGATCTCGCTCCCGAACCTGTTGAGCAACCTGAAAGCCCCGTTCACGCTCTCCATCAATCTCTAAATCCAATAAATAGAGCTGATAATGGTCAAAATACTGAGAATACTTTTCAACATCTCCATAGTTTTTGGCAATATCAATTTCCAATCTCAAATTGCGAGAGCGACCGATATCTAGTAAAGTCTGCTCTATCCGTCCTTGCTGGACTCTATCGTCTTCCAAAACTAAAATTCTCATTCCTCTCCCCCTCGTTTCTCATACTTAAATGGCAATTCTAAATCTTGTCTAAAGGTCGTCTCTCCTAGTTGGGTATCTAAGTTCAAATCATAATGAAAAACCATATCCTCCAAGGTTGCTAAGCCCAGTCCACTGTGGTTTCCCTTGGTAGAGTAACCCTTTTGACTGAGAATGCTGGGATTCAGTTCTTCTTTCTTACGAGTGTTTTCAATGATAAAACGGACACTCCTATCGCCTGCCAATAAAGCAACCCGAATCTGCGGATTTTCCGCCTCACTGGCTGCCTCTAAAGCATTTGTCGTGAGGATAGAGAGGATACGAATAGCCTCTAACATCGGCAAAGCCAGCTCTTCAACAACCCCCACCGTCTCCAAACTAAAATGAATTCCCTGATTATCTGCCACAATCATGGCTTTTGCCAAGGTATTGCGAATGGCTATATCATGGATATTGTGAAGATTAAAGGCCGTGTAATCCGCCTTCCTCAGCTTTTCATTGGTCTTTAGAAAGACATCTTGATAAATGGTAGAAACTTCAGCCATGTCTTGATTAGCTATGGCAGGCTCCATGCTAGCGACAATTCCCGCAAAATCATGACGGAAACCTCGCACTTCATCATAGAGATGACCTAGCTTGTCCACCATCCCTTGCAAGGAACGATTTTCTTCTTCCTGTCTCTGAATGGTCTGCTCATCACGATAAATCTGCTCCAAATACTTGATGTAAAAGAGCCAAGAGAAAAAGAGAATGAAAATCAAGAGAGAAATGGTCGTGTCAAAACGAACATAGAAAGAACTATTTCTATTGGTCATAAACGAAGAGAATATCCTAAATCCAGTCAGAGGTAGGATAATGAAAAAACTCTTACGATAGTGGGTTTTGAAAGCATCTGAAAAGAATAAATCCAAATCCAAAGACCAACGCTTCATCATAACTACTGTTAGTACGATAGCTAATAAGGAAAAAGAAGAGTTAACAATCCCATTTCCTACTTCTGATAGCATATCTATATCTAACATCCGAATATAGAACAATACCAATAAATAGCGAATACTCTGATAAAAACTAAAAAGATAGAGAGAAAGAAATAAAGATTCTCCTTTTTTCTTCCTATTCATATAGAAAATAAGGTAAAAAAAGATTAAAACTTCCAAATACATGATTTCAAAAAAAGTTTTACCAGCTATTGCTTGCATCATTAATAAATAGACTATGTATCTCTTTTTACGAAATTCCGGTGTAATTTGGTAACCTAGATAGATTGGAGGAACTATAATGGAGACTATCAACAATAAAGCAAATAGAGTTTCCTTAATAAAAGTCAAAACCATACTATCCAATCACAGTTTTAGTTGGTGCTGGACTACAATACCGAGGTTGGCAAAGCCCAAACAAAGAACAAAAGAAATTCCCTCCACCATTCACTTCCTTCAATACCTCTGGGGTTAACTCTTCAAATTGTTCTAATTCTACAAATGTATTTTTCATTTCCATGACTGACTCCTTTTCATTATTTTATAGATAACTCTATCCCCTGTTCCATCTACAAAAGGCTTTAGTTTCCTTTTAAAATACAAGAAATCTAAAGCCTCCTGAAAATGGTATATTGGTTAGAGTGTTAACAATTAGTTGTGAAGATATTATTTTTATTTAACCACAACCACTTTATAATATTCGTTTGAGTGTGGAGATTCAATCTTAATTTTTTCACCGTATAAACCATCGATTTCTTTATCCAGATAATCTGAAACTCCTGATGGCAAGCGTTTCATCTTAAGAATCTCACCTGATTGATCCGCATAGGCTAGAATGTGATGGTGATTAGTGGTTGCTCCATCATCAATTAATACAAAGTAACCTGTTTTGAGCTTCCCTTGCTCATTTTCTAAATAGTATAGTTTATTGTTATTGATTGTAAAGCTGGTAGCCCCAAGACGAAGTCGTGCACCTGGATTTTCTAAATAGACATCATTGCCAACTTTTTTAATCTCTGAATAGGTTGTCATTGCTGGGATATTAACCACACGATGTCCATTTTCATCAAAGTAGTAACGATTTGGTAAGTTTTGGAAGTTCTGTACAACTGCCTTAGGATCAATTTCTTGTCCTTCTTCTTTATTATCCACTAAAGCTAAGGTAGTATTTGCAACCTCATCCCCATATTTGTCGGAAAACTTCTTGATTTCAGGCTTGATATACCAAGTGTTTTTTTCAATAATAACATCGTCACCTTTAGCATTTAGCAAATATTCTTGCCCATCTCCAAGTTTGACAATATCATGAATATTGTATCCAGCATCTTTTCTATTTGCTAGATAGCCATCCTTACCAATGACATAACTTTCCCCATCACTGGCTGGAACAGCTCTATCTGCGACCATAGTACCTGATTTTTCAAAGTAAGACCATTTACCATTTGCAGCTGCCCATCCTGTTGCCATAGCGCCACTGTCTTTGAGGTAATACCATGTAGACCCTTCTTTATACCAACCTGTACGCATAGCACCACTATTTGCAAGTGAGTACCAGGTGTTGCCTTCCTTGTACCAGCCTGTGCGCATAGAACCACTATCTGCTAGAGAATACCATGTATCACCGTCTTTGAGCCAGCCTGTCTGCATTTTACCAGTGCTATCGAAGTGATACCATGAGCCAGCATTTTGTACCCATTTATCCTTAGCGAGACTGCCATCTTGTGAAAGATTCCAGTCAGCACCATTTTTAACCCAAGTATCTGCAGCCTGTGCTTGGTTGATAGATAAAAGCAGACCAGCACCTACAAGCAGACCAAGAGTGAGTAGTTTAGATTTTTTCATAGCCATTTCCTCCTTTATTGAATAGCTACAGGAGGGTTTCCCCTCTTTATTTAGCTATATTCTAATACTTTTCATTGTCAAAGTCAATAATATTGTGAAAAATTAGACAATATTACCAATATCTACGAATTGTATTTTGAGTAATGCCATATTGATCCATATAAGAAACATATTGACCTGGATATGGAGCATGAACTACCTTTCCACCACCAACATAAATACCTACATGGTCATTTGTCTCTTCACTATTATACAAAATCAAATCTCCAGCTTGTTGAGAACCATTACTTACATAACTTCCTCCTGTTGCTTGACCATAGGTCACTCTAGGAATACTAATATCGAACTTAGCATGAATAGCCATCGTAAATCCTGAGCAATCTACGCCACTATTCAAATCTGCCCCACCCCAAACATATGGGATTTTCCCTACAAATGTCTCGGCATATTCACCAAGTGCCTGTCCACGATTTTCTACCCATACACCACTGGCTCTAAAGAAGTATGGTGTACCATTCACACGTTGATAACCAGTGACCATAGCACCACTAGCAGATAAGTAGTAATAATTACCATCAGGTTGAATCCAAGTATTTTCTTTCATCCATCCTTGGTCATCAAAATAGTACCACTTGCCATCTAATTGTTCCCAATTTTTAGCATAACCACCTGAACCGTATTTAAACCACCATTTACCATTGGTTTGCATCCATGTTCCTTTCGGATCACGATATTGATTGAAAGCTTTCTTCTCTTGATTTCCCTCTGCTTGGGTTTCTTTATCTTCAAAACCAATCAATTTTACTTGATCAGCTTCTTCAGCTTTTATCTTGCCTTGATTAACTAATTGAGCAATCGCTTCTTTCTCACTTGCTGATGGGGAATCAGCATAGGCTACCGTAGTATTTGCTAGGAGAACGCCTCCTGCAAGAACTAACAAACTAGAATAAAGATATTTTTTAATCGTGAAAATCCTTTCTTTTTTCTCCTTTTTGGAGATTGATTTTTTCTGACTCTATTATATCCCTTATGTCTCCTCAGATTTCTACTGTCCCTAGAAAGACTAAATCTGTTCCTAAACGGTCACTTGAACCAAAGAAAAATTCCAAAGCAAATGCCTTGGAACTTCTTATCTTTATTTTGCTTGAATGATTTTAACCACATCCCCTACACTTTGGAGTTGGTCAATTTCCTCATCACTGATTTCGATATTAAATTCATCTTCCAGTGTCAAGATAAAATCCATCAAGTCAACTGAATCCGCATCCAAATCGTCTTTCAGACTCAATGCTTCTGTCACGACAAAATCCTCTCCCTGTCGCTCTTGGATAATGGTCACAATACGGTCAAAAATTTCTTTTTCTGTCATCTCTTTTATTCTCCTGAAAATTCACGCGCAGTCTGGGCAACTACGTCTGTTTCTAGCATGGTACGAATCTGGCGGATTGTACTATAAACAGCCTTGGCATCGCTTGAGCCATGAGTCTTGACAACAGGTGCCTTGACACCAAACAATACCGCTCCACCAACATCTGAGTAGTTGAGCTGTTTTTTCAAACCTCTGAGGCTGTCCTTGAGAAGGAGGGCGCCTAGTTTCGCTCGAAGACCACCACCTGTAATAGCTGTCTTGAGCAAGCCCATGATTCCCATAGCTGTCCCTTCAATGGATTTGAGCACAGCGTTTCCCGTGAAACCATCTGCCACAACAACATCTGCAACGCCATTCATCAAATCACGTGCTTCCACGTTTCCGATAAAGTTCAAACTTTCATCAGCCACCAGTAATTCATAGGTTTCCTTACGAAGCGAGTCGCCCTTACTACTCTCTGTTCCGTTATTGAGCAAGCCAACGCGTGGCTGCGCAATGCCACGGACATTTTTAGCATAGAAGGAACCTAGAACCGCATATTGGTGGAGGTGCTGGGCTGTATTTTCTGCATTAGCACCGAGGTCCAGCATGTCAAAACCTTTCCCATCTATAGTTGGCAAAGTCGACATAAGCCCAGGACGATCGATGTTCTTGATACGACCCACGATGAAGAATCCAGCCGCCAACAAAGCACCTGTATTCCCAGCTGAGAGAACAGCGTCTGCTTCGCCCTCTTTGACAGCCTTGGCTGCCAATACCATACTGGCATTTTTCTTCTTCCGAATAGCTCTCGTAGGTTCATCGTCTGAATCAATCTTCTCATCCGTATGGATAATGCTGACGCGCTCTGTTGCTGTTAGATATTGCTTGATTTTAGCTTCATCTCCGTAGAGTTGAACCTCGATATCTGAAAAGTCAGCTAGGGCTTGATTGACACCCTCAACGATGGCCTGAGGTGCGTAGTCGCCCCCCATGGCATCTACTGCGATTTTTTTCATTTCTTTTCCTCTTTTAATAATTGTCCCCAGTCTGCTAGGGAATCAATAAATTTCTTTGATTTTAGGTGAATCCCAACGTACTCTTCGTAGAGTTGATCCATAAATTGGCGTAAGTCTTGCTTGATTTCGGGCTTGAGCGAAATGGTCTCCAAGGTTTCAAAATCAATGGCTTGAAACTGATTGAGCAGATAAGGGATATTGGGATTTAGATGGCAACGTCTCTCATCCTCATGATAATGGTCTGGACAGAGGCAGGCTCCATATTTGAAAGAAAAGTCAAAAGCCTGACCAACCCGATGACAAAAGACACACTCATTAAAATTGAGGCTGATTCCAAATCTGGTCAAGATTTGAATTTCAAAAATATTGGTCAAAACCTGATAATCCAAGCCAGCTTCCATCAACTCCAAGGTCTTTTGCAAAAAAGCAAACAAGGGAGCATCCTGCTGATTGTCCTGCAAACTAGCATCAGCAAGAGCCGCTACGTAGGTCGCATAGGCCATGACAAATAGGTCGCTATTAATCTTGGGAAAAGTCATGACCTCGTGATAGTCCTCGATGTAGCTAAGCCCGTCATCATTGATTCGCAAGAGAAATCGTGCCAGGACCAAGGGCTGAATAACCGGAGCTAGCTTAGACTGACCAGCGTGCTTGACGAAAAACATGCGTTTGCCAGCCTGCTCTGTAAAAATCTTGACTAACTTGTCATCCTCACGAAAATTGCGATTGTAGAGCACCAAGCCTTGACTCGTGATAGACTGAATCATGCTTCTCTCATATACTCCTCAAGTCGTTTCATGGCTTCCTTGATAGTCTCCATGCTAGCTGCATAAGATAGGCGAACATAGCCTTCTCCGTAACGCCCAAAGGCTGCTCCAGGGATAAAGGCCACAGCCTTCTTCTGAGCAAAATCTTTCAGAAAAGCAAAAGAATCTTGATTATATCCTGCTGGAATCTTAGCAAAGATATAAAAGGCACCATCTGGTTTAATAATCTCAAAACCAAGAGCAGTCATTTTCTCGATAATATAATCACGACGCTGGATGTATTCCTTCTTCATAGGTTCCGCATCGTTTTTACCAGCCGTCAAGGCTTCCACCGCAGCATGTTGCGCCATGGTATTTGCAGCAGTGACCAAATACTGGTGACTCTTGATTAATTGGGCTGTGAAGGCCGCATGAGCAAAAATCAGACCCAAACGCCAACCTGTCATGGCATGCGATTTAGACAAACCATTGATAATAATAGCCTGATCTCTCAACATGGTTCCTAGAGACACATGGGCTTCGCCTGTGTAGGTCAATTCTGAGTAAACCTCATCACAGATCACGAAAATTTCGTACTTACGTAAAACAGCTGCCAAAGCCTCCAACTGCTCCCGACTATAGGTAATTCCTGTCGGATTGGCTGGATAATTAAGAATAACCGCCTTGAGCTTGTCACCCTGCTCCAAAATGGCCTTTTCCAACATCTCAGGAGTCAAAACAAATCCATTTTCAGTTGTGTCAATCTCGACAATCTCTGCGCCAACTAGATTGACAATCGGTTCATAGCCTGGATAGGCAGGGGCTGGCAAGAGTACCTTGTCTCCCTCTTCCAAAATAGCCGTCAAAGTAGCAGATAAGGCCTCTGTCGCCCCAATTGTAACCAAAATTTCATTTTCAGGAGCATAGTCCAGTTGGTACTTTTCCTTAACAAAGTCACTAGCTGCTTGACGTAAAGTCAGCAGGCCACTCATCCCTGTATAGTAGGATTGGTTCTGATCAATCGCTCGCTTAGCCGCCTCCTTAACATGATCTGGCGTTGTAAAATCAGGTTCCCCCAAAGTCAAACGCAAGACCCCAGGAATCTCAGAAATAGCCTGGTCAAACTGACGAATCAACGAAACTTGAATCTTATCTAACTGTTTATTAAAGCGCTTAGTTAAGTCCATAGATACCTCCTACTTTCAAAACGTATCTCTATTATACTACAAAAGCCCCCCGACCGCAAAAATACATGATAGAATAACGCTAGCATAACAAATTGAAGTGTGTTAATTTTAATCCATTACAACACTATGTTTTTAGAATACTCAATGAAAATCTCATGAGACTAGGAATCGAGGTGAAAGCATAACTAAAGTTAGGTAAGCCGAAGATGACAACGTATCATGAGATTTTCGACGAGTATTGAGGTTTTGATAATCTTCGTTACAACTATTCTAGCACCGTTACTGATTACTATTATCGGTAATGTCATTTCTGAGTGGATAGTCAGAAAGTGGTTAGATAAGCGCGACAAAAAATATAACCTGAGTTTAGTTTTAATATAACTGGACAAAAAGAAATACCAGAGGTGGAGCTCTGGTATTTTTGTTTTTGCCAAGACTTCGTTACAGTTCTTGTAAGATTATTATCACATAATTAGCACTACTTGTCAAATAATTATTAGGCTCCACTTTCTATTTTACTTTTCCTGTTTACAGGTCTATAATGGTAACAAATTCTATTTGGAGGTTCTTATGTCATTTCTATCAAAAAATGGAGCAGGCATCTTGGCCTGCCTTCTCATTTCCATCCTATCTTGGTACTTAGGCGGATTCCTCCCTGTCATTGGCGCACCCGTTTTTGCGATTTTTATGGGCATGTTTCTCCATCCCTTTCTATCGCCTTATAAACAACTGGATGCTGGATTGACCTTTAGTTCCAAGAAATTACTCCAGTATGCCGTCATCTTGCTTGGTTTTGGCCTCAATATCTCGCAGGTCTTCGCAGTTGGGCAATCTTCACTCCCTGTCATCCTGTCCACCATCTCAATAGCCTTGATTGTTGCCTATCTTTTCCAACGTTTCTTTGCACTGGACACAAAACTGGCTACCTTGATTGGAGTAGGTTCTTCTATCTGTGGGGGTTCTGCCATTGCGGCGACAGCGCCCGTTATCCATGCCAAGGAAAAAGAAGTCGCCCAAGCCATTTCCGTTATCTTTTTCTTCAATGTCTTGGCTGCGCTCATCTTTCCAACCCTCGGCACCTGGCTTCATCTATCCAATGACGGCTTCGCCCTCTTTGCAGGAACAGCCGTCAATGATACTTCCTCTGTAACCGCTACAGCTAGCGCCTGGGACAGCCTTTACCAAAGTAATACCCTCGAATCCGCAACCATTGTCAAACTTACGCGGACCCTAGCTATCATCCCCATCACTCTCTTTCTCTCCTACTGGCAAAGTCGCGAGCAAAAAAATAAGCAAGGTCTGCAACTGAAAAAAGTCTTCCCACTTTTTATCCTGTACTTTATCCTTGCATCTCTACTAACCACTCTACTCACCTCTTTCGGTGTGTCCAGTAGTTTCTTTACCCCTCTCAAACAACTCTCCAAATTCCTCATTATCATGGCCATGAGTGCTATCGGTCTCAAAACCAATCTGCTAGCTATGATCAAATCCAGCGGAAAATCCATTGTCCTCGGAGCCATTTGCTGGATAGCCATCATTCTCACCAGTCTCGGTATGCAGACCCTTATCGGCATTTTCTAATACTCTTCGAAAATCTCTTCAAACCACGTCAACGTCGCCTTGCCGTATGTATGGTTACTGACTTCGTCAGTTCTATCCACAACCTCAAAACTGTGTTTTGAGCTGACTTCGTCAGTTCTATCTGCAACCTCAAAAACAGTGTTTTGAGCAACCTGCGGCTAGTTTGCTCTTTGATTTTCATTGAGTATAACACAAAAGGTAGCCCATCAGCTACCTTTTTCTTATGCTTCCTCAAGCAAACGTGTATGTTCTCTCTTGATACAGCGATTCATCACGATGTCATCGCATCCACCAGCACGCAAGATTTCTTCCGCTTCTAGACTTTCAAGTCCCAGCTGTGCCCAAAAAATCTTAGCATCAGCTTTGAGAAAATCACGCGCCACATCTGGCAAAAACTCACTACGACGGTAAACATTGACAATATCTACAGGAAAAGGAATCTCTGCTAGGCTGGCATAAGCCTTTTCACCCAAGATTTCACCACCTGCCGCCTTGGGATTGACTGGAATAATTTTATAACCCCGAGCTTGCATTTCCTTGGTCACTCGATTGCTAGTTGTTTCCTCCCGGTCAGACAAGCCCACCACAGCAAGGGTTTTACTCGTTGCTAGATACTGACGAATCACGCCATCGCTTGGATTGATAAATTCTTGACTCATAGAAATCCTCCTTTTTCATCAGTATAGCATATTTTGAAAAGGCTTGCAGAATTCTACTACAAAAAAGGAGGACTAGCCCCTTTTTATTTAGCCTCGTACCAGGTTGCCCCTTCATTTTCATCTGCGATAAGGGGAACACTGAGTTGAATGGCTTCTTCCATGGTTTGTTTGACAAGTTTTTTAATGGCTACCAATTCTGACTTAGGCACTTCAAGAACAATTTCATCATGCACTTGTAACAGCATCTTAGTTTGATAATCACCTGCTACCAGAGCCTTATCTAGCTGAATCATGGCGATTTTGAGAATATCTGCAGCCGATCCTTGGATAGGGGAGTTGATCGCCGTACGCTCTGCAAAACCACGAATGTTAAAGTTACGCGAATTGATATCTGGCAACTCCCGACGACGTTTGAAGAGAGTCTCCACATAACCCTTATCACGCGCCTCACGAACGACTTCGTCCATATAATTTTTGATACCAGGGAAGCGTTCAAAGTATGTGTCGATGTATGCTTTAGCCTCTTTACGACTGATACCAAGATTATTAGATAAACCAAAGTCTGAAATTCCGTAAACGACTCCAAAATTGACAGCCTTGGCATTGCGACGGTCGTTTGGAGTCACATCCTCAGGACGTTCAATTCCGAAGACCCGCATGGCTGTCGATGTATGGATATCAGCTCCCTCTCGGAAGGCCTTAATCAAGTGCTCATCTTTAGAGATATGCGCTAAAACTCGCAACTCAATCTGTGAATAGTCAGAGCTAAGAAGGACACTATCCTCCCACTCTGGCACGAAAGCCTTACGAATGAGGCGACCTTGTTCCAAGCGAACAGGGATATTTTGCAAGTTTGGATCGACACTAGACAGACGCCCTGTCTGAGTCAAATCCTGCACATAGCGGGTATGAATCTTGCCATCAGCTAAAATCCAGTCCTGCAAGCCAATCACATAAGTGGACTGAATCTTAGCAATCTGACGATAATCTAAAATTTTCTTGACGATTGGGGCAATAGGAGCTAGGCGCTCCAAGACATCCACCGCAGTCGAATAACCGGTCTTGGTTTTCTTAGTGTATTCTAGAGGAAGTCCCAATTTTTCAAAGAGAAGTACGCCCAACTGCTTAGGCGAGTTGATATTAAACTCCTCACCAGCCAACTCATAAATCTCCTGAGTCAGTTTTTCAATGACAAGCTCATTTTCAGCCTGCATCTCAAGCAAGGTCTCTTTCTTGACCGTAATCCCAGCAATTTCCATCTTGGCAAGGACAAAGGACAGAGGTTGCTCCATATCATAGAGGAGCTCTAATTGCCCATTTTCACTGAGTTTCTCAAGTAAAACAGGCTCAGTCTCTACCAAAACGGCAAGCTTACGCGCCAAATGTTCCAAGAATTCCTCACGTTCAGGAAGAGCCTTTTTAACACCCTTACCATAGAAAGTCTCATCATCGACCAAGTAAGTCTGACCATAAAGACTAGCGATGGTCGCAATTTCATTGTCCTCCACAGTTGAAAGGAGATATTTAGCCAAACGGCTGTCAAAGGCAGGAGCCTGCAAATCCAAACCAAAACGATGTAAGAGAACTTTAGCCTTCTTAAAGTCATACACTCTCAGAGGTGTTTTTTCTAAGAAGTCCTTAAAAATCGGCTCTTGCAAAAGGTCAAGCTTGTCTGTAGCATAGAGCTTTTCCCCACAAGACCAGGCAAAACCAACCAAATCATCCGTATGGTAATTCTCACCAAAAAGCTCAAAATGGAAGATAGACTCCGCACTCAGCATGTCTTGACGGACTTGGTCAACAATAGTAAAGTCCAAACTCTCAGTCACATCAGCCGAAGATGCATTTAAAGCCTGCTTGAGCTGTTTGAAGCCCATCTCATCATAGAATTTCCCAAGATTTTCAACATCTGGACCACTATAGCTCAAATCCTTCAAACCAATCTCAATTGGTGCCTTGGTATCAATGGTCGCCAATGTTTTAGACAAAAAGGCCTGTTCCTTATCATTGATGAGATTTTCCTTCATCTTAGAAGCCTTCATCCCATCGATATTTTCATAAATACCCTCAAGCGAACCATGCTCCAGCAAGAGCTTGATACCCGTCTTTTCACCGATTTTGGTCACCCCAGGGATATTATCCGACTTATCACCCATGAGCGCCTTGAGATCGATAAACTGAGTCGGTGTAATGCCCATCTTTTCCATAAGATATTCTGGCGTAAAGGCCTCAAACTCAGCCACACCTTTCTTGGAAATTTCAACCACCGTATGCTCATCCGTCAGCTGAATCAAATCCTTGTCCCCACTGACAATGGTAATATCAAAACCATCCTGCTCAGCAAGTTTATCCAGCGTTCCAATGATGTCATCCGCCTCATACTGAGCCAACTCATAGTGACGAATCCCCATATGATCCAGCAACTCACGAATGAAGGGAAATTGCTCACGAAACTCATCAGGAGTCTTAGCACGACCACCCTTGTAGTCCGCATACATCTCTGTACGGAAGGTCGTCTTTCCCGCATCAAAAGCCACCAAAATATGACTCGGCTCAACCCGCTCCAACAAATGGCTCAACATCAACTGAAAGCCATAAATCGCATTGGTATGCAAACCAGCCGCATTCTTAAAACGGTCCAACTGCTGATAGAGCGCAAAAAACGCCCGAAAAGCAACAGAAGACCCATCAATCAATAATAATTTTTTCTTATCCATACACCCATTATAAAGGAAAGCACCAAAAAATACCATTGGGAAGAGCCAGACCAAGTATTTTTCATCCTTTTTCCGAATAAATAGATAGAGCCAAAGAATCCCGTAAACCTAGATTTAAAAATGTGCTATAATGAAAGGAGAAAGAATATGACATTACGTCATCCGGGCATCAGCCCGACCAATGATTTGGTTGCTAAGAAAATCTTTAGCAATCCAGAAATCACTTGTCAATTTATCCGCGATATGCTGGACTTACCAGCAAAAAATGTGACCATTTTGGAGGGAAGCAACATTCATGTCTTGCCTTTCATGCCTTATTCGGCGCAGGATTTCTATACCAGTATAGATGTTTTGGCGGAGTTGGACAATGGTACTCAAGTTATCATTGAGATTCAAGTGCATCATCAGAATTTTTTCATCAATCGCCTGTGAGCTTATCTGTACAGTCAGGTCAATCAAAACCTAGAAAAAATTCGCCAACGGGAAGGTGATACCCATCAGAGTTACAAACACATCGCACCAGTTTATGCTATTGCTATTGTGGACAGCAATTACTTTTCAGATGACTTGGCTTTCCACAGTTTCAGTATGCGCGAAGACACGACAGGTGAAGTATTAACCATCACCAATAACGGTCAAGAAAACCATCTAGTTAAGATGGCGTTCTTGGAATTAAAAAAATACAGAGAAACCAGCAAAGACAAGGTTCGTAAACCATGGTTGGAGTTTTTCGGCAACAAGCCCTTTACCCAAGAACCTGAGCGAGCCATCAGTCAGGCAGATCAACTGCTAGACTACAAGAGCTGGTCCGAGGAGGGCAAAAAAATGTTTAGTCAACTACGTATGCGCGAAGAACAAGCATTGTTAGCACAGGACTATGCCTTGGGACAAGCTGAAGAAAAAGGTTTAGAGCGTGGGAAACTCTTTGCCTTCCTGGATATGGTCCGTCAGGGTCTTCTGACACCTGAGGTTGCTAGCCAGCAATTGGGTATGACCGTCGCTGAGTTTGAGGCAATCTTGTAAGACTATCACCAATAACGGTCAAGAAAACCATCTGATCAAGATGGCATTCTTGGAACTAAAAAAATACAGAGAAACCAGCAAGGATAGCGTTCGCAAGCCGTGGTTGGAGTTTTTCGGCAACAAGCCCTTTACCCAAGAACCCGAGCGAGCCATTAACCAAGCAGAACAACTACTGGACTACAAGAGCTGGTCCGAGGAGGACAGGAAAATGTTTAGTCAACAACGCAGACGTGAAGAACAAGCATTGTTAGCACAGGACTATGCCTTGGAAACAGCTAGGGCTGAAGGTATCGAACAAGGTTTAGAGCGTGGTCTTGAACGTGGTCTTGCAGAGGGTATTGAACAGGGGTTAGAACGTGGAAAACTTTTTGCCTTCTTAGACATGGTTCGTCAACATGTTTTAACTTCCGAATTTGCAAGTGAACAATTGGGCATGACTGTCGCTGAGTTTGAGGCCTTGTTCTAAGTTTATAGAATAACATAAAAGTGAACAAGACTAAAATGTCGTTTTGTTCACTTTTTTTCTTTCAATAGAACTCTCACTATAGTCCATATCACAAAAACAGGAGATTTCTCTCCCGTTCAGATTCAATTACTTAAAATTAAACCCACTCACCATTGGAATTTACTGTGTAACCATTGATTGTAGTGCTGACAGCAAGAACTCCTGAACTATAAGCATAGTACCATTTGCCATCTACTTGGAACCAACCAGTCTTCATAGCACCTGAACCATCAAGATAATACCAACTACCACCTTGTTTCAACCAACCAGTCTTCATAGCACCTGAATCGTTCAAATAGTACCAAGTACCACCAACTTGAGCCCAGCCTGTCGCCATGGCACCTGAACCATTTAGATAATACCATGTGCCACCGTCTTGTAACCAACCAGTTTGCATCTCGCCTGAACCATTTAAGTAGTACCAAGTGTCACCTTCTTTAAACCACCATTTTTGCATCACTCCTGCAGCATTAAAGTGATACCATTTACCACCATCTTTCAGCCAACCAGTCTTCATTCCATCTTCTTTAGAGAAATAATACCAGTCACCCTCAACCTTCTTCCAGCCAGCCTGACGATTTCCTTCACTGTCGATGAAGAATTTTTTACCATCAATCACAACAATTCCCTGTTTAAGAACACCTTCCTCATCCAAGAAATAATGTTTCCCATCAACAGTAATATCACCCTTTAGACGGACACCTTCTTTAACATAGTAAGTTTTATCATCGATTTTAACAAAACCAGTTTTCTTCTCACCATCTTCTACAAAATAATAAGTCTTGTCAACAACTTTTACAAAGCCTAGCTTTTTAACACCATCTTTTTCATCTAGATAGTATTGCTTATCACCTGCAGTCAATAGACCTTTCTTCATAGCACCATCAGCTTCAAAGTAGTAAGTCTTATCATCGATTTTTTGCCAACCGCTAACCTTTTTACCGTCCTTGATATAGTAGACTTTTCCGTTCTCTGTTTTGAACTGACCGCCACTTGTTGTTGTAGATTGATTCTGGTTAGTATTAGTGGCTGTGTTTGAACGATAGACATGATAAAGAACACCATCTTTTAAGTTACCAGTAACGTATGTATAGTTAGCAATTGTTGGATGGCTTGTGTCTGATGCTTCAGATCCTTTACGCGGATCTTTAATATCAATCGGAATATCACTACCAGCTTTATATTCGACAAAACGAACTGTTTTTACTGGAGAATTGGAATTGGTTGTTGAGCCACTATTATTGTTTGAACCAGTACCATTTTGGTTATTGTTCCCATTAGCATTACTAGTGCCATTGTTTTGACGGTACGGATTGGTTTGAGTACCAGCATTTGTATTAGAATCAGTAGCTTTTGGAGCATACATATGATACATAATACCATTCTCTTCTCTACTAGAAGTATAGATATAATTTTCAATTTCAGGATGATTCTTAATAGATTCAGCTGTCACAGCAGATCCTGTTAGTGCATCTTTGATATTGACAGGTCCACCATTTTTATATGTTGCATAGCGGACTTCTTTAACCGTAGAAGTTGTTGTAGTCGTTGCCCCCCCCTGTATCAGCTGCCTGTACTTGTTGAACTGTCGCCATAGCTAGCACAGAAGTGGCTAGCAAGATACCTGTTACTGTTTTTCTCATGGGAAAACCCTCCTTTATTAAATGGTTAAATTTATCTAGATTATATCCTTTTCCTATAATAAATGCAATAAAAAACATAAAAAGTGTAGAAATATTTAAATGCAAAAAAGAGAGCAGTTCTAAAACTACTCTCTTAGTCTTTTTATACCCATTCACCGTTGGCGTTTACGTAATAACCATCAATTGTAGTGCTTACTGCAAGGGCACCTGAACTATAAGCATAGTACCATTTACCACCTACTTGGAACCAACCAGTTACCATAGCACCTGAGCCTTTAAGGTAATACCAAGTACCACCATCTTGCAACCAGCCAGTTTCCATAGCACCTGAGCTATTTAGGTAGTACCAAGTACCACCATCTTGCAACCAGCCAGTTTGCATTTCACCTGAACCATTTAGATAGTACCATTTATTACCATCTTTGATCCACCATTTTTGCATCACGCCTTCAGCATTAAAGTAGTACCATTTACCATCGTCTTTAAGCCAACCAGTTTGACGTTTACCTTCTTTATTAACATAAATCCAGTTACTATCAACTTTATTCCAGCCAGCTTTTGTATTAGATTCATCTGTTAAGAAGTAAGTTTTTCCATCAACGGTAACTTCCCCAAACTTACGTTCACCTTCTTCAGTAACATAGTAATACTTGTCTCCAGCACCCTTGATAAGACCTGTCTTACGCTCACCTTCTGTAGTAATGTAATACCATTTTCCAGCACTATCTTTTACAATGCCTGACTGGGTTGTACCGTCTTCAGCAAAGAAATACCATTTAGCACCTACCTTATGAGCTCCAGTTGTCACAACACCATCTTTGACAAAATAAGTTTTTCCATTTTCAGAGATAATCTCTGTCTTACGAGCTCCATCTGACACAAAATAATAGGTTTTTTCTCCTACTTTAATGAAACCAGTTTTCTTAACACCTTGTCCGTCTAGGTAGTAACGTTCAGATGTGTTTTCAATGACACCACGTGCCATAACACCTTCACTATCAAAGTAGTAAGTCTTACCATCGACACTTGCCCAACCTTTTACTGGGTTACCTTTATAGTAAAGATAACGGTTTCCTGCTGACTCACGCCATTTTACGTCCTTGTCAGATGTTTTATATCCCTGAGTATTTAACTCACTCACTGGAGCATCTGGATCATTTGCATGATCTTCAATTTTTGTTCCTTTTTCAACAAACAAATAGTATTTCCTTCCACCTTCAACATAGGCACGTTGAAATTCAAAGCCTTCAATTGTCGAATGTTTAGAGATCGGCTGATTCCCATCTTCAAAAAATACTGTCTTACGTTCTTGTGAACGACCATTAATCACTGTGACCCACTCAGTTCTATAAACAACTTCTTCCGCACTTACTGAACTAGCAGTTGTAGCAGAATAACTTGTCAAAACTGCTGCACTTGCCATTGTGACACTAGCAAGAGCTAGAGCTAAAGCTTTTTTATTTTTCATGTGAAGATTCTCCATTCTTAAATTTAGCTATTATGCTTCTCTTTATTGTATCTTATTTTTACAAAAATTTCTAAGAAAAACTGAACTTTTTATGGAAAAAATAAAAAGCAGAAGGAATCTCCTGCTTTTTTTATTGAACTAGATTATTTAACCCATTCACCGTTTCCGTTTACAGTGTATCCACCTACATTAGTGTTAACTGCAAGGGCACCTGAACCGTCAACGTAGTACCATTTACCAGCAACTTCAAACCATTGGCTAGCTTTCATAGCACCTGATGTTTCAAGGTAGTACCATTTACCACCGTCTTGCAACCAACCAGTTTGCATTTCACCGTTTCCGTTTAGGTAGTACCAAGTGTTTCCATCTTTAACCCACCATTTTTGCATTACGCCTTCAGCGTTAAAGAAGAACCATTTACCGTCAACTTGTTTCCAACCAGTTACAGCTTTGTTAGATGCATAGTATTTCCAACCAGTTTCTTCTTGTACCCATTCTTCTTTAGCTACATTGTAAGTATCAGTTTTTTCAATTACTAATTCACCAGTAACGAACATGTCTGAACCTTCACGTACAACTTCTTCTGCATCAAGTAGAGTACCTACTGTAAGTTTAGCAGGAACAAAGTAACCTTTTGGAGCTTCATCAATACGGTAAACTACATAACCACCGTTTGCAAGAGGAAACTCAACATCACCTGCTGCATCAGTAACTGCTTCAATCAAAGCTGGTTTTTTGTAGTTATCAAAGTCTTCTACTGTTGCGTATACCAAAGCAGCTACTTTAGCACCTGCTACAGGGTTCCCTTGGATATCTTTAACATGTACACGAACATGAGTACCATTTCCAAATACATCTGGTAAAACTTTACCATCTTTACCGATACGATTTCTTACAGCGTATGGGTTTGTAGCTGGAGTTGCTGGTTTGTATTGATCAGCATCTGCAACTACACCAGTGTGAGCTGAAACAACTTTGTTACCTTCGTATTTTTTAACATCAAGTAGACCTGTTTTTGGATTTACTCGTCCACTTTCAGTGTAACCGTTGTTAGTATCAGCTGAAACAGCTTGTACAGCACCAAATGCTGCAAGAGCGACTGCGCTTGTCAATAAAACTTTTTTCATCGTTTTATCTCCTTTGTTTTTCTTTAAAATATTTTTTCGTAAGACTACCTTACTACCATACAGTATATAAATATTTGCAGGATTTGTCAAGGGTTTTCTTAAAGTTTTTAAAGTTTTTACCCATTTTTAGAAAAAAAGGTGAAAAAACATTTTTGTGAGAAAAAATACCCGTCAAATACTGCATTTGTCAAGTGAAAATCTCACAAACTTATCATCCTTGAGTAAAATCATTCATATCTAATCCACATAGATAGTTGGACAGAACTCACGTCTATGGTATTATCTTATAATCCCTCATAAAAGTCAAGTAAAAATGGCAAGTTTTTTGATAAGAACTTGCCATTTCATCAACTTTCTACTATTAAAATGTGACCTTATAGCAAGGCCTCAAACTCAGCGACTGTCATGCCTAATTGCTGGCTGGCAACCTCGGAAGTCAGAAGACCTTGGCGAACCATATCCAGGAAGGCAAAGAGTTTCCCACGTTCTAAACCTTGTTCAATACCTTCTGCCCTAGCAGTTTCCAAGGCATAGTCATGAGCCAATAATGCTTGTTCTTCACGCCTGCGTTGTTCACTAAACATTTTCCTGTCCTCCTCGGACCAGCTCTTGTAGTCTAGCAGTTGATCTGCCTGACTGATGGCTCGCTCAGGTTGCTGGGTAAAGGGCTTGTTCCCGAAAAACTCCAACCACGGCTTGCGAACCTCGTCTTTGCTGGTTTCTCTATATTTTTTTAATTCCAAGAACGCCATCTTGACTAGATGGTTTTCCTGTACATTGTTTGTGATGGTTAAGACCTCACCTGTTGTGTCCTCGCGCATGCTAAAGCTATGAAAAGCTAGGTCATCTGAGAAGTAATTACTATCCACAATTGCGATTGCGTATACTGGTGCGATGTGTTTGTAACTCTGATGAGTATTGCCCTCTTGCTGGCGAATTTTTTCTAGATTTTGATTGACCTGACTACATAAATAAGCCCACAAACGATTGATGAAAAAATTCTGATGATGGACTTGTATTTCGATGATTACTTGAGTGCCATTGTCCAACTCCGCCAAAACATCTATACTAGTGTAAAAATCCTGTGCCGTGTACGGCAGGGAAGGTAATACGTGAATATTGCTTCCCTCCAAAATCGTCACATTTTTTGTTGGCAAGTCCAACATATCGCGGATAAATTGACAAGTGATTTCTGGATTGCTAAAGATTTTCTTAGCAACCAAGTCATTGGTCGGGCTGATGCCCGGATGTCTTAGAATCATCCTTTTCCTCCATTTTATTATACCACAGTTTTAAATCTAGATTTGCTAGATTCTGTGGCTCTATTTATTCGGAAAAAAGATGAAAAAAACCTGAGAATCATCTCAGGCTTGGTCATTAAATCTTTTTCTCAATACTGAAAAGTGGAGAAAGTGGGCGTTTTTCATGGATACGCACAATAGCATCCCCTAGGAGATGAGCGATTGAAATCTGCTCAATCTTATCAATCAAACGCTCTTCTGGCAGATAGATGGTATCCAAAACAACCAATTTCTTAATAGCTGATTTTTGGATATTGTCCATAGCAGGACCAGATAGAACTGGGTGCGTACAGCTTGCATAGACTTCAACAGCACCAGCTTCCGCAAGGGCATCTGCCGCATGACAAATCGTTCCAGCTGTATCAATCATATCATCGATCAAGATACAAGTCTTGCCTTCGACCTTACCGATGATGTTCATGACTTCACTAGTATTCATCTTATCAACGCTACGACGTTTATCAATAATAGCGATAGATGTTTTCAAAAATTCTGCCAACTTACGAGCACGAGTTACCCCTCCATGGTCTGGGCTGACAACCACATAGTCAGAACCAACCATGCCACGACGCTCAAAATAATCCGCAATCAGAGGAGCTCCCATCAAGTGATCAACAGGAATATCAAAGAATCCTTGAATCTGCGCAGCATGCAAGTCGATGGTCAATAAACGATCCACTCCAGCTACTTCAAGCATATTTGCAACAAGTTTTGAAGTGATTGGCTCACGCGCTCGCGCCTTTCTATCCTGACGTGCATACCCATAGTAAGGCATGACAACATTGACAGATTCTGCACTCGCACGCTTCAAAGCATCTACCATAATCAAAATTTCAAGCAGATTGTCATTTACAGGCGAACTAGTTGATTGTAGGATAAAGACGTGTTTCCCACGGATTGATTCTTCAATGTTGACCTGAATCTCTCCATCTGAAAATTGACGAACACTTGATTTCCCCAACTCTATCCCAATCTCCTGCGCCACACGTTTTGCCAATTCTTGATTAGAAGAAAGGGCAAACAGCTTTAAATCAGAAAAAGACATGATTTCCTCCGGTATATATGTATCGCTTGTGCTTTTCACAAGATTTTTCCATCTACCATTGTAGCGCTTTTTGCACTATTTTTCAATCAAAAATAAAAGAAGGGCAACATATTTGTGCCCCGCATCATTCTTTTGAAACATATTCTAGTTTATTATCTCATCGTGCTTCTCAACAAAGCGATAAGCCTGATAAAAACCATAGAGAGTAATAGCCGTAACCACTGGAATCGCTAATGGCAACTCTGTCTCTAATTCTACAAAAGGAGAATTAAACAAGAAGTGAGTTCCCAAGGCTAAAGCTAGGAAAATACCCCCCTCTTTCTTGCCAATCTTCTGCCCTTTATAGGCTCTGTAAAGCAAGTAAACACCTACTACAGCAAGACCTGAAAAAGTCCAGTGAGAGGCAATCCCTGAGATAATACGCTCTAAAATTCTCGAAATAGTAAAGTCAAAGCCCTCTGGCAAATCCGTACGAATGTAACCAATATCCTCAATCATTTGGAATCCCAAACCAGAAGCAATTCCTAGTAAAAACAAAGATTTTAATTTTCTCACAGGAATTAAAGCTAACACAAAGGCAAGTGGCAATAATTTAAGCGGCTCTTCTACCAAAGGAGCCACAATCGCACTTTCAAAGGCATTTAAAAATGCACTATCTGGGAAAAGAACCCCCAGTAAATCATGGATATAGGTATTAGCAAAGCTAGATAGCCAGCCTGAAAGGAACATCCCACCTAATAGAGACAAAATCAAGGCCTTCTTTGACAATTCCCATTTTTTCCCAATACGGAAAAGGAAATAAAGAGCCGGAATCATGTAAAAGAGAGCTAGAAAGATAGAAACTCCCATTAATCCATATTCCGCACCTGACATCGAACCGTCCGTATAATAGATGGTTTCATACTGTAAACCAATACATAGCAATAAGATAAAAATAAATAAAATACTGTTCTTCTTCATACACTTTCCTTCTAAATGAAGTATTTACAATTCTACGACTGTCATACTTCCTGTATCCACATCGTAAATGGCACCAGAGATAATGACATCATCTGGTATTAGGGGGGAGTCGATAAGGAGTTGCATATCCTCACGCACACTCTCCTCTATATCTTGGAAGGGCAAGAAGTCCTGGTCTGACACATCGACACCTAGCTCCTCTTTCAGATACTCCTGAAAAGGACCATTTTCAAAAGTCTGAGCACCACAGTCTGTATGGTGCAATACCACAATCTCTCTTGTCCCCATTTGTTGCTGAGAAATAACTAGCGAACGAATCATGTCCTCGGTCACTCGACCACCTGCATTCCGCAAGATGTGAGCATCCCCAAGAGCCAATCCCAGAGCTTGCGCAACGTGCAGACGTGAGTCCATACATGTCACAATGGCTACTCTGGTTTTGGGTTTAAGTGGCAGATTTAACTGCCCGTGTAAGGCAACATAAGCCTGATTGGCTTGCATAAACTGTTCAAAATACGACATGATTCCCTCCTCGAAAATTTGATAGTCAAATATTTCTCCTATCTTATCATTTTTTACCTCGTTTGTCAGCTTTCAGCATTTATATAAAAAACTAGGACAGAGACATCCAGCTTCTAGCTTGGGCTTCTGTCCTAGTTTTAGGTTTATGATCCTTTTTGGATATACTTATTGAGTGAGCCTGCAAAGCTCTGAAGATTGAGACTTTGTACATAGACTTCACCAGTACCTCGGAAAGTATTAACAACCCCTTCACCCGTACCGATTGACTGCCAGAAGCCATTTTCTAAGTGGATGTTATAGTCCAAAAACTGGCTCCAAGCCACCACATGGGCATTGTCGATCGTTATTTCTTGGTTTTGCAGCTCAATTTTCTTAATAGAACCAAAAGCATTGGCCAAAAGAGTTCCCTGACCTTGGGTAGTCATCACAAAAAGACCACCTTGCCCTCCGAACAGAGCTTTTCCAATAGACTGATGTTCCATCGTATAGGAGGCCGTACCATCAAGAGCCAGAAAGGCCCCATCATTCAATCGGTACTGATTTTCACCTAACTCAAGAGCAATCACTTGACCAGGAGTATCTGGTGCTAGAGCAAGGTTGCCGTTGTCAGACTCAGCAACAGCTTGAGTAATAAAAGTACTTTCACCAGAAACCATGGAACGTCCCACGGCTTTGACAAATCGTCCTAAACCAGAACCGCTAGCATTGAGCTGGGTATTGAGACTTACATTGGGTGTGTGGTAGACCATGCTACCCCGCTGGATATAGACGGTTTCTCCTTGATTGAGTGACAACTCTACCAAAGGAAATTGCATTTGGCTATCCATAGAAAATTTCATCAGGAATTCCTCCTTGTTTTAATAAATATTAGCAATAAAATAATTAGCCATCTAAAACTGACCATAACTATTAAGAGAATACCTTCTTCAAAACTTCCTGAATCGTTGTCACTCCAATGACCTGAATTTCCTTGGGCGGAGTGATTCCTGTCAAGGAATTCTTAGGTACATAAATCTTAGTAAATCCCAGTTTAGCGGCTTCGTTGATGCGTTGTTCGATACGATTCACGCGCCGAATCTCTCCTGTCAAGCCCAGTTCTCCCACAAAACATTCCTGAGGATTGGTAGGCTTGTCCTTGTAACTCGAAGCAATAGCAACTGCCACGGCCAAGTCAATGGCAGGTTCATCCAATTTGACACCGCCAGCAGATTTGAGATAAGCATCCTGATTTTGCAAGAGAAGTCCTGCACGCTTTTCCAAAACAGCCATAATCAGACTCGCACGATTAAAATCAAGTCCTGTTGTAGTACGCTTGGCATTTCCAAACATGGTCGGTGTCACCAAGGCCTGAACCTCCGCTAAAATTGGACGCGTCCCTTCCATGGTCACAACGATTGACGATCCAGTCGCCCCATCCAAACGCTCTTCTAAGAAAACTTGACTCGGATTGAGAACCTCAACCAAACCGCCCGACTGCATCTCAAAAATTCCAATCTCATTGGTCGAACCAAAACGGTTTTTAACTGCTCTCAAGATACGGAAGGTATGATGACGCTCCCCTTCAAAATAAAGCACCGTATCAACCATATGCTCCAACATCCGAGGACCAGCCAAGGTTCCCTCCTTGGTCACATGGCCCACGATAAAGATGGCAATGCTATTTGTCTTAGCCAGCTGCATAAGTTCAGCCGTCACCTCACGCACTTGAGAAACAGACCCCTGCACCCCTGAAATCTCAGGAGACATAATAGTCTGGATGGAGTCGATAATGAGAAAGTCTGGTTGGATGCGCTCGACCTCTGCGCGAACACTCTGCATATTGGTCTCTGCATAGAGATAAAACTCGCTATCAATATCACCCAAGCGCTCTGCTCGTAGCTTAATCTGCTGGGCAGACTCCTCTCCACTGACGTAGAGAACCGTCCCCACTTGGGACAACTGGGTTGAAACTTGTAGGAGAAGAGTTGATTTCCCAATCCCAGGATCCCCACCGATAAGGACGAGACTTCCCGGTACCACTCCTCCTCCAAGTACACGGTTGAATTCCTCCATCTCCGTCTTGGTTCGATTGACGTTGATTGAAGTCACCTCAGCTAGTTTCATGGGCTTGGTTTTCTCACCTGTCAAGGACACACGCGCATTCTTGACCTCGGCAACCTCAACCTCTTCTACAAAAGAAGACCAAGACCCACAGTTGGGGCAACGTCCCAGATATTTAGGGGAATTATACCCACAATTTTGACATACAAATGTCGCTTTTTTCTTTGCGATGATAAACCTCTTTCTATATCTCTAACTCACACTCAATCACTTGGCAAAAATCAATCTTCTCATTTGCTACAAACTGCCGTATCAGCATTCGATGGGCTACAACTACCACAGTTTGATGGTCTCGATACTTAGTCATGCATTCTAGAAAACGAGTCTTCATCTCTGTAGCTGTCTCATATTGAACAGGAGAATTTGGGAGCAACTCCCCCTTATTTTCTAAAAACAGTCTTCTAGCTGTTTCAAAGTTTTCTATTCCACTTTCATAGACCTGCCATTCATGTAATAATGGCTCCACTCTCAAAGGAAGTCCCGTAGCACAAACCACATAAGAAGCCGTTTCTAAAGCTCTTGTAACTGCAGAAGACACCAGTATATCAGCTGAGTCAAACAAAGGATTTTTGCTCAGTTCCTGAGCTTGTTGCCGTCCCTTCTCAGACAAGGGTGCCAAATCTATCCCAAATCCCGTATAAGAACGCTCCTCTAACTCACGGTAATCTGGCTCACCGTGACGCACAAAGATAATCTTCATCTTAGTGCCCAGTCGATCCAAATCCACCAGTACGAACTCCATCTGCTTCATCTCCATCAGCGATTAAAAATGGTGCAAAGACAGCCTGAACTACACGTTCCCCAACTTCAAGAACAACTTCCTGATCAGTAATATTTTTCATCTGAGCAAAGATATGTCCTTCATTTCCTGGATTACCATAGTAATCCCCATCAATAACACCAACCGAGTTGATTAAGACTAAACCCTTCTTACGAGGATTTGAAGAGCGATCATAAAGATAGAGTACCTCAGTCGGTTGCATATAAGCCTTAACTCCTGTTGGCACGAGGACAATCTCTCCCGGAGCAATCACCGTGCGTTCCGCAACCTTTAAGTCGTACCCAGCTGCATGGGCTGTCTCACGTTTTGGTAGCAAATTTTCATCTGTAAAACTAGAAACCAATTCAAAACCACGAATTTTCATCATCTTCTCTTTTCTATTATCATTTATTCTAGATTATTCTATCTTATTTATTCGGAAAAAGCACGAAAAAAAGAGCACACAATTCAAATCGCTTAGGGCTGCTGGATTCCTCCCCTGACCCGCTTCACGCAGAACTGTTGCTCCACTATTTATTATATCACATTCCTATTCATTTTAAAAGCAAAATTATTTTTTCCGTCTATTTCTAAAAAAGTCCTGCATAATAGCTGCGCATTCATCTTCTAAAATTCCCGTTTCAACCTCTACACGATGATTAAGACGCTCATCTGTCAAGATATCGTACAAACTCCCAGCAGCGCCAAATTTCTGGTTTTTAGCCCCGTAGACCACGTTTGGAATACGGGCGAGTCCAATCGCCCCACTACACATGACACAAGGCTCAATGGTCACAAAAAGCGTGCAATCAAGCAAGCGCCAGCTCTCCTCACTCAGGTTCGCATTCTCTATGGCCATAATCTCCGCATGCATAACCGCTCTTTGCAACTCCTCACGCGCATTATGCCCACGGCCAATGATTTCTCCGTCCTTGACGATCACACAACCAATTGGAATTTCATCGTGTTCCAGAGCAATCTCAGCCTCTCTCAAAGCTTCCCTCATAAAGACTTCTTTTTCTTCAACTGTATAGTTCATCAATTTCCCTTTTCCTAATTATACTCTTCGAAAATCAAATTCAAACCACGTCAGCTTCGCCTTGCCGTAGATATATGTAACTGACTTCGTCAGTCTTATCTATAACCTCAAAGCAATTCTTTGAGCAACCTACGGCTAGCTTCCTAGTTTGCTCTTTGATTTTCATTGAGTATTATCGATTTTATTATTATATCATGATTCCCAACACAAAAAAAGCCACCGAATGCGGTGACTCTATAGGGAGATTATTATGAAAAAGAAAAGTTTAGGATATTTGTTACAACAAGTTAGGAGGTCTTCTTGTAACTGTCTATAGTATACCCGACCTATCTTAAACAAATCTTAAAAATCTCTTAGGACCAAACACTTTCTAAAATATTTGTTTGTTCACGACCAGGACCTACTGAGAAAGTAGAAATACGAACGCCAACCAATTCGCTCACACGACGAACGTAGTTACGCGCATTCTCAGGAAGATCTTCCAAATTACGGACACCGGTGATGTCTTCTGACCAACCTGGTAACTCTTCATAGATAGGTTTGCAACGTTTCAATTGCTCAAGACTAGCTGGATAGTAGTCAATACGTTGACCATCAAGATCATAGGCCACACAGATTTTCACAGTATCTAAACCACTCAAAACATCGATAGAGTTCAATGAAAGGTTCGTAATACCAGAAACACGACGGCTATGACGCATCACAACTGAGTCAAACCAACCTACACGACGTGGACGACCAGTTGTTGTACCATATTCATGACCAACTTCACGGATACGTTCTCCCACTTCATCAAACAACTCAGTTGGGAAAGGACCGTCTCCTACACGACTCGTATAGGCTTTACATACACCAACAACCTTGTCAATCTTACTTGGACCAACACCAGAACCAATCGTAACACCACCAGCCACAGGGTTTGATGACGTAACAAATGGATAAGTACCTTGGTCGATATCTAGCATGACACCTTGTGCACCCTCAAATAGCACACGCTTTCCATTATCAAGCGCATCATTCAAGATAACAGATGTATCTGTTACATATTTTTTGATTTGTTGACCATATTCGTAATACTCTTCAAAAATATCATCAAAAGCAATCGCTTTGCTGTCATACAATTTTTCAAAGAGACGATTCTTCTCAGCAAGGTTACGTTCTAAACGCTCACGGAAAATATCTTTATCCAAAAGATCTGCGATACGAATCCCAACACGAGCAGCCTTGTCCATATAAGCTGGACCAATTCCCTTAATTGTAGTACCAATCTTATTGTCGCCCTTAGCTTCTTCTTGCAAACGATCCAACTCAATATGATAAGGCAAAATAACATGCGCGCGATCAGAAATACGCAAGTTATCAGTTGTAACGCCTTCCTCATGAAGATAGTTCAACTCTTTTACAAGAGATTTAGGATTTACAACCATACCATTCCCAATAACAGAGATTTTTTCAGGGAAGAAAATCCCAGATGGAATCAAGTGCAACTTAAATTTCTTACCATCAATCACAATCGTGTGACCAGCATTATCACCACCTTGGTAACGCGCAATCACTTCCGCATTCGCTGAAAGAAAGTCTGTAATCTTCCCTTTACCTTCATCACCCCATTGGGTACCTACAACAACAACTGAAGTCATAATCTTGTCTGAGCCCTCAGGCTCTTCCTTTCTCACATACATGGCAGGAATCTCACCTGCAATTATATCTTACAATTTATTATAAGAAAAAATTGCCTTTTTATCAAGAAGAAACAATAGAAAGATTTGCTATTTCCAACTATTAAAAAATGATTTAGAAAAATTACCCCCTATTTATTATTATCTTTCCATAAAAAAGTAAATTTGTTCGGAAATTTACTCAAAAAACTCAACAAGAAATAAAACCTTGCTTCATTATCAACTTTTCCAGATAGAAACGATAAGCAGCACGATAATGGTAAACAATAAAATCCCTACGATACCTAATACTATATCGGACAAAATAATAAATCAAAAATTTAAAATGAACATGTTCCCAATCAAAATTATCACCAAATACAGTACCATACTCTTCTTCAATATTTCTATAAAAATCTGCCATCTGCTCATAAATTTTTTGTAGCATAAATATATACTCCTTTTCTTTTTATGACCTTATTCTAACAAAAAATTTTACACATTCACTATCAATTCCTGAATTGTCAAAATACAAACCTCAACAAGATAAAAAATAGGAAAAGTTGACAGAATAGAAATAAATTTCCTATAAGCAATTTACAAAAACTATTACCCTCACTGCAAATCATACAGTACGATTTCCATAGCTTTGAATATTGCTCAGTCTAAACTATGAAGTGATTGAATAGAAGTCTAATGACGCGAGATAGATGGCTCTATAATATTTGTAGTGGGTAAATCCCCTATGGATATTATGGAACCTATTTTGTTGTAGAAAAAAAGTCCCATAAGATCTATAATGAAAAGCAACCAAACCATCATTAGAAAGAATCATGAAGAAGTATGACTTTCAAAACCGTCGAAAATTCCTTACCTTGAAACGACTGGCATGCCTACTAGAATCCTCCTTAGAAAGCGTCGTTTTAAGTGCTATCAGTTCTCAAAAATGGCAGTCGCTGAGACTTCACTCGTCAAGAAAAATCATCAAATCCCTCGTATCATCAACCAAAAGATTGCTCAGAAGCTGATTGAAAAGACTTCTATGACTGATATTGCCCATCAGCTTTCCATTTCAACTTCAACTGTTATTTGCAAGCTCAATGAATTCCGTTTTAAGCATGATTTTTCTCGTCTTCCTGAGATTATGTCCTGGGATGTTGAAATAGTCGGAGGAATGACTGTTTCAATCGGGAGACGAATATGAGTTTCATTGCTCAAGATTTTGAAAAGCTAAATATCATCACTGTTCTTGAGGACAGGACACAAGCTGTTATCCGAAATCACTTTCTTCGCTACGATAGAGCTATTCGCTGTCAAGTGAAAATCATTACTATGGATATGTTTATACTAGCCTAAAATCAAAAAACATCTGATAATAGTAGTTATGAAACTTACAAACGAAGAAATACAAAAAATTGAAAAACTCCTAAGAGATTTATCGTACGCCAAATATCACAAACGTCTACAGATTATTTATTTTCGCTCAAAAGAAAAGAGTTATAAGGAAATCATGGATTTGCTAGATTGCAATAAAACAACTGTTTGGAGGAATTTGAAAAAATATAAGGAGTTTGGTTTAGAAGCTCTTCTTCAAGAAACCTGTGGTGGACGTCATAGAGAATATATGACTTACGAAGAAGAACAAGCATTTCTAAAACGTTATATAGAAGCTGCTCAAGCTGGGGAATTTGTAACTGTCAATCAGTTATTTGAAGCCTATCAAAAAGAGATTGGTCGCACTTCCACACGTGATGGTTTCTACTATCTCCTGAAACGCCATGGTTGGCGAACGGTCACTCCTCGACCTGAACATCCCAAGAAGGCAGACGCTCAAACAATTGAGACGTCTAAAAATAAAATCTACATTCGAGACCTTAAGTAAGCGCTTTAAAGAAGAGGGGGTTTATAACAAAGTACGCTTGATGTACCAAGATGAAGCTGGTTTCGGAAGAATCAGTAAGATGAGTTCTTGTTGGGCTCCTCAAGGAATCAGACCTAGTATTCCTAGTCATTATATGCGAGAGTATCGCTATTGTTATGGGGCAGTAGATGCTCAGACAGGAGATTCCTTCTTTCTTATTGCTGGAGGATGCAATACTGAGTGGACAAATGAATTTCTACGGCAAGTCTCACAAGCTTATCCAGATGACTATATTTTACTTGTCATGGATAATGCTATATGGCATAAATCAAGTACCTTAGAGATTCCAAGTAATATTGAGTTGGCTTTTATCCCACCTTACACACCAGAAATGAACCCTATCGAACAAGTCTGGAAAGAAATTCGAAAACGAGGTTTTAAAAATAAGGCTTTCCAAACATTGGAAGCTGTTATTGATAAGCTTCAAGAAATGATTCAAGGACTGGAAAAAAGCGTTTTAAAGTCCACTGTCAGTAAACAATGGACAAGGTTGCTTTTTGAAAACAATTGAGTGTTAGTCCTTATTATGATTTAGATAAACAGCTTCGCTTTCGAATTTCTAGGCTCAGGCTGAAACAGTCTCCCAGACTGTTTCACTCCCGAATGCAAAAATTGTACTTGATCGCTCTCACCCTTCGTTATTATACTTCTAAACTCAGGCTAAAACAGTGCACTGGACTGTTTTACTCCAACACTTAAGCCATGCTATGAGTCGTGTTCGTGTCCAAATAATGAATCAATTGGATCGAAAGTCTCATGAATACAAAGCTATTAAGCGATACTGGAAACTCATTCAACAAGATAGTCGGAAACTCAGCGACAAACGTTTTTATCCCCCTACTTTTCGTCTGCACTTGATCAATAAAGAGATTCTAGACAAGCTTTTGAGCTATTCAGAAGATTTGAAACACCACTATCAGCTCTATCAACTCTTGATTTTTCACTTTTAGAATAAGGAACAGGAGAAATTCTTTGGACTCATTGAGGACAATCTAAAGCAGGTTCATCCCCTTTTTCAGACTGTTTTTAAAACCTTTCTAAAGGAGAAAGAGAAAATCGTCAACGCTCTTCAACTACCCTATTCCAATGCCAAAAGTGAAATGCATTTGTATTTCGAAACTTTGAAAACTTCAAAAAACGGATTTGTATGGCTCTGAACATCAAAAAAGAAAGGGCGAAATGTGTCCTTTCTAGATCTTAGCTTTTCTTCACCCCACTACAGTTAACAAAGAGCCGAAAAATATCTCGCCCAAAATAACACTAAATAGATTATAAATTACACAACAAAAAAAGAGGCCTAAACCTCCTATAATTAATTACTCCGCCAGTAGGACTCGAACCTACGACATCATGATTAACAGTCATGCGCTACTACCAACTGAGCTATGGCGGAATAAAGCTAAGCGACTTCCATATCTCACAGGGGGCAACCCCCAACTACTTCCGGCGTTCTAGGGCTTAACTGCTGTGTTCG
>NZ_JALDTZ010000009.1 GCF_023109105.1 Streptococcus mitis
CGAGGGATTTGGTGATTTTTCTTGACGAGGGAAGTCTCAGCGACTGCCATTTTTGAGCACTGATAGCACTTAAAACGGCGTTTTTTCAGAAGGATTTTAGTATGCTTGCAAGTCGTTTAGAGGTAAGGAATCTTCGACGGTTTTTGAAAGTCATATTTCTTCATTAGACTTCCACAATCAGGACAAGATGGGGCATTATAATTTAGTTTAGCGATGATTTCTTTGTGTGTATCTTATTGATGATGTCTAAAATCTGAATATTAGGGTCTTTGATATCGAGCAGTTTTGTGATAAAATGTAATTGTTCCACATGAATCTTTCTAATGATGGTTTGGTTGCTTTTCATTATAGATCTTATGGGACTTTTTTCTACAACAAAATAGGCTCCATAATATCCATAGGGGATTTACCCACTACAAATATTATAGAGCCCCTTTTTTCTATGCAGTAGACTCCTATAGGGAGAGGTTTCTACTTTTCAAGGTAAACAAAAAGCCCTATTATAAGGGCTAAGCGCATTTAGGAGACTACACTTCAAATTCATAGAGTGCTGTAGACAAATAACGTTCGCCGTTATCTGGTGCAAGAGCAAGGACTTTCTTACCTGTACCTAATTTCTTAGCAACTTCAATGGCTCCATAGATAGCTGCAGCTGAAGAAATACCAACAAGGAATCCTTCTTTTCCACCAATCTCACGGCCAAGTGCGAGAGCATCGTCTGACGTTACACGAACGATAGCATCATAGGCATTTGTATCAAGTGTATCAGGAATAAATCCAGCTGAGATACCTTGAATTTTGTGAGGACCAGGTTTTTCACCAGATAGAATAGCAGATTCATCTGCTTCTACTGCATAAACTTGAATACCTGAATTTGCTGTTTTGAGTGCATGAGAAACACCAGAAATTGTTCCACCGGTACCAACTCCAGCAACAAAGGCATCTAATCCATCTTTACCGAAAGCAGCTAATATCTCAGCTCCTGTTGTTCTTTCGTGTACTTCTGGATTAGCTGGATTGTCAAATTGAAGAGGAAGGAAACCATCACGTTCAGCAGCGATTTCTTGAGCTTTAGCAATAGCACCTTTCATTCCCTCACTACCAGGAGTTAAGACGAGTTCAGCACCATAAGCTTGAATAATCTTACGTCGTTCTACACTCATAGTTTCAGGCATAACGATGACAACTTTATATCCTTTAGCAGCACCTACCCATGAAAGTCCAATACCAGTATTTCCACTTGTTGCTTCAACAATAGTAGAACCTGGTTTCAGAATACCGTCTTGCTCAGCTTTTTCAATCATGCTAAGGGCAATACGGTCTTTTACAGATGAACCAGGATTAAATGCTTCAAGCTTTACATAGACGTCCGCAGCACCTTCTGGCACGATGTTGTTGAGTTTAACAATCGGTGTTTGTCCGATTAATTCAGTAATGTTGTTATAAATAGACATATGAATACCTCTTTGTATAAGATATTTCTAGTATAACGCTATCTATAAAATTTGTAAAATATAGAAATACTATCGGAGCGATAGGATTTTTTTATATCATAGGTCTAAGCCATTAATTTTTAAGCGATTGTGATAAGCTAACTCTAGTAAATAGGTATAGAGTGGAACGATATCCGTTTTCTTAGGGAATTCAAATTTATGAGCACTAAAATGCTCATTATGTGCTTTTAGAAAGACATTTTCTAAATAAGTAATAGTAATTTCACTATCATCTATGCCTGCTCCTGCAGTTTCCATTTCAACGTTAACAATATTCATCAAAAAAATTGATTTAACGGACATCTTACGACCAGTAGCACCTTGTTTATCTGTAAAGATAATGCGGATATTTGTAAATATAATTGAGTCACGAATCAGTTTATATCCACTTTGGATTTCTTCATTTTCTAGTAGATATTGTCCATATTCTTTGATAAGAGTTTCTTTGTTTTGCTCGCTAAAGTTACCAGCGAGTCCTTGAATGAATTTACCAAATGCCATATTTTCTCCTTTTTTTACACTAAGTTTACAGGAACTTCAACTTCACGTAAACCTTGATCAGTTAAAGTGACTTTCCCATTAAAAAACTCTACAAGTGCAGCTTTAATATTTTCTTTTTCTTCTTTATCAACATAAATCATCGTATCGACTTGATCTGTAAAGTTTGTCTCAAGCTCCATGAGATTATATTCTTTAAGGAAGTTACTGTATTCTTGGTACTGAGCGTAAGACATTTGAATAGCAATGCCAGCCTGTTCCTTTATTTCAATGATGCCAATTTCCTTGACAGCTAAGGCCACACTGCCTGCGTAAGCACGAATTAGCCCTCCAGCGCCTAGTTTAATACCACCAAAGTAGCGTGTTACTACCACACAGATATTAGTAAGATTGTGATTTTCTAGTACCCCAAGCATGGGAACTCCAGCAGTACCACTGGGCTCACCATCATCACTTGTACGTTTAATTTCACTACGTTCCCCAATAATAAAGGCAGAGCAGTTATGCGTAGCTTTGTAGTGTTCTTTTTTGATGACAGTAATGAAGTCACGAGCCTCTTCTTCGCTATAAACACGCTTGGCATGACAGATAAAGCGTGATTTTTTAATTTCTTCTTGGACTTGACCGTCCTCTTTAATTGTTCTAAATTCCATGATTTAATTGTACTAAAAAATCATCTAAAGCGCTAGGTTTTTACGAATAAAGAAGTATGAAAGTAAATCCAAATTATCTCGGTCGATTGTTTACTGAGAATGAATTAACAGAAGAGGAACGTCAGTTAGCGAAGAAGCTTCCAGCAATGAGAAAGGAGAAGGGGAAACTTTTTTGTCAACGTTGTAATAGTGTTATTCTGGAGGAATGGTATTTGCCCATCGGTGCTTACTATTGTCGGGAGTGCTTAATTATGAAGCGAGTCAGGAGTGATCAAGCTTTGTACTATTTCCCGCAGGAGGATTTTCCGAAGCAGGATGTTCTTAAATGGCGTGGTCAATTAACTCCTTTTCAAGAGAAGGTGTCAGAGGGACTGATTCAAGCAGTAGACAAGCAAGAGCCAACTTTAGTTCATGCGGTGACAGGAGCTGGAAAGACAGAAATGATTTATCAAGTAGTGGCTAAAGTGATCAATGCGGGTGGTGCAGTATGTTTGGCCAGTCCTCGCATAGATGTTTGTTTGGAGCTATACAAGCGTCTGCAAAAGGATTTTTCTTGCGAGATAGCACTCCTACATGGAGAATCAGAGCCGTATTTTCGAACACCATTAGTTGTTGCGACGACCCATCAGTTATTGAAATTTTATCAAGCTTTTGATTTGCTGATAGTGGATGAAGTAGATGCTTTTCCTTATGTTGATAATCCCACGCTTTACTACGCTGTCAAGAATAGTGTAAAGGAGAATGGGCTGAGAATCTTTTTAACAGCGACTTCTACCTATGAGTTAGATAGGAAGGTTCGTTTAGGAGAATTAAAACGATTGAGTTTGCCAAGACGATTTCATGGAAATCCTCTGATTATTCCTAAACCTGTTTGGTTGTCGGATTTTAATCGCTATTTAGATAAGAAGTGTTTGTCGCCAAAGTTAAAATCTTATATTGAGAAGCAGAGAAAGACAGGTTATCCGTTACTCATTTTTGCTTCAGAAATTAAGAAAGGGGAGCAGTTAAAAGAAATCTTACAGGAGAAATTTCCAAATGAGAAAATTGGCTCTGTATCTTCTATCACAGAAAATCGATTAGAGCAGGTACAAGCTTTTCGAGATAGAGAACTGACAATACTTATCAGTACGACGATATTGGAGCGTGGAGTTACCTTTCCTTGTGTGGACGTTTTCGTAGTAGAGGCCAATCATCGCCTGTTTACCAAATCTAGCTTGATTCAGATTGGTGGACGAGTTGGACGAAGCATGGATAGACCGACAGGAGATTTGCTTTTCTTCCATGATGGGTTAAATGCTTCAATCAAGAAGGCAATTAAGGAAATTCAGCAGATGAATAAGGAGGCAGGTTTATGAAGTGTTTGTTATGTGGGCAGACTATAAAGATTGTTTTAACTTTTAGTAGTCTCTTACTGCTGAGGATTGATGACTCATATCTTTGTTCAGACTGTGATTTTACTTTTGAAAGAATTAGAGAAGAGCACTGTCCAAACTGTATGAAAATAGGTTTGTCAACAAAGTGTCAAGATTGTCAATTTTGGTGTAAAGAAGGAGTTGAGGTTAGTCATAGAGCGATTTTTACTTACAATCAAGCTATGAAGGATTTTTTCAGTCGGTATAAGTTTGATGGGGACTTCCTTTTAAGAAAAGTGTTCGCTTCAGTTTTAAGTGAGGAGTTGAAAAAGTACAAAGAGTATCAATTTGTAGTCATTCCCCTAAGTTCTGAAAGATTACTTGACAGAGGATTTAATCAGGTTGAAGGCTTGGTACAGGCGACAGGCTTTGCGTGTTTGGATTTATTAGATAAGAGAGAAGAGCGAGCCAGTTCTTCTAAAAATCGCTCAGAGCGCTTAGGGACAGAACTTCCTTTCTTTATTAAAAGTGGAGTCACTATTCCTAAAAAAATTCTACTTATAGATGACATTTATACTACTGGAACAACTATAAATCGTGTGAAGAAACTGTTGGAAGAGGCTGGTGCTGAGGATGTAAAAACATTTTCCCTTGTAAGATGAGGAAAAAATTTGCAAAAATAAAATGAAAGCGTTATAATGAAATTAGAAAAACAAAAATGTTTAGAAAGAAGGTACTCATATGATTAAATATAGTATCCGTGGTGAAAACCTAGAAGTAACAGAAGCAATTCGTGATTATGTAGTTTCTAAACTCGAAAAGATCGAAAAGTATTTTCAAGCTGAGCAAGAGTTGGATGCTCGAGTTAACTTGAAGGTGTATCGTGAAAAAACTGCTAAAGTAGAAGTAACGATTCCGCTTGGCTCTATTACTCTTCGTGCAGAAGATGTGTCTCAAGATATGTATGGTTCAATTGATCTTGTAACTGATAAAATTGAACGTCAGATTCGTAAAAATAAAACAAAAATCGAGCGTAAAAATAAAAATAAGGTAGCAACTAGTCAATTATTTACAGATGCTTTGGTGGAAGATCCAAATGTTGTCCAGTCGAGAGTTGTTCGTTCAAAACAAATTGATTTAAAACCAATGGATTTGGAAGAAGCTATTCTACAGATGGATTTATTGGGACATGATTTCTTTATCTATGTGGATGCTGAAGATCAAACAACTAATGTGATTTATCGTCGTGAAGATGGCGAAATTGGTTTGTTAGAAGTTAAAGAATCTTAATTAGAATACGTGTAAAGGTAGGTTTACTGAGTTGTAAACCTCCTTTTTCTTATAATTGATAGAATTACTGATTACACTTTTAAAAAGTCGCTTTTTGGTGGTTATTATGGTATAATGGGTGCCAAGAGGTTTGGAATGAAAAAATTTTATGTAAGTCCTATTTTCCCCTTAATATTAGGAATAGTGGCGTTCGGAGTGCTATCTGTGCAACTTGTTTTTGTAACGAATACACTAGTAACGCTATTTCTTTTGCTACTTATTTTGGGTTCATATAGTTTATTATTCATTCATCAGAGAGATTACTACTCAAGGAGTGAAGTAGAACAAATCCAGTATGTAAACCACCAAGCTGAAGATAGTTTGACAACCTTGTTGGAACAGATGCCTGTTGGGGTTATTAAGTTAGACTTGTCGTCAGGTGAAGTTGAATGGTTTAATCCTTATGCTGAATTGATTTTGACTAATGAAGTGGGCGAAATTGATGTGGCATTAATTCAAACAATTATCAAGGCTTCTGTGGGGAATCCAGGTTCTTATGCCATCTTGGGTGAGACCCGCTATTCGGTTCATATGGACAAGGTGTCTGGAGTTCTTTACTTCTTTGATGTGTCTGGAGAATACGAAGCGACTGTTGAGTTAGTCACGAGTCGTCCGGTTATTGGGATAGTTTCGGTTGATAACTACGATGATTTAGAAGATGAAACATCGGAGTCTGATATCAGTCATATCAATAGTTTTGTGGCCAATTTTGTTTCAGAATTTGCTGGGAAGCATGCCATGTTCTCCCGTCGAGTGAGTATGGACCGTTTTTATCTATTTACGGACTATACGGTACTTGAGGAATTGATGAATGATAAATTTTCTGTTATTGATGCTTTCAGAGAAGAGGCGAAACAGAGACAGTTGCCCTTGACCTTAAGTATGGGATTTTCTTATGGTGATGGAAATCATGATGAGATAGGGAAAGTTGCTTTGCTCAACTTGAACTTGGCTGAGGTGCGTGGTGGCGACCAGGTGGTTGTCAAGGAAAACGACGAAACGAAAAATCCTGTTTATTTTGGTGGTGGGTCTGCTGCCTCAACCAAGCGTACCCGTACCCGTACGCGCGCTATGATGACGGCTATTTCAGATAAGATTCGGAGTGTGGATCAGGTTTTTGTAGTTGGTCACAAAAATCTAGATATGGATGCTTTGGGTTCTGCTGTAGGTATGCAGTTATTTTCCAGCAATGTGACTGAAAATAGCTATGCTATTCATGATGAAGATCAAATGTCACCAGATATTGAACGAGCTGTTTCATTCTTAGAAAAAGAGGGAGTTACGAAGTTGTTATCTGTTAAGGATGCAATGGGAATGGTGACCAATCGTTCTTTGTTGATTCTTGTAGACCATTCAAAGACAGCTCTAACTCTATCAAAAGATTTTTATGATTTGTTTACTCAAACCATTGTCATTGACCACCACAGACGGGATCAGGATTTTCCAGACAATGCAGTTATTACTTATATCGAAAGTGGTGCAAGTAGTGCCAGCGAGTTGGTAACGGAATTGATCCAGTTCCAAAATTCTAAGAAAAATCGTTTGAGTCGTATGCAAGCCAGTGTCTTGATGGCTGGTATGATGTTGGATACTAAAAATTTCACCTCACGAGTGACTAGTCGGACATTTGATGTTGCTAGCTATCTCAGAACGCGCGGAAGTGATAGTATTGCTATCCAGGAAATTGCTGCGACAGATTTTGAAGAATATCGTGAGGTCAATGAACTTATTTTACAGGGGCATAAATTAGGTTCTGATGTATTAATAGCAGAGGCTAAGGACTCGAAATGCTATGATACAGTTGTTATTAGTAAGGCAGCAGATGCCATGTTAGCTATGTCAGGTATTGAAGCGAGTTTTGTTCTTGCCAAGAATACACAAGGCTTTATCTCTATCTCAGCTCGAAGTCGTAGTAAACTGAATGTACAACGAATTATGGAAGAGCTGGGAGGTGGAGGCCACTTTAATTTGGCAGCAGCTCAAATTAGGGATTTAACCTTGTCAGAAGCAGGTGAAAAACTGACAGAAATTGTATTAAATGAAATAAAGGAAAAGGAGAAAGAAGAATGAAAGTAATCTTTTTAGCAGATGTTAAAGGAAAAGGTAAAAAAGGCGAAATTAAGGAAGTACCGACAGGCTATGCGCAAAACTTTCTTATCAAAAAGAATCTAGCCAAAGAAGCGACTGCTCAAGCTGTAGGTGAACTTCGTGGTAAACAAAAATCTGAAGAGAAAGCTCACGCTGAGATGATTGCAGAAGCAAAAGCAATTAAAGCCCAACTTGAAGCAGAAGAAACTGTTGTAGAATTTGTTGAAAAGGTTGGTCCAGATGGCCGTACTTTTGGTTCTATTACCAATAAGAAGATTGCAGAGGAATTGCAAAAGCAATTTGGAATTAAGATTGATAAACGTCATATTCAAGTACAAGCTCCGATTCGAGCAGTTGGTTTGATTGATGTACCAGTGAAAATCTATCAAGATATCACAAGTGTAATCAATCTTCGTGTGAAAGAAGGATAAGTTTACACCTTCTTGACAAGATTGTAAAAGGAAGGGAAGTCTGATGGCAGAAGTAGAAGAGTTACGGGTACAACCTCAAGATATCTTAGCTGAGCAATCCGTTTTAGGGGCTATCTTTATTGACGAGAGTAAGCTTGTTTTTGTGCGAGAATATATTGAGTCTCGAGACTTTTTTAAGTATGCCCATCGTTTGATTTTCCAAGCTATGGTCGATTTATCCGATCGTGGCGATGCTATAGATGCAACAACGGTTCGTACCATTCTTGATAATCAAGGTGACTTGCAGAATATTGGTGGTCTGTCTTACTTGGTTGAGATTGTCAATTCTGTGCCAACTTCTGCTAATGCGGAGTATTATGCTAAAATTGTTGCAGAAAAGGCTATGCTACGGCGATTAATCGCCAAGTTGACAGAGTCTGTCAATCAAGCTTACGAGGCTTCGCAGCCAGCTGATGAAATCATTGCTCAGGCAGAAAAAGGGTTGATTGATGTCAGCGAAAATGCCAATCGAAGTGGATTTAAGAACATTCGAGATGTGTTGAATGTCAACTTTGGAAATCTGGAAGCTCGCTCTCAACAAACGACCGATATTACAGGTATTGCGACAGGCTATCGTGATTTAGATCATATGACGACTGGCTTGCATGAGGAGGAGTTGATTATCTTAGCAGCTCGTCCGGCGGTTGGTAAGACAGCCTTTGCCTTGAATATTGCTCAGAATATTGGGACTAAGTTGGATAAAACGGTTGCTATCTTTTCGCTCGAAATGGGTGCGGAAAGTCTAGTGGATCGTATGCTTGCGGCAGAAGGTTTGGTGGAATCCCATTCTATCCGTACAGGTCAATTGACCGATGAGGAATGGCAAAAATATACCATTGCTCAAGGGAACCTAGCCAACGCGAGTATCTATATCGATGATACTCCAGGAATTCGGATCACGGAAATTCGTTCGCGTTCACGCAAACTGGCCCAAGAAACTGGAAATCTTGGTTTGATTTTGATTGACTATTTGCAGCTTATCACGGGAACTGGTCGAGAAAATCGACAACAAGAGGTTTCTGAAATTTCTCGTCAGTTAAAAATCCTAGCCAAAGAACTGAAAGTTCCAGTAATCGCTCTAAGTCAGCTTTCTCGTGGTGTAGAACAACGTCAGGATAAGAGACCAGTCTTGTCTGATATTCGTGAATCTGGGTCTATTGAGCAGGACGCTGATATCGTAGCCTTTCTTTATCGCGACGACTACTATGAGCGTGGTGGTGAAGAAGAGGAAGGTATACCAAATAATAAGGTAGAGGTTATTATCGAGAAAAACCGTAGTGGAGCTCGTGGAACGGTGGAATTGATTTTCCAAAAAGAATACAATAAATTTTCAAGTATCTCAAAGAGGGAGGCATAAGATGTCAGATGCATTTACAGATGTAGCCAAGATGAAAAAAATCAAAGAAGAAATCAAGGCACATGAGGGACAAGTCGTAGAAATGACTTTGGAGAATGGTCGTAAGCGCCAAAAAAATAGATTGGGTAAGTTAATTGAGGTTTATCCATCCCTGTTTATCGTTGAATTTGGGAACGTTGAAGGAGATAAACAAGCTAATGTTTATGTTGAATCCTTTACTTACTCAGATATCCTTACAGAAAAGAATTTGATTCATTATCTGGACTAAAGTGAGAAATTTTCTCACTTTTTCTTTTTTCTCCGAATAGTTTAAGTGAAGGTAATCTTCAACTTATATTATTTTTCAAGGAGGAAGAATGAAAATTTCACCATTTAAAGTAACAGAGACAGGGTTTTCTTTTAGAAAATCAGTTAAAAAGGTTGTTCCTTTTTTAGTAGTAGGATTGATGCTAGCAGCAGGTGATAGTGTCTATGCCTATTCTGGAGGAAATGGATCGATTGCGCGTGGAGATGATTATCCTGCTTATTATAAAAATGGAAGCCAGGAGATTGACAAGTGGCGCATGTATTCTCGTCAGTGTACTTCTTTTGCAGCCTTTCGTTTGAGTAATGTCAATGGTTTTGAGATTCCGGCGGCTTATGGAAATGCGAATGAATGGGGCTATCGTGCTCGTCGTGAAGGGTACCGTGTAGATAATACACCAACGATTGGCTCCATTGCTTGGTCTACTGCAGGAACTTATGGTCATGTTGCATGGGTGTCAAATGTAGTGGGAGATGAGATTGAGATTGAAGAATACAACTATGGAATCAGGGAATCATACAATAAGCGCGTCGTGAAGGCCAATACCATGACTGGATTTATTCATTTTAAAGATTTAGTTGGAGGTAGTGCAGGGAATAGTCAATCCTCAACTTCAACAGGAGGAACACATTTTTTCAAGGCTAGGTCAGCTATCAAAAATCAGCCTCTAGCTAGCGCAACTGCGATTGATTACTATTATCCTGGGGAGAATGTTCATTATGATCAGATTCTCGAAAAAGACGGATACAAGTGGTTGAGTTATACGGCTTATAACGGAAGTCGTCGTTATATCCAGCTAGAGGAAGTGACTTCTTCACAGAATTATCAGAATCAACCAGGAAATAGCTCTAATTATAGCTCAAATAATGGATTGACTGTTGGTTGGAAGAAAATAAATGGTAGTTGGTATCATTTCAAATCAAATGGGTCTAAATCAACAGGTTGGTTGAAGGATGGTTCTAGTTGGTATTATTTGAAATCATCAGGTGAAATGCAGACAGGATGGTTAAAGGAAAATGGGGTTTGGTATTATCTGGATAGTTCGGGGGCAATGAAAACGGGATGGTATCAAGTCTCTGGTAAGTGGTATTATTCTTACTCTTCGGGCGCCTTAGCTGTTAATACGACGGTGGATGGCTACAGAGTAAATAGTGATGGAGAACGAGTATAGAAAATTGGAGTAGGAAAATTTCCTGCTCTTTTCTGTAAGCAGTTTCCTTGACATTTTTTTTGTTTTGCGCTATCATATTTCCATATAATATATGGGAGTCTGTGTACAGTCTGAGAGGAAGCGTTAAGCTTCGACCGCACCTGATCTGGGTAATGCCAGCGTAGGGAACGATACTTAGCCGAATTCTGCACCTTTTTCATATATGAAAGAGGTTTTTCTTTTTTTTACAAAGAAAAACTGTAACTTAGAAGGAGGTTTTAATGAAAGCAAGCATTGCTTTACAAGTCCTGCCCCTGTCACAAGGGATTGACCGCGTAGCTCTTATCGATAAGGTTATTGCCTATCTGCAAACCCAAGGAGTGACCATGGTGGTGACACCCTTTGAAACAGTTTTAGAGGGAGAATTTGATGAGCTTATGCGAATTCTCAAAGAAGCGTTAGAAGTGGCGGGGCAAGAAGCAGACAATGTTTTTGCCAATGTGAAAATAAATGTAGGAGAGATTTTAAGCATCGATGAGAAACTTGAAAAGTATAATGAGACGACATATTAGTCTGCTAGGATTTTTGTTTGTCTTATCCGTTTGGCAGGTGGCGGGATTCTTAAAACTCTTACCAAAGTTCATCCTACCGACTCCACTTGAGATCCTCCAGTCTTTTGTTCGTGACAGAGAATTTCTCTGGTACCATAGTTGGGCAACCTTGAGAGTAGCCTTATTAGGTTTGGTGTTGGGTGTCTTGATAGCCTGTATCATGGCCGTCCTTATGGATAGTCTGAGTTGGCTCAATGACTTGATTTACCCCATGATGGTAGTTGTCCAGACCATACCGACAATTGCCATAGCCCCTATCCTGATTTTATGGTTGGGTTATGGAATCTTGCCCAAGATTGTCTTGATCATCTTGACGACAACCTTCCCTATTATCGTAAGTATTTTAGATGGTTTTAGGCATTGTGACAAGGATATGCTGACCTTGTTTAGTTTGATGCGGGCCAATCCTTGGCAAATCCTGTGGCATTTTAAAATCCCTGTCAGTCTGCCCTACTTTTATGCAGGTCTGAGGGTCAGTGTCTCCTATGCCTTTATCACAACAGTGGTATCTGAGTGGTTGGGAGGCTTTGAAGGACTTGGTGTCTACATGATTCAGTCCAAAAAACTGTTTCAGTATGATACCATGTTCGCGATTATTATTCTGGTATCGCTGATCAGCCTTCTGGGTATGAAGCTGGTTGATATTAGTGAAAAATATGTGATTAAATGGAAACGTACTTAAAATAGAGCGTTTTAGAAAAAGAAAAGAGGAAATCAAAATGAAGAAAACATGGAAAGTGTTTTTAACGATTGTAACAGCCCTTGTAGCTGTTGTACTTGTAGCCTGTGGCCAAGGAACTGCTTCTAAGGATAACAAAGAAGCAGAACTCAAGAAGATTGACTTTATCCTAGATTGGACACCAAATACTAACCACACAGGGCTTTATGTTGCCAAAGAAAAAGGCTATTTTAAAGAAGCTGGAGTGGATGTTGACTTGAAATTGCCACCTGAAGAAAGCTCTTCTGACTTGGTGATCAATGGTAAGGCACCATTTGCAGTGTATTTCCAAGACTACATGGCTAAGAAATTGGAAAAAGGGGCAGGCATTACAGCCGTTGCAGCTATCGTAGAACACAATACATCAGGAATCATCTCTCGTAAATCTGATAATGTAACCAGTCCAAAAGACTTGGTTGGTAAGAAATACGGAACCTGGAATGACCCAACTGAACTTGCGATGCTGAAAACTTTGGTAGAGTCTCAAGGTGGTGACTTTGAAAAGGTTGAAAAAGTACCAAACAACGACTCAAACTCTATCACACCAATTGCCAATGGTGTCTTTGACACTGCTTGGATCTACTACGGTTGGGATGGGATCCTTGCTAAATCTCAAGGCGTAGATGCTAACTTCATGTACTTGAAAGACTACGTTAAAGAGTTTGACTACTACTCACCAGTCATCATTGCCAACAACGACTACTTGAAAGACAACAAAGAAGAAGCTCGTAAAGTCATCCAAGCTATCAAAAAAGGTTACCAATACGCTATGGAACACCCAGAAGAAGCTGCAGATATCCTCATCAAGAATGCCCCTGAACTTAAGGAAAAACGTGATTTCGTCATCGAATCTCAAAAATACTTGTCAAAAGAATATGCAAGTGACAAGGAAAAATGGGGACAATTTGATGCTGATCGCTGGAATGCCTTCTACAAATGGGATAAAGAAAATGGTATCCTCAAGGAAGACTTGACTGATAAAGGATTCACTAACGAATTTGTAAAATAATGACAGAAATTAGACTAGAACATGTAAGCTATGCCTACGATAATGAAAAGATTTTAGAGGATATTAATCTGCAAGTGACTTCAGGTGAAGTGGTCTCTATCCTAGGCCCCAGTGGTGTAGGCAAGACCACTCTCTTTAACCTGATTGCAGGGATTTTAGAAGTCCAGTCTGGCCGAATCATTCTTGACGGGGAGGAAAATCCCAAGGGGCGCGTGAGCTATATGCTCCAAAAGGATTTGCTCCTAGAACATAAGACAGTTCTTGGTAATATCATCCTGCCCCTTTTGATTCAAAAAGTGGATAAGGCAGAAGCCATTGCCAAAGCAGATGAAATCCTCGCTACCTTTCAGTTGACGGCTGTAAGGGATAAGTATCCTCATGAACTCAGTGGTGGGATGCGCCAGCGTGTTGCTTTACTCCGTACCTACCTTTTCGGGCACAAGCTCTTTCTCTTAGATGAGGCCTTTAGCGCTTTGGATGAGATGACTAAGATGGAACTCCATGCTTGGTATCTGGAGATTCACAAGCAGTTGCAACTAACGACTTTGATCATCACGCATAGTATCGAGGAGGCCCTCAATCTCAGCGATCGCATCTATATCTTGAAAAATCGTCCTGGGCAGATTGTTTCAGAAATTAAACTAGATTGGTCTGAAAATGAGGACAAGGAAGTTCAAAAGATTGCCTACAAACGTCAAATCTTGGCTGAATTAGGCTTAGATAAGTAGAAAAATAGGGACTTGGTGAAGATTATCCTTTACCAGCGCCCTTTTTCTTTTAAAAATGAGAAAATTTCGGTATAATAGTCAAAGATAGTCAAGGTTTAAAGAGAGAGGTGGGTTTGTTATGAGATTTAAAAATACATCGGATCATATTGAGGCCTACATCAAGGCAATTTTAGATCAATCTGGAATTGTGGAGTTGCAACGGAGTCAGTTGGCAGATACCTTTCAGGTTGTTCCTAGTCAGATTAACTATGTGATTAAGACACGCTTTACGGAAAGTAGAGGCTACTTGGTTGAAAGTAAGCGTGGAGGAGGAGGCTATATTCGTATAGGACGGATTGAGTTTTCTAGTCATCATGAAATGCTTCGAGAACTGCTTTATTCGATTGGCGAGCGAGTTAGTCAAGAAATTTATGAAGATATTCTGCAGCTTTTGGTTGAGCAGGAATTGATGACCAAGCAGGAGATGAATTTGTTGATGGCAGTAGCTTTGGATCGCGTTCTAGGAGAAGAAGCTCCAGTTGTTCGTGCTAATATGCTACGACAGGTCATACAAGAGGTAGATAGAAAAGAGAAGTAAGATGAACTATTCAAAAGCATTGAATGAATGTATCGAAAGTGCCTACATGGTTGCTGGCCATTTTGGAGCTCGATACCTAGAGTCTTGGCACTTGTTGATTGCCATGTCCAATCACAGTTATAGTGTGGCTGGGGCGACTTTAAATGATTATCCATATGAAATGGACCGTTTAGAAGAGGTCGCTTTGGAACTGACTGAAACGGACTATAGACAAGATGAAACCTTTACGGAATTGCCGTTCTCCCATCGTTTGCGGGTTCTCTTTGATGAAGCAGAGTATGTAGCGTCAGTGGTCCATGCTAAGGTGCTAGGGACAGAGCATGTCCTCTATGCGATTTTACATGATGGCAATGCCTTGGCGACTCGTATCTTGGAGAGAGCTGGTTTTTCTTATGAAGACAAGAAAGATCAGGTCAAGATTGCAGCTCTACGTCGAAATCTAGAAGAACGTGCAGGTTGGACTCGTGAAGATCTTAAGGCTTTACGTCAACGCCATCGTACAGTAGCTGACAAGCAAAATTCTATGGCTAATATGATGGGCATGCCCCAGACTCCGAGTGGTGGTCTCGAGGACTATACGCATGATTTGACAGAGCAAGCTCGTTCTGGCAAGTTAGAGCCAGTCATTGGTCGGGACAAGGAAATCTCTCGTATGATTCAAATCTTGAGTCGGAAGACCAAGAATAATCCTGTCTTGGTTGGAGATGCGGGTGTCGGGAAAACAGCTCTGGCGCTTGGTCTTGCCCAGCGTATTGCTAGTGGTGACGTGCCTGCGGAAATGGCTAAGATGCGCGTGTTAGAGCTTGATTTGATGAATGTCGTGGCAGGGACACGCTTCCGTGGTGACTTTGAAGAGCGCATGAACAATATCATCAAGGATATTGAAGAAGATGGCCAAGTCATTCTCTTTATCGATGAACTCCATACCATCATGGGTTCTGGTAGCGGAATTGATTCGACTTTGGACGCAGCCAATATCTTGAAACCAGCCTTGGCGCGTGGAACTTTGAGAACGGTTGGTGCCACCACTCAGGAAGAATACCAAAAACACATTGAAAAAGACGCAGCCCTTTCTCGTCGTTTCGCCAAAGTGACGATTGAAGAGCCAAATGTAGCCGACAGCATGAGCATTTTGCAAGGCTTGAAGGCGACTTATGAGAAACATCACCGTGTGCAAATTACAGATGAAGCGGTTGAAACAGCCGTCAAGATGGCACATCGTTACTTGACTAGTCGTCATTTGCCAGACTCTGCTATTGATCTCTTGGATGAGGCAGCGGCAACAGTACAAAATAAGGCGAAACATGTAAAAGCAGACGATTCTGGCTTGAGTCCAGCTGACAAGGCCTTGATGGATGGCAAGTGGAAACAAGCAGCCCAGCTAATCGCAAAAGAAGAGGAAGTGCCTGTCTATAAAGACTTGGTGACAGAATCAGACATTTTGACCACCTTGAGTCGCTTGTCAGGTATTCCAGTTCAAAAATTGACCCAAACAGATGCCAAGAAGTATCTCAATCTTGAAGCTGAACTCCACAAGCGAGTTATCGGACAGGAACAAGCGGTCTCTAGCATCAGTCGTGCCATTCGCCGCAACCAGTCTGGGATTCGCAGTCACAAACGTCCGATTGGTTCCTTTATGTTCCTAGGACCTACGGGTGTCGGGAAGACAGAATTGGCCAAGGCTCTGGCAGAAGTTCTCTTTGATGACGAATCAGCTCTTATCCGCTTTGACATGAGTGAATACATGGAGAAATTTGCGGCTAGTCGCCTTAATGGGGCTCCTCCGGGTTATGTGGGTTACGAAGAAGGTGGAGAGTTGACCGAGAAGGTTCGCAATAAACCATATTCAGTCTTGCTCTTTGACGAGGTAGAGAAGGCCCATCCAGATATCTTTAATGTTCTCTTGCAGGTCTTGGATGATGGTGTCTTGACCGATAGCAAGGGCCGAAAGGTCGACTTTTCAAATACCATTATCATCATGACGTCAAACCTTGGTGCAACTGCCCTTCGTGATGACAAGACAGTTGGTTTTGGGGCTAAGGAAATTCGTTTTGACCAGGAGAATATGGAAAAACGGATGTTTGAAGAGTTGAAAAAGGCTTATAGACCTGAGTTTATTAACCGTATTGATGAAAAGGTGGTCTTCCATAGCCTATCTAGTGATCATATGCAGGAAGTGGTGAAGATTATGGTCAAACCTTTAGTGGCAAGTTTGGCTGAAAAAGGCATTGACTTGAAATTACAAACTTCGGCACTGAAATTGTTGGCAAATCAAGGATATGACCCAGAGATGGGAGCTCGTCCACTTCGTAGAACCCTACAAACAGAAGTGGAAGACAAGTTGGCAGAACTTCTTCTTAAGGGAGAATTAGTGGTAGGCAGTACACTTAAGATTGGTGTCAAAGCAGGCCAGTTAAAATTTGATATTGCATAAAAATGGAGAATCAGGAGCAATCTTGATTCTCTTTTTTGCTAGTTTTTTATAAAAAATAATAAAAAACTATTGACAAAACAAAAATATAGTTTATAATAAAAACATATATAAGGTAAATATTAAAAACTATAAAAAGGTAATGTGTTTATGAAAAAGAAAACAGCAGTGGTTTTTGGGACCTTTGCTCCGCTTCATCAAGGTCATATCGATCTGATCCAGCGAGCGAAGCGGCAGTGTGACCAGGTTTGGGTTGTCGTTTCAGGCTATGAGGGAGACCGAGGGGAACAGGTAGGCTTAACGATTCAAAAAAGATTTCGCTATATCCGAGAGGCTTTTCGTGATGACGAGTTGACCTCGGTTTGTAAGTTAGATGAGACCAATCTTCCCCGTTACCCTATGGGTTGGCAGGAGTGGTTGGATCAGATGTTGCAGGCCATTTCCTATGACCAGACTGCTGAGGAGCTAATCTTTTTTGTAGGAGAGGCAAGCTACCAGCAAGAATTGTCTAATCGTGGTTTTGAGACTGTTTTACAAGAAAGAAAGTTTGGAATCTCAGCGACTATGATTCGAGAAAATCCAAGCAAATATTGGAAATATATCGCTCAACCTTTCCGACGTCAGTTTACCAAGAAAGTGTTGATTATGGGAAGTGCCAGCAATGGGAAGACCACTCTGGCCAAGGATTTGGCAAGGTATTACGATGCACCAGTCAGTTTGGAATACGCGCGTGAGTACCAGATCAAAAACAATGTCCGCGACGATGAATTGACTCCAAAAGATTACTATTATCTCCTGTTGGGGCAGTATGACCAGACCTCTAAGTTAATCGATAGCAATGCCAATAGGGGACTGGTGATAGCAGACACCAACTCCTTAGTAACCAAGGGCTACTATGACTATTACATGGAGACTGAGGATCAAGAGGACTTATCAGGAGAAACCTTTGACAATCTCTTTGCCTCGATTTTGGCTAAGGAAAAATGGGATTTAATCCTCTTTGTGCAACCTGTCGGCTCCTATATCAATGATGGCTTTAGAGATATGACCATGGCTGAAGACCATATTCGTCACAGTTTTTCCCAGCATTTGGATCAGATGAGGGAGCGCTACTTAGCAAACATTCCACTAGTTTATCTAGCTGAGGATTATCTAGGAAATTATGAAGCAGCAAAAGTGGCTATTGATGCCATTTACCAAGCAGATTAGGAGAAAATTATGAAAAAACTAACTGAAAAAATCACACAATTTATCGAAAACTTTAAAAATGTCCATGCAGAAGCCCGCAAGATTGGTTTTGCAGGAATCATGCACTTGCTCTGGAAAGATCTCTTTGTCGGCCGTAGTCTCTTCCAGTGGTTGTATCTCATCGCCTTGTCAAGTGTTCCCTTGATCTTGGAGTTCACTCAAAATACGGATAGTCACGATTGGTTAAGCTTGTTTGCATCTTGGACTGGGATTGTCTGTGTTATCTTGGTAGCAGAAGGGCGTGCAAGCAATTATCTCTTTGGGGCCATTAACTCTGCTATCTATTTGGTTTTGGCTATGAATGCGACTTTTTATGGCGAAGTTTTGACGACAGTTTATTTCTTTGTCATGCAACCGATTGGTCTCTATGCTTGGTTGTCTAATCGGATCAATGAACAAGGAAAACCAGAGGAGTCTCACTTTGAAGCTAAGAAACTTGGTCTGGTTGATTGGCTCAAGTACTTGGCATTGACTGCTATTATTTGGATTGGTATGGGCTTAGCTTACCAAAGTATTCATAGTGCTCGCCCATTCCGTGATAGTGTAACGGATGCGACCAATGGTGTTGGTCAGCTCTTGATGACACGTCTCTACCGTGAGCAGTGGATTTTCTGGATTGCAACCAATCTCTTTAGTATCTACCTCTGGTGGGGTGAAAATATACACATCCAAGGGATGTACTGGGTTTACACACTCAATAGTCTAGTAGGTTGGTACCAATGGACCAAGGCAGTTCGTAAGGAGGCATAAAATGACGGACACGATGATTCCAGCTGGGATGACGGAAAGAGAATATTTTGAAATCCATGCCAGTCAGGAAGAATTTTTAGACTGGTATTACAAGCAAGAACTCCCTCAATATGAAAAGCCAAGTGTGACGGTGGATATGGTAGCCTACTGCTTTGTCGAAGGAAAGATCAAGCTCTTATTAATTCGTCGCAAGGCTCACCCTTATCAAAATTGTTTGGCTCTGGTTGGAGGCTTTATGGATAAGGGTGAAGATGCTGCACATGCCTGTCAGCGTGAGGTGAGAGAAGAAGTCAATCTCGATCTTCCTTTAGAAAAAATCGAGCAATTGATGACTGTATCGACTCCCGGCCGTGACCCACGTGGCTGGACTGTGACCATTGCCCACTTGGTTTATCTGCCTAGCCGTGCATTAGAACTTGTTCAAGCAGGAGACGATGCCAAGGATGTCGTTTTCGTAGATGTCGATTTTCAGACAGGAAAATGCTACCTAGAGGGAGTGGAGTTGGAAGAGCAAGCCTTCGCTTTTGACCATTATGCCATTATCCAAGAATCCATCAAACGAATCCAAGGGCGACTTGACTGGAATCCGACCTTCCTCTATCTGCTGGAGGAGGAGTTCACTGTCTACGAAGGAACTGAACTGGTCAATCTTATCAATCCCGGTCGTCCAATCGTCAGCAATAATTTCCTCGTAAAATACGGAGAATATGTAGAAGAAGTTGGACTCAAACGAGTACCTAAAAAGAAACCAAGAAAAACCTATCGATTGAAATAAAAAGCGAGGTCGGAATCAAGTTCCCGACCTCTTTATGTACCATCATGAGATGGTTTTGTTGTTGCGATTGCTTTTAGTGTGCCTATTTTTCTTAGGATTGCTCAACATGTGAGTAAAGAAGTCTTTGTATTGATACTTGAGATAGTTCTCATGTAAAAATAAAAAGCGATATAGACAATCATAAAGACTGTAGTCAGATAGAAGACATCAAATGCAGTTCGCGCATAGTAAGTGGCTGTTTGATAAGAGCCAATAGCTCCCAAAATCAACCAAGGCAGATATTTGTAATACTTGTTTGACATAAACCTATATCTCCTATATCCTAGTTCACTATTATTATATTCCTTTGACAAAAATGCAAGCGATTACACAGGAGTGGTTTAAAAAATTTTAAACAAAATAGGAATTTATATCTGTTTTTTCTATTAGATTACGAATAGAAGAGTAGGAGGAGTAAATGTATCTAAAATATTTAAGATTTTTAAAATAGTTTAGATAAATAGTTGACATATTTAATTCTCAATGTTACAATTATATTACAAAAAGATTTCTTAATATTTCTAAAGTATAACAAAGGAGTGAAAAAATGAAAAAGAAAACCTATATCAAATTGATGGCAGCGACTGTATTGGCTTCTACCTTGCTATTAGGAGCTTGTGGAAATAAAGAGGAAACAACTCAAGCAAGCAGTTCTGTTAAGACAAGCCAATCATCAAGCTCTAAAGCAGCTTCTTCTAGCAAAGAAGGCAAGACTCAGAAGTCCTCAAGTTCAGCTTCATCTGAAAAGGCCAAGGCGTCTACCGAGCAGTCTTCAGCAAGTGCAACACCATCACAAGCGGCACCTGCAACAGAGCAAAGACAAGGTCAAGAAGTAGCTAATCAACAGTCTGCTAGTCAACAAACTCCTGCTCAGGCTCCTTCAACTCAACAGGCTTCTCAAACTCAGTCTAACCAATCAAGCTATGATCCAACAACTGACCGCAAACTTCAAGACAAGCAAGCAGAGCAAAATAAACGATACAAGGGTGTTTTAACCATGGTAGATGGTGATTTCTCAGCTGCATCGGGCAATTGGAAGGGAGCCAATGGCGAAACCATCACAGTTTCATCAGGTGGTCAATTTACAGTAGAATCTGCTGATGGAAAGAAAGAAAACTACTCTATCAAAGGCTATTCTTATACTCTTGACGATGGTAAGTATAATGCCAAAATCGGTGGAGGAAAAATCATCCAAATTACAACAGGAGCGGATGGCAAGGTCTCCAGTGTTGCTTTGAGTCAATAATAATACTCTTCGAAAATCAAATTCAAACCACGTCAACGTCGCCTTGCCGTACTCAAGTACAGCCTGCAGCTAGTTTCCTAGTTTGCTCTTTGATTTTCATTGAGTATAACTCTCAGTATTTGAATTTTTACAATCAAAAACCCGTAACCTTTAAGAGAGTTACGGGTTTTGGTCTATTAAGCCTTATCCAATTGCAAGAGGGCTTCAATCTCTGCTAGGGTGCTAGCTTGTGAAATGGCTCCACGGAGTTTGGCAGCGCCAGATGTTCCACGGAGGTAGTGTGGAGCGAGGCCACGGAACTCACGAACTGCGACATTTTCCCCTTTGAGGTTAATCAATCGTTTCAAGTGTTCGTAGGCGATTTTCATCTTGTCTTCAAAGGTCAAATCAGGAAGGATTTCTCCAGTTTCAAAGTAATGGTTGATTTGATTAAAGAGGTAAGGATTTCCCATGGCAGCGCGGCCAATCATGACTGCGTCAGCACCGACTTCTTCGATGCGTTGTTTGGCTTCTTGGACCGTACGGATATCACCGTTGGCGATAAATGGAATCTTGGTCAAAGCTTGAGCGACCTTGTGAAGGGTCTCAAGGTCTGCGTGACCTGTATACATTTGCTCACGGGTACGACCATGCATGGCGAGGGCAGAAACGCCTGCAGCTTCAGCAGCGAGGGCATTTTCAACTGCAAGAGATGGATCGGACCAGCCGGTACGCATTTTGACAGTAAGGGGGATATCAAGGACAGATTGGACCTTGTTGATGATAGAGTAGATCTTGTCTGGATCCTTGAGCCACATAGCGCCAGCTTCGTTCTTCACGATTTTGTTAACTGGGCAGCCCATGTTGATATCCACGATATCGGTTTTGGTGTTTTCTTGGATGAATTCTGCTGCGCGTGCTAGGCTGTCTTCATCACTACCAAAAAGTTGGATAGAGACAGGGTTTTCGCCTTCATCGATATGAAGCATGTGCAGGGTTTTTTCGTTGTTGTATTGGATTCCCTTGTCAGAGACCATTTCCATGACAACGAGTCCAGCTCCGAGCTCTTTTGCAATAGTACGAAAGGCTGAGTTTGTCACACCAGCCATAGGCGCTAGAACGGTACGATTGGGAATCTCAACATTGCCAATCATAAAGGGTGTATTAAGATTTGTCACGAATGAGTTCCTCCAGGTCGTTTTCATCAAAGTTGTAAGTTGTTTGGCAGAATTGACAAGTGATTTCTGCCCCGTGATCTTCCTCTTTCATTTCCTGTAAGTCTGAGCTTGGAAGGCTGGCAAGAGCGTTCATAAAGCGCTCATGGCTACAGTCACATTGGAAACGGATTTCTTCTTCAGAAAGACGCTTGTAGGCCTCGTCACCGTAGATAGCCTTGAGGAGGGCTTCAATATGGTCTTCACTTTCTAGAAGAGTTGAGATAGCTGGCATTTCTTGGATGCGTTTTTCAAAGCGAGCAATCTCTTCTTCCTTGGCTCCTGGCAAGACTTGAACTAGGAAACCACCTGCAACCTTAACCTTGTCTTCTTCGTCCAAAAGGACATTGAGACCGACTGCTGAAGGCGTTTGTTGACTTTCAGTCAGGTAAAAGGCAAGGTCTTCGCCGATTTCTCCAGAGATGAGAGGAGTCATAGAGTTGTAAGGATTTCCAGTACCGTAGTCTGTGATAACGAGAAATTGACCATTTCCAACAAAAGGTCCGACTAGAACTTCACCAGTTGCAGTCTTTTTGATGTCAACACCAGGATTTTGAACATAGCCTTTGACATTCCCCTTGGTATCAGCGACCGTGATAATGGCACCTAGAGAGCTAGAGCCCAGCACTTTAACTGTTAGTTTGGTATTTCCTTTTTCATTGGCTGCGAGAATCTGGCTAGCGATAAGAGTTCGACCAAGTGCTACAGTTGAGCTAGCTTGGGTTTGGTGTTTTTCTTGAGCAGTGCGGACTGTTTCTGTGCTGTCAAGGACAAAAGCACGAAAGGCTCCGCTTTCTGATATAGTTTTAATAATTTTATCCATAGCTACCATTTTAGCATAAAAATGCCCAAAGGGGGAGCCGTGTGTTTGCTGATTTTTAGGATAATGGACCAGGAAATCAGCATGAAAATAAAAAGAGAAACAGATTATTTCAGCATTTCTAAGATTTATGCTATGCTTAAGGTAGAAAATGAAAGGGGTAACAAATGTATTTAGGAGATTTGATGGAAAAGGCTGAATCTGGCCAATTTTCAATCCTTTCCTTTCTATTACAAGAGTCTCAGACGACCGTCAAGGCTGTAATGGAGGAAACAGGATTTTCAAAAGCAACTCTAACCAAATATGTCACCCTGCTCAATGACAAGGCTTTGGATAGTGGCTTAGAGCTGAATATTCACTTAGAAGATGAAAATCTGCGTCTATCGATCGGTGCAGCTACCAAGGGGAGAGATATTCGGAGCTTGTTTTTGGAGAATGCTGTTAAATACCAGATTTTGGTTTATCTTCTCTACCACCAACAGTTTTTAGCCCATCAGCTGGCTCAAGAATTGATGATTAGTGAGGCTACACTTGGTCGCCACTTAGCTAGCTTAAATCAGATTTTGTCAGAATTTGATTTATCCATCCAGAATGGACGTTGGCGAGGTCCAGAGCATCAGATTCGCTATTTCTATTTCTGTCTTTTCCGCAAGGTCTGGTCGAGTCAGGAATGGGAAGGTCACATGCAGAAACCAGAGAGAAAACAGGAGATTGCCACTTTAGAAGAAATCTGCGGTGCAAGTTTGTCTTCGGGTCAGAAATTGGACTTGGTTCTCTGGGCTCATATCAGTCAACAGCGTCTTCGGGTCAATGCCTGTCAGTTTCAAGTCATAGAAGAGAAAATGCGAGGGTATTTTGACAATATTTTCTACCTTCGTTTGCACCGAAAGGCTCCGTCCTTTTTTGCTGGGCAACACCTTCCTCTCGGAATTGAGGATGGAGAGATGATGATTTTCTTCTCATTTCTCCTATCTCATCGTATTCTTCCTCTTCATACTATGGAGTATATTCTTGGTTTTGGAGGGCAGTTGGCAGCTTTACTGACGCAATTGATTCAAGAAATGAAGAAGGAGGAACTATTGGGGGACTATACAGAGGACCATGTCACCTATGAACTCAGTCAGCTTTGTGCTCAAGTCTATCTATATAAGGGTTATATCTTACAGGACCGCTATAAGTACCAGTTAGAGAATCGTCATCCTTATTTGCTGATGGAACATGATTTTAAAGAGACAGCAGAAGAGATTTTTCATGCTCTACCTGCCTTTCATCAGGGGACGGATTTGGATAAGAAAATTCTCTGGGAATGGCTCCAGTTAATTGAATATATGGCTGAAAACGGTGGCCAGCATATGCGGATTGGTCTGGATTTGACATCTGGTTTTCTTGTCTTTTCAAGGATGGCCGCCATTTTGAAACGGTATTTGGAATACAATCGTTTTATTACCATTGAAGCCTATGACCGAACTCGACATTATGATTTGCTGGTTACCAATAACCCGATTCATAAGAAGGAACAGACTCCAGTTTATTATTTAAAAAACGACTTGGATTTGGAAGATTTGGCAGGGATTCGTCAGTTATTATTCACTTAAAAGGCTTGGTTCTTCCAGGTCTTTTTTGTGAAATTCGCACAATCTCCTCACATTTTTTTAAAAATTAAAAAAAGTTGATAAACAGGAAAGCGCTTTATTTTGTATACTAGTAAGTGTAAAGAGGAAACATCCTCAAGATCTTTATGAGGAGGACAGCACATGTCACAAGAAAAATACATTATGGCCATTGACCAGGGAACTACAAGTTCTCGTGCCATCATTTTCAACAAAAAAGGAGAAAAGGTTAGCTCGAGTCAAAAAGAGTTTACTCAGATTTTTCCTCAGGCAGGTTGGGTAGAGCATAATGCCAATGAAATTTGGAACTCTGTTCAGTCAGTTATTGCGGGAGCTTTCATCGAAAGTGGTGTCAAGCCAAATCAAATCGAAGCAATCGGGATTACCAACCAACGTGAAACAACGGTTGTTTGGGATAAGAAAACAGGGCTTCCTATCTACAATGCTATCGTTTGGCAATCACGCCAAACTGCTCCTCTGGCTGAACAACTGAAAAACCAAGGTTATGTGGAAAAATTCCATGAAAAGACTGGTTTGATCATCGATGCTTACTTCTCTGCGACCAAGGTTCGTTGGATTTTGGATCATGTAGAAGGCGCTCAAGAGCGAGCAGAAAAAGGGGAATTGCTCTTTGGTACCATCGATACTTGGTTGGTTTGGAAATTGACTGACGGTGCGGCTCACGTGACTGACTACTCAAATGCAGCTCGTACCATGCTTTATAACATTAAAGAACTCAAATGGGATGATGAGATTTTAGAAATCCTCAATATTCCTAAAGCAATGTTGCCTGAGGTTCGTTCTAACTCTGAAATCTACGGTAAGACAGCCCCATTCCATTTCTATGGTGGAGAAGTCCCAATCTCAGGTATGGCTGGGGACCAACAGGCAGCCCTCTTTGGACAGTTGGCCTTTGAACCTGGTATGGTTAAAAATACTTATGGAACAGGTTCTTTCATCATCATGAATACTGGTGAAGAGATGCAGTTGTCTGAGAACAACCTCTTGACAACCATTGGTTACGGAATTAACGGCAAGGTTTACTATGCCTTGGAAGGGGCTATTTTCATCGCAGGAAGTGCCATTCAGTGGCTTCGTGATGGACTTCGCATGGTCGAAAATTCACCAGAATCTGAAAAATATGCCCGTGATTCTCACAACAACGATGAAGTTTATGTTGTTCCAGCCTTTACAGGTTTAGGAGCTCCATACTGGAACCAAAACGCTCGCGGTTCTGTCTTTGGCTTAACTCGTGGAACAACTAAAGAAGACTTTATCAAGGCAACTCTTCAATCTATCGCTTATCAAGTGCGTGACATCATCGACACCATGCAAGTGGATGCTCAGACAGCTATCCAAGTCTTGAAGGTGGATGGTGGTGCAGCTATGAACAACTTCCTCATGCAGTTCCAAGCTGACATTTTGGGAATCGATATCGCACGCGCCAAAAACTTGGAAACAACAGCTCTAGGTGCAGCCTTCCTAGCAGGTTTGTCAGTGGGCTATTGGAAGGACTTGGATGAGTTGAAACTCTTGAACGAGACAGGAGAACTCTTTGAACCATCTATGAACGAATCTCGCAAGGAACAACTCTACAAGGGCTGGAAGAAAGCTGTGAAAGCAACCCAAGTCTTTGCGGAAGTAGACGACTAATACTGGAAGAATAAAGCGACTCAGTTAGAAAGTGTGTAAATATGGAATTTTCAAAGAAAACACGTGAATTATCAATTAAAAAAATGCAGGAACGTACCCTGGACCTCTTGATTATCGGTGGAGGAATCACAGGGGCTGGTGTAGCTTTACAGGCAGCAGCTAGTGGTCTAGATACTGGTTTGATTGAAATGCAGGACTTCGCAGAAGGAACATCCAGCCGTTCAACAAAATTGGTTCACGGCGGTCTTCGTTACCTCAAACAATTCGACGTAGAAGTGGTATCAGATACAGTTTCAGAACGTGCAGTGGTACAACAAATTGCTCCACACATTCCAAAACCGGACCCAATGCTCTTGCCAGTTTATGAAGAAGAAGGAGCAACCTTTAGCCTCTTTCGTCTCAAAGTAGCCATGGACTTGTATGACCTTTTGGCAGGAGTTAACAACACACCAGCTGCTAACAAGGTTTTGAGCAAGGAAGAAGTCTTGGAACGCCAGCCAAACTTGAAGAAAGAAGGTTTGGTAGGAGGTGGGGTCTATCTTGACTTCCGTAACAACGATGCGCGTCTTGTGATTGAAAACATCAAACGTGCCAACCAAGACGGTGCCCTCATTGCTAACCACGTGAAGGCAGAAGGCTTCCTCTTTGACGAAAGTGGCAAGATTACAGGTGTTGTAGCTCGTGATTTGTTGACAGACCAAGTCTTTGAAATCAAGGCCCGTCTGGTTATCAATACAACAGGTCCTTGGAGCGACAAGGTACGCAATTTGTCTAATATGGGAACCCAATTCTCACAAATGCGTCCAACTAAGGGAGTTCACTTGGTAGTGGATTCAAGCAAGATCAAGGTTTCACAGCCAGTTTACTTTGATACAGGTTTGGGTGATGGCCGTATGGTCTTTGTTCTCCCACGTGAAAACAAGACTTACTTTGGTACAACGGATACAGACTACACAGGTGATTTGGAACATCCAAAAGTAACTCAAGAAGATGTAGATTACCTACTTGGTATTGTCAACAACCGCTTCCCAGAAGCGAATATTACAGTTGCTGACATTGAAAGTAGCTGGGCAGGTCTTCGTCCATTGATCGCAGGCAATAGCGCTTCTGACTATAATGGAGGAAATAACGGTACAATCAGTGATGAAAGCTTTAACAACTTGATTGCGACTGTTGAATCTTATCTCTCTAAAGAAAAAACGCGTGAAGATGTTGAGTCTGCTGTCAGCAAACTTGAAAGTAGCACATCTGAGAAGCATTTGGATCCATCTGCAGTTTCTCGTGGTTCTAGCTTGGACCGAGACGATAATGGTCTCTTGACCCTTGCTGGTGGTAAAATCACAGACTACCGTAAGATGGCTGAAGGAGCTATGGAGCGCGTGGTTGACATCCTCAAATCAGAATTTGACCGTAGCTTTAAACTCATCAATTCTAAGACTTACCCTGTTTCAGGTGGGGAATTGAACCCAGCAAATGTGGACTCAGAAATCGAAGCCTTTGCGCAACTTGGAGTGTCACGTGGTTTGGATAGCAAGGAAGCTCATTACCTAGCAAATCTTTACGGTTCAAATGCACCGAAGGTCTTTGCTCTTGCTCATAGTTTGGAACAAGCACCAGGACTCAGCTTGGCAGATACCTTGTCCCTTCACTATGCAATGCGCAACGAGTTGGCTCTTAGCCCGGTTGACTTCCTTCTTCGTCGTACCAACCACATGCTCTTTATGCGTGATAGTTTGGATAGCATCGTTGAACCAGTTTTGAATGAAATGGGACGATTCTATGATTGGTCAGAAGAAGAAAAAGCAGGCTATCGTGCGGATGTCGAAGCGGCTCTCGCTAACAACGATTTAGCAGAATTAAAAAATTAAGAAAAAATAAAAGAGGTGGAGGGCAGCATTCCTTGCCGCCCGCCCCTTCTTTTTAATGGAGACAGAAAGATGATGAATGAATTATTTGGAGAATTTCTAGGGACTTTAATCCTTATTCTTCTAGGAAATGGTGTTGTAGCAGGTGTGGTTCTTCCTAAAACCAAGAGCAACAATGCCGGTTGGATTGTGATTACTATGGGTTGGGGGATTGCAGTTGCGGTTGCAGTCTTTGTATCTGGAAAACTCAGTCCAGCTCATTTAAACCCAGCTGTGACAATTGGTGTGGCTTTAAAAGGTGACTTACCTTGGGCTTCAGTATTCCCTTATATCCTAGCTCAGTTTGCAGGAGCTATGTTTGGTCAGATTTTGGTTTGGTTGCAATTCAAACCTCACTATGAGGCAGAAGAAAATGCAGGAAATATTTTGGCTACTTTTAGCACAGGACCAGCTATCAAAGATACTGTATCAAACTTGATTAGTGAAATCCTTGGAACCTTTGTATTGGTATTGACAATCTTTGCCTTGGGACTTTATGACCTTCAAGCAGGAATCGGAACCTTTGCAGTGGGAACATTGATTGTCGGTATCGGTCTATCACTAGGTGGGACAACAGGTTATGCCTTGAACCCTGCGCGTGACCTTGGACCTCGTATCATGCACAGTATCCTTCCAATTTCAAACAAGGGAGACGGAGACTGGTCTTACGCTTGGATCCCTGTTGTGGGACCTGTTATCGGTGCAGTCTTGGCCGTGCTTGTATTCTCACTTTTCTAATCTAGAAAACAATTATGTTGATAGGGCTTGAGATGAAAATCTCAGGCTTTTTCATGTGAAAACCATCACTTTTGTTTTCTGCTATTTTATGCTAAAATATTAAAAATCAAATTTAATTCCAAAGTTGGCAACTAAGATAGGAGAGCTGTATGTCTAATTCATTTATCAAGTTGTTAGTCTCTCAATTGTTTTCGAATTTAGCAGATATTTTCTTTAGAGTAACAATCATTGCTAACATATACATTATTTCAAAATCAGTAATTGCCACATCACTAGTTCCCATTTTAATAGGGATATCCTCTTTTGTTGCGAGTCTTTTAGTTCCTTTGGTTACTAAAAGGTTAGCGCTAAATAGGGTTTTATCTTTATCCCAATTTGGAAAGACTATATTATTGACGATATTGGTAGGAATGTTTACCGTAATGCAATCAGTAGCGCCTTCGGTAATCTATCTATTTGTTGTTGCAATTTCCATATTAGATGGTTGTGCAGCACCTGTTTCCTATGCTATTGTGCCGCGCTATGCGACTGATTTGGGTAAGGCTAACTCAGCCTTATCAATGAGTGGTGAAGCCGTTCAATTGGTGGGGTGGGGGTTAGGTGGACTCTTGTTTGCAACAATTGGTCTGTTACCTACCACGTTTATAATTTTAATGTTGTATATAATTTCTAGCTTTCTGATGTTATTTCTTCCTAACGCTGAAGTGGAGGTGTTAGAGTCAGAAACTAATCTTGAAATTTTGCTCAAAGGTTGGAAGTTGGTTGCTAGAGATCCTAGATTGAGACTTTTTGTATCAGCAAATTTATTTGAAATTTTCTCAAATACAATTTGGGTTTCTTCCATTATGCTTGTTTTTGTAACGGAGTTATTAAATAAAACGGAAAGTTACTGGGGATATTCTAATACAGCATACTCTATTGGTATTATAATTAGTGGCTTAATTGCTTTTAGTCTATCTGAAAAGTTCCTCGCTGCTAAATGGGAAAGTATTCTTTTTCCTCTAGTAGCCATGGCAATAGTGACACTGACTATTCTATATTTTCCAAACGCACAGATGTTTTTAGTATTTTCAGCTTTAGTTGGTATGTTATCGCAACTAAAAGAAGTTCCTGAAAGTGTATTTCTTCAGGAAACAGTAGAGGAAAATCATTTGGTTAATGTCTATTCCGTTCTTGAAGTGATTTCGACACTATCATTTTCAGTATTTGTTTTGCTAATGAGCTATATTACTGAGAGTTTTGGTATTAGCATAAGTTTTTGGCTATCAGCCATTTGTCTGATGATAGAAGCTGTTTTAATTTATATCAGACGAGACTATTTTAAATGAGAGACGGATTAAAAAGTCTTTAAAAATCAGAAAAGCGCATAGTATCAGGTATTGAAAAAACTTGATATTGTGCGTTTTGTTATGGGAAGATTTACTTCGTTGTCTCCTGAAATGGAGTTTTGAACCAGGATCACTCTATTTAAAATATACATAGAAAAACCGCATAATCCTTAAAATAAGCTGAAATCTAGTGAAAATCTACGGTAAACGATTGAAAAAATACTATATAAAGTGGTACAATGGTAGAAAAATAAGCTAGTAAGAATCACTCTTATTTTAGCGAAAAATTACAGAAATGAATGGTTTTCTTGATGAAACAGAGAAAAGAATTGTACCTCTTTCTTGGTAGGATAGCCTTGTATTTTCTTATCTTTCTAGGGCTGCTTTACTTCTTTAGCTATCTTGGACAGGGTCAAGGAAGCTTTATCTATAATGAATTTTAACTTGAAGGAGAATCCCTATTGTGTCAAATAAACCAATAGCAGATATGATTAAAACCATTGAGCATTTTGCTCAGACCCAGCCTAGCTATCCTGTCTATAATGTTTTGGGTCAGGAACACACTTATGGAGATTTAAAGGCTGATTCGGATAGTTTGGCTGCAGCCATTGACCAACTAGATTTGCCAGAGAAGTCTCCTGTGGTTGTTTTTGGTGGCCAAGAATATGAAATGTTGGCAACTTTTGTAGCGTTGACTAAGTCAGGTCATGCCTACATTCCCATTGATAGTCATTCGGCCTTGGAGCGAGTTTCGGCTATTTTAGAAGTAGCAGAGCCAAGCTTGATTATTGCCATCTCAGATTTTCCATTGGAGCAGGTTTCTACACCGATGTTGACTCTAGCTCAGGTTCAAGAAGCCTTTGCTCAAGGGACTAGCTATGAGATGACGCATCCAGTCAAGGGAGATGATAACTACTACATTATCTTTACTTCTGGCACGACTGGTAAACCCAAGGGGGTGCAGATTTCCCATGATAACCTCCTCAGCTTTACCAACTGGATAATTACGGATAAGGAATTTGCGACGCCAAGTCGTCCGCAAATGCTAGCTCAGCCACCTTATTCATTTGACCTGTCCGTCATGTACTGGGCACCGACCTTGGCGCTAGGTGGTACACTTTTTGCTCTTCCATCTGCCATTACTCAGGACTTTAAGCAACTCTTTGCGACCATCTTTTCATTGCCAATCGCTATCTGGACATCAACACCTTCTTTTGCGGATATGGCCATGTTGTCTGAAGACTTTAACAGTGAGAAAATGCCAGGTATCACGCATTTCTACTTTGATGGAGAAGAATTGACGGTCAAAACGGCTCAAAAACTGCGTGAGCGTTTCCCACATGCCCGTATTATCAATGCCTACGGCCCAACAGAAGCGACAGTGGCTTTGTCAGTTGTTGCCGTGACAGACGAGATGTTGACGACTCTCAAACGTCTACCAATCGGCTATACCAAGGCTGATTCTCCAACCTTTATCATTGATGAGGAAGGTAAGAAAGTTCCCAATGGTGAACAGGGAGAAATCATTGTCTCAGGACCAGCTGTTTCAAAAGGCTATATGAACAATCCTGAAAAAACGGCAGAAGCTTTCTTTGAGTTCGAAGGACTGCCAGCCTATCACACAGGTGATGTGGGAACCATGACAGATGAAGGCTTGCTTCTCTACGGTGGACGCATGGATTTCCAGATTAAATTCAACGGTTACCGCATTGAATTAGAAGATGTTTCTCAAAATCTTAATAAGTCTCGTTTTATCGAGTCTGCTGTTGCTGTGCCACGTTATAACAAGGACCACAAGGTACAAAATCTATTGGCCTATGTCATCTTAAAAGACGGTGTCCGTGAGCAGTTTGAACGTGATATCGATATTACCAAGGCTATCAAGGAAGATTTGACAGATATCATGATGTCCTACATGATGCCGTCCAAATTCCTTTATCGAGATAGTTTGCCACTGACTCCAAATGGGAAGATTGACATCAAAGGATTGATTAATGAGGTGAATAAGAGATGATGGAGTTCTTTCAACAGCTTCCTCATTTAGAGCCATATGGTAATCCTCAGTATTTTGTCTATGTGATTGCTGCAACCTTGCCCATCTTTATCGGTCTCTTTTTCAAGAAACGATTCGCCTGGTATGAAGTACTAGTTAGTTTCTTCTTCATCGTCACTATGTTGGTAGGTGGGAAGACTAATCAATTGGCTGCCTTGGGTATTTATCTGTGCTGGGAAATATTGCTCCTGCTTTTCTACAAGCACTATCGAAAAAGTAAGGATGGCAAGTGGGTCTTCTACCTAGTCAGTTTTCTGTCCTTACTTCCCATTATCTTTGTCAAGGTGCAGCCAGCTATCAATGGAACGCAGTCTTTGCTGGGATTCTTGGGAATTTCCTACCTGACTTTTCGTTCGGTTGGGATTATCATCGAGCTGAGAGATGGAGTGATTAAGGATTTTACCCTCTGGGAATTCCTCCGCTTTCTTCTCTTCATGCCGACCTTTTCAAGTGGCCCAATCGACCGCTTTAAGCGGTTTAATGAAAATTATCAGACCATTCCTGAGCGGGATGAGTTGATGGATATGCTGGAAGAATCTGTTCGCTATATCATGTGGGGCTTTTTGTATAAATTTATCCTAGCTCATGTTTTAGGAGAGACCTTGTTGCCTCCTCTGAAGAATTTAGCCTTGCAGTCAGGTGGCTTCTTTAACCTCTATGCCTTGGCAGTTATGTATACCTTTGGTCTGGAACTTTTCTTTGACTTTGCAGGTTACTCTATGTTTGCCTTAGCCATCTCAAACTTGATGGGAATCCGTAGTCCTATCAACTTTAATAAGCCCTTTTTGTCAAGGGATTTAAAGGAATTTTGGAATCGTTGGCATATGAGCCTGTCTTTCTGGTTCCGTGACTTTGTCTTTATGCGGATGGTAATGGTATTGACCAGAAAGAAGGTCTTTAAAAATCGTAATGTAACTTCAAGTGTGGCTTACATTGTAAATATGCTGATTATGGGATTTTGGCACGGTGTGACCTGGTACTATATCGCCTATGGACTCTTTCATGGACTGGGATTGGTCATCAATGACGCTTGGGTTCGCAAGAGAAAAACACTCAATAAGGAGCGGAAAAAAGCAGGGAAGGTTGCTCTACCTGAGAATCGCTGGATTCAGTTGCTTGGCATGGTGGTCACCTTCCATGTCGTCATGCTGTCATTCTTAATCTTTTCTGGATTTTTGAATGATTTATGGTTTAAAAAATAAAAGGAAATAAAATATGGATATCAAATCAGAAGTTATCGAAATTATTGATGAGTTGTTTATGGAAGATGTTTCTGACATGATGGATGAAGATCTTTTTGACGCAGGTGTCTTGGATAGTATGGGGACGGTTGAATTAATTGTGGAGATTGAAAACCGTTTTGACATTCGTGTTCCTGTAACAGAGTTTGGTCGCGACGACTGGAATACAGCCAATAAAATCATAGCTGGTATTGTGGAGCTACAAAATGCTTAAACGCTTATGGATGATCTTCGGACCGGTCTTGATAGCTGGTTTGTTGGTTTTTCTGCTCATTTTCTTTTATCCTACTGAGATGCGTCATGATTTGGGGGTCGAAAAGCGTTCGGCGGTGGCTATTACTATTGAAAGTTTTAAGGAGAGGAGTCAAAAGGTCAGAGCCCTATCTGATCCAAATATGCGTTTTGTTCCCTTCTTTGGCTCCAGTGAGTGGCTTCGTTTTGATGGAGCTCATCCTGCGGTATTGGCTGAGAAATACAATCGTTCTTATCGCCCTTATCTTTTAGGACAGAGAGGAGCTGCATCGCTCAATCAGTATTTTGGAATGCAACAGATGTTGCCACAGCTAGAGAATAAACAAGTTGTGTATGTTATCTCACCTCAGTGGTTCAGTAAATATGGCTATGAACCAGCAGCCTTTCAGCAGTATTTTAATGGAGATCAGTTGACGAGTTTTCTGGCACATCAATCTGGAGATCAGGCTAGTCAATATGCAGCGACTCGCTTACTGGAGCAGTTCCCAAACGTAGCTATGAAGGATTTGGTTCAGAAGTTGGCAAGTGAAGAAGAACTGTCGACTGCAGACGATAAAATGATTGAATTATTGGCTCGTTTTAATGAGCGCCAAGCTTCCTTTTTTGGTCAGTTTTCGGTTAGAGGCTATTTCAAATATGATAAGCATGTAGGTAAGTATTTAAAGACCTTGCCAGACCAGTTTTCTTATCAAGCCATAGAAGATATTGTTAAAGCAGATGCTGAAAAGAATACTTCCAATAATGATCTGGGAATGGAAAATTATTTCTATAATACGCAGATTAAGAAGGATTTGACGAAATTAAAGGATTCTCAGAAAAACTTTACCTATCTCAAGTCGCCAGAATATAATGACCTACAATTAGTGTTAACCCAGTTTTCTAAATCCAAGGTAAACCCGATTTTTATCATTCCACCTGTTAATAAAAAATGGATGGACTATGCTGGTTTGCGGGAGGATATGTACCAACAAACGGTGCAGAAGATTCGTTACCAGTTAGAAAGTCAAGGTTTTACAAATATAGCAGATTTTTCTAAGGATGGTGGAGAACCATTCTTTATGAAGGATACTATTCACCTTGGGTGGTTGGGTTGGTTGGCTTTTGACAAGGCAGTTGATCCTTTCCTGTCTAATCCCACACCAGCTCCGACTTATCATTTGAATGAGCGCTTTTTCAGCAAAGATTGGGCGACTTATGATGGAGATGTCAAGGAATTTCAATAGATAATAGTATAGAAGAGTTCAAGAATGAAGCCTATTTTCACGTTTTTTCTTGACTCTTTTTTGGTTTGTGATATAATTAACCAGTAAAGAATCGGTGACTATCGGTACTTTTATCTAAAAGTGATAGTTAAGAAAGGAGTAATACATGAGACAGCTTGCGCAGGAAATTGATACTTTTTTGAATGAGGTTATCTTGAAATCTGAAAATCAGCATGAAATCCTAATAGGTCATTGTACTAGCGAGGTGGCCCTGACCAATACTCAGGAGCACATTCTCATGCTTTTGTCAGAGGAATCTTTAACAAATTCAGAGTTGGCGCGTCGCCTCAATGTCAGCCAGGCAGCAGTTACCAAGGCCATTAAGTCTTTGGTCAAGGAAGGGATGTTGGAAACATCTAAAGATCCGAAGGATGCGCGTGTGATTTTTTATCAGTTGACTGATTTGGCTCGTCCAATCGCTGAGGAGCATCATCATCACCATGAGCATACACTTTTAACCTATGAACAAGTGGCAACTCAGTTTACTCCAAATGAACAAAAAGTGATTCAGCGGTTTTTGACTGCTTTAGTAGGAGAAATCAAATAATGAGATATATTACGGTAGAGGATTTATCCTTCTATTATGATAAGGAGCCCGTTCTTGAACATATCAATTATAGTGTTGATAGTGGGGAATTTGTTACCTTGACAGGGGAAAATGGAGCCGCTAAGACAACTCTAATCAAGGCCAGTCTGGGCATTCTTCAACCAAGATTTGGCAAAGTTACTATTTCAAAGACCAACACTCGTGGGACGAAACTAAGAATTGCCTATCTTCCTCAGCAAATCTCTAGTTTTAATGCGGGCTTTCCAAGTACAGTTTATGAGTTTGTAAAATCAGGCCGATACCCTAGAAAGGGCTGGTTCCGTCGTTTGAATGCCCATGATGAAGAACACATCAAGGCTAGTTTGGATTCTGTTGGGATGTGGGAGCATCGGGATAAACGCATTGGTTCTCTCTCTGGTGGGCAAAAGCAAAGAGCTGTTATCGCACGTATGTTTGCTTCAGATCCGGATATCTTTATTTTGGATGAGCCGACGACAGGGATGGATGCAGGAACCAAGAATGAATTTTATGAGCTTATGCACCATAGTGCCCACCATCATGGCAAGGCTGTTTTGATGATTACTCACGATCCAGAAGAAGTCAAAGACTACGCAGATCGCAACATCCACCTGGTTCGAGACCAAGATTCGCCATGGCGTTGCTTTAATGTTCATGAAAGTGACCAGGAGGTGGAGCATGCTTAATCTACTGTCTTATGATTTTATGCAACGGGCCTTTTTGGCCGTTATTGCCATGAGTCTTTTCTCGCCGGTATTGGGAACCTTCCTCATCTTGCGTCGTCAGAGTTTGATGAGTGATACCCTCAGCCACGTCTCACTTTCGGGTGTAGCCTTTGGTCTGGTTCTGGGGATTTCTCCGACTATTTCCACTATTGCTATTGTCTTGATTGCGGCGGTCTTTCTGGAGTATCTCCGTACGGTTTACAAGAGCTTTATGGAAATCGGGACAGCTATCCTCATGTCGACAGGTTTGGCCGTTTCTCTGATTGTCATGAGCAAGGGTAAAAGCTCGAGTTCTATGAGTTTGGACCAGTATCTTTTTGGTTCAATCGTGACTATCAGCGAAGAGCAGGTCATTTCCCTCTTTGTCATTGCGGCGGTTGTTTTGATTTTGACCTTCCTCTTCCTTCGTCCGATGTATATCTTGACCTTTGATGAGGATACGGCCTTTGTGGATGGCTTGCCCGTTCGTACCATATCTATTCTTTTTAACATGGTGACAGGGGTGGCTATTGCCCTTATGATTCCTGCAGCAGGAGCTCTTCTGGTATCGACCATTATGGTCTTGCCAGCTAGTATTGCCCTGCGTCTGGGTAAAAACTTTAAATCGGTTATGCTGCTTGCCAGTGCTATTGGATTTTTGGGAATGGTAGTAGGACTTTACATTTCCTATTATGCAGAAACACCTGCTAGTGCAAGTATTACCATTATTTTTGTAACTGTCTTTTTACTCATTAGTTTAGTAAGACGTTTTATCAAATAGGAGACTAACGTGAAAAAAATTAGCTTATTGTTCGCCAGTCTATGCGCCTTGTTTTTAGTGGCTTGTTCCAATCAAAAGCAGGCAGATGGCAAACTCAATATTGTGACAACCTTTTACCCCGTCTATGAATTTACCAAGCAAGTCGCAGGAGATACTGCTAATGTGGAACTCCTTATCGGTGCTGGTACAGAACCCCATGAATACGAACCTTCTGCCAAGGCAGTTGCCAAAATCCAAGACGCAGATACCTTCGTTTATGAAAATGAAAACATGGAAACATGGGTACCTAAATTGCTAGATACTTTGGATAAGAAAAAGGTGAAGACTATCAAGGCGACAGGCGATATGCTGCTCTTGCCAGGTGGCGAGGAAGAAGAGGGAGACCATGACCATGGAGAAGAAGGCCATCACCATGAGTTTGATCCCCATGTTTGGCTATCACCAGTTCGCGCCATTAAACTAGTGGAACACATCCGTGATAGCTTGTCAGCAGATTATCCTGATAAAAAAGAGACCTTTGAGAAGAATGCAGCTGCCTATATCGAAAAATTGCAAGCCTTGGATAAGGCTTATACAGAAGGCTTGTCTCAAGCCAAACAAAAGAGCTTTGTAACGCAACACGCAGCCTTTAACTACCTTGCTTTGGACTATGGACTCAAACAAGTCGCAATCTCAGGTCTCTCTCCAGATGCAGAACCATCAGCTGCTCGCTTGGCAGAATTGACAGAGTATGTCAAGAAAAATAAAATTGCCTATATCTACTTTGAAGAAAATGCCTCACAGGCCCTTGCTAGTACACTTTCAAAAGAGGCAGGTGTCAAAACAGATGTTCTCAATCCTTTAGAAAGTTTGACTGAAGAGGACACCAAGGCTGGAGAAAATTACATCTCCGTGATGGAGAAAAATCTCAAGGCTCTAAAACAAACAACAGACCAAGAAGGTCCAGCAATTGAGCCTGAAAAGGCAGAGGATACCAAGACAGTTCAAAATGGTTACTTCGAGGATGCAGCTGTCAAGGACCGCACCTTGAGTGACTATGTAGGTAACTGGCAATCAGTTTATCCTTTCCTTGAAGATGGTACGTTTGATCAAGTCTTTGACTACAAGGCTAAGTTGACTGGTAAAATGACCCAGGCTGAGTACAAGGCCTACTATACAAAAAGCTATCAGACAGATGTCACTAAGATTAATATCACTGATAACACTATGGACTTTGTTCAAGGTGGACAAAGTAAGAAATTCACCTACAAGTATGTTGGCAAGAAAATCTTGACTTACAAGAAAGGCAATCGTGGCGTGCGCTTCCTCTTTGAAGCCACAGATGCTGGCGCTGGACAATTCAAGTATGTTCAGTTTAGTGACCACAATATCGCCCCAGTTAAGGCAGAACATTTCCATATCTTCTTTGGAGGCACAAGCCAAGAAGCCCTCTTTGAAGAAATGGATAACTGGCCAACCTACTACCCAGATAACCTATCTGGCCAAGAAATCGCCCAAGAAATGTTGGCGCATTGATGAGAAATCGACTAGTTCATAAGAGCTGGTCGGTTTTTGGGTAATAGATAGCTAACTATATTATAGACCTTTCAGATACCTAAGGAACTTTAAACAATAAATAAAACTCTTGAAATATCTGGACCTGTATGTTAGAATAATTTTATCGGGTAAGGTTCATTAGAACACCAAAGCCCTTAACTATGCCAGTAGTTAAGGGCTTTTTTGACGTATCTTAGCGATTTAACGGGTGTTTACAGGCTAGTCAGTCGGTCTACTTCTTACCATCTAGCCATTTGCAGACGAAATACAAGATAATTCCTGCTATGACGTCCGCTACAATAGTAAGAACGAGCTCTGGGGCAAGGTTCATTAGTTTCACCTCCTCTCACGAACCCATAGGAACGTAATCGGTAACCGATGACAAAAATAGTATATCACATTAAATTTAGATCATCAACTTCACTTAATTCTTGAAATATAGGGGATAGGCAAAAAGTCTTTAAAATCAAAAAAAGTATAGTATCAGATGTATAAAAGCTTGATGTTATATCAATTATAAAAGTGGATAGGAAAGTTTTCTGATTATCAGAATTCCTTCCTATCCACTTTTTGAAGATTGTAAGCTAATTTTATTTTATGTAGAATTAGTTTATTTGTTTTATTTATCAAAACCTTGCAAGGCTTTTTGGCGTTCTTCTACTTGACCTTTAGCATCTAGTTTATTACCAGCGTATACAGCTGATTCCCATGATCCGTACATTGGATTTGGGAAGATGATGAATTTTTCACCGAATTCTTTTTGCAATTCTTCAAGTTGTTTATCACGGTCAGATTCAGAAGTCTTAGAAAAATCTGCAAAGTCTACGAGGTTATCACCAAACAATAAGATAAGGTTTGTTTTTTCTTGAACTTTTTGGCGACGACCTTCTTTGGATTTTACACCACTTTCTAAGAACATAAGATGATCACGTCCTTGAACAGGAATTCCTTCACTTTCAAGATTTTTAATAGTAGCATCTACTTGATTAGCTGAGCGGTCAGAAATATAGTAGATTTGGACACCGTTTTGATCAGCAAACTGAAGAAAATCTTTGGCACCTGGGACGGCTTTTGCTGAAGCTTTTTGAACCCAAACATCCCAATTTTCGGGTGTAAATGCTGTACCATCTTTGACATTTTGTACTTGATAAGGGCTATTATCTAGGACAGTTTCATCCAAGTCTAAAACGATAGAGTAAGGTTTGTCTGATTCTGTTTTGAGCAATTCCTTTAGGTGACTTGTTGCAACGTTATAACCCTGTATGTATAAAGCTTTAGTTTCAGCTGATTTTTGATACCAAAGGGTTGACATAGTGTTTTCTCTTGACCGTAGTTGGTCATATGTCATTGTAATCTGATTATCAGATGAGCTATTATTGCTTGTCTGTGTTTCTGTAGACTTTGTTGCACAACTAGCCAATAAGACGACAGAAGCAAGTGTAGAAAGGATTGTAACAGTAGTTTTTGCTGTTTTCATGAAATATCTCCTATTCATTAATTTCAATCACTAGTATAGCACGAGGGAAAAGTTAAGGCAAGTCATTCTCGGACTATGGATGTAGATTCTACAGAAGTTAATGTAATGAAAAAAGCGATTGCATTTTATAAAGAGTTGTTTTAGCCAGAGATTAGACGACAATGTGACAATTCACCTCTAATTATTGACATTTCAGGAAAAATCGCAGCAAAAAGTGCACAACCTTCTTTAAATGTGCTATAATACAGGAAAAAATAATGATGGAGGTCACGATAATGGCAACATTTTTGATGATTTTTGTGGTGGTTTGTGTGCTCCTATTGGTGATAGTCACACTGAGTACAGTTTATGTGGTTCGTCAGCAGTCGGTGGCGATTATTGAACGCTTTGGGAAATACCAAAAGGTTGCCAATAGCGGTATTCATATTCGCTTGCCTTTTGGGATTGACTCGATTGCAGCGCGGATTCAGTTGCGCTTGTTGCAAAGCGATATTGTGGTTGAGACTAAGACCAAGGATAATGTGTTCGTTATGATGAATGTGGCGACCCAGTATCGTGTCAATGAGCAGAGCGTGACAGATGCCTACTATAAACTCATGCGTCCAGAATCTCAGATTAAATCTTATATCGAAGACGCCCTTCGCTCTTCTGTTCCCAAATTAACCTTGGATGAATTGTTTGAGAAAAAAGATGAGATTGCCCTTGAAGTTCAACACCAAGTAGCAGAAGAAATGACTACTTACGGCTACATTATCGTGAAAACCTTGATTACTAAGGTGGAGCCAGATGCAGAAGTTAAGCAATCCATGAATGAAATTAATGCGGCGCAACGTAAGCGGGTTGCTGCGCAAGAATTGGCGGAAGCCGATAAGATTAAAATCGTCACTGCAGCTGAAGCCGAAGCAGAAAAAGACCGCCTTCATGGTGTGGGGATTGCCCAACAACGTAAGGCGATTGTGGATGGATTGGCAGAGTCTATCACCGAACTCAAGGAAGCCAATGTTGGCATGACAGAAGAGCAAATCATGTCCATCCTCTTGACCAACCAGTATTTGGATACCTTGAATACCTTTGCCTCTAAAGGAAATCAAACCATCTTTTTACCAAATACACCAAATGGTGTAGATGATATCCGTACACAAATCTTGTCAGCCCTCCGTGCTGAGAAGAAATAATAGACTAAAGAGCTTGGCAACAGGCTCTTTTTATCTTTACTCTTCGAAAATCTCTTCAAACCACGTCAGCGTCGCCTTGCCGTAGGTATGGTTACTGACTTCGTCAGTCTTATCTACAACCTCAAAACGGTGTTTTGAGCTGACTTCGTCAGTCTTATCTACAACCTCAAAACGGTGTTTTGAGCAGCCTGCGGCTAGTTTCCTAGTTTGCTCTTTGATTTTCATTGAGTACAAAGAGCTTGGCAACAGGCTCTTTTTGCGTAGTCCTTGTAGCTTTGAGGATTAAGATCCTTCTCCACAAATTATAGAATCTTTTCTGAGGATTTAGGGAGTGATGGAGGCAGTCTTGAAAGCGCTTTTGTTTTGTGCTATAGTCAAGTAAATCGAGTTGTTTAAAGAGGGATGCTCATATGAGAAGAGAAGAAATTTTACGAAGTCACTGGTTTTTTAGCCAAGAGGTGGGGAAAGAAGAGGCCTTGGCACCGGATTTTCAGAGGGAAAATTGGCAGGCTATTCAAGTACCACATGACTGGAGTATTTACAATGATTTTGACCAGTATTCGCCAGCTCAAAATGAGGGTGGTCAGTTAAACGGGGGTCAAGCCTGGTACCGGACGCAGTTTTACTTGGAAGAAGATGCCAGTCTGGTTTCGGTGCGTTTGCTCTTTGATGGGGTTTACATGAATGCCCCAGTCTATATCAATGGACAAGTGCTGGGCTATTATCCCAATGGCTATACACCTTTTTCTTATGATATCACGCCTTATCTAAGAAACGATGGGACGGCCAACCAGCTTGCGGTTTTTGTTGAAAATCAGCAACCTAGCAGTCGTTGGTACTCTGGTAGCGGTATTTACCGAGAAGTAAAATTGTTGGTGACAGATTCAGTTCATCTGGATTTGTATGGGATTAAGATAGAAAGTCCTAAGCTCGAGGAACAAAGAGATGGATGGGTAGAAACTCAGCTTGAAAGTAAGGTTTCAAATGATGGATCTCAATCCGTGTCGGTGTATTTGGAACAGAGTATCTGGTATGAGGGACAGCAGCTGTCAGACTGGCAGGCGACAGATTTTCTAGTAATTGATTCTGGAGAAAAACATCATTTCCAACAAGCCATATCAATTTTTCACCCTTTACTTTGGGATATTGATCATCCTCACCTTTACCAATTGAAGACTCGCCTTTACAAAAATGGCATTTTGGTTGATGAAGAAGAGGAGACCTTTGGTTATCGCTATATGGATTGGCAAGCGGATAAGGGCTTCTTTCTAAATGGTCGCTGGTTGAAGATTCATGGAGTTTGTCTGCACCATGACTACGGAGCGCTGGGAGCTGTGGAAAACAGGTCAGCTGCTGAGAGACGCTTATGCCAGATGAAGGAAATGGGCGTCAATGCGATCCGGATCACCCATAATCCAGCTAGTAGTATCTTGCTAGATGTGGCGGCCAAAATGGGATTACTTATCCAAGAAGAAGCCTTTGATACCTGGTATGGAGGCAAGAAAGAATATGACTATGGTCGCTTTTTTGAGGAAGAAGCGACTCACCCAGAAGCGAAAGCAGGCGATTTCTGGTCAGATTACGATTTGCGCACCATGATTGAGCGTGGCAAGAACAATCCAGCTATCTTTATGTGGTCCTTGGGAAACGAAGTTAGTGAAGCAAATGGAGATGCTCATTCATTGAAGACTATCAAACGCTTGCTAGGGAGGGTCAAGGAAGTGGATGATGGTCGTTTTGTGACCATGGGAATGGATCAATTCCGCTTTGGAGATGGTTCTGGAGGTCATGAAAAGATTGCTGATTTGCTGGATGTAGTGGGCTTGAATTACTCAGAAGACAATATTGATGGGATTCGCAAAAGACATCCCAATTGGCGACTTTATGGATCTGAAACCTCATCGGCCACCCGAACGCGTGACAGCTATTTTCGTCCAGATAAGGAATGGGTTGGGGATAATCGTCGCGTGAGGAATTTTGAACAGTCAGACTATGGCAATGATCGGGTTCCTTGGGGGAAGACAGCGACGGCTTCTTGGATAGCAGATAGAAATCGACTAGACTACGCAGGTCAGTTTATCTGGACAGGAGTGGACTATATCGGTGAGCCGACTCCTTGGCACAACCAAAATGATACGCCTGTCAAGAGTTCCTATTTTGGGATCGTGGACACAGCAGGTATTCCTAAAAATGACTATTATCTCTATCAAAGTCAGTGGTTGGACGTAAATCAGCATCCCATGGTTCATATCCTGCCCCATTGGAATTGGGAAATCCACAAGAGTTATCAACAAGTTGTGGATAAGTATGGGGATATCCCTGTTCGAGTGTATTCAAATGCTGGTTCTGTAGAGTTATTTCTCAATGGAAAATCCCAAGGTCTGAAAACCTTTCAGGAAAAATGGACTGCAGATGGTAGAAAATACCAAGAGGGAGAAGATTCTGACCAACTCTATCTCGAATGGCGTTTGGCTTATCAACCAGGAGAATTGCGTGCTGTGGCCTATAACTGTCAAGGTCAGATTGTGGCAGAAGATAGGGTAGTGACTGCAGGTAAGTCTGCTAAGATTGGGCTTCATGCCGAGAAAACACAGCTGGAGGCAGATGGGCAAGACCTCCTCTATCTCTATTTTGATGTATTGGACCAAGATGGAAATTGGGTGCCGAGTGCTTCCAATCAGTTTCATTTTGAAATTGAAGGACCAGCTCGCATTGTGGGTGTGGATAACGGCAGTCAGGCCAGTCGTGAACGTTATCAGGCTCAGAAAAATGGTCAGTTTAAGCGTAAAGCCTTTCATGGCAGAGGTGTCCTCTTGGTTCAGAGCTTGGATCAGGAAGGTCAAGTTAGAGTAAAAGCCAGTGCCAGAGGGCTAGAGCCAGCAAGTTTCGATTTCTTAGTGGGAGAGGCTTTGGCTTGCCATCCAGTGAAAAATCAGCTCTTGTTTGAGATTCGAGTGAACAAGCAGGCAGGTTTGCAAGAAGGAGATTCCCCAGCTATTGGACTTTATCCACAAACTGTGGATAACCCTGTGAACAAGGTGGGGAATAGTGAAGTGATTTGGGAGACGAGTGGTAGTTCCCACGCTATTATCAAGCAGGGAGTGCTTCATTTCTTGTCCGCAGGCGACTTGGCTATTCGCGCCATTTATCAAGGGAAAACCTATCAAACTTACATGCAGGTGGCAGAAAATAGCTCACTAGGGCAGGCAGTTTCTGTACGACCACTTCGCTTGTATACAGATAAGGGGACTTATCCACAACTGCCATCTTCAGTCTTGGTGGACTATGAGTCAGGCGGTGTAAGACGCGTCAAGGTTGTTTGGGAGGCAATTCCTAAAGAAGATTTGGAAAAATTTCATGAATTTACGGTATCTGGTCAGCTAGAGGGGCTGAATTTAAAGGTTTCGGCTCAGATTTGTGTCCAAGGGATTTGCGCTATTGAGCCTGAAAGGGTTTGGACGCTTGTCAAGGAAACCCCACACTTACCAGACCGAGTCAAGCTAGTCTTATCGGATGGCAGACGAGATACGGCCAAGGTGACTTGGGATGAACTCGAACCCCAAGTCTATGCTCAGGTAGGAGAATGTGTGCTCACAGGACAAGTAGCGGGCTGTGAGTTGCCGGCAACAGTCACCATTCATGTGACAGATGCCAGTGTAGCTGGGGAAGTTATTTCCAATCAGTGGACAGGATCCAACCTGCCTCTGGTCTTTGCTTCCCACTCAGAGCCGAATCACCCAGCCTCTTACCTCAATGACAAGGTCATTGCTCGGAAAAAATCGACAGCCAATACTTGGATTGCCAAGTCAGAGAAAGCCAGCGTCGGCATTCTTTTTGGAGATGCAGGGATTTTAAAACCTCGATTTGTGGATAACGTGACCTTGTATTATGTTGAGAATCAAGAATACGTGGCGGTGGAGCCTAGTTTTATTGATTATTACATAGGGAATGAGCCTGCCTTGCCTCGGACTCCAAATCATTTGGATAAGGAATCTCTGCTCAAGCAAGAGGAGAATTGGCGACCTGTATCAGCTATTAGAAAAGTGTCAAGCGACAAGGATGAAGAGCTTGGTTTTGAATTTGACAAGGTGGCGACCTATGCCCTTCGTCTTCGATTTGAAAACTTGGCAAGCTCTCTAGCGTTAACAGAATTGCAAGTACACGCCAAAAAAGTTAAGAAAAATGTAGATAGGAAGTAGTATGGTAAGAGAAATAAAACCGCATGGCCCCTTGCCTAGTCAGGCCCAGCTAGCTTATCTAGAGGATGAACTAGCAGCTTTTATCCATTTTGGTCCCAATACCTTTTATGACCAGGAATGGGGGACAGGTCAGGAGGATCCTGAACGCTTTAACCCGACACAGCTAGATGCGCGTGAATGGGTTCGCGTGCTCAAGGAAACAGGCTTTAAAAAGTTGATTTTGGTGGTCAAGCACCACGATGGCTTTATCCTTTATCCGACAGCTCACACAGATTATTCGGTTAAGGCTAGTCCTTGGAGGAATGGAGAGGGGGACTTGCTCCTTGAAGTGTCCCAAGCTGCTACAGAATTTGATATGGATATGGGGGTCTACCTATCACCCTGGGATGCCCACAGTCCTCTCTATCATGTGGACCGAGAAGCGGACTACAATGCCTATTATCTGGATCAGCTGAAGGAAATCTTATCAAATCCTGCCTATGGAAATAGAGGAAAATTTGCTGAGGTGTGGATGGATGGTGCTAGAGGAGAGGGCGCTCAAAAGGTCAATTATGAATTTGAAAAATGGTTTGAAACCATTCGTGACCTGCAGGGCGATTGCTTGATTTTTTCAACAGAAGGCACCAGCATTCGCTGGATTGGCAATGAACGAGGGTATGCAGGTGATCCACTGTGGCAAAAGGTGAATCCTGACAAACTAGGAACAGAAGCAGAGCTGGACTATCTTCAACACGGAGATTCCTCGGGCACGATTTTTTCAATCGGTGAGGCAGATGTCTCCATTCGGCCGGGTTGGTTCTACCATGAAGATCAGGATCCCAAATCTCTTGAGGAATTGGTCGAAATCTACTTTCACTCGGTGGGGCGAGGCGCCCCTCTCTTACTCAATATTCCACCGAATCAAGATGGTCTCTTTGATGCAAAGGATATTGAACGACTTTATGAATTTGCGACCTATCGCAATGAGCTCTATAAAGAAGATTTGGCTCTGGGAGCTGAGGTATCTGGTCCTGCTTTTTCCGCAGACTTTGCTTGTCATCATCTAACAGATGGCTTTGAGACCAGCTCTTGGGCAAGCGGCGTAGGCTTGCCCATCCAGTTAGAACTCGATCTAGGATCTCCTAAAACTTTTGATGTAATTGAGTTAAGAGAAGATTTGAAGCTAGGGCAACGAATCGCTGCTTTTTATGTGCAAGTAGAGGTGGATGGTGTCTGGCAAGAATTTGGAATGGGCTTTACAGTTGGTCATAAGCGTCTCCTGCGAGGTCCGCTAGTAGAGGCACAGAAGGTGCGCGTGATGATTACAGAGGCACAATCTATGCCTGTATTGACCAAGATTTCCCTCTATAAAACTCCTAGCTTATCAAAAAAAGAAGTTGTTCAGGGACTAGCATTTGCAGAAAAAAGTCTGGCTGTGACAAAGGGAGAGACTCTTCATTTTAGGATTGAACGTAGCGAAAGTAATACTCCTTTGGAGGCTAAGATTTCGATTCAACCGGGGACAGGTGTCCATGGTGTCGCCTATCAGGACGAGATTCAAGTCCTTCAATTCCAAACTGGTGAAAGCAAAAAAGATTTGTGCCTACCAACCCTGTATTTTGCTGCTGATAAGACCTTGGATTTCTATCTGAATCTGACTGTTGATGGACAGTTGGTTGATCAAGTTCATATTTTAGTTGAAACGAGATAACATATCTTTACAATTCATTTCCTTTTCGAATAAATAGATAGAGCCAGAGAATCTAACACTCTGGCTTTTGAAAATGTGTTATAATGAAAGGGGAGAAAGTATGACTGTACGTCATCCGGGCATTAGCCCGACCAATGATTTGGTTGCTAAGAAAATCTTTAGCAATCCAGAAATCACTTGTCAATTTATCCGCGACATGCTGGACTTGCCAGCCAAAAATGTGACCATTTTGGAGGGAAGTAACATTCACGTCTTACCTTCCCTGCCTTACTCGGCGCAGGATTTTTACACTAGTATAGATGTTTTAGCTGAACTAGATAATGGCACTCAAGTTATCATCGAAATACAAGTCCATCATCAGAATTTTTTCATCAATCGTCTGTGGGCTTATTTATGTAGTCAGGTCAATCAAAACCTAGAAAAAGTTCGCCAGCAAGAAGGCAATACACACCAGAGTTACAAGCACATCGCACCAGTTTATGCTATCGCAATTGTGGACAGCAATTACTTCCAAGATGACTTAGCCTTTCATAGTTTTAGTATGCGTGAGGACACAACAGGTGAGGTCTTAACCATCACAAACAATGGACAAGAAAACCATCTAGTCAAGATGGCATTCTTGGAACTAAAAAAATACAGAGAAACCAGCAAAGACGAGGTTCGTAAGCCCTGGTTGGAGTTTTTCGGGAACAAACCTTTTACCCAAGAACCCGAGCGAGCCATCAGTCAAGCAGACCAACTGCTAGACTACAAGAGCTGGTCCGAGGAGGACAGGAAGATGTTTAGTCAACTACGTATGCGAGAAGAACAAGCCTTGTTGGCACAGGACTATGCCTTGGAACAAGCTGAAGAAAAAGGCTTAGAACGTGGTCGTGCAGAAGGTATCGAACAGGGACTTGAACGAGGGAAAGTTGAAGGAAGAGTCTTTGCTTTCCTAGATATGGTTCACCAAGGTCTTCTGACTTCCGAGGTTGCTAGTCAGCAATTAGGTATGACGGTCGCAGAGTTTGAAGCACTCTTATAAGACCATCACAAGTAATGGCATTCTTGGAACTAAAAAAATACAGAGAAACCAGCAAAGACAAGATTCGCAAGCCCTGGTTGGAGTTTTTTGGCAACAAGCCCTTTACCCAAGAACCCGAGCGAGCCATCAGCCAAGCAGACCAACTGCTGGACTACAAGAGCTGGTCCGAGGAGGACAGGAAGATGTTTAGCCAACTACGTATGCGAGAAGAACAAGCCTTGTTAGCACAGGACTATGCTTTGGACACCGCTAGAGCCGAAGGTATTGAACAAGGTTTAGAACGTGGTCTTGAATGCGGTCGAGTAGAAGGAAGAGTCTTTGCTTTCTTAGATATGGTTCGCCAAGGTCTTCTGACTTCGGAGGTTGCTAGCCAGCAATTGGGTATGACTGTCGTTGAGTTTGAGGCTTTACTATAAATGAGAATGGGGACATGTTATCGAATTAGATAGCATGTTTTATTTTGTACTCTTCGAAAATCTCTTCAAACCACGTCAGCTTCGCCTTGCCGTAGGTATGGTGTTCTATCCACAACTTCAAAACACTGTTTTGAGCAGCCTGCGGCTAGCTTTCTAGTATGTTCTTTGATTTTCATTGAATATTGGGCTAATAGTCAATTCTTGTTTTTAAACTCACTTGAATTATAATTATATATATGTAAAACCTTCTATAATATAAGTATAAATCGCACTAAAACACAACAGTATAATATGGCGATTAAATATATATCCAAGCGTAAAAAAATGCAAAAGCAAACTGTCTGAAAATCCCCTACTTTATCAAAAATGTTTTTTTTTTTTTTTGAAATTTTATAGTCGAAAAGTTTGCATATATATTGAAAAAAGGATAGAAAAGGTCACGCGTTATTCGATTCGTAAATATAGCTTTGGAGCGGCTAGTGTAGCAGTCGCTGCTCTTTTCATGTTCTTAGGAAATGGAGCTGTATCAGTTCAAGCGGAGGAAATTCAGGGAACGCAGGTTACTGAAAGCGCCAAACCACAACCTGAACAAGACAAGTCTAAGCCTGCGATAGAAGCAGCGCCAGTTTTGAACAAAACTCAACTTGAAAGCTACATTTCAGAAATTGAGACAAAACTTTCTAACGGTTCTTACGATAACAAAACTGAAGAAAGTGTTGCAGTCTTAAAAGCTGACTTAGAGGCAGCAAAAGCTACATTAGCGAATGCAACTGCTCAAGTTCAACTAACAGAAGCTTACAACAAACTTGTCACTACAGTTAATACTAAATTAAAAGCTAAGCCTGTAGAGCAAAAAGAAACTCCAGCAGTAGACACTACTAACGGAAAAGAAACTGTAGGTAAAAAAGCAGAAAACACTGAGAAAAAATCTGATTCTAACTCAATCGAAAACACAGGATCTAACGCCCCACGTAACGGTAAAGCATTAGATAAAGATAATGCATTTAGAGCTGAGACAACAAAAACTGTACAGAATATTAGCTATACAATGGAGTTTTCTGATGATGCTACAAAAGAAATTTATCTGTATAACCAAGAAGATACAGATATTAATATTGCTATAAATTCATCAACAGGAAATATCACAAAAGCAGTAGTTAGAGGTGGGGGTAATAGAGCGCTTGATGAAACGACTAAAGATAGTGCTGTTCAAATTGATGGTTTTGGATGGAGCTATACTCAAACTCTAAGTGAAACAGCTGGTCCTGTAAATATGAAAATTACAGGTAAAAGAAATGAGAGATTTTTAGGACTTGCTAATACTAACAGACGTGAAGATCAACATTCTGTTTTAGGTGAAAGATATCTCAAAATTTATAATACAGCTGGTGAAAAGGTTGAATCTACAGATAATGGTTTAACTCAAGATGGTTACTTCAAGTTAGTTGTTAAATCTCAAACATACAAATACCAACCAAAAGAATTAACTAATGCGGATAAAGTTACTGTAGCTAATCCTAATACTTTATCACAGACTGATCTTGATTCTATAAAAAATAATCTTAAGCTTATCTACTCTACAACAAGTACAGATGCACGTCTTGCGAGCGTTAGAGGTAGTGAAGTTACAAATTCTAGTTCGTTTATCAAGAGTGTAACGCAATCAACTGAAGCTGGTAAACTTGTCGTAACGTATAACGATGACTCAACTGATTTAATTGAAAAGTCTACAGTAATTAAGAGCGGAACTGCACCAACAGTAAATACAACAATAACAGCACAAGGAAGTATTCCGAATTCAGTTCCATCATCAGATTCAGAATTAACAGGTACAGGGACACCTGGAGCAACAGTTAAAGTTACTGTTAAGAATCCAGAAACAGGAGCTGTGATTTCAGAAAAAACAGCTGTAGTAGGAGAAGATGGTACTTGGAAACTCCCATTAGAAGAAGGATTAAATAGTAATACACAATTACCAGGAGCTAGTGAGGCAGCAAGACGCTTCTTTGCACCTAAAAATCCAGTAGAAATTACACAAGTTGTAAATGGAATAGAAACACCGTCTACAGCAGTTTCAGTAGCAGTAGGGGCGTCTAAGATTTTACCATCAGCAGCAGCTAAAGATGGTGCTAGTGTTGTAGCAGGAGCAAAAGAAGTAACTGTAACAGTACCACATGATGCGGGAAGATCATATTTCTTCTATACTGCTAAAGGTGCTACATCTACGACTGAGATTGCTTTAGAACAAAGCCAAAATGGATGGTCAATCATCAAAAATGGTGATAAAGCAACTATTAAGTCAGTGGACAAAGGAGTATCTGTTCATACAATCACATTGACAATGAACGAAAATGCGCCATTCCAAGAAGGTAACAATAAGCTAGAAATCATCAGTCATAATGGACCTGATTCACCTGCTAGTCGTCTGGGAAGATACAAAATTAATGTAACAAACGAAAAACCAGTAGTATCATCTGCAACAGATTCAGATGTAACGACAGTAACTGCAGGAGGAACTGTAGATCTTTCAACTCTAGCGAAAGTAACAGACCATGAAGATGACCAAAATGCTACATTGGGAACAAAAGGTACACCAACAGTAGTATCAATCAATGGTGATACAAGCAAAACAACTCTTGAAGCAGTAGATTTAGCAACACCAGGAACATTTACTGTTAAATATAAAGCAGTAGATAGTCAAGGTAAAGAGTCTGACGAGTATACACACACTGTAACTGTTCAAGCCCCAGCGCCAAAAGATGCAGCAGGCCTTAAAGACCCAGCAGTAACACCAGTTAAAGATCCAGCTAACTTAACAGACGCAGAAAAAGCTAAAGTTGCAGACGAAGTTAAGAAATCTAACCCAACAGCAACAGATGTTAAAGTAGGTCAAGATGGAACAGCGACTGTAACCTTCCCAGATGGATCAACAGCAGTAATTCCAGCCGATAAAGCAGTAGCGAAAGCTAAAGATTCAGAAGGCGTTCAAGATCCAACAGCAACAGCAGTTAAAGATCCAAGCAACTTGACAGACGCTGACAAAGCTAAGGCGGCATCTAATGCTAGCCAAGCAACATCAGCACAAGCAAATGCGCGTAAAGTAGCTAAAGAATTACCAAATACAGGTACAGCAGATTCTACTGTAGCTATGGTAGCAGCAGCCGCAAGTGCATTACTTGGTCTTGGTCTTGCAGGCCGTCGTCGTAAAGAAGACGAAGAAGCTTAATTGGTAGATTATTTGATAATTATCAGATGATAAGTCCGATTTTCAAAGCTTAAACAAGTACCTCTCATAAGAAAATCTCCTAGCAGGAAAGTCTGCTAGGAGATTTTTGCATTTCAGAAAGTTGACGAGTGACTTGGCAACCAGCTAAGTGTAAAGGTCAGTTGCTCAGCTTTTAAGAGGTCTTGATGTTGAATGCTAGTTATAGAGGTATTATCTAGTCGGCATTCTTTTACAAAGTTAAAATGGCTGTGGTTTTGTTTAGTATGGATATCTAGCCATTTATTTTCTTTAGCCAAATAGACACGAAGGTGGTCAAAGAGTGGAATTCCAAGGTCATAACTTGCTTTTCCTGGGCAGGTTGGGTAAAGTCCGAGAGCAGACCATACATACCAAGCCGATAGACTACCATTATCCTCATCTCCTGGATAGGCATCCCAGCCAGCTCGAAAGGATTTTTGACGGAGAGTCTTGATTAAGAGGCTGGTATATTGGGGATAACTACTGTAGTGGAAAAGATAAGGGATGTGGAAACTTGGTTGGTTTGAAATGGCTAGTTGAGCAAATGGCGCTGTTGCCATCTCACTCATCTCATGAATTTCATATCCATAGCCAGTCGTTTCAAAGAGCGGAGCATCCTGACAGGTTTTCAAAAGATAGTTGCTGAAGGCTTCTTTTCCACCCATAAGTTGGATCAAACCTGGGATGTCGTGGAGGATGCCTAAAGTAGCTTGGACGGCTGAACATTCGGCATAGTCGCGTCCCCAACTATAAGGAGAGAAGTCAGGGCGGAAGTTGCCTTGACTATCACGCGCTCTCATGTAACCTGTCTCAATGTCAAATAGATGGCGGTAATTTTGTGATGCGGCCTTGTAGGTTTCAGCGATTTCTATTTTCCCTCGTTTTTTGGCACAGCTTGCGATACAAAAGTCACTGTATGCATAGTCTAGTGTGTGGCTGACGCTTTCGTGGTGGTCGGTAGAGAGGTAGCCTAGTTCTTGGTATTGGGCTAGTCCGTGACGACCATTGATGCCGAGAGGATCGGACTTGCTGGCTGTTTCAAGCATAGCTTGGAGAAATTCTTCTTCAAGTTCAGGTGCCATGTCTTTGCAAGCACTATCTGCTAGTACACCATCAATCAAAGTACCAGGCATCATTCCTCTTTCATCTGGAGCCAGCCACTTAGGAAGGTATCCAGCGTCGCGGTAGCTATTGAGGAAGCCCTCAAGAAATTGACGATAGTGTTCAGGAATAATCAAGGCAAAGAGTGGGAATGAAGTGCGGAAGGTATCCCAAAAACCATTGTTGGTAAAGAGCAGACCGGGCTTGATAGTTCCTGAAGCAAGATCTATATGAATATTCACACCCTGTTCATTTACCTCATAGAAGGTTTGCGGGAAGAGAAAGAGTCGATAAAGACAGTGATCAAAAAATGTTCGGTCTACAGAGCCAGTTTCCACGACATCAAAACGACCTAGAAGGTTTTCCCAACTAGCTTTAGCATCTGATTTCGTTTCTTCAAAGTCTTTTCTAGGCAGATTAAAGAGGGCCTGTTCTTTAGAAATAAAAGAAGTCGCCAGTTGAACTTGAGTTTCCGATCCAGCCAAGTCAATACGCCAGTCTTGCCCCACTTGATTGATAGATAGAATATCCTTAGAGAATGCGAGGGCAGTGAACATGACGAGAGGACTCTTATTTGTTTCGGTTAATCCACTTTGGACAAGGCTGACAGTACGCTCATCCACTTGCTCCACTGTCAAATCATCATTCGTATGCAGATAGATGGATAGGTTTTTTCCTTGTGTCTGTCTTAGTTGAACAGAAGCACCGTAGCAAGTAGGAGTTAACTGAGTTTCAATCTGATAACGCTCAGAAAAAATTCTGAGATAATGGGGATTGAAAATAGCACGATCAAGGTTATAGGAAGACTGACGATGGAAGAGGCTGTCTCCACTAATCTGACCTGTGACAGGTGTCAGAAGGAGCCAAGAGTAGTCTCCAATCCAAGGGCTGGGCTGGTGGGTTAGTCGAATGCCCTGAAATATGGGAAGATGGGGATCAAAAAACCAAGATCCTTCCTGATCACTCGTTTGTGGAACAAAGTAATTCATCCCAAAAGGTACTCCAGTGTATGGTAGTGTATTACCTCGTGAAAATGCATGTTTACTGGCTGTTCCAAAACGCGTATCTATGGTTTCAAGTAGTGGTTTCATAGTCTTTCCTTTAGCTGTTTTTCTACATTATATCAGAAAAATAGGTCCTTTATAAAATGACTTTAAAATATAACTATTTTGTAGAGAAATGACTATCATTTGTGTATGTATTTTCTGTCTCAAAAGCTATATACTGAAAATGAAACTTGTTTGAAAGAGGATACTGCACGATGATTTATTCAAAAGAAATTGTTAGAGAATGGCTAGATGAAGTAGCAGAACGGGCTAAGGACCATCCAGAGTGGGTGGATGTCTTTGAGCGTTGCTATACCGATACCTTGGACAATACGGTTGAAATCCTAGAAGACGGTTCAACTTTTGTCTTGACTGGGGATATTCCTGCTATGTGGCTTAGGGATTCGACAGCCCAACTCAGACCATATCTGCATGTGGCTAAAAGAGATGCCCTCCTGCGTCAGACCATTGCAGGTTTGGTCAAGCGTCAGATGACCTTGATCCTCAAGGATCCCTATGCTAACTCCTTCAACATTGAAGAAAATTGGAAGGGTCACCACGAAACAGACCATACAGATCTCAATGGCTGGATTTGGGAACGCAAGTATGAAGTAGATTCGCTTTGCTATCCATTGCAGTTGGCTTATCTTCTTTGGAAAGAAACAGGAGAAACCAGTCAGTTTGATGAGATTTTTGTTACAGCAACCAAGGAGATCCTTCATCTTTGGACGGTAGAACAAGACCACAAGAATTCACCTTATCGCTTTGTTCGGGATACCGATCGTAAGGAAGACACTTTGGTAAATGATGGTTTTGGTCCTGACTTTGCCGTGACAGGAATGACCTGGTCAGCCTTTCGTCCGAGTGATGATTGTTGTCAATATAGCTACTTGATTCCGTCAAATATGTTTGCAGTCGTTGTCTTAGGTTATGTTCAAGAAATATTTGCAGAATTGAATCTAGCTGATAGCCAGAGTATTATCGCAGATGCAAAACGTCTCCAAGCTGAGATCCAAGAAGGAATCGAAAACTACGCCTACACCACCAACAGTAAGGGTGAAAAGATTTACGCCTTTGAAGTGGATGGTCTAGGAAATGCTAGCATCATGGACGACCCTAATGTACCAAGTTTGTTGGCTGCTCCATATCTTGGTTACTGCGATGTCAATGATAAAGTCTATCAAGCAACTCGTCGTACCATTCTGAGCCCTGAAAATCCTTACTTCTACCAGGGAGAATATGCTAGCGGTCTCGGAAGTTCTCATACCTTCTATCGTTATATCTGGCCGATTGCCCTATCTATCCAAGGCTTAACAGCTACAGATAAAGCTGAGAAAAAATTCTTGCTAGATCAGCTCGTTGCTTGTGATGGTGGAACAGGTGTGATGCACGAAAGCTTCCATGTAGATGATCCGACTCTCTACTCTCGTGAATGGTTCTCTTGGGCCAACATGATGTTCTGTGAATTGGTCTTGGATTACTTGGATATTCGCTAATGAGCTATCGCTCAACAGATTCTTGTCAGAATCACAAATTTACATTTAAAACATTAACAATAAAAATTTAATTTAGAATGAGGTTTTACTCATGGAAAATGTTGTTGTACATATTATTTCTCACAGTCACTGGGATCGTGAGTGGTATTTACCTTTTGAAAGTCACCGGATGCAATTGGTGGAATTATTTGACAATCTCTTTGATCTCTTTGAAAATGACTCTGAGTTCAAGAGCTTCCACTTGGATGGTCAAACCATTGTCCTTGATGATTATTTAGAAATCCGTCCTGAAAACCGTGACAAAGTCCAACGTTACATCGACGAAGGCAAACTCAAAATTGGTCCCTTTTACATCTTACAGGATGACTACTTGATTTCAAGTGAAGCCAATGTCCGCAATACTCTTATTGGTCAGCAAGAAGCTGCAAAATGGGGGAAATCAACTCAGGTTGGTTACTTCCCAGATACCTTTGGAAATATGGGGCAGGCTCCTCAAATCCTTCAAAAATCAGGTATTCACGTAGCAGCCTTTGGTCGCGGTGTCAAGCCAATCGGATTTGACAATCAAGTCCTTGAAGATGAACAGTTTACCTCTCAATTTTCTGAGATGTACTGGCAAGGGGCTGATGGTAGCCGTGTGCTCGGTATTCTTTTTGCTAACTGGTACAGTAACGGGAATGAAATTCCAGTGGATAAAGACGAGGCTTTGGCTTTCTGGAAGCAAAAATTAGCGGATGTCCGTGACTATGCATCGACCAACCAATGGTTGATGATGAACGGCTGTGACCACCAGCCTGTTCAGAGAAATCTGAGCGAAGCCATTCGTGTGGCAAACGAACTCTTCCCTGACGTGACCTTTATTCATAGCTCATTTGACGAATATGTCCAAGCACTGGAAAGTGCCCTTCCTGAACAATTATCAACGGTCACAGGTGAGTTAACTAGCCAGGAAACGGATGGCTGGTACACCCTTGCCAATACCTCTTCTTCACGCGTTTACCTCAAACAAGCCTTCCAAGAGAATAGCAACTTGTTAGAGCAGGTCGTGGAACCATTAACCATTATCACTGGTGGACATAACCACAAGGATCAATTGACCTATGCTTGGAAAGTACTTCTGCAAAATGCACCGCACGATAGTATCTGTGGCTGTAGTATTGACGAAGTTCACCGTGAAATGGAAACTCGTTTTGCAAAGGTTAATCAAGTCGGGAATTTTGTTAAGACTAATCTTCTTAACGAATGGAAGGGTAAATTAGCTACCCAAAATGCACAAAGCGACCACCTCTTTACCGTTGTCAACACAGCTTTACATGACAAGGTTGATACAGTTAGTGTTGTAGTGGATGTTGTGACTTGTGATTTTAAAGAATTGCATCCGACTGAAGGTTACAAGAAAATGGCAGCCGTGACCTTGCCAGATTACCATGTTGAAGATTTAGATGGCCATGTCCTTGAAGCCAAGATTGAAGACTTGGGAGCAAGTTTTGGCTATACTTTGCCTAAGGATAAATTCCGTCAACCATATATTACACGCCAAGTGCGCGTGACAATCCCAGTCCACCTTGCTCCGCTTTCTTGGGCAAGCTTCCAATTGGTCGAAGGTCAAGTAGATTACCGTGATGGTATTTACCAAAATGGAGTCATTGATACCCCATTCGTAACAGTCAGTGTAGATGAAGGAATTACACTCTACGACAAGACTACTAATGAAGCTTACGAAGATTTCATCCAATTCGAGGACCGTGGAGATATTGGTAACGAGTACATTTACTTCCAGCCGAAAGGAACTGAGCCAATTTATGCTCAACTGAAAGGTTATGAAGTCTTAGAAAACAATGCTCGCTATGCCAAAATCTTGCTCAAACATGACTTGACTATTCCAGTTAGCGCAGATGAAAAATTGGATGCAGAACAAAGAGGTATCATCGAGTTCATGAAACGAGATGCAGGTCGTTCAGAAGAGTTGACAACCATTCCTCTTGAAACAGAAATGACTGTCTTTGTGGACAATCCACAGATTCGCTTCAAGACTCGCTTTACCAATACAGCCAAAGACCACCGCATCCGTCTCTTGGTGAAAACTCATAACACTCGTCCAAGCAATGATTCTGAAAGCATCTATGAAGTTGTGACAAGACCAAATAAACCAGCAGCTTCTTGGGAAAATCCTGAAAATCCACAACACCAACAAGCCTTTGTCAGCTTGTATGATGATGTTAAAGGAGTGACAGTAGCTAACAAAGGATTGCACGAATACGAAATTCTTGGAGATGACACCATGGCTGTAACCCTTCTGCGTGCTTCAGGCGAACTAGGTGACTGGGGCTATTTCCCAACACCGGAAGCTCAGTGCTTGCGAGCTATCGAAGTTGAATTTGCAGTAGAATGCCACCAAGCAGGGGAACGCTTCTCAGCTTTCCGTCGTGCCAAAGCCTTCCAGGTGCCATTTACAGCTCTTCAAGTTGCAAAACAAGAGGGGAGCGTTGCAGCAACGGGTAGCCTCTTTAACCATCCGGCTCTGAACTTGCCACAAGTATGCCCAACAGCCTTTAAGGTGGCTGAGAATGAAGAAGGTTATGTCCTTCGTTACTACAACATGAGTCAAGAAAATATCCGTGTGTCTGAAAAACAACAAACTATTCTTGACTTGTTGGAACGCCCATACTCAGTCCATTCAGGACTATTGGCACCACAGGAAATTCGTACAGAACTCATTCAAAAAGAAGAAATTTAATTTCAAAAAGTAAACATAAAAAGAAAGGAGGAGCGAAAAAGTAAGAACCAACTGCTGATTCGCTCCTTTTTGCAGGTGAAAGCAATGACCATTGCAACGATTGATATCGGAGGGACTGGCATTAAGTTTGCTAGTCTAACTCCTGATGGAAAGATTTTAGATAAGACCAGCACCCCAACTCCAGAAACTCTAGAAGATTTATTTGCTTGGTTGGACCAACGCTTGTCAGAACAGGACTATCGTGGGATTGCTATGAGTGTTCCAGGAGCGGTCAATCAAGAAACAGGAGTGATCGAGGGAATTAGTGCCATTCCTTATATCCATGGTTTTTCATGGTACCAGGCCCTTTCTCATCACCAACTACCTGTCCATCTAGAAAATGATGCCAACTGTGTTGGACTTAGTGAACTGCTAGCTCATCCTGAGATTGAAAATGCAGCCTGTGTCGTTATTGGTACAGGGATCGGTGGGGCCATGATTATCAATGGCAAAATTCACCGTGGTCGCCATGGCTTGGGTGGAGAGTTTGGTTACATGACAACTATCGAACCAGCAGAAAAACTCAATAACTGGTCACAACTAGCTTCTACAGGAAACATGGTTCGTTATGTGATTGAAAAATCAGGTCAGTCAGACTGGGATGGCCGTAAGGTTTATCAAGAGGCTTCAGCAGGCAATGCCCTTTGCCAAGAAGCCATTGAGCGGATGAATCGTAATCTTGCTCAAGGATTACTCAATATCCAGTATCTAATCGACCCAGATGTCATTAGCCTAGGTGGCTCTATCAGTCAAAACCCAGATTTTATCAAAGGTGTGCAAAAAGCAGTAGACGTCTTTGTGGAAAGATATGAAGAATATACAATTGCGCCAGTGATCCAAGCCTGCACCTATCAGGCAGATGCCAATCTCTACGGCGCTCTTGTCAACTGGTTACAGGAGGAAAATCAATGGTAAATTTTACCGGAATTAGCAGTAAACAACAGCAAGCTATAGACTTACTTCAAAATCACATTTCACTACCAGATGTAGAAGTGGCAGTCGCTCAGTCTGACCAAGCTTCTATCTCTATCAAGGGTAAGGGCGGAGAATATCAATTGACTTATCGCAAACCTCACCAACTCTATCGCGCCTTGTCTGTTCTCGCAACAGCTTTGGTAGAAGGTGATAAGGTAGAGATTGAAGAACAAGCGGCTTATGAAGATTTAGCCTACATGGCTGACTGTTCGCGAAATGCAGTTTTAAATGTTGCATCTGCCAAGCAGATGATTGAAGTCTTAGCTCTCATGGGTTATTCAACCTTTGAACTCTACATGGAAGACACCTATCAGATTGAAGGCCAACCCTACTTTGGTTATTTCCGTGGAGCGTATTCAGCTGAAGAGTTACAGGAAATTGAAGCATACGCCCAGCAGTTTGACATGACCTTTGTACCATGTATCCAGACCTTGGCCCACTTGTCAGCCTTTGTCAAATGGGGCGTCAAAGAAGTGCAAGAACTCCGCGATGTAGAGGATATTCTCCTCATCGGTGAAGAAAAAGTCTACGATCTGATTGACGGTATGTTTGCTACTTTGTCTAAACTACAAACTCGCAAGGTCAATATCGGGATGGACGAAGCTCACTTGGTTGGTTTGGGACGTTACCTTATCTTAAACGGTGTTGTGGACCGTAGCCTCCTCATGTGTCAACATTTGGAGCGCGTGCTGGATATTGCAGACAAGTATGGTTTCCACTGCCAGATGTGGAGCGATATGTTCTTCAAACTCATGTCAGCAGATGGCCAGTACGACCGTGATGTCGAAATTCCAGAAGAAACTCGTATTTACTTAGACCGTCTCAAAGACCGTGTGACCTTGGTTTACTGGGATTATTATCAGGATAGCGAAGAAAAATACAACCGTAACTTCGGTAATCACCACAAGATTAGCCAGGATATTGCCTTTGCAGGTGGTGCTTGGAAGTGGATTGGTTTTACACCACACAACCATTTCAGTCGTCTTATCGCTATCGAAGCAAATAAAGCTTGCCGTGCCAATGATATCAAAGAAGTCATTGTGACGGGTTGGGGGGATAATGGTGGGGAAACTGCCCAGTTCTCCGTCCTACCAAGCTTGCAAATCTGGGCAGAACTTAGCTATCGTAATGATTTAGAGCGTCTATCAGCTCACTTCAAGACCAACACAGGCTTATCGATTGAGGACTTTATGCAACTTGATCTTGCCAACCTCTTGCCAGATCTACCAGATAATCTCAGTGGTATCAACCCTAATCGCTATGTCTTTTATCAGGATGTTCTTTGCCCAATCCTTGACAAGCACATGACTCCTGAGCAGGACAAACCACACTTTGCCCAAGCAGCTGAGACTCTTGCTGCTATTAAAGAAAAAGCAGGAAACTATGCTTATCTCTTTGAAACTCAGGCTCAGTTGAACCAGATTTTAACCAGTAAAGTGGATGTGGGCCGACGCATTCGTCAAGCCTATCAAAAAGGTGATAAAGAGAGCTTGCAACAAATTGCTAGGGAAGAATTACCAAAATTAAGAAGCCAGATTGAAACCTTCCACAAGCTCTTTAGCCACCAATGGTTGAAAGAAAACAAGGTCTTTGGCTTGGATACAGTAGACATTCGTATGGGTGGGCTCTTGCAACGGATCAAGCGTGCAGAAAGTCGCATTGAAAACTATCTAGCAGGCGAAATCTCTCGTATCGACGAACTAGAAGTAGACATCTTGCCATTTAATGACTTTTACGCTGACAAGGACTTTGCAGCCACGACAGCCAACCAATGGCATACCATTGCGACAGCATCGACGATTTATACGACCTAAAATAAGAACACCTTGCCTGGCGCAGGGGGTTTCGCGTGAAACATCCCTTTCTTCAAAAGTACTCCACATAAAATAATTTGTGGAGTTTTTTCTATAATTAGTAGTTTAACCTAACCTTCAAATAGGAGTATACTAATAATGTAATCGTTATCAAAAGTCTAAAAAGGAATTTTTAGATGGATATCAAAATAAAAAAGGGAGGAAATTATGAATAAGTTTTCAAAAACCTTGAGAGACAACTGGATCTTTCTCTTGATGGTTTTGCCAGGGGCACTCTGGTTGATTCTATTCTTCTACATTCCAGTATTTGGGAACGTGGTTGCCTTTAAAGACTACCACATGACCAGTAATGGATTTATAGATAGTATCGTGAATAGTAAATGGGTCGGACTCGATAATTTTAGATTCTTGTTTAGTTCAAAAGACGCCTTTATTATCACTCGAAATACTGTCCTCTACAATCTCGGCTTTATCTTTATTGGTTTGATTGTATCTGTAGGGATTGCCATCATCCTCAGTGAACTCCGTTCTAAGAGAATGGTTAAGATCTTCCAAACTTCTATGTTGTTCCCTTACTTCTTGTCTTGGGTTATCATCAGTTTCTTTACAGATGCCTTCCTAAATATTGATAAAGGGGTGTTCAACCATTTCCTAGAATCTATTGGAATGAAGGAAATCAATTTCTACGCTGACTTGGGTATCTGGCCATATCTCCTACTTTTCCTAGGTATTTGGAAAGGTTTTGGATATAGCAGTGTCATGTACTATGCGACAATCATGGGAATTGATCCAACCTACTACGAAGCAGCAACAGTGGACGGGGCTAGCAAATGGCAACGAATTCGCAATGTAACTATTCCACAGTTGACACCGTTGGTAACCGTATTGACCATCCTGGCAGTCGGAAATATCTTCCGTGCAGACTTTGGTCTTTTCTACCAAATCCCCCACAATGCTGGTCAGCTTTATAACGTAACCAACGTCTTGGACGTATATGTTTATAATGGTTTGACCCAGACAGCGGATATAGGGATGGCTTCAGCGGCAGGTCTCTACCAATCAGTAGTCGGTTTGCTTTTGGTTATCCTATCAAACTTACTTGCAAGACGAGTTGATCCAAACTCAGCCTTGTTCTAGAAAGGAGGAGAATATGGCAGAAAAGAAAATTAAAAAAGAAAAAATTGATAATGTCGGCATTCACTCCTTCAGTAAGAAAGCAGATATCTTCTTCAGTACCATTTCTGGTTTGATTGCCCTCTCTTGTATCCTACCCTTCGTATTCGTTATTGTTATTTCGGTGACAGATGAAAAGAGTATCCTCCAAAATGGATATAGCTTCTTCCCATCCCAATTTGGACTAGACGGTTTTGAATTTTTAGCACAGTTTAAGGAGAAAATCCTCCAAGCTCTCTTCATCTCAGTCTTTGTAACAGTGGTGGGGACTATCACAAACGTTTTTATCACAACAACTTATGCTTACGCCATTTCACGGACAACCTTTAAGTACCGCAGATTCTTTACAATCTTTGCCCTTCTTAGTATGTTGTTCAACGCTGGTCTGGTACCAGGCTATATCGTGGTCACTCGTTTGCTTCAACTCGGTGATACAGTTTGGGCCTTGATTGTTCCAATGCTTCTCTCACCATTCAACATTATCTTGATGCGTTCCTTCTTTAAGAAGACTATTCCAGAAGCCATTCTTGAATCCGCTCGTATCGATGGTGCTAGTGAGGCCCGGATCTTCTTCCAAATCTGTTTGCCATTGTCACTACCAGGTATCGCAACCATCACGCTCTTGACAGCTCTTGGTTTCTGGAATGATTGGTTCAACGCCCTCCTTTATATTAAGAGTGACAACTTGTACCCATTGCAGTATTTGCTCATGCAAATCCAACAAAATATGGACTACATCGCAAAAGCAGTCGGTCTATCTGGTCAACTGGGAGTTGCTCTACCGAAAGAAACAGGACGTATGGCCATGGTTGTTGTTGCAACCCTTCCAATCGCGATTTTGTATCCATTCTTCCAACGCTACTTTGTAAAAGGTTTGACTATCGGTGGCGTGAAAGAATAGTGCTTATTGAGAAAAACATTTCTCGTTTTCAAACTTCCCTTGCGTGAAGTTAAGATCATTACATTGTTTATAAGTTTAAAAATAAAAAAAGGAGTTTTTGTCATGAAAAACTGGAAAAAATATGCTTTTGCATCTGCTAGTGTAGTCGCTTTGGCTGCTGGTCTCGCTGCTTGTGGAAACCTTTCAGGTAACAAGAAAGCTGCTGACTCAGCTTCAGGTGAAAAAACTGTTATCAAAATGTACCAAATTGGTGACAAACCAGATAACTTGGATGAATTGCTAGAAAATGCTAACAAAATCATCGGAGAAAAAGTTGGTGCTAAATTGGATATCCAATATCTTGGATGGGGTGACTATGATAAGAAAATGTCAGTTATCACATCATCTGGTGAAAACTACGATATCGCCTTTGCATCTAACTATGTTGTAAATGCTCAAAAAGGTGCTTATGCTGACTTGACTGACTTGTACAAGAAAGAAGGGGCAGAACTTTACAAAGCACTTGACCCAGCTTACATCAAAGGTAACAGCATTAACGGTAAAATTTACGCCGTTCCAGTTGCAGCCAACGTTGCATCATCTCAAAACTTCGCCTTCAACGGAACTCTTCTTGCTAAATATGGTATCGATATTTCAGGTGTCACTTCATACGAAACACTTGAACCAGTCTTGAAACAAATCAAAGAAAAAGCTCCAGATGTAGTGCCATTTGCGGTTACTAAGAACTTTATCCCATCTGATAACTTTGACTACCCAGTTCCAAATGGACTTCCATTCGTTATCGACCTTGAAGGAGACACTACTAAGATCGTAAACCGTTACGAAGTACCTCGTTTCAAAGAACACTTGAAGACTCTTCACAAATTCTATGAAGCTGGATACATTCCAAAAGACGTAGCAACAAGCGATACTTCATTTGACCTTCAACAAGATACTTGGTTTGTTCGTGAAGAAACAGTAGGACCAGCTGACTACGGTAACAGCTTGCTTTCACGTGTTGCTAACAAAGATATCGAAATCAAACCAATTACTAATTTCATCAAGAAAAACCAAACAACACAAGTTGCTAACTTTGTTATCTCAAACAACTCTAAGAACAAAGAAAAATCAATGGAAGTGTTGAACCTCTTGAACACTAACCCAGAACTCTTGAACGGTCTTGTTTACGGTCCAGAAGGCAAGAACTGGGAAAAAATTGAAGGTAAAGAAAACCGTGTTCGTGTCCTTGATGGCTACAAAGGAAATACTCACATGGGTGGATGGAACACTGGTAACAACTGGATCCTTTACATCAACGAAAACGTTACAGACCAACAAATCGCAGATTCTAAGAAACAATTGGCAGAAGCTAAAGAATCTCCAGCGCTTGGATTCATCTTTAACACTGACAATGTGAAATCTGAAATCTCAGCAATCTCTAACACAATGCAACAATTCGATACAGCTATCAACACTGGTACTGTAGACCCAGAAAAAGCTATTCCAGAATTGATGGAAAAATTGAAATCTGAAGGTGCCTACGAAAAAGTATTGAACGAAATGCAAAAACAATACGATGAATTCTTGAAAAACAAAAAATCATAAGAACAATTGATTTCGTGTATTCATTCCTAATTCCTAAAAATGTGATCACTGTTTTTCCTCAGGCTTGTCTGAGGAAGGCAGTGATTTTTTGAAACAAAGACATAGATATTTCTGTTTCCTTATTTCCCTTACTTTAACCATTTAGGAAATATCAAGCACCATTTATCCATCCTATGCGGTGCATGTGATCAATAATATTGTAGCGACCCTACCATTTCTGCTGACTTTTTACATAGGGTGTGGTAAAATACTGGCGCGAGGGTAAGAATTATAGTTTTTCAATTTAGAAGTGAGTTTCAGGAGGAAAATGAGAATGACACTATTAAAATGGTTTGAAGGAGGAAGCGAACGGCGTTGTGAAGCTTTGGCTATCATTGATTATCTATTGGAAGATATAAAGGATGCGCCTCAACTGACTCCCCTGAAAAATCAGTTAGTGATTTATAAAAGACGATTAAAGGACGATGGGACTTCTACTCCGTTTATATTGAGTCAAATGAACGTTGATGTCTCACGTGTGTTGATTGATAATCAGCTGATTTTGTCAGAAAGTCAATCCGAGCAGATCAAAAAGCTGAGGGAATTATCTGCTATTCGCTATGGCTACTGATGAAGTTCAGGAACAGACCGCTTTCTATAAATTTCCAGTCAAATAAATTGCATTCGTTTTCTCAAGCAGGTATACTAGTATAGTTAGATAAAAAATTCTGAAAATTTAAGAATAGAAAAGAGAACAAATCTTATGGCAAAAGATATTCGTGTCTTACTTTACTACCTTTATACTCCAATTGAAAATGCAGAGCAATTTGCTGCAGACCACTTGGCTTTCTGTAAATCAATCGGCCTTAAAGGCCGTATCCTAGTCGCTGACGAGGGAATTAACGGAACAGTTTCAGGTGACTACGAAACAACTCAAAAATACATGGACTACGTTCACAGCCTTCCAGGCATGGAAGACCTCTGGTTCAAGATTGACGAAGAAAGTGAACAAGCCTTCAAGAAGATGTTCGTTCGCTACAAGAAAGAAATTGTCCACCTTGGTTTAGAAGACAACGACTTTGACAACGACATCAACCCACTTGAAACAACAGGTGCTTACTTGTCTCCAAAAGAGTTCAAAGAAGCCCTTCTTGACGAAGATACCGTTGTCCTTGATACACGTAACGACTATGAGTACGACCTAGGACATTTCCGTGGGGCTATCCGTCCAGACATCCGCAACTTCCGTGAGTTGCCACAATGGGTCCGTGACAACAAGGAAAAATTCATGGACAAGCGTGTCGTGGTTTACTGTACAGGTGGGGTTCGCTGTGAGAAATTCTCAGGCTGGATGGTCCGTGAAGGCTACAAAGATGTAGGTCAATTGCACGGGGGAATCGCAACTTACGGTAAAGATCCAGAAGTTCAAGGTGAGCTTTGGGATGGGAAAATGTACGTCTTTGACGAGCGTATTGCAGTCGATGTTAACCATGTCAACCCAACCATCGTAGGGAAAGACTGGTTTGATGGAACACCATGTGAACGCTATGTCAACTGTGGAAATCCCTTCTGTAATCGTCGTATCTTGACATCAGAAGAAAATGAAGACAAGTACATCCGTGGATGCTCACACGAGTGCCGTGTTCACCCACGTAACCGCTATGTTTCAGAAAATGAATTGACACAAGCTGAAGTTGTCGAGCGCCTAGCTGCTATCGGTGAAAGCTTGGATCAAGCAGCTACTGTATAAGATTAAACAGTCCTCAGGGGCTGTTTTTCTATGCTTTTTACTCAAAAATCTAAAGTTTGTTTCTGTATCTTTCAGAAAAATAAGGTATACTATATGTAAACGATTTCAAAGGAGTTCAGTTATGACGAAAACATTTTTTATTCCAAATAAACAGAGCATTTTAGGAGAACAGGAAATTTTGACTGCCAAGTCGATCTTGGCCCTGGTAGACGGCTTGGAGTCGCATAGTTATGATGCCGTTTATCTCCGTCAGCCTCTTAACCGTCTTGAGTATATCGAGTGTGCGATAGTGGGGCAATCACAATTTCTCTTTAAGGTCAGTTATGCTGATGGTCAAAAGGCTTACCGTGTCGATCTTCCTGACCTACTCACGAAGACAGACTGGCAGATTATCAAGTCATTTTTAGATGCTCTGCTTGCTTATACAGGAACAGAGATTGAAGGACTAGATGGTTTTGATTTTGAAGCTTATTTCCAAGCAAGTATTCAAGCCCATCTGACAGATAATGCAGCTCGTTTTACGATTTGCCAAGGAATTTTTAATCCTGTATTCTCTAGTCATGAGGACTTGAAGAGTTTTTTAGAGGAAGATGGCTTGGCTCGGTTTGAAGCGCGTGTGCGTGCGGTTCAAGAGACGGATGCCTACTTTGCAAGAGTTTCCTTCTATCAGGATGGAGAAGGGCAAGTGCACGGTGTTTACCATCTGGCTCAAGGCGTCAAGACTGTTTTACCGAGAGAACCATTTGTTCCTGCAGCCTATATGGAGCAATTGGTGGATAAGGAAGTCCAGTGGGAGATTGACTTGGTTCAAATCACAGGAGATGGCTCTAAACCAGAAGACTATGAAGCTATCGCTCGCTTGGACTATGCAAAATTCCTAGAGTCACTACCATCAGCATCTTACCACCAACTAGACGCCAATCAATTAGAAATACAACCCATACTAGGACAAGATTTTAAAACATTAGCACAAGAAGAGTAAAGCAGGTCAGTCGACTTGCTTTTTGACATAGAAAAAATCCTGCCATGGATGACAGGATTGATACTCAATGAAAATCAAAGAGCAAACTAGGAAGCTAGCCGCAGGCTGTACTTGAGTACGGCAAGGCAACGCTGACGTAGTTTGAATTTGATTTTCGAAGAGTATGAAGTTTAAAGAAAGGCCAAGATACGAAGATAATCCCCAATCAGTGCCACTTCAGCTACAAAGAAGAGGAGGATAATGACTCCGTTCACAAGGACAGATAAGAATAACTGATAGAAGGAGTCAGTTTCACTTGCTTGACTTGGTCTTGTAATGATATGGAGACTAGCAAGTAGAATGATTCCAATGCTAATCACACACAAGAGGGCTGTAAATCGCAGGCTGTCAAAGAAGGCAAAGAAACTAGCAGTGGCAGTGAGGAAGATTGGAATTGCCAAGAGTTGACTATATTGTTGGAGAACCTTTTCTAGCGTCCAGTCTTTTTCTTGGTGGATAAATCGTCTCACAACGAAACTACCCAAGAGGAATGAAAAGAAGAAGAGTGTTGTTGCTACTAGGATAGAGATAATCGAAAAGAGATTTAATGAAGCAAATTGTTCAGGGAAGTGATTATGCATAGTTGCTATATGTCCATAGTAAGCATGTTTGATGTGGTAGATACTAAAGAAAAAGGAAGACGCAGAAAACAGAATGAGCAAGAGAAAGGCTGTGTAACTATGTGTGCTACTTGTTTCAAGATTGCTCGTAGGAGATTTGAGAGCTTCTAATAGCCAAGACCAAAAATCAAGCGCTTGCTCTTTCCATTTATCCCTAGATTTGGGAACTTGGTCGGGGATATAGGGACTTTCTAAGGATTGACTGATAAGAAGGGGCTCTTTCGTGGTTGGTTTTTGCTGAGGAAGTGCTTCTTGACTCTCTTCAGCTATAGTGACTTTTTCTGTTTCTTTAGAAAGGTCTGGCTCTTCTTCAGTAGAATTGGATGCCTTCTTTTCTTCTATTTCTGTTCTCGCTTCACTGTCTTCAGGCGTTTCAATTTTCTCTTCATGCTGGTTTTCCAGTTCGGCTTCAACTTGAGAGAATTTCTCCTCTACTTGAGTATTTTTTTCAATTGGTGTATCGAGATCGGCTACAATTTCTTCAGCCTTGTCTGCAAGATCTTGGGGCTGTTCATCAGGCTTGTTTTTGCTTGTTGTTTTTACAAAATCATTACTTTCAAACCATTCTTGTTTCATGGTAGAACCTCCTTTTTAGTTAGATAAATATGCTTTCATAGTAGCAGATGTAAGCGCTTTTGTCAACGTCTGTTTGGTATGGATACTAGCTCAATATTATTATCAGCTCTAGCAATGAGTTGATCCTTGACATCGGTTTTTTCAGTTTTGTAAGGGTTGCTTAATTCCGTACCTCTTGATTCAGGCTCTTCTCTTGTGAATTGGTGGATAGAACCATAGTTGCTTGAGATGTCCCAGTTAATTCGTTGGTTCTCTTTCTGGTCTAGGATGATTCTGAGATACTTTTTGGCAGTCAGTTCAACCTTACCATGGACTTGGATATTTTCAGCGTGGAAGTGCTTCTCTGTTGACTCTAGCTGACTATCTGTAAGGTCTGTATCAAAAATATTGACGATATTGGGCGTTGTGAGTTTGCTGTTTTTGATTCGACTTCCTTCAATTCGGAGGAGATAACCATTTGTATTAAGGGTCGCATTTTCAAGACTAGCATTAGTAATACTAGTTTGTCTACGATTGGCTGAAATGTTGATTCCTTTTAGAGTTCTTCCTTTTGGCAGTTGGAGGATAACTTCATCAAAACGACTAGAGTAGCTGCTTGCGATATGGAGAATCCCACCAATTCCAGAAGAGAGAAATGGAGTTTCAGACAGTTTCTTATCAGTGATATTCAGAGTTTTATCGTTGTGATTTGTGACAAGATCATGGTGAGCAGAAAGAGATGGATGGTAAGAAATGTGGATTTGATCATCGAAAGAGTCTGTGATGGTGAGCGCGTGTTGGTGAAGAGTGATTTCTAGGTTTTCGACTTCCTTGCCAAAGGTCAGCTCTTCCATCCGACTATCATAGACAGGCTCCTTGGACATGGCAAGTAGGCTCTTGATCCCGTCAGATTGGATACCTACAAAGAGCAGGATAAATCCGATAACGGTAGTCACCACACCAAAAATGAGAAATCCTTTTGTCAATTTACGCATGTTGATCACCTCTCTTTCCTTTTTTAAGAACAAATTGCACCAGGCGAACAATGAGTAGACCGAAGAAGCGAGCTATATAGGAAATACCTAGTAAGACCAGTGAAGAAGCACCGATAGCCAGTAAACCAGCACCGAAAATCAAGATAAAGGCTGATTTGGCTTGGGCAAGTACAGTGAAACTTTCAACTAAAAATAGGAATCCGCAGATGATACCAAGTATGGAAACTGCAAAGAAAGCTAGAATGACAGTCGAAGCAGCCACAAGGATTGCGAATAGGGACACAAGGATTGCGATTCCAAGAGGAATGCCGATGGGGGCTGCAAGCAAAGCTAACAAGGCGATATGCAAAATTTGTCGGTTATTCTTTTGAGCAGGCGCTTCATTGATTTTTTTATCGAGAAGATTTGCTAGAACTTCGTGGGCTGCTTCTTTGGGAGTTCCCAAGCTAGTGATGAGTTCTTCCTCTCCTTCGACTCCAGCATCGTCAAAGAGTTCCCTGAAATAGTCCATGGCTTCGATGAGGTCAGCTTCAGGTAGTTTCTTGAGATAGAGTTCTAGCTGAGTCAGGTATTCAGTTCTTGTCATGGCGGATACTCCCTTCTATGATGCCATTGATGGTGTCTGTATAGAGTGTCCATTCATCTTTTAGAGTCAAGAGCTGCTCTATACCACCATTTGTCAAGGAGTAGTATTTACGCATGCGACCTTGGAACTCTCTAGAATAGGTTGTTAGAAAGCTATTGCCTTCCAATTTTTTTAGGATAGGATAGAGTGTAGATTCTTTGATATTAGCGATCAGCTTAATGGTTTGGCTAATCTCATAACCATAAGAATCCTCTTTTTCCAGTACGGCCAAGATGAGAAATTCAATCAAGGCAGAGGATGTTGGAAAGTACATGGGAAACCTCCTTTTCTAATGTATAATACTCTTCGAAAATCTCTTCAAACCACGTCAACGTCGCCTTGCCGTAGATATATGTAACTGACTTCGTCAGTCTTATCTACAACCTCAAAGCAGTGCTTTGAGCAACCTGCGGTTAGGTTCCTAGTTTGCTCTTTGATTTTCATTGAGTATAAGATTTTTATATATAATTTTTCTACACATACATTGTACATCTAAATGAAAGCCCTGTCAAGAGAAATGTGTAAAATTTTTATATATAAAAAACTTCTAGGTAAAACTAGAAGTTTAGAGGATTTTATCGGCTCTGTCCACTGTAAAGAGGGCCACAGTCATCAGGATATCGACGAGCAAGAGGGCGGCTACAGCTGGTACCCAAGAGTGAAAAAGGTCAAAACTGTATCCAAAGAGAGTCGGCCCAAAGGCTGCTAGGATATAGCCTCCTGTTTGAGATAAGCCGGACAATTGGGCTGTCTTTTCAGGAGCGCTTGTCTTGAGTGAAAAGTTGACCATGAGATAAGGGAAGAGGGCGCTGGTTGCGGTTCCGATGAGGAGATGGATAGCAAGCCAGTAAAAGAAATTACCGATAGGGAAAAAGAGCATGGAAATACCGACAACACCAGCTAGTGAAACCAGAGTGAGCATGAGCTGACGGTTGCGAGTTGACAAGCTGGTTGTCAGGCTTGGGATGGTCATGGAAAAAGGAATGCTAATCAGAGAGAAGATAGAAGTCAGTAAGCCAGCCTCGTGACTGGATAGACCTGCATGGATAGCCATGGTAGGTAGCCAGGTCATAGCGGTGTAAAAGAGCAGGGATTGAAAACCTGCAAAAACAATAACTGCCCAAACCTGTTTATTACGCATGACCTTTGTTTGGCTTTTTTGTTTGGTTTGTGGAGCCAGTCTGTGATTATAGCGGTGATTTGGGAGCCAGACCAAAAAAGTTGCTAGGCAGAGTAGGGTGAGGAGGATGATGAGTCCTTTCCAAGAACTGGCTTGTGTAATAGGCACAGCCAGATAGGAAGCCAGAGCTGTTGCAATCCCCATAGAGGTTACATATAAGGTAGTCAGAAAACCAATTTTCTTTGGTTGATTGGCTTGGATGAGACTAGGAAGCAGAACATTGATGACTGCGATACTTGCCCCAACCATCAAAGTTCCTAGATAGAGCAGGGGCAGATTGATTAGTCGAATAAGTGAGCCAATAGTCAAGAAGAAGAGGCTGTAGGTGAAGAGATGCTCCAAGCCGATTTTCTGAGCCAGTCGGGTAGAAAAGAGCGAGAAGAGGGTAAACATGAGGAGGGGAAGGCTGGTTAGGACACCAAGCGAACTAACTTCTACTCCCAGCCCTTGCGAAATATCTCCCAAAATAATGGGTAAAACAGTAAAAGGAGTCCGCAAGGAAACACCAATCAGGATAATACCTGGAACAAAAAAGAGTGATTGCTTTTTCATAAAATACCTCTTCTAGCTGATTTTAATAACAGCTTATTTTAAGGCTTTTTCCCTATAATGTCAAGTCAGGTTTTGGGCTTTCAAGATAAAAATAGGAAAGTCTTGAAAATTATGATAAAATAGTGGAAGGAAATCTATACATTGGAGAAAAACTGTGTCTGAAAAGCAAAAAATCAGCGTATTGATGTCGGTCTATATCAAGGAAAATCCGATATTTTTAAAGGATGCTATTGAGAGTGTTCAAAATCAGACCTTGAAACCGAGCGAATTGGTTTTGGTTGAGGATGGGCCTTTGACTCCTGAGCTCTATCAGGCATTAGACCAGCTTGAAGCTGAGTCTGATATTCCAGTGAGACGCTATCCTCTTGAGCAGAATCAAGGTTTGGGTCTGGCTCTTCGACAGGGTGTTTTGCAGTGTCAGTATGATATTATTGCCCGTATGGATACGGATGATATAGCTGTTCCAGACCGTTTTGAGAAACAGGTTCAACTAATGGAGAAGGACAACCTCGACCTATTAGGTGGCCATATTGCAGAGTTTATTGATAATCCTGATGAGATTGTTTCCTACCGTCGTGTTCCGACTCAACATGCAGATATTGTGGCTTATCAAAGGATGAGAAGTGCCTTTAACCACATGACTGTCATGTTCAAGAAGGATATGGTTCTCAAGGCTGGCAATTATGAAGATGGCCTTTATATGGAGGATGACCTCCTCTGGCTCAATATGATTGCTGCAGGAGCTAGGACTGGAAATCTGGATCAAATCTTGTGTCAGGTTCGTGTCGGAGCAGGGATGTTTGAGCGTCGTGGGGGACTGCGTTATCTCAAACTCTATCGTCAAGCTCGTCAGCGGATGCTGAAGCGAGGACAAATTTCTTACATGGAGTATGCCAAGAGTGTTGCGATTCAGATGGTGGTTGCCCTTTGTCCAGGATTTGTCCGACAGTTTATTTTTATGAAACTGTTAAGAAAAAGCAAGTAAAAGATTGTAGCAAATCGTAAACTAGAGAAAAAGTGTTATAATAACAATATAACTATTCAGCTCTTTTAAGGAGGAGTAAATTTCTATGAATAAAAAACTCACAGATTATGTGATTGATCTGGTGGAAATTTTAAATAAACAACAAAAACAGGTTTTCTGGGGAATATTTGATATTTTGAGTATGGTGGTTTCCATCATTGTATCTTATATCTTATTCTATGGCTTGATTAATCCAACACCTGTTGACTACATTATCTATACGAGTTTGGCCTTCCTGTTCTATCAATTGATGATTGCATTTTGGGGGTTGAACGCTAGTATTAGTCGTTACAGCAAGATTACGGATTTCATGAAAATCTTTTTTGGTGTGACTGTTAGCAGTGTCTTGTCATATAGTATCTGCTATGCCTTCTTGCCCCTCTTTTCAATCCGTTTCATCATTCTCTTTATCTTGTTGAGTACCTTCTTGATTTTATTGCCACGGATTACTTGGCAGTTAATCTACTCTAAACGCAAACAAGGAAGTGGGGATGGAGAACACCGTCGGACCTTCTTGATTGGAGCTGGCGATGGTGGAGCTCTCTTTATGAACAGCTACCAACATCCAACTAGTGAATTAGAACTTGTTGGTATTTTGGACAAGGATGCTAAGAAAAAGGGTCAAAAGCTTGGTGGTATCCCTGTTTTAGGCTCTTATGACAATCTGCCTGAATTAGCCAAACGCCATCAAATCGAGCGTGTGATCGTTGCGATTCCGTCACTTGATCCGTCAGAGTATGAGCGTATCCTGCAGATGTGTAATAAACTGGGTGTCAAATGTTACAAGATGCCTAAGGTTGAAACAGTTGTTCAGGGACTTCACCAAGCAGGTACTGGGTTCCAAAAAATTGATATTACGGACCTTTTGGGACGTCAGGAAATTCGTCTTGATGAATCGCGTCTGGGCACAGAACTTACAGGAAAAACAATCTTGGTTACAGGTGCTGGTGGTTCAATCGGTTCTGAAATCTGTCGCCAAGTTAGCCGCTTTAACCCTGAACGCATCGTCTTGCTCGGTCATGGGGAAAACTCAATCTACCTTGTTTATCATGAATTGATTCGTAAGTTCCAAGGGATTGATTATGTACCTGTGATTGCGGACATTCAAGATTATGATCGTCTGTTGCAAGTCTTTGAGCAGTACAAGCCAGCTATTGTTTATCATGCAGCTGCCCACAAGCACGTTCCTATGATGGAGCGCAATCCCAAAGAAGCCTTTAAAAACAATATCCGCGGAACCTACAATGTTGCTAAGGCTGTTGATGAAGCCAAAGTACCTAAGATGGTTATGATTTCGACAGATAAGGCGGTTAATCCACCAAATGTTATGGGCGCAACCAAGCGCGTGGCTGAGTTGATTGTTACTGGCTTTAACCAACGTAGCCAATCAACCTACTGTGCAGTTCGTTTTGGGAACGTTCTTGGGAGCCGTGGTAGTGTCATTCCAGTCTTTGAACGTCAGATTGCTGAGGGTGGGCCTGTAACGGTGACAGACTTCCGCATGACCCGTTACTTTATGACTATTCCAGAAGCTAGCCGTCTAGTTATCCATGCTGGTGCTTATGCCAAGGATGGAGAAGTCTTTATCCTTGATATGGGCAAACCAGTCAAGATTTATGACTTGGCTAAGAAAATGGTCCTTCTAAGTGGACACACTGAAAGCGAAATTCCAATCGTTGAAGTTGGAATCCGCCCAGGCGAAAAACTCTACGAAGAACTCTTGGTATCAACCGAACTTGTTGATAATCAGGTTATGGATAAGATTTTCGTTGGTAAGGTAAATGTAATGCCTCTAGAAGCCATCGATCAAAAGATTGAAGAGTTCCGAACTCTTAGTGGAGATGAGTTGAAGCAAGCCATTATTGCCTTTGCCAATCAAACCACCCACGTTGAATAAAAAAAGAAAAACGCGTATTATCAAGTCTTGAATGTACTGACCCCAAAAAGTTAGACAATTAATTTATCCAAAGGATTTAGTTCTGTATTGCACAGGGCTGAGTCCTTT